>JBBIJK010000010.1:0-3084 GCA_037445995.1 Actinomycetota bacterium | reverse complement strand
GACTTCGTCATGCATCCGAACCCGGCGCTGCAGGCAAGGGCCGGCGAGACACTCGGCCACGCCGACCGGATCAGACTCCTGCGGCCGATGACCTACGTCCCGTTCGTTCGGCTGCTCTCCGCGGCCGACGTCGTGCTGACCGACTCGGGAGGCATACAGGAGGAGGCGGCCTCGCTCGGAACCCCGCTGGTCGTGCTTCGCGAGGTCACGGAGCGACCCGAGGGCGTCGAGGCGGGCGCGGCGTTCATGGGAGGCGTCACCCGCGAGGGCCTCGTCGCGGGAGTCGCGGCGGCGCTGGAAGCTGGACGCAGCGCGCCGCGCGACCTGTACGGGGACGGTCGGGCCGGGGCCCGGATCGCCGACATGCTCGTCGCGGGACGAATGGTGCCCGAGCTGGCTTGGGAGGGGTGCGCGGATGAGTCGATCTGAGGGCCGAGCGGTCTTGATCGTTGTGGTGGCGCTGTTGATCTCACTGCCCGCAGGGTGCGGTCCGATGAAGCCAGCCGCCGAACCCCGGCCTGATCCGGTCGCCGCATTGGCGCCTAACCCCGAGTATCGGGACGCTCGACCTGAGCCGTATTCATGGTCCTTGGAGCCCACGCTTGTAGCGCACGGCTTGGGGGGCATCTCCGGAGAGCGCGTGACGAACTCACTGGAGGCGTTTCAGGCCAACTATGACGCCGGTTACCGGGTGTTCGAGATCGATCTGATACTGAGCGCGGACGAGCGTCTCGTTGCTCGCCACGATTGGATGGCGTACATGTACGACTTTCTCGGCCAGAAGGTCGAGAACCCGTACGCCAAGATGACCGAAGCGCAGTTCAAGGCGCTTCCCATCCATGAGGTGATGACCCCCCTCACCGTAGACGACCTGTTGGCGATCATGCGGGCCTATCCGGATGTCTGGGTGGTCACCGACACGAAGAGCAAGGACCCCCTGGAGGTCCGCACCGCGTTCACGCGGCTCCGCGAGGCGATCGGTGAGGACACCGTCCTCGCCGATCGGCTGATCGTCCAGATCTACAACGAGGCGATGCTCGACGAGGTGCTGGCCGCCTATCCGTTCAAGAATCTCGCGTACACCCTGTATCAGCTCGAGGGTACGGTCGACGACGCCATCGCTTTCGCCGCGTCGCGCGGGGTGAAGGTGCTGGTGATCTCGGAGGAGCGCTGGACACCCGGGCTGGTGAAGAAGGCGAATGATGCGGGTCTCGTCGCGGCCGTTCATACCGTCAACGATGCTGAGAAGGTCGCGCGCTACTTGGACTCGGGCGTCACCGTCATCTACTCGGACTTCCTGCAGCCAGCGGATCTTCGCGCGCCGGAGTAGCCGCCTCCGGCCCCGCGCGCTCCCGCCTCCGTCGCGCCTCGCAGGCGCGGGGTGGTACGCTCGTTGACGGTCACCAAGGAGGAGGGGCCGGGTCCCGTGCGCATCGCCCTTTGCCAGATCGACGTCACCGTCGGCGACATCGACGGCAATACCGCGCGCGCGATCGAGGCCGTCAAGCGCGCCTCGGGCCAGGGGGCCACGGTGACGCTGCTCCCCGAACTGACCCTCACGGGCTATCCGCCCGAGGATCTTCTCGCAAGGGCGAGCTTCATCGAGGAGAACATCGACGCCCTCAAAGTCTTCGCCTCAGAATGCGAGACCAGTGTGGTCGTCGGCTTCGTCGACCGGACCGCCGAGGGGCTGCACAACGCCGCCGCGCTGTGCCGGTCGGGTCAGGTCGTGCGCGTCTACCACAAGCGCCGCCTGCCGAACTACGGGGTCTTCGACGAGGCGAGATGGTTCCGGCCCGGAATCGATCCGGGGTTGGTCCAGATCGAGGACCGAATGGCCGCACTCGGCATCTGCGAGGACATATGGGACGACTCGCTGCCGGTCGAAGCCGTCTGTGGCGGGGCGCGGATGCTCCTCAACATCTCGGCGTCCCCCTTCCACGCCGACAAGGGCTCGGCGCGTGAGCGGATGCTGTGCGACCGGGCTCGCGACAACGGCGTCATCGTCGCCTACTGCAACCTTGTCGGCGCTCAGGACGAGCTCGTCTTCGACGGTCGCTCCTGCGTGGTCGCGCCCGACGGCCGGGTGCTCGCGAGGGCCAAGGCGTTCGAGGAGGACCTGCTCGTGGTCGACGTGGGGGAAGGCGGGGCGGCTGACGCCGGACGACTGGAGGAGGTCCCGGAGGGTCCCGAGGAGGTGTGGGCCGCGCTGCGTGCGGGGCTCGGAGGGTACGTCCGGAAGAACGGCTTCAGCCGGGTGGTCCTCGGCCTGTCGGGAGGCATCGACTCGGCGCTCACGGCGGCATTGGCGGTCGACGCGCTGGGCGAGGCCGGGGTGGTCGGGGTGATCATGCCCTCGCGCTACTCCACGGACCACTCCGTCACCGACGCGCGCGAACTCGCCAACAGGCTCGGGATAGACGTGCTCGAGATACCCGTCGAAGAGGCCGTGAGCGCGTTGGAGACGGCGCTCGCCCCCGCTTTCGGGACTGGGCCGCCCGGTGTGGCCGAGGAGAACCTCCAGGCGAGGGTTCGGGGGACACTGCTCATGGGCCTGTCCAACCGGTTCGGCTGGCTGGTGCTCGCGACCGGCAACAAGTCAGAGCTCTCGGTGGGCTACTCGACACTCTACGGCGACATGGTTGGCGGTTTCGCTCCCATCCGTGACGTTTTCAAGACGCGGGTCTACGAGCTGGCGCGCTGGAGGAACAGCCTGGGCGCGGTCATCCCGGAGGCGAGCATCGACAAGGAGCCGAGTGCCGAACTGCGGCCGGGGCAGACCGATCGGGACACCCTTCCCGACTACGAGGTTCTCGACCGCATCCTGGCAGCGTATGTCGAGGGCGACGCCTCCGTTCGGGAGATGATCGACGCTGGGCTGGATGCCAGCACCGTCCAGCAGGTCTGCCGCATGGTCGACGCTTCCGAGCACAAGAGGCGTCAGGGGCCACTTGGGGTGCGGATCACGCCCAAGGCGTTCGGCAGGGACAGGCGAATGCCTGTGACGAACGCGTACAGGGGCTGATCCGGTCGGCGCGAGCGGCGTCCGCGCCGCGACCTCGCGACCCAGGCTCGCGACCCCGA
>JBBIJK010000009.1:0-56643 GCA_037445995.1 Actinomycetota bacterium | reverse complement strand
AGGAGGGCGACCGCGTCGCCATCCTCACCGACATCCAGGGCCTCGAGGACTTCCTGGGCGACATGGACTTCAAGGTGGCAGGGACGTCCGAGGGCATCACAGCGCTGCAGATGGACAACAAGGCGCGCGGGCTCTCGCACGAGATCCTCGCCAAGGCGCTGCGCCAGGCCAACGAGGGCCGTGCGTTCATCCTGTCGCGCATGCTCGACGCCATCGACGAGCCCCGCGAGGAGCTCTCGCGCTTCGCGCCGAGGATCATCACCATCAAGATCCCGGTGGACAAGATCCGCGACGTGATCGGCCCGGGCGGCAAGATCATCCGCGGCCTGGTCGAGGAGACCGGCGCGCACATCGACGTCGAGGACGACGGTACCGTCTACATCGCCAGCCGCGACGAGGCCGGCGAGGAGGCGCTCCGCCGCATCCAGGCCATCGTCAAGGAGCCCGAGATCGGTGAGCGTTACGCCGGCAAGGTCGTTTCGGTCCAGGCTTTCGGCGCGTTCGTGCAGCTGATACCGGGCAAGGACGGGCTGCTCCACATCTCCCGCATGGCCCAGGGCCGCGTCGACAAGGTCGAGGACGTCCTGAACATCGGCGACGAGGTCGAGGTCGAGATCATCGATGTCGACGAGCGCGGCAAGGTCTCTCTGGACCGCGTCGACAAGCCCGTCGCTCCTCCGTCTTCGGGCGGCGGTGACGCCGGTCGCGAGAGGCGTGAGGGTGGCGGTGGCCGCGACCGGGGCGACCGCAGGCCGCGCCGCCGCGACCGCTGAGCGACCCTGGGACCCCTGGCATGTTCTACGAGCGGACCACCCTGGAGGACGGTCTGACCGTTCTCTCGGAGGGCATGCCGACCATGCGCTCCGTGGCCATCGGAGTGTGGCTCGCCGTGGGAAGCCGCGACGAGCTGCCCTCCGAGGCCGGCATGTCGCACTTCCTCGAGCACATGTCGTTCAAGGGCACGCCGACGCGCACCGCCCAAGAGATATCCGAGACGTTCGACAAGCTGGGCGCTGAGCTCAACGCGTTCACATCCAAGGAGTACACCTGCTACTACGCCCGCGTGCTCGACGAGCATGTGGACGTCGCGCTGGACGTGCTGTCGGACATGGTGTCTTCCTCGCTGCTCGCCGACGACGCCTGCGACAACGAGCGCGAGGTGGTCCTCGAGGAGATCGCCAGGGCCGAGGACACCCCCGACGACCGTGTGCACGAGCTGTTCGCCTCGGCACTCTGGCCGGCGCACCCTCTGGGCCGTCCGGTGCTGGGCACGGCCGAGGCGGTCCGCACCTTCGACCACGCCGCGTCCCGGGGCTATCGCAGCCGGCACTACGTGACCGGCAACGCCGTGGTGGCCGCTGCGGGAAATCTCTCGCACGAGGAGTGCGTGTCGCTCGTCCGCGACCGCCTCAGATTGCCCGCCGGCCCCAGGGCCGCCAGGCCAGCCGCAGATTCGGACGGCGCCAGGCGCCTTGCCGTCGTGACCAAGGAGACCGAGCAGGCGCACATCTGCTACGGCTTCAAGGGCCTGCACGCCCGCCACGAAGACCGCTTCGTCCTTTCCATGATCGACACGGTTCTTGGCGGCGGCATGTCCTCACGGCTGTTCCAGGAGATCCGCGAGAAGCGCGGCCTGGCCTACGCCGTGTACTCCTACAGCACCCTGTACGAGGACACCGGCCAGCTCACGGTATACGCGGGCACCCGCCCGGACAACGCCGGCGAGGTCCTCCGCCTCATCCAGGAGGAGGTTGCGCGCGTCGCCGCCGATGGGCTGACCGACGAGGAGATCCACCGGGCCAAGGAGTCCATCAAGGGGCATATCGTCCTTGGCATGGAGAGCACCCGGAACCGCATGACGCGACTCGGCAAGGGTGAGGTGACGCACGGAGACATCCTGTCCCTGGACGAGATCGTCAGCCGTATCGACTCGGTGGAGCCCTCCGACATCACACGCGTGGCTGGCCAACTGCTAACCGGTGCGGCTACGCTTGCCCTGATCGGTCCGATCACGGAGGAGTCGCTCTCTGCGACTTGCGAATGAGCCGCCGCCCGGGCCAGCCCAACGGCCCGGCGGCCCTGAACCGGGAGGAACCATGATCCGGGTCATCGTCACCGGAGCTGCCGGGAAGATGGGCGGGGAGGTCGTCCGGGCCGTCAGCGCGCAGCCCGACATGGAGCTTGTTGCCTGTGTCGACGTCGGGAAGCCGGGCTTCTCCGCCGCCGACGGCCAGGGGGGTTCCGTCACCTGCTCTGGCAACCTCGCTGAGGCGATACTCGCCACCGCGCCCGACGTCATGGTGGACTTCACCCACCCCGACTCCGTCGCCGGCAACCTCGCGACGGCGCTTGCTGCGGGCGTCGACTGCGTCGTAGGCACAACAGGGCTGACCGGCGAGGAGCTCGCGGCGCTGGCGGACCGGGCGGCGCCGGGGACTTGCCTGTTCTTCGCGCCGAACTTCGCGATTGGCGCCGTTCTGATGATGCGCTTCGCGCGCGAGGCAGCTAGGCACCTGCCGCACGCCGAGGTGATCGAGTTGCATCACGACCGCAAGGCCGACGCGCCCTCCGGCACGGCTCTTCGCACTGCTGCGCTGATCGCGGATGCTCGCGCGCATGCGCCCGCCGCGCCGGGCCGCGAGACCGAGGTCGCCGAAGGTGCGCGTGGCGCCATGGTGCACGGCGTCCCGGTACACTCGGTGCGGCTTCCGGGACTGGTTGCGCACCAAGAGGTGCTGTTCGGTGGAGAGGGGCAGACCCTCAGCATCCGTCACGACTCCATGGACCGGACGTCGTTCATGCCCGGGGTGATCCTGGCTATCAGGAGCGTCGCCGCGCTCGAGGGACTCGTGGTGGGACTGGAAGCGCTGCTGGAGGACGGCACGCGGTGACAGCGCGGCCCCTCGTAGTGATGAAGTTCGGTGGGACCTCGGTCGCCGACCCGGCGGGTCGCGCGGCCGTGGCTTCTCACGTGCGGGAACAGCTCGAGAGGGGTTCGTCCCCGGTCGTCGTGGTTTCGGCGATGGGACGTAAGGGGTCACCCTATGCCACGGACACGCTTCTCGGGCTCGTCGACGGCATGCCCTCCGACGCCCGGGAGCTGGACCTCCTGGCGGCGTCGGGGGAGGTGGTGGCGGCCGTGGTCCTCGCGCACGAGTTGCGAGCCGCTGGCGTCGCGGCCCGCGCGATGACCGGCGCCGAGGCCGGGATATCCACAGATGGCGTCCACGGGGCGGCGTCGGTCACGGAGCTGCACACAGGGCCGCTCCTCGCGGTCGTGGCCGGGGGAGCGGTGCCAGTGGTGGCCGGCTTCCAGGGGGTGGCCGAGGACGGCTCGCTGACGACGCTCGGCAGGGGAGGGAGCGACACCACGGCATGCGTCCTTGGGGTCGCCCTGGGCGCCGATGAGGTGCTCATCTACACCGACGTCGACGGCGTGATGACGGCTGACCCGCGTTCGTGCCAGGGTGTGGCGGTTGTCGAGACGCTCGGCGCCGACGAGCTGTTCCAGATGGCAAGGTCGGGGGCGAGGGTCGTCCACACCCCCGCTGCCGAGCTTGCGCTCGCGAGCGGTCTGACGATACGCGTCCGCAGCACCTTCTCCGGGCACCCGGGGACGGCGGTGGTGGACGTCGCGTCGTACAGGCCGTCCGGGGTCGCGACCGCGGTCACCCACTCCGACGGCATAGCGAGATTCCGGGTGGCGATGCCGGCAGCCGAGGGCACGAAGGCCCACATGGCGGCGCAGACGAGCGTGTACCGCGCGATGGCCGAGGCCGGCGTCTCGCTGGACATGTTCACCCCCAGCGGCGGAGCGCTGCGATTCTCCGTGCCCGAGGACGCGACGCGCTCCGCAGTGACGGTCCTTGACGGTCTCGGATTGGAGTACGAGCACCGCGCCGGACTCTCGAAGGTGACGCTTGTAGGTGCGGGGATGCACGGCGTCCCGGGCGTGATGGCCAAGGTGGCGGAGTTGCTGGAGGCCATCGACGTCCGCATCCTCCAAGTGGCCGACAGCCACGCGACGATCTCGGTCCTGATCCCGTCCGAGGATCGCTCCGCGGCGGTGACAGCGCTCCACGAAGGCTTCGGGCTGGCGTAGAGACCCGCGCCGTTGCGCTAGACTTGACCCCACGACCCAAGGGGGCTACGAGACCATGAGGACACCCCGCTTCGGCAGGCTCATAACAGCGATGGTCACGCCGTTCGACCCCGACGGCGGACTCGACCTCGGGCGCGCCCAGGAGCTGGCCGGAAGGCTCCTGGACCAGGGGTCGGACGGCCTTGTGGTCTGCGGTACCACCGGCGAGTCGCCGACGGTCTTCTACGACCAGAAGCTCGATCTGTTCCGGGCGGTCCTCGAAGCGGTAGGGGGCTCCGCTCCCGTCATCGCCAATGTCGGCGACAACTGCACCGCGGACTCCGTCGCTTTCGCAAAGGATGTCGCCCGCTTGGGCGTGGATGGCGTGATGGCCGTGGTGCCCTACTACAACAAGCCTCCTCAGGAGGGGATGTACCACCACTTCAGGTTCATCGCGAAGTCGATCGACGTGCCTGTCGTGCTCTACAACATCCCTGGCCGCTGCGTCGTCAACATGCAGGCCGAGACCACCCTCCGCCTCGCTCACGACTGCGAGAACATCGTCGCGGTCAAGGAAGCCAGCGGCGATGTGAGCCAGATCGCCGCGATCGTCAACGGCGCTCCGGAGGGGTTCGAGGTCCTGTCGGGCGACGACGAGATGACCCTTCCGCTGATGGCGCTAGGCGGCACCGGCGTGATATCCACTCTGGGAAACGTCGCCAGCACACGCTTCCGCGAGATGGTGTACTCGCAGGCAGACGGTGACCATACAAGAGCGCTGCGGTCGCATCTGGAACTGCTTCCCCTCATGAAAGCACTGTTCATCACCGCCAACCCCATCATGGTCAAAAAGGCCTTGGAGCTTCTTGGGTTCGGGGTCGGGTCGGTCAGGCTGCCGCTCGTGCCGGCGGACGAGGCCCAGACCGCGGAGCTCGAGCGGGTCCTGCGTGGGGTCGGCCTTCTCGTCTGAGAGAGACACATGACTAAGAAACCGCGCCTGCGCGTCGTGCCCCTCGGAGGGCTCGACGAGATAGGCAAGAACATGACCGTCATCGAGTACGGCGACGACATGATCCTCGTCGACGCCGGGCTCATGTTCCCCGACGACGACCATCCAGGAGTGGATCTGATACTCCCGGACTTCAACTACGTCGTCGAGAACGCTCACAAGCTGCGAGGCATCATCCTCACGCACGGGCATGAGGACCACACCGGCGCACTGCCATACCTTCTGCGCGAGATCGGCTCGCCCGTGCCCGTGCTGGGCACGAAGCTGACGCTGGGGCTGGTGCGGGCCAAACTCGCCGAGCACAGGATCGCAAAGCCAAAGCTCCGCGAGGTCGCGGCGACGGGGCACGTCAACCTCGGCCCCTTCGGCATCGACTTCATCGCGGTCAACCACTCCATCCCGGACGGTGTCGCGCTATTCATCAGGACACCGGCCGGGAACCTCCTGCACACCGGCGACTTCAAGTTCGACCAGACGCCCATCGACGGGCGGTTCACCGACTACGCCGCGCTGACCAAGGCGGCCAAGCAGGGCGTCATGCTTCTGATGTCGGACTCGACCAATGCCGAGAGTCCCGGCTCGACGCCTCCTGAGACCAGCGTAGGGGACTCGCTTCGCGATATCTTCCGCAGAGCGGAGGGCAGGATCGTCGTCGCCTCCTTCGCATCGCACATCCATCGGGTGCAGCAGATCTGCGACGCCGCCGCCGATTGCGGCCGCGTGGTCGTGGTCACGGGGCGGTCCATGATCCAGAACACGGGGATCGCCCGCGAGCTGGGCTACCTCGAGATCGACGAGAAGAACCTTGTCGACGCCTACGACGCCAAGGACCTTCCGGCTGAGAAGACCGTCGTGCTGTGTACCGGCAGTCAGGGAGAGCCGCTGTCGGCCCTGGCCAGGATCGCCAACCGCGACCACAAGACGGTGCTCGTGGAACCCGGTGACACCGTGGTCATCGCCGCGTCGCCGGTCCCGGGCAATGAGATGGCCGTCAGTAGAGTCATCAACCGCCTGTGCAAAAGCGACGTTGACGTCTTCCATAAGCAGAACGCCCACGTGCACGTCTCCGGACACGCGCGCGCCGAGGAGCTCAAAATGATGCTCAACCTCGTGCGCCCCCAGAACTTCATGCCGATCCACGGCGAGGCGAGGCACCTCAGGGCGCATGCGAGGCTGGCCGAGCAGGTCGGGGTGTCCCCCGACAACGTCTTCGTCATGGACAACGGATCCGTTCTGGAGTTTGGTCCGAAGGGCGGGCGCATCGAGGGGTCGGTCCGCTCCGGTGTCGTCTACGTCGACGGTCCTGCAGCGGACATCGGCCAGACCGTCCTGCGCGACCGCCAACTGCTCTCCCGCGACGGCATCGTGACGATCATCGTCACGATCGACGCACAGACCGGAAAGCCCGCCGCCCCTCCCGAGCTGGTGATGCGCGGCGTGGGCGGAGGCGGGGATACGATCGAGGAGGGGGCGCTGGCAAGGGTCAGCAAGACCCTCGACCGGACGTCGGGCGAGGGGGCCACCGACCCGGCAGTGATCGAGCGGGCGGTGCGAGAGTCGGTCAGGCAGTTCCTGTGGGATACCGCCCGGACACGACCGATGATCATCCCGGTCGTTCTGGAGGTCTGAGTGGAGACGCTGTTCGCCCTGGTCCTTGGAGTGCTGCAGGGTCTCGCCGAGTTCCTCCCAATATCCTCCTCAGGCCACCTGCGGCTCCTTCAGGAGGGTCTGGAGCAGTGCGGGTACGACCTCGAAGGAGCGGGATTCGGGCTGGCTTTCGACACGTTGCTGCACGTGGCGACCCTTCTGGCCGTCGTGGTCTACTTCCGCCGAGATCTGGCCTCGATGACGCGTGCGGTCTTCTCGCGGGAAGCGGGTCTGGCAGGGGAGCGCCGATTGGCATGGCTCGTCGTTGCCGCCACCGTCCCGACAGGGGTCATAGGCCTCGTGGGAAACGACTTCTTCGAGAGCGCCGGCATCATGGCGGTCGGCGTGGCGCTGCTGGTGACCTCGTTGACCCTGTGGCTGACGGACCGGTTCTCGCGCCATCAGATACACGCCGCCGAAGGGATGGGTGTGCGGCGGGCTCTGCTCATCGGCTTGGCGCAGGGCATCGCGGTGATGCCGGGGATCTCACGCGCCGGAGCGACGATGGCGGCTGGCATGGGCCTTGGTCTGGACCGCACTCAGGCGGCGCGCTTCTCCTTCCTTCTCTCGGGCCCGATCATCCTTCTGGCGGCTGCGAAGCAGTCCCTCGACGTCATCGGAGGCGAGGCCGCGCTGCCCGGCACCCTGCCGGTGGTCGTGGGGTTCGGCGCTGCGGCGCTCACCGGCTACGCCGCCATCGCCGGCCTCATGCGCCTCCTGCGCGAGCACACGTTCTGGGCCTTCTCGGTGTACACGGGTCTCCTCGGCGCGGCCGTGATAGTCTGGCAGCTGATGTCGTGAGGCCTCGGACGGACATGGGCGCCAGACGCACCACCAGGAACAGCGCGGGTCGCAAGCCCGGCGGGCCCAGGGGGGCGGGGGGTCCCGCCCTCGACGACGACGCCCGCAACGACATGTACGGAGTGGCCCTTACCGCCTTGGGCATCGCGCTGATGATCGCCGTGCTGTCCGAGGGCACCGGCGTGGTCGCGAAGGCTGGAGCCGACGTTCTGCGGTCAGGGTTCGGTGTCGGGGCGTACGTCCTTCCGGTTCTCGTCACCCTCTGGGGCGTCAGCTTCTTCATTAGAGCGTTCGAGATCCACGAGTTTAGAGTAGGTGCCGGCCTGGCGCTGGTCCTGGCGTCGCTGGTCTCGATCGTCGCCCTCTCCGCTCCGGAGACATCGACCTTCGACACCTTCACCGTTCGCGCCTACGGCGGTTTCCTCGGCGCCGGTGTGTCTTGGGCGCTGAGGTCCCTGTTTGGCACTGCCATCTCCTATGTGGTGCTGTCGGCGGCCTTGGTTTCAGGGCTGGTGGTGACAGGCCTGTCCATCTCCGGCATGGTCGAGTGGCTTGCCGGCCGGTTCGCGCCTAGTCGTCCGACGGGCGCCGCTTCTGTCCGGCGACCGGCGGCGCCCGGCGAGAAGACCCGACCGATCAGCGACGGTGAGTTCGCCGAACCAGCGTCGGTCAGGCAGCGAGACAGGCGGCCCGCGGCCGACCCTGAGGCCCGGCGCAAGACCGAGCCCACTCCTCCGCGGCCCTCGCCCGCCCGTGACACCGGTGGTTTCGTCCTGCCGCCACTGTCGCTGCTCGAAGTGAGCCCGGAGCCGGCGGCCACCCACAAGGCGAGCGACAAGGAGTTGCGCGAGACCGCGGACGTCATCGAGTCCACGCTGGCGACCTTCGACATCACCGCCAGGGTCGTGGGCTGGATCCCGGGTCCCACCGTCACGATGTTCGAGGTCCAGCTGGCAAGGGGGGTCAAGGTCCATCGGATCACCTCCCTCTCCGACGACCTCGCGTTGGCTCTCGCGGCTCCGACCATACGCATACTGGCCCCTATCCCGGGCAAGTCGCTCGTTGGGATCGAGGTGCCCAACGACCGTCGCTCCACCGTCACCCTCGGCGACGCGTTCGCGACCGCCGCGCTCGCGGATGAGGGTCCGCTGGCGCTGCTGCTCGGCAAGGACGTGGCCGGTGAGACGGTCGTAGCCGACATGGCGACCATGCCGCACCTCCTCATCGCAGGCGCGACAGGCACCGGCAAGTCCGTCTGCATCAACGCGCTCCTGATGACCGTCCTGATGCGCGCCACGCCATCAGAGGTCCGGCTGATACTCATCGATCCCAAGCGGATCGAGCTCTCGCTGTACAACGGGGTCCCGCACCTGTACGTACCGGTCGTCACCGAGGCCAAGGAGTCCGCCTCGGCGCTCGCGTGGGCCGTCACGGAGATGGAGTCGCGGCTCAAGCGGCTGCAGAAGGCCAGCGCGCGCAACATCGCTCAGTACAACGCCATGGCGCGTTCAGGCGAGCACGAGGAGCTTGAGCCGATGTCCTACCTCGTGATCGTCATCGACGAGCTCGCGGACCTGATGATGGTCGCCGCCCGCGAGGTGGAGGATTCCATCTGCCGGCTCGCACAACTCGCGAGGGCCGCTGGCATCCACCTGATAGTCGCCACCCAGCGCCCGTCCGCCGACATCATCACCGGACTGATCAAGGCCAACATCACCAACCGCATCGCGTTCGCGGTCTCGCAGGGCATAGACAGCCGGGTCATCCTCGACCAGGCGGGCGCCGAGCAGCTCGTCGGGCGCGGCGACATGCTCTACTCGACACCCGCCTGGCCCAAGCCCAAGCGAATCCAGGGCGCCTTCGTCTCCGAGTCCGAGATCGAGAAGGTCGTGGCCTACCTCAGGTCCCAGGGCGAGCCTGAGTACCACGAGGAGATCCTTCATCTCAAGGTCGCCTCCGCTGGCGGCGGGGTGGACTCCGGGGACGAGGACGACGACCCGCTGCTGTGGGAGGCGGCCGACATCGTCCTCATGACCGGGATGGGCTCGACCTCGCTCCTTCAGAGGCGCCTCAAGGTGGGTTATGCGAGGGCCGGTCGCATCATGGACATGCTCGAGGCGAAGGGCGTGGTGGGCCCCCCTGACGGGAGCAGGCCCCGCGAGATCCTTGTCGACGTCGAAGATCTCGAGGCCATCAAGGCTTTCGAGCGGTCGGACGCTGGGGAGGCGGGATGAGCGAGCTGGGCGACGCCCTGCGCGACGAACGCCGCCGCCAGGGCAAGAGACTGCCAGATATCGAGTCGGCGACGCATATCCGCGGCCGCCTCATCGAGGCGCTCGAGAAGGGCGAGTACGAGCGGCTTCCAACCGCCGCCTACGTGAAGGGCTACATCCTGAGCTACGCGCGGGCGCTGGACATCCCCGCCGGACCGCTGCTGGATGCGTACCGGCGCGACATGGAGGGGCGTGCGCCGGCCCCCGAACACAGGCTGCCGTTCCCGATACCCCAGATCGATGTCCCGAGGCGCGAGGAGGTCCACCAGATCCCCTGGCGCGTCGCGCTGGTCGCGGCCGTCGCGGTCGTCGCCGTGATCCTGCTCATCTGGGGTGTCGGGAGGCTCTTCTCACCTTCGGAGCCGGCTGGACCGCTTCCGCTGCCCGAGCCGGTTTCCGAGGCTACCACCACTGTCCCCGGCGTCGAGGAGGGGACCGCCACCCCCGGCGTGAACGGCGAGGACCCAGTCCAGATCGATGCAGTGCCTGCGGAGGGGACTTTCCAGGTCAAGGTGGTGGTCGCTCAAGGGCAGGCATCGTGGTTGGTCATCACGGTTGACGGCAAGGAGGCCTACAAGGGCACCTTGACCGGCGGGCAGCGCGAGTACGCGGTCTCCAGGAGCGTGACGATCGCGATGGGCAGGCCTTCCGCTGTCACGGTCTACCGTGACGGAGAGACTGTCACGCAGGCTCCGGCGGTCATCGCGCAAGTCCCCACGCTGGTGCTCGAAGCAGACTGATCCTTACAGGGAGGCGACCCGATGGGCAAGGAGAGCAGTTTCGACGTGGTCTCGCAGGTCGACATGCAGGAGATCGACAACGCGCACCAGCAGGCGGTGCGCGAGACCTCGCAGAGGTACGACCTGAAGGACTCCGGCTCCAAGATCGAGTTGGACAAGCAGGGCAAGGCGTTCACCATCACGGCGCCCAGCGAATTCGTGTTGTCGCAGGTTCTGGACGTGCTCAACACCAAGCTCGTCCGTCGCGAGGTGGACGTCAAGGCGGTCCGGTGGGGCAAGTCGGAGCCGGCGGCGGGCGGAGCCGTGCGGACCGTGGGACAGATCGTCAGCGGGATCGAAGCCGACCTGTGCCGTCGCATCAACAAGGACATCCGTGACGCCAAGATCAAGGTCAAGGTTCAGATCGAGGGCGACAAGCTGCGGGTCATTTCGGGCAGCAAGGACGACTTGCAGGTCGTGATCCGCTTCCTCAAGGAGCAGGATTACGGCATCCCGCTCCAGTACGTGAACTACCGCTGAGCCGTGCGCGTAGCGCTCGTCACGCTCGGCTGTCCCAAGAACGAGGTGGACTCGCGTCGCATGGCTGCCGCGTTGGGGCGTGCCGGCCATTCGCTGGTGGAGGATCACCGGGACGCCGACGCCGTCGTCCTGAACACCTGTGCGTTCATCCAGGAGGCCGTCGAGGAGTCGATCGCCGCGACCCTGGAGCTCGCGGCGTGGCGCGCCGAGGGAGCCGGACGGACGCTCATCGTCTCGGGCTGCATGCCGTCACGCTACGGCTCTGGGCTCTCCGCCGAGCTGCCTGAGGTCGACGCCTTCTTACCGGTAGCTGACGTCGACGGCATCGTGGAAGCGCTCGCGGCCGCCTCCGGGGTGGCGCCCCCCGGCGGGGGAGCGGCGCTCTTCGCGGCGCCCGTCGGCCCAGCGGCGTACCTCATGGTGTCCGACGGCTGCGACAAGCGCTGCACCTACTGCACCATCCCGAGCATCCGCGGTCCCTACCGGAGCCGGTCCGCGTCCAGCGTGCTGGAGGAGGCCGCGGAGCTCGTGTCCGCCGGCGCCCGGGAACTCATACTGGTCGGTCAGGACATCACCGCGTGGGGTCGTGATCTCGCCGGCGACGAGGTGCTTGCCGATGTCGTGGACTCGCTGGCCTGCCTTGACGGAGTGGTGAGGCTCCGGCTGATGTACGCGCAGCCCGAAGGCGTGACCGACCGGCTGCTCGAGTCGATGGCATCCAATCCGTCCGTGTGCCACTACCTAGACGTGCCGCTGCAGCATGCTGCTCGCAGGGTGCTTCGGGCGATGGGCCGCGCGGGGGACGCCGAGAGCCACCTGGCGCTCCTGGAGCGCGTCCGGACCGCCATGCCGGACGTGGTGCTGAGGACCTCGCTGATCGCCGGGTTCCCTGGCGAGACGGAGGAGGATGTCGCGGAACTGGAGGCGTTCATCGAGGCCGCCAGGTTCGACTACGCGGGCGTATTCGCCTACTCGCCTGAGGAGGGGACGCCCGCGGCCTCCCTGAGGCCGCGCATCCGTGCCGCGGAGCGTCAGGAGCGCGCCAACCGCCTTCGCTCCGTCGCGGACGCCATCGGCGTCGAGAGAGCCGCGGCGCATGTGGGCGAGACGCTCGACGTCCTCGTGGATGGTGTTGACGAGGACGGTCGCACGGTGGGGCGCTGGTGCGGGCAGGCTCCGGAGGTCGATGGGGTGGTATCGTTGGATGGCGAGCACGCGCCGGGCACGGTCGTGCGGGCGCGCATCGTGGACTCGCTCGGATACGACCTGGTAGGCCTCACAGGAGACGCCTGATGGTTCCGCTCACCGCCGCAAGCCGCGTGACCCTCCTAAGGGTGACGCTCATCCCGCTCTTCCTGGTAGTGCTGCTGGGCGAGTGGCCAGACGTGTGGCCCGCGGCGGGTTGGTGGATCGCGGCCAAGCCCTGGGTCGCGATGCTGATCTTCACAGTGCTGGCCGCGTCGGACGCCGTGGACGGGTACCTGGCGCGCTCTCGCAACGAGGTGACCACCTTTGGCAAGCTCATAGACCCGCTCGCGGACAAGTTGCTGGTGACCGCCGCGCTGTTCGCGCTGGTCGACCTTGACCAGCTACCCGCTTGGGTGGCGATAGCCATCGTGAGCCGGGAGCTGATCGTTTCGGGCCTGAGGATGGTCGCCCTGGCCGAAGGCAAGGTCATCGAGGCGTCGGGTTATGGCAAGGTCAAGACGATCACGCAGATCGTGGCCATCGCGATGTTCATGGTCAAGGACTCGCACCTGATCGACCTCGTGTGGGCGGGGGGCACCGCCGTGCTAGAGGTCCTGTCGTGGCTCGTGATGGCCGTGGCGCTGGTCGCCACCGTCCTTTCGATGGTCGACTACTTCATCCACGCCAGGGACGTCCTTGTCGGGCCGTGGAACAGGGGAGCCGCGGCGGATGAGTGAGGCTCCTGACGCTGCCGTGGTCACTGTCGGCACCGAGCTTGTCACCGGACTCCGGCAGGATACCAACGCCACCGAGGTGTGCGCCGCTCTGACGGCCGCGGGGTTCAGGGTACGCGAGGTCGTGACCACCGGGGACGACCCTGACTCCTTGGAGCGAACGCTCGCCCGGCTTGCGGCCGACTGCGCCATGGTCGTCGTGACCGGGGGCCTTGGGCCCACCCACGACGACGTCACGCGCGAGGCCGCCGCCGCCGCCCTTGGTCTCGGTCTTATTCGCGACCGAGAGCTGGTGGCGCTGCTCGAGCCCGTGGCGGCACGGCATTCGGAGCCCGGGGCGGCTCACCAGGTGCTCCGTCAGGCCGACGTCCTGCAGGGCGCCAGGGTCCTCCGGCCAACGTCCGGGACCGCTCCCGGGCAGGTCGTCAGCACGCCCGGTGGCTCGATGGCGCTGCTGCCAGGTCCTCCGGCCGAGATGCGAGGCATGCTCGCCGAGATCCTCGCTCCGGCCTGGGAAGGGCGCCGCTCGGTCTCGCTGGGCGTCGGCGGGATGCCCGAGACGGATGTCGGGGTCGTCGCGCAGGATGCGCTGTCCGGCGTCGAGGGGGTGCGGCTGAGCCTGCTGGCCAGCCCCGGCGACGTGAGGGTGGTGCTCTCGGACGCGGGTGGGGGAGTGCAGGCTCTGGAACACGCCGCCGATGCGGTCCGCCGGGCTCTGGGCGACGCGTGCTACGGGGAGCTGTCGCTCGCAGGTAGCGTCTTGGCCATCGCCAGCGAGCGCGGGTTGCGCATCGCGGTCGCCGAGTCGTGCACGGGGGGGCTCGTCGCCGCCGCCCTGACGGACGTGCCGGGCTCCTCGCAGGCGTTCGTCGGCGGTGTGGTCGCCTATTCGGACGAGGCGAAGATCCGGCTGCTCGGCGTCCCCGCCGAGCTTATAGCGACTCACGGCGCGGTTAGCGGCCCGGTGGCCGAGGCGATGGCAGCCGGGGCGCTCGAACGGCTTCGAGCCGACGTCGCCGTCGCACTGACGGGGATCGCCGGACCCGGGGGCGGCTCCGCCGACAAGCCTGTGGGGCTTGTCTGGAGCGCCGTCGCTGACGCAGGGGCGACCAGCTCGTCTTCGAGGGTCGTCCACGGCGACCGCCATCGCGTCAGGGAGAGGGCGGCGGCCGGGGCTTTGCACCTCATCAGGTCAAGGATGCTGTCGGGCTGATGCCGCGCCTGTTCGCAGCTTTTGGTCTGACAAGCCTCCATGTGAGCACGCTGGGATGCGTTCGCGGCCTGATCGAAGAGGCCGATCCCTCCTGGGCTTGCGAGAAATGGGTGCCGCGGGAGAACCTCCACATCACCTCGGCCTTCTTCGGTGAGGTGCCGAGCGCTTTGATCGGGGTCGTGGCGGACGCTCTCGCTCGCGTCGCATCAGGGGTCGAGCCCTTCGAGCTCATCGCCGCGGGCGTGAGGGCTGTTCCCTCCCTGCGGCGCGCGACGATGCTGTGGGCCTCGTACGACGACCCTGCCGGGATGTCTCAGCGCATCGCGCGCGATCTTCGCTCCGCACACGAGGGCCTGTGCGAAAAGGGGGACGCAAGGCCCTTTCGGCCGCATGTGACGCTCGTGCGGACCCGTGGGCCCCGTGCGGTCCCCGCGGCTGCCCTTGGGGAGGCCGAGGCCTTGGTCGCAACCGCGCTTGCTGAGCCGATGTCAGTGCTCCATGTGACCCTGTTCGAGAGCGTCCTTCTGCCTACCGGGCCGGTCTATCGCGAGTTGATGGCAGTCCCGCTCGGGGGCGCTTGACATCGAACAGACGTTCGTATAGGTTCCGGGTGTGCCCCAAGGGACGCCCGCATCGGAAAGGGAGCGAGAATGCAGGCCGACAGGGATAGGATCCTCGAAGTCACGCGCGAGCAGATCGAGCGGAAGTACGGCAAGGGCTCGCTGATGAAGCTGGGCGAGCACGACGGGATCGGCCAGATAAGCGCCATCCCGACCGGCTCTCTGGCGTTGGACGCGGCGCTGGGGATAGGCGGGGTGCCCAGGGGTCGGATCGTCGAGATATACGGCCCGGAGTCCTCCGGGAAGACCACGCTCGCGCTCCAGATCGTCGCTGAGGCACAGCGTATGGGCGGCATCGCGGCGTTCATCGACGCCGAGCACGCCCTGGACCCCGCTTACGCGGCTCGCCTGGGCGTCGACATCGACGACATCCTGATCTCTCAGCCCGACACGGGTGAGCAGGCGCTTGAGATCGCGGACATGCTCGTCAGGAGCGGGGCGATCGACGTCATCGTCATCGACTCGGTCGCCGCGCTGGTCCCTCGCGCCGAACTGGAGGGCGAGATGGGCGACGTGCAGGTCGGGCTGCAGGCCAGGCTGATGAGCCAGGCGCTTCGCAAGCTGGCAGGCTCCCTCAATAAGTCGAAGACGACATGCATCTTCATCAACCAGCTTCGCGAGAAGGTCGGAGTGATGTTCGGCAGCCCCGAGACCACCTCAGGCGGTCGGGCGCTCAAGTTCTACGCCTCAGTGCGAATCGACGTGCGTCGCATCGACTCGATCAAGGTCGGCACCGACCTCGTCGGGAACCGCGTCCGGGCCAAGGTGGCCAAGAACAAGGTGGCGCCGCCGTTCCAGCAGGCGGAGTTCGACATCATGTACGGCTTCGGCATCAGCAAGGAGGGCTCGGTGCTCGACCTAGGTGTCGAGGAAGGCATCGTGGCCAAGTCGGGCGCCTGGTACACCTACGGCGAGGAGCGCTTGGGTCAGGGGCGCGAGGCCGCGAAGGATTTCCTTCGTGAGCACTCTGCGCTCCGGGACGACATCGAGCGCAAGGTACGCGAGGCCCTCGGTGTCCCGCTGCCAGTGGCTGGAGACAAGCACGGACAGGCCCCAGCTGATGCCCAGCCCGCTCCCGCCACTGCGAAGCCCGCTTCCTCGCAGAAGCAGGCGCAGGTCGTCAAGGCGGAGTAGGCCTCTTGACGGGCGCCGTTATGGCCTCGCTGACCAGAGTGGAACGCGTCGCCCGATCAGGCGCGGTGGTGCTGTACCTCGATGGAGAGTCCGTCCGCCGGACCTCGGCTCGAGCCGTCAAGCACGCCGGGCTGGTTGAAGGGATGACGCTCGAGCACGGGGAACTTGAGACGCGGCTGGCTGCCGCGGAGATGTCGTGCGCCCGCGCCAGGGCGTTGGACTCCCTGGCCAGGGTGGATTCCACTCGACGCCGGCTGAGCGACAAGCTTCGTCAGACCGGTTACCCCGAGCAGGTGGTCGAGGCCGTTGCGGACTCCATGTCGGAACTCGGTTACCTGGACGACTTGCGCTACGCGCGCGACAAGGCCCGCAGGATGGCCGTCGCGGGGGGTCGCGGGCGCGCTGCGATCGGGGCGAGATTGAGGCGCGACGGCGTCGCCGATGAGTCGGTAGCGGCAGTCCTAGATGAGTTCGTCCCGGCGAGCGAGGAGGGGGAGCGGGTCGTCACCACAGCGCGCGCGCTTGCCCGCTTCGGCCGCGTGGACGCCGCGCGTATGGTGAGGCGTCTGGCCAGCAGGGGTTTTGCCCTGAACGAGGTGCTCGCAGCCGTCGAGACGGTCATGGGCGAAGGACTTCAGGAGAGCCCGGACGACCCCTGACGACCCCTGACAGGCGAGCCCCGACAACACCTCATGACCTTGACTGACCGCGCCTCTGGCGACTAGGATTGGCGCGGCACCTGTGACGATCCGGCGGAAGCGGCGTGTGCCGTCTTCCGCGGTTGATGAGCGAACGAGACCGCTGTGAAGCCCGAGCCCGCCGAGCGGGCCATCGAGCGTTGATGAAGGGTTGCCGCGCTTTCGAGACCTCGCCTTCACTGTGGTGCCAGTGCACGGCGACCGCAGGCCGCTTCTTCAGTCCGCGCCTTCGGCGTTCCGTGTTCGACGGCGGTGGGACCCATGTCCTCCGTCGAACGCCTGACAACGACAGTCATGTGGAAGGAGGCGCACGGTGGAGATCATCTTCTACGCGATAGCCGCCATCGTCGGCGCCGCTCTCGGTATCGCCCTTCAGCGGTTCGTCGCTAAGGGGAGTGTCGCTCGCGCGAAGGATTCTGCGGAGCGGATACTCAGCGACGCCGAGAAGCAAGCTGAGACCGCCAAGAAGGAAGCCCTGGTAGAGGCCAAAGCGCAGGTGCTGTCAATGCGCGAGGAGGCTGAGGCGGAGGCCAAGGAGCGTCGCAAGGAACTGACCGCCCTCGAGGGTCGGCTCATGCAGCGCGAGGAGAGCATGGAAAGGCGTGCCGAGGCCCAAGACAAGCGGGAGCACCAGCTGTCGAGCCTGCAAGGGCAGTTGCAGAGCCGCGAGGG
Source organism: Actinomycetota bacterium (assembly GCA_037445995.1). Classification (GTDB taxonomy): domain Bacteria; phylum Actinomycetota; class Coriobacteriia; order Anaerosomatales; family D1FN1-002; genus JBBIJK01. The sequence continues at coordinate 39,314 of JBBIJK010000009.1, read as the reverse complement.
TCAGCTCAGCGAGCTCATCGCCGAGGAGACCCGCCGCCTGGAGTCCCTTGCGGGCATGACCGCGGACGATGCCAAGAAGGAGCTTGTCGAGCGGGTACGCGAGGACGTGGATCGCGAAGTGGCCGCATACATCCGCGAAAGCGAGTCCCGCGCGCGCGAGGAAGCCGACAAGAAGGCCCGCAACATCGTCAGCATAGCCATTCAGCGTGTCGCAGCCGACCACACCGCCGAGTCCACCGTCTCGGTCGTGCACATCCCGAGCGACGACCTGAAGGGCCGCATCATCGGTCGCGAGGGCAGGAACATCCGAGCCTTTGAGCAGCTGACAGGCATCAGTCTGATCATCGATGACACCCCGGAGGCTGTTGTTCTGTCCAGCTTCGATCCCGTCCGCCGGGAGACGGGACGGGTTGCTCTGGAGGCCCTCGTCGCCGACGGGCGTATCCATCCCGCTCGCATCGAGGAGATGTTCAACAAGGCGGCCAGTCAGGTCGAGCAGCAGATCATAGAAGCCGGCGAGCAGGCCGCCTTCGACACGAACGTGCACGGGCTGAGCGGCGAGATCGTGCGTACTCTGGGCCGCCTGAAGTACCGCACGTCGTACGGGCAGAACGTCCTGCTTCACTCGATAGAGGTCGCTCATCTGGCCGGGGTGATGGCCTCCGAGCTGGGTCTCGACCCGAGGCTCGCGAAGCGCGCCGGCCTGCTGCACGACCTAGGCAAGGCTATCGATCACGAAGTCGAGGGGCCGCACGCCACCATCGGAGCGGACCTCGCGCGCCGCCTTGAGGAGCACGCCGAGGTCGTGCACTGCATCGAGGCGCACCATGCCGATGTCGAGCCGCAGACTGTCGAAGCGGTCCTCGTCATGGCTGCGGACGCCGTCTCCGCCGCTCGTCCAGGCGCTCGCAGGGAGACTCTCGAGAGCTACATCAAGCGGCTCGAGAAGCTCGAAGCGCTCGCCGAGTCGCACAAAGGCGTCGAGAAGTGCTATGCGATGCAGGCAGGGCGTGAGATTCGCGTCATGGTCAAGCCCGAGGAGCTCGACGACGGCGCTTCAGCTGTGCTGGCACGAGACATCGCCAAGCAGATCGAAGAGGAGATGGACTATCCAGGCCAGGTCAAGGTCCTGGTCATTCGGGAGAGCCGGGCGGTCGAGTACGCCAAGTGACGCGCTGATCGCCTCGCCGCTCTGCGGGGCCAAGGTTCGCCCGGTCCCGTCGGCGCGTTATCATCTTTGACGGTGACCAGCCGTGCGAGGGGCCGCTGCGAGGCGGCCCTCGCCGTTCCAGTCATGGAAGGACCCGTTCGCACATGACCGACCCGGACAAGATCCTCGACCTGGTGTCCGCCGTGACCGGCGGCGAGTATCTCAAGATCGAGGAGGACCTGGGCGAAGGCTACGTCCGGCTGCGCGTCTCGGAGGCCGAACGCCGCCAGGCGAAGCACGACATCCGTAGCGTTGAGGACGTGGTAGTCGAGCTCCTTCGCAACGCGAGGGACGCGCACGCGCACAGGATCTTCGTCGCCACGGCTCGCGAGGGTGAGCTTCGGACGGTCACGTTCGTCGACGACGGCGTCGGCATCCCCGCACCGATGCACGAGCGGGTGTTCGAGCCACGCGTCACCTCCAAGCTTGAGACGATGGTCATGGACCGCTGGGGGGTCCACGGACGAGGTATGGCCCTGTACTCGGTCCGCAGCAACGTGCGCGAGGCGCGCATCTGCGCATCCGATGCCCACAAGGGCGCGGCGGTCCGAGTTATCGCCGACGCGGAGGTCTTGCCTGAGCGAGCGGACCAGTCCCGGTGGCCCGAGGTGGAGCCGCGCGAGGACGGGCGCCTCCATGTGATCAGAGGGCCGCACAACATTCTGCGGCGGGTCGTGGAGTTCGCATGCGAGCATCCCGAGGTGGATGTCTACTTGGGCTCGCCGACCGAGATCATCGCCACCATGCGGTCGGTCGCCCGGGGCGCAAGGGACGCCACCGACCTGCTCTTCTGCGAGGACCCGGGCAAGCTCCCCGTCTGGCAGCGCCCTGCGTGCGCGGACGACGCTTCGACGGTCACTGAGCTGGCGGCCGGCGTCGGTCTCGAGATCTCGGAGCGGACCGCGCATCGCGTCCTGGCCGGGGACATCCCCGTGTGCTCGACGGTCATGGCCGTCCTGCGTCCGGATCGGGGGGAGCGGCCCCGCGCGGAGGCGGACATCTACCGTGACCGCCGCGGACTCCGGGTCCACGCCGCTGATCTTGCCAGCTTCAGGCGGGCCCTGGAGGAGGCGTTCGACGTGCTCGCGGAGCGCTACTACCTTACCCTGCGAGGCGAGCCCAAGGTGACCGTGGGCCGCGACGAGATCCGCGTCCGCTTCGAGGTGGACAAGGACGACTAGATCGACCCCGTGCGGTATACTCTTCCGGCATCGCACCTCGCCCAGCAGCAGTTGAAGCCGTGAACGCAGCAGCATCACTCAGAGCACCGGAGACAGCAGTGGAAGTCCTTAAGGTTTCCAGCAAGTCGAACCCGAACTCCGTGGCAGGCGCTCTCGCGGGCGTAATCCGTGAGCAGGGGTCGGTAGAGGTGCAGACGGTGGGCGCGGGCGCGCTCAACCAGGCGGTCAAGGCCATCGCTATCGCCAGGGGCTTCATCGCGCCATCTGGTCTCGAGTTGACATGCATCCCGGCCTTCGCGGACATCGAGATCAACGGCGAGGAGCGGACCGCCATCCGCCTCCTTGTTGAACCCCGGGACATGCGCCGCTGACGCCGATCGCCGGAGGGCGGCGTGCTCGACCTCCATGTGCACAGCACGTTCTCTGACGGGATCCTCTCACCCGAGGAACTTGTGGCCAAGGCGGCCGCACTCAGGCTCCGGGCGATCGCCGTGACCGATCACGACTGCGTCGACGGGGTCCAGCCGGCTCTGGATGAGGGACAGGAGCTGGGAGTGCTGGTGCTCCCGGCGGTGGAACTCTCGTGTGCTCAGAACGGCGCCGACATCCACATCCTCGGCTACTTCGTGGACCATGCCAGTGAACTGCTCAGAGACCGTCTCGCGACGCTCAGGGAGTCCAGGCTGGATCGCGCGCACGACATCGTGACGGCGTTGAGCGAGAAGGGATACGAGCTGTCCCTGGATGAGGTGCTCGCGCTCTCGGACGGTGGCTCGGTCGGGCGCACCCACGTGGCAAGGGCGCTGATGGCCAAGGGGCACGTCGCTAGCGTAGCCGAAGCTTTCGCCCGCCTCCTTGGCCGCGGGAGGCCGTTCTACGTCCCGAAGCCCGAGTCGACGCCACCGGCGGCGATACGCACCATCCTGGATGCGGGCGGGGTCCCGGTGCTCGCACACCCGGGCGTCACCGGGGTGGATTATCTGATACCTGAGCTGACGGAGCAGGGGCTGGCGGGCCTGGAGGCGTACCACGCCGATCACTCGCATGAGCAGCGAGGCAGGTATGTGGCCCTCGCGAACCGGCTCGGACTCGTCATCACCGGCGGCTCGGACCATCACGGGCCGGGGTTCCCCAACAGCGACGTCGGCGGCGCCGACGTTCCCGACACGCTGCTGGAGCCGCTGCTGGCGGCCGCCGGTCGGCAGCCTTCCTGATACACTCCGTGGCCATGCGCACCTTCCATGTTCGCACCTTCGGGTGCCAGATGAACAAACACGACTCCGAGAGGATCGTCGGCCTCCTTCGTGCCGCGGGCCTTTCCGCAGCAGATGACGCTCTCTCCGCCGACGTCGTGGTGTTCAACACCTGCTGCGTGCGAGAGCGTGCGGACGAGCGCCTTCGAGGGCAGGTCTCCTCGTTGAAGTCGGTGAAGACGGGCGGAAGACCCGAACTGCTCATCGCGGTGGGCGGGTGCATGGGTCAGCGTGATGGAGAGACCCTCCTTCGCGAGCTGCCGATGGTCGACGTCGTGTTCGGCACCCACAACGTGGCGCGGCTGCCCGCGCTGCTCGAGGCGGCGGAAAGGTCACGTCGTCCGGTGGTGGAGGTGCTGGCCGAGGCGACCGATTTCACATCCGACCTTCCAGGCGAGCGTGAGCACCGATGGCACGCGTGGGTGCCTATCACGGTCGGCTGCGACAACTTCTGCGCCTACTGCATCGTGCCGCATGTGCGAGGCCGTGAGCGCTCCCGCGAGGAGGACTCCATCGTCCGGGAGTGCGAGAGCCTGGCCGCCGAAGGGGTGCTCGAGGTCACGCTTCTCGGGCAGAACGTCAACTCCTACGGCCGGGACCTCTACGGCCGTCCGGGCTTCGCTGAACTCCTGAGGCGCGTCGCGGACACCGGGTTGCGGCGCGTGCGATTCCTCACCAGCCATCCGAAAGACCTGTCGCAAGAGACGATCGACGCGATGGCCGCATCTCCTGGGATCTGCCGCTACCTCCACCTGCCGCTGCAGTCCGGGTCGGACGGCGTCCTGAAGGCGATGAACCGCCACTACAGCAGGGACGAGTACCTGGACCTGGTGGACCGGCTTCGTGAGCGCATGCCCGACTTGGCGCTGTCCACGGACGTCATCGTCGGGTTCCCCGGCGAGACGGACCGTGACTTCGCCGACACGATGGAGGTGGTCGAGCGCGTGGGATTCGATCAGGCCTTCACGTTCATCTACTCGCCGCGCGCGGGTACCCCTGCGGCGTCGATGCCGGGTGGAGTGCCCCGCGAGGCGGCGCAGGAGCGCTTCGACTCCCTCGTGCAGCAGGTGCAGGCTTCCGCGCTGGTGAGGAACCTGAGCTACCTCGGAACCGTCCAAGAGGTGCTGATGGAGGGCCCCTCCAAGCGCGACGCCGGAGTGCTCGCGGGCAGGACCGGCACCAACAAGGTCGTGCATGCTCCAGTCCCTGACGGGCGGTCGGCCAGGGACTACGAGGGAGCGTTCGTGCAGGTCGCGATTGCGGAGGCCCAGACGTGGTTCCTCGCAGGCGATATCCGGGGATGATAGCGTGAGGACCTGATCGGGGAGGAGGCCCGATGCGTTCGGAGCGCTTGGGCTTGATCGCCCCGCATCCTCCGGTGATAGTCCGCGAGGTGGGCGGTCCGCGCGACGACGTCACATTCGCGACGCGCGACGCACTCTCGGTGGCGGCTCAGATGCTGCTGTCCTTCGCAGCGGACACGGTAGTGGTCATCTCTCCCCACGCGCCGGGTATGTCAGACGCGTTCGCCGTCGACGGCACCGAGCGGGTGTCTGGGGATCTCTCAGCCTTCGGGGCCCCGCGGGTCGCGCTCTCATACCCGACCGACGTCGAGCTCGCGTCCGCCATACTTGAGCGGCTTGACCGGGCCGGGCTGCCAGCAGCGGATCGTGCGGCCTTCCCGCATCTGAAGCCCGGCGTGCTCGACCACGGCGTTGTCGTACCACTGAGCTTCCTGCTGCCCGACCGCCCGTGTCCGGTCGTCATCCTTTCGCCTTCGTACCTGCCGCTTGACTCCCATTTGGCGCTGGGTCGATCCGTGGCTGCCGCGGCCGACGCGCTTGGCAGGCGGGTCGCGATGGTGGCGAGCGGCGATTGCAGCCATCGGTTGTCCCACGATGGCCCCTATCCGTTCTCGGCGCACGGCCCTCAGCTGGACTCGACCATCCGGGGCCACGTAGCGGCATCCGATTTGGCGGCGATGGCGGGGATGGACCCCACGATGGTCGAGGAGGGCGGGGAGTGCGGTGTGCGGTCTTTCGTGACACTGGGTGGGTTCCTGGGCGAGGGTGTGTTCTGTCGTGAGCTCGCATACGAGGCCCCGTGGGGGGTCGGCTACCTGACAGCGGTCGCGGGCGACCCGGCGTGGTTCGACGGGCGCGCGAACGCCGCGGAAGCGACAAGGCCGGACGGCGTCGCGGAGGATGCGCTCGTCGCACTCGCGAGGGAAGCAATCCTCGCGAAGGTCCGCGAGGGTGTCACTCTGGGCCCCGCGCCCTTCGACGACCCGGAGCTGCCCGACAGGGCGGGAACTTTCGTGTCACTGCACATAGATGGCGAACTGCGCGGCTGCATGGGGACGATCGTCCCTCACGAGGACGATCTGGCCGCGGAGGTCGTTCGCAACGCCGTCGAGGCCGCAACTCGAGATCCCCGCTTCCCTCCGCTGACACCCGAGGAGCTGGGGTCGCTCGAGGTGAAGGTGGACGTGCTCGGGCCGAGCGAGGTGTGCACCTTCGCCGATCTGGACCCGAGGGAGTATGGTGTCGTGGTCACGAGCGGGTGGCGTAGGGGTCTTCTCCTGCCTGACCTCGAGGGAGTGGACACATCCGAGAAGCAAGTGGTGATAGCCCTTCGCAAGGCCGGCATCGACCCTGGTGAGGATTACACCCTTGAGCGCTTCAGGGTCACAAGGCATGGGTGAGGTGTGCGTTCCTTCGCGGCGGGGGACGCGAGTGATCGCCATCGTCGGTCCGACCGGGGCGGGGAAGAGCGCGATCGCCCGATCCTTGGCGGAACGGATCGGCGGCGCCATCGTCGGCGCTGACTCCATGCAGGTGTATCGCGGCATGGACATCGGAACCGCCAAGACACCGCCCGAGGAGAGGGTGGTCCCTCATGCTTGCATCGACATCGCCGACCCGGGAGAGCCCTTCTCCGCGGCTCTGTACCAGCGAGTGGCCCGGTCCGCCATCGACGGGTACGCCTCGCGGGGACTCGTGCCTATCGTCTGCGGGGGGACGGGGTTGTATGTTCGCGCGGCGCTCGATGACTGGAGTTTCCCCGCGGGAAGCCGCGAGTCCGCATCCAGGCGTGAGATCGAGGCGCTGGCTGTGGAGTTGGGCCCGGAGGAGCTGCATTCACGCCTGGCCGGGCTGGACCCCGAGTCAGCCGCCATGATCCACCCCAACAACGTCCGGAGGGTCACGCGGGCGCTGGAAATGCTCGCCGACGGCACCCCCTACCACGTGCAAGCCTCGGGTTTCCGCGAGAGGAGGGGGGTGTACGACGCCCACTTCATCGGTCTTGAGGTGCGGCGGGAGGTACTGTACGCGAGGATCGACTCGCGGGTGGACGCGATGGTGGAATCAGGCCTGCTCGATGAGGTCCGTCGTCTTCTCGACGCGGGCCACAGGGAGGCCCTGACCTCGTCGCAGGCGATCGGGTACAAGGAGATGGTGTCCGCGATCGAAGGCGTGATCTCTGTCGAGCAGGCGATCGACGACGTCAAGCGCGCGACTCGCCGCTATGCGAAGCGCCAGATGTCGTGGTTCCGGGCCGATCCGCGCGTCCGCTGGTTGGACGTGACCGACCTTCATGCTGATGAGGCGGCGGAACGCGCCTTGTCGCTGCTAGAATCCTAGGCGTGCCCCTCACGCCCGCGACCGTCAGAGGAACGCCCCGTGGAGCTCTCCTTTACCAAGATGCATGGGTTGGGCAACGACTTCGTTCTTATCGAGGACCTAGACGGTAGCCTGGACCTCGACGAGGCGGCGGTCCGCTGGCTCGCTGACCGCAACTTCGGGGTGGGCGCGGACGGTGTCATCCTGGTCCGGCCAGCCAGCGCAAGCGGGGCCGACTGGTTCATGCTCTACTTCAACGCTGACGGGACGACCGCCGAGATGTGCGGCAATGGTGTCCGCTGCTTCGTCAAGTACGTCGTCGACCGGGGCTTGGTGGATGGCGACGCGCAGACCGTGACGGTGCAGACCCTCGGTGGTGTTCGACGCGTGGCGGTCACGCGGGGAGGCGATGGCAAGCTGACGTTCGCCACGGTGGACATGGGGATGCCCGTCCTGTCGCCCCCTGAGGTGCCGACCACGTTGACCGGGGAGCCCGTCCTCGACGCTGCTCTGGCCACCGCCGCAGGTGACCTGAAGGTCACATGCGTCTCGATGGGCAATCCCCACGCGGTCGTCTGGGTCGACGACGTTCAGACCGCGCCCGTCACCACCGCGGGACCCTTGGTCGAACACCATCCGGCCTTCCCGAACCGGACGAACGTCGAGTTCGCGCACGTCGTCGACGCATCGACGATCGCGCTGCGTGTATGGGAGCGCGGGGTGGGGGAGACGATGGCGTGTGGCACCGGAGCTTGCGCGACGCTTGTCGCGGCCGTGCTCGGGGGCAGGATACCTGGCAGGGACGCGACGGTGGAGCTGCCCGGTGGCGATCTGGCGATCAGGTGGTCGCAGGAGGACGGTCGCGTCTACATGACCGGGCCAGCGTCCGAGGTGTTCACCGGTACCGTTACTCTGGCCGAGGACGACTGAGGCCGCCATCCTCCGACAGCGAGTGTTACCATGGGCGGCACGCTGAGCACCATCGGCAGTCGGCCACCCTCGAATTCGAGAGGAAGTGTCTCGTCCGTGCGCACCGCTAACAGGATCGCGAATCTCCCCCCGTACCTGTTCGCCGAGATCGACCGCAAGAAGGCGGCGAAGGTCGCACAGGGCATCGACGTGATATCGCTTGGCATCGGCGACCCCGATACCCCCACGCCCGCCAGGATCGTCGAGGTCATGGCCGAGGCTATCCGCGATCCGGGCAACCATCAGTATCCCAGCTACTTCGGCGCGCAGCGGTATCGGGAGGCTTGCGCCGAGTGGATGGACCGCCGATTCGGGGTGTGTGTCGACCCCGATGACGAGGTGGTCGCGCTTATCGGCTCAAAGGAGGGCATCGCACACATCTTCATCGCCTACGTCGACCCGGGTGACTACACTCTGGTGCCCGGTGCCGGGTACCCGGTCTACCATACGGGCGGGATCCTGGCTGGCGGGTTGTCGCACTTCATGCCGATGACGGCGGAGAACGGGTTTCTCGCGGACTTCGAGAGCACGCCCCCCGAGGTCCTGGCCAAGGCCAAGATGATGTTCCTGAGCTATCCCAACAATCCCACGTCCGCCGTCGCGGACGCGGAGTACTTCGATCGCGCGATCGACTTCGCGCGTGAGCACGATCTGCTGTTGATACACGACAACGCGTACTCGGAGATTGGATACGAAGGCTACCGTCCGACGAGCCTGCTGGAGAGGCCGGGCGCGAAGGACGTCGCCATAGAGCTGTTCAGCTGCTCGAAGGCTTACAACATGACGGGATGGAGGGTCGCCTTCGCCGCCGGCAACGCCGAGGCCGTCAAGGCCCTGGGCACGGTGAAGAGCAACATCGACTCGGGCGTGTTCACCGCCGTGCAGGACGCCGCCATCGAGGCCATGCTCGGGCCGCAGGACGACGTGAGGGAGCTCAACGCTCTGTACCAGCGCCGCCGTGACCTCGTCATCGGGGCATTGGACAGCATCGGTCTGCGCGCCGAGGTGCCCAAGGCGACCATCTACGTCTGGGTCGAGGTGCCCGACGGTCATACCTCGGCGAGCTTCGCGACCAAAGTGCTCGAGGAGGCCGACGTGATAGTGGCTCCGGGCAGCGCGTACGGTCCGAGCGGCGAGGGTTACGTCAGGATCTCGCTCACCACGCCGGACGACCGGCTCCGTGAGGCCATCGCGCGCATCGAGGCGTCTCTCTAGTCACGGAGGACTGAGCCACCCTTGTCCCGTAGGTTCCCGCCCGAGGAGATCCAGCGCGAGGTTCGAGACCGCGCGGTCCTGGTCGGCGTGGACCGCAACAGCGCGGAGTGGCCTGTGGAGGAGTCGCTGGCCGAACTCGCGCGACTCGCCCAGACGGCCGGCGGTGAGGTCGTGGCCACCCTCACGCAACGACTCGACCGACCCGACCCGCGCACCTTCATCGGTCGCGGCAAGGCCGAGGAGGTCGCTTCGGTCGCGAGGGACCTGCAGGCGACGCTCGTGGTCTTCGACGACGAGCTGTCCCCCTCGCAGCAGTCGAACGTCGAGCAGGCCATCCCGGGAGTCAAGGTCCTGGACCGCACCGCCCTCATCTTGGACATCTTCGCCTTGCACGCGGTATCCGCGGAGGGCAAGCTGCAGGTCGAGCTCGCGCAGATGGAGTACCTCCTGCCGCGACTGCGGGGGCTGTGGCGGCACTTCGAACAGGCGGCGGCTGCTGCGGGGGGAAAGCGCGGGATAGGCACGCGCGGACCTGGGGAGACCCAGCTTGAGACGGACCGGCGTCTGGCTAGGAGGCGGATCGCACACCTCCGGCGTCGACTCAGGCTGGTCGCCGCCGAGCGCTCGCTTCAGCGCGGTTCGCGCGGCTCCTCAGGCGTGTACCGGGTCGCGCTGGTCGGGTACACGAACGCGGGAAAGTCGACGCTTCTTAACGCTCTGACCGGCGCGGACGTTCTCGCGTACGACATGCTGTTCGCCACCTTGGACTCGACCACGAGGCGGTACTCGCTGCCCGAGGGCCGGGAGGTGACGTTGACCGACACGGTCGGCTTCATCAACAAGCTGCCTCACGGCCTGGTGGAGGCATTCAAGTCCACACTCGACGAGGTCTCAGAGGCTGATCTTCTTGTCCATGTCGTGGATGCATCTCATCCTCAGGTCGAGGCTCAGATTCGCGCGGTGGACGAGGTCCTGGGCGAACTGGGGGCGGCCGCCAAGCCCCAGTTGGTCGTGCTCAACAAGGCCGATGTGACCGACATAGGCGCCATGGACGTGCTGCGCAGGAGGCACCCTGAAGCCATAGCGGTCGCCGCCAAGACCGGTGACGGCCTGGAGGCGATCTCCGCTGCCATCGCGTCCTCGGCCGCGTCCGAGGGGCGCCTGATGGAGATCCTCGTGCCGTACGTCCGTGGCGATGTAGTTCGGACCGCACACGAGCGGGGCCATGTCGTGAGGGAGGAGCACACCGCCGATGGGACTCGCATGACTTTGCGGGTGCCCAGCGAGCTGGTAGGGACGTTCGCGGGGTTCGTCGAGACAGGTCCGGCCGGGGCTGACGACCGCTAGAGACGCCGGAACAGAGCCACGACTTTCCCGAGAACCGCGAAGTCGGCATGGCGGTCCGCCCAGATCGGCTCCATCGCGGAGTTTTCTGGCTTGAGCAGGACGCGACCCTCGCGTCGGAAAAACCGCTTCACTGTGGCTTCCTCGTCGATCATTGCCACCACGATGTCGCCGTCGGACGCGGTGCTCTGGGAGCGTACGACGACCATGTCACCGTCGAGGATCCCGGCCTCGATCATCGACTCGCCCCGGACGCGAAGGATGAAGGTGTTCTCCTCCGCGAATTCCGAGGGAAGGGCGAGCGTCGCCTCGATGTTCTCCGCGGCCAGGATGGGCTGGCCTGCGGCCACCTGTCCGACAAGAGGGACGGCGTAAACCCTGCCGTAGTCCACAGCGCGTTCCGTGTCACGGTAGTCGAGGACTTCCAGCGCGCGAGGCTTGGTCGGGTCCCGTCGCAGCAGGCCCTTGGACTCCAAGGCGGACAGGTGCGAGTGGACGGTGGAGGAGGAGGACAGGCCGACGGCCTCGCCGATCTCGCGGACCGAGGGTGGGAAGCCGCGCCGGTGGATCTCGGCCCGTATGAAGTCGAGTATCTGCCGCTGCCTTGTGGTGATCTCTCGCCTGTAGGTCATGGGCCTCGACCCCCTCACTGTCGAACGCAGGTTCGACAGTGAGTGTATGCGAAAGCCCGCTCATGCGCAAACAGGTGTTCGCCCGAGGCCTCCTTGACAGCGAACACACGTTCGATATCATCAATACGAACAGATGTTCGATGTGTTGGGACCACTCGATGTCAGACCAGGCCGCTAGGGTGGGTGCAGCAAGGATGACAGAGGCTCTGGAGGTGTCGGACATGTATGGCGGGAGAGGCCGGAGTGGTAGAACAAGAACGCTCGCGATCGACGGGGAGGCGGGGCCGCTCGACCTCTGTCTTGCCTTGGCGGCGGTCCTGGCCGTAGCACTGATCCTTGCGCGCCCGATGCTCGGGCCGGCGAGACCTGCGGCGATGGGAAACGGTGTCGCCCTCCGGATCGAGGCCGGAGATACGTTGTGGTCTATCGCTGCCGCGCACAGACCTCAGACTGTCTCCACACACGACTTCGTGGAAGCGATCTCGACGGCGAACAGACTCAGTGATGGCGTCCTCCGAGAAGGGCAGGCCATAGTGATTCCCGCCATGGACGGCGAAGCCGCGCCTATGGCCTCACGGTAAGCCGGCACTGACAGAACTTGGCTCTGTTGCACCCCTACATGTTGTGTGTTAGTTTGCCACCAGACCTAGATGTAGGGGTGGCATCCATGAAGTGTCCTTTCTGCGGTCACGATGAGACAAAGGTCGTCGACTCTAGGGTGTCTGAGGCGGGGGACACGATTCGTCGTCGCCGAGAGTGTCTGGAGTGCGTCAAGCGCTTCACCACCTACGAGAGGCGCGAGGACGTGCCTCTCATGGTCGTCAAGAAGGATGACACCCGGGAGCCGTTCGATCGAGGCAAGCTGCTGCGTGGCCTGACGGTCGCCACCGCCAAACGTGATGTCAGCCAGGAGACGCTCGGGGCGCTGGTCGACAGTATCGAATCCGAACTTCACAACGCGTTCCGATACGAGATCGCCTCCGAGCAGCTTGGAGACATGGTGCTCAAGCGGCTACGCAAACTCGACAAGGTCGCGTACGTAAGGTTCGCATCGGTCTACAAGCAGTTCCAGGATCTCGACGAGTTCACGTCTGAGCTCAAGAGACTCAAGTAGGGCTGAGGAGACGGTGGAGATCAAGCTCTTCATGAGGGACAACTGCCCTGATTGCCCCGCCGCCATGGCCGCTTGCAGGGGCTTCGAGGGTCTGTCCGTATTCGACCTCACCCACTTCGACGGAATGGCGGAGGCCGCGCTTCACGAGGTGGTCGACGCGCCGTCCGTACTGGTCATCGACTCCGGGGGGCGTGAGGTCGCCGCATGGCGAGGCGCCGTTCCCGACCGCGAACGCCTGCGGGCGCTCCTGGTGAACTGAATGTCAGGAGCCTATCGCGCTCCCTCGCGACAAGGGACCTCGCCGCGGCGAGGGTGCCCGACCCGCCGTTTGGCGGCATGGGAGCGGGGTACGCCCGCTGACTGGCCAGGGCGATCGAGCGTGGTCATCCGGTTGGGGGGGTGCGCGTGCCGTTGCGCGTACTGCGACGCCAGATTGCACGAACAAGCGGGTGTCGACGGCCTGTGGGAGGGACTTCTGACGCATCTCGCGAGCGAGCGCGCCATCGTGCGCGGCGTAGTGGTCACAGGCGGGGAGCCTCTCGACGACCCTGATCTGCCAGCTCTGTTGGCGAGGTTGTGCGATCGCGGGTGGCCGGTCCGTTTGCACACCAACGGCTCTCGCCCCGGCGTGCTGAGGCACGCCGCGTCGGAGCAGCTGGTCTCCTCCGTAGTGCTTGATGTGAAGACCACCTCGAGCAGGTACGACGCGCTCACGGGGGTCGAGGGCATGGGGGAACGGGTCGCTGAGTCGGTGGAGCTCGTCAAGTCGCTTCCGGACCACGAGTTCCGAACCACGCTCTTTCCGGGCGCGGTGTCCCTGGGGGACCTGGAGTCACTTGCGCTCGCGCTTTCCGGAGGGCGTTTGTGGGCGCTGCACCAGTACCGCTCCGAGGGGACCCTCGACCCGCGGGCCGTCGGCGTAGAGCCGTACGGGGTTGATGTCGTGCGGCGTTCCGCTGTCGTCTGCCGCGCGTACCTCCCGACGGTCATGAGAGGATTCGAAAGCGGATGATCCTGCCGATAGTCCGCTTGGACCCTGGAGTCGACCTTCCCGCCTACGCGCACGACGGCGACGCGGGGTTGGATCTCCGCTCGTCCGAATCGGTGTCGCTGGCGCCTCTGACAAGAAGGGCGGTGGGCACCGGCATCGCCGTGGCGATCCCCGATGGCCACGCGGGTTTCGTCCTCCCTCGCAGCGGTTCGGCGCTCAAGCGAGGGCTGGCCCTCGCGAACTCTCCGGGGCTGATCGACAGCCGGTATCGGGGCGAGCTCAAGGTGGTCGTCGTGAACCTCGACCCGGTCGAGGAACTGGTCATCGAGAGGGGCGACAGGATAGCCCAGCTCGTCGTCCAGCCGGTCCTGCGGGTGGAGCTCGACGTTCGGGAGACCCTCGACGAGACCGTGCGGGGGGAGGGGGGTCTTGGAAGCAGCGGGGTGTGACGCTCCTAGGATTCGCGTGGCCGCACTGATGCTCCTAGACGGCAAGGTAGTCACCGTTCGACACCGCGCCGGGGAGCACCGGTATCACCTGTTGCCCGGCGGGGGAGTCGGATACGGCGAGACGCTGGCCGAGGCCCTCATTAGGGAGGTCCGCGAGGAGACCGGTCTGACCGTCGCCGTCGGGGACCCGGTGCTGTTGTCGGACTCGATCGACCCTTCCGGCGGCAGGCACGTTGTGAACATCGTATTCCTCGCCGAAAGGGTCGGCGGCGTGGTGACCGAGCGACCTGAGGACCCTCGGGTCGAGGCGGTCGATCTTCTGGAGCCTGAGGATCTCAGAGGATGCGATCTGAGACCTCCGGTTGCTGACCGCATCACCGCACTGCTCTCGGATCCCCAAGGGGTCGGTCGCGCGGTGTACGCGGGGTCGGCTTGGGTTAGTGATGGTCGGGAGGGCCACCGCCAGGGCTGATTGACTCTTCGGGCGGTGTCATGTCGGGCAAGGTGGCGGGCCGTGGGGGTCCGCCGAAGGAGAGGAGTGTGACGCTTGGACGGGTTTTTCAAGCTTTCGGAGCGCGGGACGAACATCAGGACCGAGGTTATCGCGGGGGTGACGACCTTCCTCACGATGGCGTACATCGTGTTCGTCAACCCGGGGATACTGTCGGCTGCCGGCGTGCCCTTCGCCGGGGCGGCGACGGCTACCGCCCTCGGGGCGGCTCTCATGTGCATCTGCATGGGTGTCGTATCGAACAGGCCACTGGCTCTGGCGTCAGGCATGGGACTCAACGCGGTCGTCACCTTCTCGGTCATAGGGTTCCAGCAGGCGAACGTGCCCTGGCAGGTCGGGATGGCCGTGATCTTCGCTGAGGGTCTCCTCATCCTGCTGCTGGTTCTCACAGGCCTCCGCGAGGCGGTGATGAACGCCATCCCGATAGACCTCAAGCGGGCGATCGGCGTCGGTATCGGTCTGTTCATCACGACCATCGGACTCAACCAGGGCGGGTTCATCAGCCCCAACTCGGCGACTCTCGTCAGCCTTGGGGACTTCACCAAGCCACACGTCTGGGTCGCCCTTATCGGTCTGCTGGCGGTGCTGTTCTTCATGGCCCTGCGCATCAAGGGGGATCTCCTCTGGGGCATCCTGATCGCCACGGGCGCCGCGCTGCTTCTTGGCGTCACCAAGATCCCCGAAACGGTGGTCGCGTCCCCGGATTTCTCCACCTTCTTCGCGCCGTTCCACACCGTTGAAGGCGGAATGGCCATCGCCAAGATATTCACCCCGGCGCTTCTACTGCTGGTGTTTGCCATCATGCTCACGGACTTCTTCGACACCATGGGCACTGTGATCTCCGTCGGCGAGCAGGCCGGGTTCGTCGGCGAGGACGGCAAGGTGCCGGGCATCAAGGGCATCCTCGCTGTCGATTCGGCCGCGGCCGGCGTTGGCGGACTGTTCGGCGCCAGCTCCATCACCACCTACATCGAGTCGGCCGCCGGCGTGGCTGAGGGCGGTCGCACGGGTCTGACGGCGGTCGTGACCGGAGCGCTCTTCGCGGTGGCGGCGTTCTTCACGCCTGTTGTCGCGATGATCGGCGGGGGCTATGACGTAGGGACCGGCGCGCATTTCGCGCAGCTCGCCGGCGCCGGGTTCACGGTGCCGGAGGGTTCGCACTACATGTACCCCATCACCGCCGGCGCGCTGATCGTGGTCGGGTTCCTGATGATGCGCACGGTGCGCGAGATACCGTGGACGAGCCTCGAGGAGGCGTTCCCCGCGTTTCTGACGATCATCGGCATCCCTCTGACCTACAACATCAGCTACGGCATAGGGTTCGGCTTCATCAGCTACGCGCTCATCAAGCTGTTCCACGGCAAGGCGCGTGAGGTTCATCCGCTGATGTGGGGCGTGTCCGCGGCCTTCGCTGTGGCGTTCATACTGCCCGCGATCCAGGGGCTGCTCGGCTAGACGAAGGGCATCGGCGGGCGCGCATCGGCCAGCGGCTGCGCGTCACGATGGTGAAAGGACCCCGGCCCGCGTAAGCGGACCGGGGTCCTTCCTATCCGCACCAGCACCGTTGCGAGACAGCCCCTCCGATCGCGGCAACTCGTAAGGGGGACGCTGTTCGCGGAGTGCTTGCCTGAACCGCCAGCACCAATGCAATGTACGATAAGATATCTTATGTAAAGTACCGCGCAGACGCCAGTCCCCCGGGATCGACAGCTGGGGCTTCAGGGCAGGCCGAGATACCGGGAGTCGAAGACCTTCTTGGTGAGGGTGGCGATGGCGTCCTGGACCTCGTCGAGCAGAGCGGAAGCTTCATCGTGGCTCTCGAACTCGCCGAGGGATGTGACCACGTCCTCCGACGTGTTATCCATCACCTCGATGCGGTAGAGCGCGTACTCCTCCACCGCCTGCTCGGGCGGTCGTCGGTACAGGATGTCATCGCGCCACTCGAGATCGGGGGCGCCGGAGTCATCGACCTTGACTATCCTCGCGCGGTAGAACTCTGAGGCGTCGCCTATGACCCTGTCACCCATCTGACACCCCGCTCACTGCTGAATGGTCGAGTACTGCTTGTTCGACGAGATCCAACCGACGCGGCCTTCAGAATCCTCGACCTTGTGCCAGCCGCCTTCCGTGGCGAGCCATCTGAGGCGCTCCCCTTTTGCAAGGCCGCGGATCACCATGGAGCCGGCTTCCGGTTCCGCCCGGAAGTTGAGTCCCTCGATCTGCACGACCACGGTTGTCTTAGTGGGCTTGGGCTGACCTGTGGGAACCTTCCCGGCACCGCTACCCGTAGTATCACCCGAGGGCTTCGCACCGGGTTCGGGCGTGCGAGTGGCTTCGCCAGACCCGCCACCGCTCTTTGCGGCGCGGTAGTCGCCGAAATAGCCCAGGAGCGACACAAGAACGAGCACCACCGTCGCTACTCCCAAGATGGCCTTGACCGGCGCAGGTACCGTTCGCATCAGATGTACAGACCTCCCCCGTACACCGCCCGATCTTCGACGCCTAATTCCTCGCAGACGCCGTGCAAGGCCTGCGCCGCTCCGGTTACGGCAAGAGCGGCAGACCCAAGGTCGATCCGCCCCATACCCTCCAGGACCGCATCAGGCCCCGCATCCTCCCCTACCCTGCTTGCCTCGCGGGAGACCGCGCGGGCTGCCGCCGCCAGGTTTGCGCCAATCGCCCACAGTCGCTTGGGTAGCGCGACAGTTTCGAGCTCCTCGTCGGCGATGGCCTGCTGGGTGGCGATCTCCACCAAAGCCTTTCGATCCAGATGCGTCGAGTCGGATGCGAACTCGATCAGCTCGGCGTCCGTCGCTCCGGCGAGGCGTGTGGCGACCTCCTCAAGACCTCTGTAGGCCGATTGGGTGCCCTCACACCAACCCACAAGACGGATGACGTACCGTCGAACCCGCCATCGCCACCAGACTGCGCCTAGGACGACGGCACCCGTGATGATAAGGAGGATCCCTACGCCAGCGATGATGTATAGGACCCAGTCGGGCACGTTCCTCCCCACGTCTCGCCTTCTCGCAGGCGAACCGTCACAGACCCAAGTCGTCCATGATCCTGCGGACCCCGGTCACGATTCACACTATTGTACCGGGTCGGACAGGCAAAACCTCGGCGATCGGCCCAGCAGTCAAGCTCAGGCGCTGGGCGACATTCTTGTTGCGGGCGACCATGTCCGCTCTTGCGTCGCTGAAGGCAGCCTTGCCGGTCCCGAACCGGTCCCTTTCAGGTGGCCAAGAGGTGCTATCTGGCTTCGGCGATCTCCTCCTGGGACACAAGCGCAATCGGACTTCCCTTCAGTAGCTCGATTGCTAGTCCTGCGTCTGCCACGTTAAGTACGACGAACGTGGATACGAGTGAGTAGACGTATTCGATGTAGACCCCGGCTTGGGCGACGATCTTCAGGGCTTCGGCCAGCGCCCCCGGGGTGTCCGGAAGCCTGATGCACAGAACCTCGCTGTCCTCGACTTTGAACCCCGCTTGCACGAGCGTCTGGCGAGCGGTCGCGGTGTCGTCGACGATGACTCGCAGGATCCCGAAGTCTGCCGTGTCGGAGACCGAGAAGCCGCGGATGTTGACGCCCGCAGCCCCCAGAAGCTCTGCGACCTCGCTGACACAGCCCGCCTTGTTGTCGATGACGACGGACAACTGATGCACCTTCATGCGTCACACTCCCCTGTCTATGCGTGTGCCACGCGGTCGGAAGCGAACGCGCGCAGTCTCACATTGGCGGCAGTGGCAGGCACCCAGGCGCTCCCCGTCGGCTCGCAGCAGATCGCTGGGGAGGGCAGGCAGACCGGCAGGGCAACCGCCGGCGAGATGTCGACGCCGTAGGAATGAGAGGCATCAGCGCCGGCCCCCAACGCGTCCCATGCCTCCGCCTGATCGTCTGACGACAGAGAGCGGCCCATGTTTCACTACTCCATCGACTCTAGGAGCGGCCGAATGTGCGCGAATGATATCACACGGGTCCGGACGAGAAGCACGGATACTCGTGGCGGCGGCATCCGACATCTAGAAGCGGGAGGCGCCCACGTAGTCCCCTTTGGCGGCGATCCGGTCAGCAAGCGAGTCGACCTTGACCACGTCGCCGGTGGCAGGGGCGTGAATGAACAGGTCGTCCTTCACGTAGATGCCGACATGGTGGACGCGCTCAGGGTTGCCATCCCGCCCGAAGAATACGAGGTCGCCTGCAACGAGCAGGTCTCTCCGGTTCGGCGGTATGTGCTGTCCCGATCTGAACTGTGTGCGGCTGGTTCGCGGGATCGACACTCCGATCTCGCGGTAACAGTAGTAGGTCAGCCCCGAGCAGTCGAAGCCCGACGGGGACGTGCCCCCCCACACGTAGGGTACGCCGAGGAAGCGCAGAGCGGCTGTGACGACCTCAGGGCGCCCGGAGGTCAGGGAACCAGGGTCGAAAGTGAGTCCTGAGCGCCTCACCGCCTCGGCCGCCCTCCGGGCCCGCTCCTCGGCCAGCGCTCGCTGGCGCTGACGTTCCTTCTCGATCAGGGCCTTAACTTCTCTGTTCAGCTCTTCGAGATACGCTGATTGGGCTGCGATCCCCGCCTCGATGCGAGCAGCCTCCGCACGTTCACGCTGGAGTAGAGCCGCCTCCTCTGCCGCACGGGTCTCCAGAGCGCGTTCCGTCGCCTCGACCCGCGCCTTCGCTTCCTTGACCGCGAGCACGGTTCGGGCATCGCGCTGGGATATCCGAAGCAGGAGGTCCATGCGGTTGAGGAAGTCCGGGAAGGAGGAGGTTCCGAGCAGGATCGCGATGGCGTCGACCGGACCGTCGCGGTAGATTCCCGCAGCGCGTTTCGACAGTACCGCGTTCGCTTCGTTCAAGTCGCGCTCCGCCTCTTCGAGCTCCACGCGCGTGCGGCGGATCTCACTGAGGGTGCGCTCGCGCTCCTCGCGCACGGCGTTGTACTCCTCGATCTGCTCCTCGAGTTCGACTGCCATCTGGTCAAGGCGAGTTTGAACCGCGGCCGCCTCGGCTTGCTTCGACCGGATAGCGGCGTTCGATGGCTCTGCGAACGCCCGGAGGTCAGGCGCGGCAACCGACGCAGCTAGCAGCGCGAGTGTCAGAATCGTTCTGAGCCGGTTCGACACGGCGCCTCCGGCTGCGTCTGTTGGTGGGTCCGAGGCCTATGGCCGAGGTTGCCTCCGGCCGTCTACCAGCGACTTGATGTTACCATAGGCGCCGCGACGATCGCCCCGGTCCACGGGGCGCTGCCAGACGACGGAGACGCCGGTGCGCCGCAGACGAGCGTTCATCGCCATCCTGCTCGGCATGCTCTTGGCGTCTTCGATGGCGGCTCTTGCCGTCGGTGCGCCAACCAGCGAGGATGTCGAGGCCGCCGAGCGGCGGGTAGAGCAGCTCGAAGTCGAGATCAAGGACCTCGAGGCCGAGCGCGCCGCCATCGAGACGCGGATCGAAGTCACCGATCAGCGCATCGTGGCGCAACGGGACCTGGTGGAGCGGTCAAGGGCCCAGATGGAGAAGGCTCGTCGCTCTGTGCGTCTCAAGCTCGTAGCCATGTACAAGGCCAGGCGGCCGGATCCCGTATCCCTGCTTCTGGAGTCGCGGACGATAGCGGACCTCGTCTCCCGTGCGGTTCTTCTGTCGCGGATCGCAGCCTCCGACCAGGAGGCGCTTCGCTCGGCCGTGCTCGCTGCGGACGAGGCCGCCTACCAGATGACGGCTCTGAACGATCTCCGCGAGCAGGACGCCGCGCTCCGACGCGAGCAGGAGGATCGTGCCTCGCGTCTCAGTGTCGCTCTCGCTGAGCAGAAGGCTCTCGCCGAGCGGCTCGGCGCGGAGGCCCTTGCCGCCCTTGCGGCTCGGCAAGCTGCGTCAGCGCGCGATCGGCAGGCCTGGATCGACAGCTCGGTGCCTCTTGATGCCAACATCACGTTCGTCGGCGCGTCCGTCGAACCCTACACGGGCGCCGAGTGGCTCGTGCCGAGCTTCCGCCCGACGGCATACCGGGTGTCGGGGCCACGATACTCGGCGACTTGCAGCTGGTATGGCAACGAGTTCCACGGGCGGAGGACAGCCTCTGGCCAGACCTTCAACGAGAACGACTTCACCTGCGCATCGAACAGCTACCCCTTCGGCACGACGCTGGCGCTATCACGGAAGGGCCGCAGGATCGTCGTGGTCGTCAACGACCGGGGCCCGTTCGTCTGGAGCGGGTCCTCTTGGTCGCCCCATCCGATCCGCAAACTCGACCTGTCCAAGGCGGCGGCGTACGCGCTGGGCTTCACGGGCCTGGCGGAAGTGACGATCGAGCCGGTGGTTGCGAAGGAGTGAGCTGCTTCAGGTGACGTGGATCAGGGAGACGACCACGTCGTCGCCGAGCTTCTCGCGACCGCCAAGGAAGTCCAGCTCGATGAGGAACGCGAAGCCCGCCACCTTTGCGCCCATCTGACGTACCAGCGCCGCCTTGGCCGCTGCTGTTCCCCCGGTGGCAAGGACGTCGTCCACCACCAGAACGATGTCGTCGGGACAGAAAGCGTCGGTGTGGACTTCCAGTGAGTCCGTTCCGTACTCGAGTGAGTACTCATGCCGCGTGGTGTCCCACGGAAGCTTGCCGGGTTTGCGAGCAGGGACGAAGCCGGCCCCGAGGCAGTAGGCCAGCGCTCCGCCGAAGATGAAGCCGCGCGCTTCTGCGCCCATGACCTTCGTGACGCCTGAGTCCTTGAACCGGTCCTTGAGCATCTCGATCGCCCCGTGGAACCCCTGCGGGTCAGCCAGCAGAGGGGTGATGTCCTTGAAGACGACGCCCTCTTGCGGGAAGTCGGGTATGTCGCGGATGTAACTCTGAAGGTCCACGAGGACTCCTAAGTCTGCGTTGGGTTGGGGCCTCGGACAGAGTACAGGAGGAGCCGGAGGGTATCCAGCGGCCTGAGCCCCCTACCTCCCAAGCAAGGCATTCTCGCTGAGCGTCGCGATGTAGGGAAGATTACGAAGGCTGCCTCGAAGGTCGAGGCCGTAGCCTACAACGAACTCGTCCGGGATCCGAAAGCCTCTGTAGGCCACCGGCAGGTCTACGATGCGCCGGACGTCCTTGTCCAGGAGGGTGCACACCTCCAAACTCGCCGGGCCACGCGACCGCAGCATGCGAAGTAGGTAGTTGAGCGTGAGGCCGGTGTCGATGATGTCCTCCACCACTATGACGTGGCGCCCCTCTATCGGGTCATCCAGATCCTTGGTGATCCGGACGACGCCAGCCGCTCCGGCCTCATACCCGGCTACCGCCATGAAGTCCAAGGTGATGTCCAGGTCGATCTGCCGACACAGGTCAGCGAGGAAGAAAAGGCCGCCGCGAAGTACGGTTATCAGCGCGGGATGACGCCCGCGATAGTCCTCGGCGATCGATCGTCCGATGTCGCGAACGCGCTCGGCAATCTGCTCCTCGCTGATCAGCAGCGCTTCGACGCCATCGGGCAGCGACTTGGTCATCCCGTCCCGCCCTCGTCGGCGGCCAGACCTCCGCCCTCCGAGTGAGGGCGGTGCCGTACGCTCATCCCGTACTTGAGGAGCAGGTTCCGGAAGTCTTTCTGGTACAAGACCTTGATGTTGACCTCCGGGTAGAGCTCCCTGAGGCGACGCACCTTG
This sequence comes from Actinomycetota bacterium, assembly GCA_037445995.1. Classification (GTDB taxonomy): domain Bacteria; phylum Actinomycetota; class Coriobacteriia; order Anaerosomatales; family D1FN1-002; genus JBBIJK01. Next base: position 17,189 of record JBBIJK010000009.1, on the reverse strand, counting down.
CGATTCTTCTTGGTGACGAGTTTCTGGCTCATCGTGGTCAGCTCGATGTATAGGTCGAAGTCAGGAAGGTAGAAGTCAGGCGTGAAGTAGGCGATCACGTTCCCGCGAGCGTCCCATTCGACCGGGAAGCTCTGGGGCTCGTACTCCCATGCGATGCGGTAGAAGTCCAGTATCCGGGCGGCGACGCGCTCGCTTGGGTGCGCGAAGTCCGTCGAGGTCACACGCTCGGTTGTTGGAAGATCGGTGGTGTCGGTGAGCTGCTCTTCGATCGTCGTTCCTAGTCTGCGTCCTCGAAGACCCGTCCAATGGCCCTGTCGAGCAGCGAGCGCTTCAGCCGCCCAGTGAGTTCGCCCAGCTCGCCTAGCGCGTCGACGAGCTTCTGCCGCGTCTCTGGGGTGCGATGCTTGAACGCTGGCATCAGGATCTGCTGGAAGAACGCCGCCTCGCGTTCAGCGAACGTCTCGTACATCCGGAGGTGGCGGGGTTCCACACCGTATCTGCGAAGGTCCCAGCAGGTGTGGGCGACGGCCGCGTCGTGCGCGGAAAGTTCCTCGCCGTCCGGGCCCTTCACCAGTTCGACCACACCGAAGTTCGCGAGCTCGCGGATGAACGAGACCGGCAGGCCCAGCGAGGTCGGTGCCTGCTCTACTGCGAGGGTCTCAGCAGCCTCGAAGGGTAGTTGTACTTTTCGGCCGGGGCCAGTGCTGCCCTTGAGCTCAGGCGGAAGCCTGCCCTTGTCGAAATCCTTGAGCCTCTCGCGGATGATCGACAGCGGCAGGAAGTGTTCCTTCTGGAGCCGCAACACGAGCTCAACACGGGCGACGTCCGACGCGGAGAACTTCCTGTACCCGCCCGCGGTGCGCTCGGGGGTGACCAACCCCTCCTCCTCGAGGAAGCGCAGCTTCGAGATGGTCAGGTTGGGGTATCCGGGTTCCAGCTTGGACACCACCTCGCCTATGGTGAGGAAGTCCCTCGCGCGCGCGCTCACGTCAGGCGCCCGCCGGACACGCAGCCCATGACGAACTTCCCGATCTGGACGGTGTCACCCTCGCCGATGACAGCTTCGTCCACCCGCACCCCGTTGACGTAGGTGCCGTTCAGGGAGCCTGCGTCTTCGATCGAGACGACGCCCGCCGCCATGCGAAGGGTCGCGTGCCTCCGGGAGACCGTGATGTCGTTGAGGAAGACGTCGCAGCCAGGGTCGCGACCGATGGTGATCTCGTCCTGGTCTACGAAGAACCTCTCCCCCGCTTGTGGTCCCTTTCGCACGACGAGTGCCGGCGCTCCTTCGACCAGCGGAGAATGCGGTTCGGCGTCAACGTCGCGGATCGGCTCGAACGGCGTCGTCGCACCATCAAGGGTGCATCCGCACGCGGAACACTCGCGGTGCGACGCGTCGACCACGGTTCCGCATGTGGGGCAGTCTGGCATCGTTGCTCCCGTGGGTGCGTCGAGCAGCGGTCAGTCCGAAAAGCCGAACTCGCGGCGCTGGAACGCCGACGCGATCTGTTCCTCGAGCGCTGCCGCGATCTCGGGGTTTTCCAAGACGCTCTCGAGCCGCTCGGGTGAGAGCCGATTGCGTACGTACGGGTCGTTGAGTGCCTCCGTCAGCTTGCGCCCGTTGTGCACCTCTCTGATCACGTAATCGACGACCCTCTCCTCGATGGCGTCTGTGGCCATTTCGTCGAGGAACGCCTGCAGCTTCTCCTGGATGGTCGCCAAGTTTGCCTCCTAGTCGGGTGGTCTGGCCTGTGCGGCTGCGTCAGTCCGAGTCGGACTCCACGTCAGGGAGGCCGATGTCGAACGGGTTGCCAGCTCGCAGATCGCTCGCCAGAATCGAGATCAGCCGATCGAGATCGCCACCGGAGATGACGTCCTCGCCCGTCATCCGCTCCGCTTTCAGCCTGCGCACGAGCTCCGCTCGCAAAATGTCGATCTTGCCGTGGAGAACGCGTCGCCGGTAGCTGAGCTTCTGCTCCTCCTCGTGAAGCTGGTCGAGCATCTCTCTGAGGTCGTCGTTGCTGCGCTTTTCGAGGTCCACCAGTATCGACGCGCTCTCGTCGCTATCGGCCATGACGCCCCCTCCTTCACGGATCCGAGCCTGTTGGTATTGTACCATCGGCCGACGACGCTCTGACGTCGGCAGCCACCTTCAGGCTCGAGTGGACGTCGAATGTGGCGAGTGCGCGTCCACGGTGAAGCGGTCAGCGTACTCGACGGCCGAATCGGTCTCGGCTAGGGTCGCTTCGCCTTCGATCAGGCGGATGTCGAGCGTTTCGGCGAACCCCCGGACCATCATCTCGCGCAGGCAGTCCGCCGCCGGCGCAGCCTCTAGCAGTTCGTCAAGCGAGCTGGCGCGTTTCGCCAGAGCCCTTGTGTCGGCGTCGTCCAGGCCGAACAGCGCCGCCTCAAGCCCGATGTCGCGGCGAAGCACGATGGCGCCGTGCTGCAGCACGGTGTCCCCGGACCAGAGTTGGGCGCTTCCCGACAGTTTCGCTCCCGCGACGGAGAGATCGGCTTGCGACGACTGGAGGAAGCAGGATGCCGAGCGGCGACCGGCGTACCTGCCAAACACCTCGGCCCTGAGGCCGAGAGACTCGAAGGTGGCGATGAGGCCGGCGCCGAAGTACGCATAGGACGCCGTCACGCCGCTCGGGACGCCGTCCCGCACCGACGCCACTATGGAGTAGGTCACCTCGTCGTCGTGAAGGACTCCTCGCCCGCCGGTAGGCCGGCGCGCAAGCCCGACCCCGCGTGCGGCGGCCATATCCGTATCGATGTCCGAGACGTCCTGGAAGCGGCCCAGCGTCACCGTCGGTCTGTCCCATCCGTACAGACGCAGGGTGGGTGGAGAAGCCCCCCTGTGGCGGGCTGCGAGCAAAGCCGCATCGACGGCCATGTTCCACGCGCCCTCAGCGGGGCCGTCAAGTATCAGCCTCCAAGGGGAGGTCATCGCCAAGGTCAGTCGCTCGGACGCCAGCGCAGGTCGGGCTCGCGGGCGGCGCGGACCTCGTCGATCCTTCGCACCGGAGTGGTGTACGGGGCACCCTTGACCAGATCGGGATCTGTCTGTGCCTCCAGTGCGACAGAAGCCAGCGCTTCAGCGAAGGCGTCCAGAGCGGATAGAGGCTCGGTCTCCGTGGGTTCGATCATGAGGGCCTCCTCCACCACCAGCGGGAAGTACACCGTCGGAGGGTGGACTCCGTGATCGAGCAGTCGCTTGGCCACGTCCAAGGTGCGCACGCCGGTGCGACGTTTCAGGGAGGAGCTGGAAAGCACGAACTCGTGCATGCATGTCCTGTCCTGCGCGACATCGAAGACGTCCTTGAGCCGTTCCTTGAGGTAGTTCGCGGACAGCACGGCCTGGTCGGTGACTTCAGCCAGGCCGTCGCCGCCGACGGCCCTGATGTACGTGTACGCCCGGACAAGGACTGCGAAGTTGCCGGCCGCGCTTCGTACCCTCCCGATTGAGTCGGGAGGCGTCTCAAGGGCGAACGTGCCGTCTTGGCGCCGGACCGCGACGGGAGCGGGCAGGTAGGTGGCGAGCCTCGAGGTCACGCAAACCGGACCCGATCCGGCGCCCCCGCCCCCATGTGGGGTGGCGAAGGTCTTGTGGAGGTTCACATGAAGGGCGTCGAACCCCATGTCGCCCGGACGAGACCTGCCCAGCAACGCGTTCATGTTGGCGCCGTCGCAGTAGACGAAGGCTCCCGCCGCGTGGGCCGCCTCTGTGAGCTCGAGGATGCGTTTCTCGAACAGGCCCAGCGTGTTGGGGTTGGTCAGCATGAGCGCCGCAACCTGGTCGTCCAGGAGCGAGCAGACGGTGTCGACGTCGATGAGGCCGTCGGGGCCGCTGGGTACCGTGACCGTCTCGTAGCCGCACATCGTCACGGTCGCCGGGTTGGTGCCGTGTGCCGTGTCAGGGATGATGACCCGCTTGCGCGGATCCCCCTCAGCGATATGCGCGGCGCGGAAGACCAGCAGGGCCGCCAGCTCGCCGTGGGCCCCCGCTGCCGGTTGAAGCGTCACCCCGGGAAGTCCGGTGAGCTCGGCCAAGGCCTCCTGCAGCTCGAACATGAGCTGCAGTGCGCCCTGAACAGAGGAATAGGGCTGAGACGGGTGCAGCCCCGCGAAGCCTTCGAGGCGGCACGCGTCCTCACCGATCCTCGGGTTGTACTTCATGGTGCAACTCCCGAGTGGATAAAACCCGTTGTCAACCCCGAAGTTCATCTCGGCAAGGTGCGAGTAGTGGCGCATGATCTCGAGCTCTGAGACGTGCGGCAGCCGTGGTGGTCGTTGGCGCAGGCCGAGCTCCTCCAGCGTCGCGGAGTCGAGGTCCGGGACGTCCAAAGCGGGTCCGAGCACGCATGAGGACTCCGGGGCGCCTATCTCGAAGACGAGCCCGCGCGGTCCACGGACCGGCGCGCCCTCAGGGGTGTGCGCGAGTTCTTCCGTCACAGCGCACCGACCTCCCTGATGAACGCATCCATCTCCTGTCGGGTCCTCTTCTCGGTGACGGCGAAGACCACGGTCTCGCCCTCGGGCGATGGCATCGGCACGCCGGCGAGGTAGCCCCGCTCCATCATCCTGTCCCTCATGCCTGAAAGGTCGCCATCGAACGTCAAGGCGAACTCGTAGCCGAACGGATGCTCCCACGGGGCCTTGAACCGGCCCGACGCGATCAGTCCGTCACGCAGGTATCGAGCTTTCGCCATGGAGGCGCGAGCGATGTCGGCCAGTCCGCGCGCACCCAGCGCGCACAGGTGAACGCCGGTTGCCAGCGCGTTGAGCGCGTGGTTGCTGCATATGTTGCTGGTGGCCTTCTCGCGACGGATGTGCTGCTCGCGAGTCGACAGGGTCAGCACGAACGCCGCGCTCCCGTCCACGTCGACGGTGCGACCCACCAGGCGGCCCGGCAGCTGACGAAGATGTTCGGACCTGCATGCGAACAACCCTAGGCCCGGCCCGCCGAACGACATCGAGCCTCCCAGCGACTGTCCCTCAGCGACGACGATGTCGGCCCCAAGAGCGCCGGGCGGTTCGAGCAGGCCGAGCAGGACAGGGTTCGCCGCGACGACGAGGAGCGCCCCGCCGTCGTGCGCAGCACGCGCCAGCGCCCCAACCTCTTCCAGGGAACCCCACATATTGGGGCTGGCGACTAGAACCGCGGCGGTGTCTTCGGTGATCGACTCACGTACCAATCCGGGGTCCACAGCGCCGCCTCGCGCGGGCACCGTCACCGCCTCGAAGAGTCCGGAGCTCGCATAGGTCGACAGGGCCTGCGCCCATTCAGGGAGGACGCTGCCGGCGACCAGCACGCGAGAGCGCCTTGTGAGCCTGCACGCCATGAGTGCGGCCTCGACGAAGGCCGTCGCCCCGTCGTACATGCTGGCGTTGGCGACGTCCATCGCAGTGAGTTCGCAGACCATGGTCTGGTACTCGTAGATGGCTTGGAGCGTTCCCTGTGAGACCTCTGGCTGGTAGGGGGTGTACGCGGTGAAGAACTCAGGTCGCCGGACCACGTGGTCCACGACCGAGGGGATGTGGTGGTCGTAGCAGCCGGCCCCCGCGAAGACGACCGTGTCGCCCGCGTGCCGGTTGCGGGCTGACAGTCCGCGCATGTGGCGAGCGAGGTCGATCTCCGACATACCGTCGGGTAGATCGAGGGGGCGCTCCAGCCGGGCTGCCGGCGGGATGTCCTCGAATAGGGCGTCGACGGTCTTTGCGCCGACGACGGCGAGCATGGCTTCGCGCTGCTCGCAGGTTATTGAGACGAAGCGCACCTTGGGCCCGGCCTAAGCGCCCGAGATGAAGGATTCGTAGTCCTCGACAGTCATAAGGCCCTCGACCAGGGACGCATCGCCTGGACGCACGCGAAGCATCCATCCCTCGCCGTAGGGGTCAGAGTTGACGGTCTCGGGAGTGTCCGTAAGAGCCTCGTTGACCGCGACTACCTCCCCGTCGATCGGCGAGTAGAGCTCTGAGACCGACTTGACCGACTCGACCTCGCCGAAGGCGGCGCCAGCGCACAAAGACTCGCCAGCGGCGGGGAGGTCCACGAAGACGATCTCGCCGAGCTGGTCCTGTGCGAAGTGCGTGATGCCGATGACGACTTCGTCGCCTTCGGGCCGTACCCACTCGTGCTCTTTCGAGTACCTGAGGTCCTTCGGATACATGCCGTCAAGCTCCCTTCCTTCTCACTTCGTTCGTTGGAGCGATGTGTTTGTGACGAAAGGCGGTCTGACCACCTCTGCACGCGCGTTTCTGCTCCTGGCAACCACGTCCACGAAGGTGCCCGGATCTGCCAGCGCTGCGGGGAGGTACGCTAGCGCGATCCCGCACGACAGCGTCGGGGAGAAGCTCCCGCTGGCTACCTTAGCGACCTCCGCACCGCCGTGCAATATCGCTGAGCCGCGTCGTGGTATCAGGCCGTCCACCCTGAGTCCGGCCATGCGGAGTCGCGGTCCGGCCTCCCGGATCCGCAATAGGGCGTCTCGGCCGGTGAAGGGTCCTTTGTCGAACGACACCGCCCAACCGAGCCTCGCGCTCAAGGGGTCCACCCCACTGTCGATGTCTGAGCCGTGGAGCGGATAGCCCATCTCCAGCCGGAGCGTGTCCCTAGCGCCTATGCCGCAAGGCTGCACCTCGGGAGCGCTCATGAAGGCGCGCCATACCCCTACGGCGTGCATCGCCGCGCAGAACACCTCGACGCCGTCCTCGCCCGTGTACCCGGTCCGCGCGACGAGTACGGGCGTGTCCAGGATCCTTGCCTCGGCGATGTGGAACCTCGGCGGGGGCTCCCAGGCGCTGTCGCTCACGAGCTGCCGCATGACGCGGATGGCTTCCGGCCCCTGCAGGGCGATGAGGCCCGTCCGCTCCGACTCGTCCTGGACCTCCAGTCCGGGCGGAGCGTCGCGCCGCACGGCGTCGAGCACGGCCGTGCGGTTGGACGCGTTCGTGACCAGCAGGTACTCGAGGTCCCCGCTGTGGTAGACGATGATGTCGTCAACGATCCCACCGTCCTCGTCGCACAGGAGCGTATACTGCGCCGCGCCGACTTCGGCTATCCGACCGAGATCGTTGGTGAGCGCGGACTGAAGGTGTTCGAAGGCCCCGAACCCGTGGACCCGGATCTCTCCCATATGGCACACATCGAAGGCACCAGCTCTTGTGCGCACAGCACGGTGCTCGTCGATGATTCCCGCGTACTGCAGGGGCATCTCGTGCCCGGCGAAGGGCGTCATGCGGGCGCCCAGAGCGAGATGCTCCTCATACAGCGGTGTCTTGAGCGACGACTCGTCCACAGTCACCTGCCTTCACGGGATCGTTGCGCCAACCGGGGATGCCATCAGTGGTCCTCCGAAGACCGAGCGCCACAGCCTGGTCATGGCGATGGCTATACGTTGCCACGCGCCGGGCGCTTCGACGCCCGACGCCGCGACCAATGGTATCTGCGCCAGAAGCCGTGACTGTTGGGTCACGGTGATGATGCCCAGCCTCTGGCCCTTGGATACCGGTGCGCGAACAGAACTGTTCAATCTGACGTCGATGGCGACAGGCCCTGCCAGGTCGAGCACCGGGACGACGAGGGTCTCGCCCGGCGTGACCGGAACGGTGACATCCAGATAGTCCGCGACGGGCACGGCTCCACGATCCTCGCCGGCTTGCGCGATCCTGGTCGGGACGTAGTGTTCGAAGCCCCAGTCAAGCAGGCGCCGGGCGTAGGAGAACCGTGTCGACTCGGATTGCGCCCCGAGGACGACCGCGACCAGGCCCACGCCCTCGCGCTCGGCGGAGGCGACGACGCAGTAGCCCGCGCCATTCGTCCACCCGGTCTTGACGCCGGTGACCCCTGGGTAGTTTCCGACGAGCTTGTTGGAGTTCTCCAGCGTGAACACCGTTCCTCTGCGGCCCGGGACGGTGGTCTTGGGTAGAAGGACGATCTCGCTGAACCCAGGAAGGCCCAAGGCGTGGCGCGACAGCACGGCGAGGTCCTCCGCGGAGGAGAGGTGGCCTTCCTGGTCTAGGCCGTGGGGGTTGCGGAAGGTGGTCGAACGCAGATCAAGCTCCGCTGCCTTGGCGTTCATCATCGCCACGAACCCCTCGACGCTGCCTCCCACGTGTTCGGCCAGCGCGACCGCAGCGTCGTTGCCGGACTTGACCAGCATGGCCTCCAGCAACTTTCGAACGGTGTACGTCTTGCCCGAGGCCAGCCCTGCGGCGGCCTCCCCCACCCTTGCGGCGGCAGGGCTGACCGTGACCCGGTCATCCAGAGACGCCTTCTCCATGACGACGATCGCGGACATTATCTTCGTGGTGCTTGCCATCGCCCTGCGGTCGTCGGGGAACCTTGCCCAGAGTTCGCGGCCGTCGGCGGCGACCAGCAGGCCCGACGCCATCCCGACGTCAGGAGCGGACGACCGGAGCACCGGGGCTGCGAGGGGGGAACCGATCTCGATGCCGTCGATCGTATCGGCGTCGAGGATGGCGGCGTGCGCGACAGCGGCCCATGACAGGCAGCTGAGCGACACGGCGAACACTGCGATCAAACCCGCAGGCAACGACGGGCGGCGGAGCGGATTGAGGGCTGGTTCGATCATCCGGCCAAGTATGGGTCACTTTTCACGCTAGTCAATCATCGCTCCCATCACGAGTCCACCTGTCATCGCATATACTGCGGAAGGCATAGGTCTCCCTGGCCGGAAGGGGGCGTGGCATGAGGCTGCGAGGCAGCCCCGCGTGCGACCGCGGGTTCACGTTGGTCGAGCTGATGGTGGTAGTCACCATCATCGGCTTCCTCGCCGCTATCGCGCTCGCCTCCTACATGACTTCCGTTCGCAGCACGCAGCGGGCGGTCTGTTTCGACAACCAGCGCAAGTTCGACAGTGTGCTGAACATGTACAGCCTCGAGCACAACGGGTCTGTGCCGGCCTCGCTCGAAGAGATGTCCGACTACCTGATCCGGTATCAGGTGGCGAGGGACTGCCCCGCGGATGGGCGGGATCTGGAGTACGACCCGGTGGCGACCCAAGTCACCTGCACGTTCCCGGGTCATCAGCCCTAGGAGTAGGGAGAGGGCATTGCGATACAGATGGTTCGAGCGTGTACTGCTCATCGTCGGCGGCGCGGCCATCCTCGCAACCATCCCCTTCGGCGGCGGCGACGGGCTCGACCCCGTTGAGGTTTTGGCGCAGCTGCTGCTCTTCGGCGTCCTTGTTGGGGCGGCCCACTGGGGACGCAGGGGCGGAGTCATCGCGGCGACGCTCGCGTCCCTTGTGTACGTCACCCTACGCGCTCCACTGATCGCTGGCGCGGATAGCTTCTCGCCTGATCTGCTCCTTCCGCTGCTGACGCGCTTCGCCGCCTTCGGGGTGGTGGGTGTCGTGGGCGGCGAGCTGTGCAATCGTGTGAAGTACTTCATGTCCGAGATCGAGGACGACGCCAGGGTCGACCTGTGGACGAGAGTGTTCAATCAGCGCCACATCCATGCCCTGCTCTCGGCGTCGCAGTCCGAGCACGTGAGGTACGGTGCGCCTTACTCGGTGGTCACGCTGACGATCACCCCGTCGTTGCTGTCGGACCTCCGGCCGACCAAGCAGCGCGCCGTGCTGCGGGCTGTGGCGGACCACATTCGCCATGACGTTCGCCTGGTCGATGATGTCGCGAGGCTGGATGACGGCAGGTTCCTGATCCTTCTGCCCCATACCCCGCGTCAAGGGGCCCTCGTCGCGGGAGAGCGTGTGCGCACTGGGGTGCGTGATGTCCTCGGGGCCAAGGACTCTTCATTGACGATCGTGGTCCTCGGGACCGAGGAGGACGCCGAAGCGCTGCTGGAGCTTCAACGCGAGATCGAACCCGCGGATGCTCAGGCGACTGCCAGCGCGTAGAGCGCGTCTGACCCGTGGTGGTGAGGCGGACGCTCCGCGGCGTGTGTGATTCGCCCCGAGTTCCTCGCTGCCCCCCTACCCGCCCGGCTCTTCTCGGAGCTCAGGGCGTACGTGTCGCCGGTGGCGAACTCGTCGTCGTGGAAGCGGGCTTGGTGCCGACCCTGACGACCTCGGTCTTTGGCTTGTAGACCGACCTGAACGTGTCCGTTCGCAAGACGGTGCCCGCCTTCTTGACGATGCGGGTGACGCTCACCGTCCGACCGTCTACCCCGCCGTCCTCGATCACCCTCGACCCGACCTGCAGCGTGGGGTCCTTCTTCTCGATCACGCCGTGTGCCCGGATGTCCTGAAAGGAGCTCGTGCGGTACTCGACCTCGTATCCCGGGTCGGTTCCGTACAGGCTGATCGTGACGGTGCTCGCGGAGACCGCGGTCTTGATCAGCACCCAGTGAGGGGTGTCGTTTTGGAACTTGAAGTCCGGCCCGCCCCACGAGATTGTGGCGTCCCTGCCCTTGGGATAGGAGTCGATGTAGAAGGAGTGGTTCCTCCGCTCGACCACTGGAAGGCCCGAGAAGAACACCGTGTTGAACATGGTTGTCCCAACTTGACAGATACCGCCGCCGAGCTGCGGCTCGAGCACGAGCTGTCCGCCACGGTTGACGATGGCGTTGGCCTCCCTGTAGCCCTTCTCGGCAGTCCTCTGACCGGCGTGATCGTTGAACGAGAACGTGGCGCCGGGTGCGATGAGTGCGCCGTCGAGCGCTTTCGCAAGCAGGTGGATGTTGCTCACTCGCGGCTTATTGGTAGGCGAGTACGAGGTGGTGTAGGTCGCGAGGCGCTCCTTGACCCCCATCTCCTTGGCGCGTTCGGTCGTCACGGCCGGCTTGACGCGTGCGGTGCGCAGCTCGACGACGCGTTGCCCGCTACCGGTGAGGATGGAGGTCATGTCGGCCGCTAGCTGTTCGATGTCGGGACCGGTGCCGTCCCGGTGAGGCACGATGCTGACCTTCTGGTTGGAGACCGAGAAGGAGGCGTCGACCGGCTCCACGACCGTCGCGGCGGCGCCCAGTTTAGGCCGCACGGATCCGGTCAGCGCTTCAGGGCCGATCCCGGCGACGAGGGTCTTGCGGGTTGGTACGGCACCCGTGGCTGTGAGCGAGCCGGTTGTCTCGGTGCCCGTCTTGGTGAAGACGATCCAGCGAGAGATCTCCTCAGGGGCGAACTCCCATGTCTTGTCCTCGAATCGGACGACGACCTGGCCGGAAAGCATCTTCAGGGCATCGGCGCGCGCCAGTTGGGCGTCGGCGTCCTGGATGTCTGCCGATATGGAGGCAACTGTGGCTTCGATCGTCCTAAGGGGCGAGACAAACGCTGTGAGAAGCGCGGCCCTGACCGAACTGCGTTCGATGTCGGATCCATCCCGCGCCGAAACGACCTCGGCATTCAGGCCCGAGACTGTGACGGTGGCGTCCACGGGCTCGACGCGGACCTCCGCGGAGACCAGGTCAAGCGCCGCGTCGGCGGCTGCTTCGTCGCAGGTGGCGCTCACGGGCACGATCACTGGGCGTACCCAGGCGTACGCCCTGACCGCGATCTGTTCCGCCAGGTTGCCGGTGCGACCGACGGAGAACGCCAAGTCGACGAAGGGCGCCGGTTCGAACGTGGCCTCGATGCTGGCGGAGTCCACCTCCCAGTTCCTGCCGCCGTGCGTGATGGTGACCGGCTGCGCGAGTCTTGGGACGAGTTCTGCGGTGAGCTTCGCTGTCGCTGCCTCTCGGGTCATGCCGCCGATCTTGACGTCTCCGACGTAGACGCCCGGATGCACGCGCCCCGCCGCGGCACCGATCTCGACACCCGCCATGGCGATGACGAGGGCCAACGCGGCGATGCCAGCCTTGACCGGCAAGGGTATCCGGTGCGCGTGCTTCTCTCGCCGTGACTCTCCCGTGCGCCGGTCGCGCCTTCTGGCTATGGCGTCACCGTGCCATGACTCGAGCTCTTCGTCCCCCGGGCCGGACAGCTTACCGGCGGCTCCGGTGGTGTCTCCAGCGTTCATCGTCTCACGCCCCTGTCGAGCGGCTTGCCTACGCTGAAACCTCGCGCGTCATGAACGGGCAGCCTGATCGCCTCCTCGGTCCGGACTTCGATCTTCACGCGAGGATACGCTTCAAGACATGCGATTACAGTACCGGGCATCGCAAGCGCCTGCTCGAGCGCCGGAGTATCGCCGACCACCTCGAGGGTGTAGGGAGGCGTCACAGCGCTGCCACCGCGTTCACCTGACCTCGCCACTGCGCGACGAGCAAGAAGCCTACCAGCGCGAGTCCTAGTGGTGCATTTTAGCAGGTCGGAGGCTCCGGGTCAGGCGCTTCCGGTCACCCGCACGCCTCCCGGACGATGCCCGAATACTGTTCGACGCGTTCCTGGGCCGTCGCGGGGTCAGGCCCCTCCGCGTGGATGTGGATCGTCGGTTCGACAGCGTCGGGAAGGACGAGGACCCACCCCTCCTCCAGCGGTATCCGGACGCCCTCATGCAGCTCCGCGCCTGAGCCTTGGGTCAGTTCGGTCACTTGACGCATCAGGGACCCCTTGGAGCCCATCGGGCAGAATACCTCCCCTTGGGCTAGATGGTGCTCCGGTAGTGCGGCGATAACGTCCTCCAGTGATGTCGCAGCGGCGTCCAGCATGCAGGGGAGAGCGCCAAGCGCCATCACCGCGTCAGCGCCGCACAGAAACGACGGGAACACGTAACCGCCGTCCCGCGTGCCGGCGAACCCGATGGTGCCGTCACACGCCGCTTCCGCGAGAGCCCTGCGAGAGGCGCCGGTCCTTCGGACCGGCCTGCCGCTCGCTTCGGCCAGCCTCTCGACCACCGTCGACGCTGTGACCGGGACGGCGATGCCTGAGCCCGCCGGTCCGGTCCGGCACCACAGGTCAACCATCGCCAGCAGCGCCGTGTCGCCGTCGATCACGGCCCCCTCACGCGAGACGAGCTGGATGGACTCGGCTCCCATGTCGAACACGACGCCGAAGTCCGCGGCGAACACGTCCATGTCCCGCCGCATCAGGTCGAGCGTCCTCGCGCGGTTCTCCGCCGTGGCGAAGGTCCGCTCGGCGTCCGGGATGGGGTTCAGTGCGACGAGGTTGATGCGCCATCCCTGCGCGACCTGGGGGACGATCAGTGCCGCCGCTCCCCCTCCCATGTCCGCGACCACCCGGATCCACCGTTCACGCGATCCCAGCTCTCCGATGGCGTCCCTCAACCCCCGGCCGTAGTACTCGAGAGCGCGTGGTGGATAGATGATCTCGCCGACCTCGTCGAAGAAGGCCCGCCTGAACTCCCCCCGGAAGAACAGCCGCTCGACTTTCTTCTCCTCCGCGACGGTGATGTTCAAACCGTCCGCCCGGTAGAAGTGAAGCTCGGCCATGCCCTGCGCGCCGCCTTCGACCGCGCAGACGTGGATCCCGCCAGTGCAGCGAGAGTCGCGTGTGGTGAAGCGGTTCACGGCTGCTGAGGCCACCCGCAGGTCGCGGCAGTGCACTCCGGTGGAGTTGAGACCTGCCACGACGGCGCGCTTGAGCATCCTCGCTCCCCTGGAGCCGTCGCGGCTCACCACCACGTGCGAGCCAGCCGGCAGGGTGGTTCCGAAAGCCTGGGCGACCTTGAGCGCCATCTCGGGGGTGACGTCGGCGCCGACAAGGCCCGAGATGCCGCGATCTCCGAACAGCGATCTGCTGGCCCGGCTCTCCCATATGATCGACTCGCTGACCGTGGCCGCCGGCTCGATCCACTTGTACGGGTACACCTGGACGCCGGCCGCGACTGTGGCGTCGTGGCCGATGACCGACCGGTCGCCCACGGAGCTGCCCTGATCCAGGGTAGCTCGGCGCCGCACATCGACGTTCTTGCACACGACCGAACCCTGGAGGTTCGATCCAGCGCCCACGAACGAGTCATCCCACACGATCGAATGAGAGACCCTCGCGGAGTGTCCCACCACCACGTTGTCACCCAAGACCGTGTATTCGCCCAAGGAGACGCCTGCCCTCACCTTGACGTTCTTGCCGATGACGACCTTCTGCGCAAGTTCGGCCTCAGGGTCCACATCGGCACCCTCGCCGATCCACAGGTCGCCCTTCGCGCGTATTCCCGGTATGTGCACCTTGGCCGCGCCGTCGAGTACGTCCCGGTGGGCCTGAACGTACGTCTCGAGGGAGCCGATATCGCACCAGTACCCGTCTGTGACCATGCCGAACAGTGCCCCACCCTTTCGCATGATCAGGGGAAACAGGTCGTTGCTGAAGTCGAAGGCCTGTCTTGCTGGCATGAGATCCAGGACATCGGGCTCGCAGACGTAGATACCGGTGTTGATGGTGTCGCTGAACACCTGACCCCATGACGGCTTCTCAAGGAACCTCTCGATCCGACCGTCGTCGTCGGTGATGACCACCCCGAACTCCAGCGGGTCCGGAACGCTCTTGAGAGCGAGAGTGACCAGTCCGCCCTTCTGTTCGTGGAAGCGCAGGACCTCGCCAAGATCGATGTCGGTCAGCGCGTCGCCTGAGATGACCAGGAAGCGCTCACCGGCCAGCTTGGCCTGGGCGTTCTTGACCGACCCCGCCGTTCCTAGCGGTGTCTCCTCGAGCGCGTAGGAAACGGACATGCCCCACTCTGAGCCGTCGCCGAAGTAGTCCTCGATCACCTGCGGCAGGAATGCAAGCGTCGCGACGACCTCATCGATGCCGTGGTGCTTGACCAGGCCGAGAATGTGCTCCATCACAGGCTGGTTGAAGACCGGCACCATCGGTTTGGGTCGCATGCTCGTCAGTGGCCTGAGGCGGCTGCCCTCCCCTCCCGCCATGATGACGGCCTTCACGCCGCCCCCCGCCCATCGACGGCGGCGATCGCGCGCTGCGCGAGGACCGTGTACTGCACAGCGGAGGTCACCGACATGACGATGCCGACGTACACCGCCACGATGCCCAAGGGGATGCCCCCGGCGACCGGGAGAACCGGCCACCCGAGGATGAGGATGGAGAAGCCCGTCAGCAGAACGGCGGTGGTCGACTTGCCGAGCAGCGTCACCGGAAGGCGCATGTGGTGGTGCTCTAGCCTCCAGGCGCCATAGAGCAGGTACGCGTCCCGGACGACAAGGACGAGCATGATCCAGAGGGGCAGGCGGTCGATGATGTACAACCCGATCACCCCGGCGGCGAGGAGCAACCGGTCTACCATCGGGTCTATCGCCTTGCCGATAACCGTGACCGTGCCCGTCCGACGCGCTATCTGGCCGTCGAGCCAGTCGGTAGACGCCGCCAACGCGAAAAGAGCGAAGGCAACACGGTCGTTTACCTCCTCAATAAGCACCGCGAAGGCGAAGGGCACCAAGATGAGACGGAGGACGGTGATGATGTTGGCGACGGTGTAGACATCGTGGCTGTGGTCGACGGGTCGTGTGCGGTCCGGCGGACCCTTGTCGCTTGCGCGCTCGTCTACCACCATTTCCTCCTTGTGAAGAAGGCCGCCATAGCTGAAGCCAGCATCACCATGCCTGCCACAACCGCCCAGAACGACCATGCTGACTCGACGGGGGGCCACATCCCGACGGTCACGTTCATCCCGTAGATACCCGAGATGAGCGTCAGGGGCAGGAATATCGTGGCTACCACGGTCAGTTGTTTCATGATGGCGTTCATGCGGTTGTTGACGCTGGACAGGTAGACGTCCATTGCACCGCTGGCCACCTCGCGATAGGTGTCGAGGGCGTCCTCCACCCGCGCCAGATGGTCGCCGACATCCTGGAAGTAGCGATAGGCCTCTGCTGACACAAGCGCCTCTTCGCGCACGAGTTCGCGAATGATGTCACGTTCGGGTGCGATGGTCTTGTGCAGCGAGACGAGCATGCGCCGCGCACGCAGCAGGCGGGCGAGATCGGCGGGGTCCGCGCGTTCGAGCATGCGGTCTTCGACGTCGCTCAACTCCTCCCCTATGGCGTCAAGCATCTGAAGAACGTCGTCCACTGTCAGGTCGAGGAGGGCGTGCAGTGTCCATTCCACCCCTCGCGCGAGGTGCACGCCCGTTTCCGCGGCGACGCGCTCCACTGCGTGCAGCGGCTCTCGGTGAACGGTGAGGATCCAGTCGTGGCCCAGGAAGATCTCAAGCTCGCGAGCCACGAGGTGATCGGCCTCCAGAGCCGCGGGCACAGCCCACACGAGGAACAGCGATCGGCCATAACTCTCAATCTTGGGGCGTTGAGGAAAATGGAGACAATCCTCCAGGGCAAGAGGGTGAAGCTCGAATGCGGACGCCAGCCGGTCGAGGTCCGCCTGATCGGGAGCGAGGATATCCACCCACACCGCAGATGCGGCAGGCTTGGCCGCGAGCATCTCCCATCCGCCCTCGAGGACCCGACCGTCCGCAAGGGCGCGAACCGTGACCGTGGACATCTGCTCCCCCGCTCCTGAGACGGTGACCGATCTCAGGATAGCGTGTACGGCGGTGAAGCCGCATCCGGCGACGATGGAGCGCCCCGGGTTTGACGGAGGCTCCGTTTCCAGGATTACCTGGTCCTGGAGAGAGGAGTCCGACCCATGGCACGCCGTTCGAAGTACTCCCCCGAGTTCCGAGAGCGCTCCGTCCGAGTAGCCCGGGAATCCGAACGCCCGATCACCCAGATCGCGAGGGATCTGGGCGTCCACCCGGAGACCCTGCGGTTGTGGGTGCGCCAGGCCGAGGCCGACGACGGTACGCGCGCCGACCGACTCACGACCGCCGAGCGCGAGGAGCTCGCGGCGCTGCGTCGTGAGATTCGGGATCTCAGACGCAGCAACGAAATCTTGAAGGCGGCGAGCGTGTTTTTCGCCAAGGAGCTCGACCAGCCCCGCCCGCGGTGAGCGCGTTCATCGATGAGAATCGCGCACGTTTCGGGGTCGAGCCGATCTGTCGGGAGATAGAGGTTTCCGCGAGCGCATATCGCGCTCGCACAGGGAACCCTCCGTCCGCACGTGCCGTGCGTGACGAACACCTGCTCTCAGAGATCCGCCGCGTCCATGCGGAGTCGGGCGGCGTCTACGGCCAGCTCAAGGTCTGGGACGAGCTCAGAGACGAGGGCGTCGAGGTCGCCAGGTGCACCGTCGAGCGGTTGATGCGCACGCACGGCATCGAGGGTTGTCACAACGCAAGGACCCAGCGTACGACCTTGCCTGGGCGCAACCATAGCCTCCTACCAGTACAAACGCCCCTTCGATGCCCTCGAAGAAGGGCCCGAAGGGGCGTTCTGTCTTGCATGGTCGGGCTGACAG
>JBBIJK010000008.1:0-60941 GCA_037445995.1 Actinomycetota bacterium | reverse complement strand
TCTGCTCATGACCCCATCCTCTCAAACGACGGGGTCTCCGGGATACCCGGGGCGATTCAGCCCCGCGAACGAGAAGACCCGCCGTTGGGCGGGTCTTTCAGGGTCGGGTATCCGGCCGATCAGCGCTTCGAGAACTGCGGGCGCTTGCGGGCCTTCTTGAGCCCGTACTTCTTGCGCTCGACCATGCGCGGGTCGCGTCGCAGAAGACCGGCCTTCTTGAGCTCGGCTCGATAGTCTTCGCCGGCCTCGAGCATCGCGCGGGCGATACCGTGACGAAGAGCCCCGGCCTGCGCGGACGTGCCGCCCCCGTGGATCTTCGCGATGACGTCGAAGCGCCCGACGGTCTCGGTCACCTTGAATGGCGACTCGCAGAAGGTCTTCAGGGTCTCGCGCCCGAAGTAGCCCTCGAACGACTTGCCGTTGATCGTGAACACCCCGGTGCCGGGGGTGAGGCGCACACGCGCCACCGCGGTCTTGCGGCGACCGGTGCCCCAGTAGACAGCTGCCTTCTCCGCCATGCTCACGCCTCCAGGGTGATCTCGCGCGGCTTCTGCGCCTGATGCGGGTGGTTGGGGCCGGCGTAGACCTTGAGCTTCTTCCCCATGGCCCTGCCCAGGGTGTTCTTCGGCAGCATCCCCTTGACCGCGCGCTCGATGACGCGGTCGGGGCGCTTGGCCAGCACCGTGGCGAGCTTCTCGGAGCGCAACCCGCCGGGGAACCCTGTATGACGGAAGTACTCCTTGGCCTGAAGCTTGTTGCCGGTGACCTTGATCTTGTCCGCGTTGACGACGATGACGAAGTCACCCGTGTCGACGTGCGGGGTGTACTGCGGTTTGTTCTTACCCTTGAGGATCTGGGCGACCTGGCTCGCAAGGCGGCCGAGCACCAAGTCGGTGGCATCGACCACGAGCCATTCGCGCTGCACCTCGCCGGGCTTGGCGTGGTAGGTCTTCAACGGGTCCTCCGGTGGGTTCGGTCGAAACGCTGTGCTCTCTCCAAGGTCTCACGGGGCTCGGAGCGAACCCTTGCAGTCTAGCGGCGCACCCAGTAGCCGTCAAGATTGGCCACGGGGCCGGGAGTGTCCATATCCCGACGATCGCGGGAGCCACTACCGGAACACGCCTTCGGGATACTCCACGCGCCAGAGCGTCAGGCCGTGAGCGGGAGCGGTGGGCCCGGCCGCCGCACGGTCGCAGGCCGCTAGGACCGCGCTCGTCCAGCCTTCGTCCCTCGCGCCCCTCCCCACCTCGACCAGCGAGCCGACGATCACCCTTACCATCGAATGCAGGAACGCGTTGCCCTTGACCGTCACGGTGAGGCACTCCTCGCCAAGGTGCTCCTCGGCCACCACCGACAGCGACAAGACCTCGCGAACGGTGCCCTTGCCCTCGGCCGACCCGCTGACGCAGAAGGAGCGGAAGTCGTGCTCGCCGACGAGGCGGGCGCCAGCGGCTCGCATGGCGGGCACGTCGAGGGTCCTGGGTACGTGCCATGCGACGCTCGACAGGAAGACCGGCGGGACCGGACCCTGCACCACCCGGTACCTGTACTCGCGCGAGACAGCGTCGAACCTCGCCGAGAAGCCGCTCCCGGCTCGTCGGATCCCGCGCACCGCGATGCCCGGACCCGCCAGGGCTTCGACGGACCTCGCGAGACCACTCCGCTCCGGATCGCCGTCGGCCTCCGCGAAGCTGACCACCTGCCCCAACGCGTGGACGCCCGCGTCGGTGCGGCCGGCACCCACAGTCTGGACCGGTCGGCGGAGCGCGGTCGACAACGCCGCCTCGAGCTCGCCCTGCACCGTGCGCAGACCCGGCTGACGGGCGAAGCCCGAGAAGGGGCTCCCGTCATAGGCGACCGTCAGCACCGTGGTGCCTGGGGTGTCCGGATCGCGCATCACAGCCACACCGCTATCACCGCCATGAGCGCCCCGCACACTCCCAGCGTCACGACGTCACCGGGGCGCATCTTCGATTCCCTCAGCCTCGTACGACCCTCGCCGCCACGATAGCACCGGGCCTCCATGGCCGACGCCAACTCGTCGGCCCGCCGGAACAGGTTGACGAACAGCGGCACCAGGACCGGCAGGTACGCACGGGCGCGTGAGACGGGGCCGCCGGAGTCGAACCTGGCCCCCCTCGCCGCCTGCGCGACGATGATCTTCTCGGCCTCCTCGGCGGTCGTGGGGATGAAGCGAAGCGCGATGGACAGCATCGTCGCAAGATCGCCCACGGGGACCCGGAGAAGCGCGAGCGGCTTGAGTAGGCGCTCTATCGCCTCAGTCAGGGCCACAGGCGTCGTCGTCAACGTCATCAGCGTGCTGCCCACGACCAGGAGCACGATCCTCGCGGCGAAATAGGCCCCCCGCGCCAGCCCTCCGGCATCCACGGCCAGGGGACCGAGGCGTACCAGGGAGACGGTCGCGGGCTCCCATCGGAGCGCTTGGGCGGCGAGGGTGAACGCCAGCAGGACCGCCACGGCCCGCAAGCCCCTGAGCGCGACGCGGACGGGGACCCTCGCAAGCGCGACCGCCAGAACAAGGAAGGCCGCGCACGCCGCCATCGCGAACCAGCCCTCGGACGCGAAGAGCGCAGCCACGAACGCCGCGAGGACCCCCATCTTGGCGCGAGGCTCGAGCGCGTGCACCGGCGAGTCGACCGGCACGTACTGTCCGAACGGGACCGCGATCCTCACGCCGGCCTCCCCTTGGCCGCGGCGATGCGGTCCGCCAGCTCATGCGGATCGCACGTAGGCGGACCGACGGACATCCCCCGTTTAGCGGCCAGCCCCCAGGCTCGCAAGACCCCAGGCGCAGCGAGCCCGGCTTGTGCGAACAGGTCGGATGACGCGACCAGCTCAGCAGAGGATCCGCAATACACCGTCGCGCCCTCGTCGAGCATGAGGACCGAGTCCGCCTCCGGCAGCCACTCCTCCGCGTCGTGCGACACCACGACCACCCCCGCTGTCGAGCGCACCCGGCTCACGATCGAACGGATCGCTCGACGCCCGTGGGCGTCCAGGCCGGCGGTCGGCTCGTCCATCAGAAGGTATCGGGGCCGCATCGCCAGCACCCCGGCGATGGCGGCTCGCCGCGCCTCACCCCCCGACAGGGTGAAGGGGGATCGTTCCCCGAACGTCTCGACCGCAAGACCGACCGCCTCCAGCGCCGCACCGGCATCGGACAGCGCTTCCGCGGCGGAGCGGCCAAGGTTGGCGGGGCCGAAGCGCACGTCGTCGAGGACGGTCTCGCCGAACAGCTGGGACTCGGGGTCCTGAAACACCATCCCCACAGAACCGCCGGCGGTGCCTGCCCCCGGAGGGCGGCCGTCGGCCTCCACGCTCCCGGCGCCCGGAGGCTGCAGCCCCGCCAGGATGCGGAGCAGCGTTGACTTGCCCGACCCGGTCCGACCGAGCACCAGAAGAAGATCGCCGGGCGACACCTCGACGGTGACGTCAGACAGCGCCGAGACGGCGTAGCCGGTCCCCTCGCCGTACACATAGCCAACCCTGAGAGCGCGAAGGCTCACAGCGCGCTCATCACCTCCTCGGCCGTCAGGGCCGTGGCGGGGACTTCGATGCCGCGGCTGCGCAGCCTCCCCGCGAGCAGACCGGCGGCCGGAACCTCAAGCCCGCAAGCCTCCAGGAGGTCGGTATCCGGAAGAAGCTCCGCTGGCGGTCCGTGGAAGACGACCCTCCCTTGCGAGAGGCAGAGCACCTCGTCGGCTGCGGCCGCTTCCTCCAGCCTATGCGAGACGTGCACGACCCCGCGATCCGAACCGCGGAGGGACCCTATCGCCCGCAGCACGGCCGCGCGGCCCTCAGGGTCGAGCATGGCGGTAGGCTCGTCGAAGACGATGTGGAGGGGTTGCATCGCAAGCGCCCCGGCGATGGCGAGCCGCTGCTTCTGGCCGCCGGAGAGCAGGTGGGGCTCCCTGCGCTCCATGCCGACAAGCCCCACAGCCCCTAGCGACACGTCCACCCGGCGCCTGATCTCGCCGCGGTCCAGGCCAAGGTTCTCGGGACCGAACGCCACATCCTCCTCGACCGTGGTCCCGACGATCTGGTTGTCGGGGTTCTGGAAGACGAGGGCCACCCTTGACCTGACCTCCCACAGCGTCAACGGGTCTCGCGTGTCCATGCCGTCGACGACCACCTCGCCCGCGGTCGGCAAGACGAGCCCGTCGCACAGCCGGGCGAGCGTCGACTTGCCAGAACCGTTCGCGCCGAGGACAACCAGATACCCGCCGGGTTCGAGCCTGAACGAGACGCCAGCGAGCGCCGCAGCGGACGCGCCCGGGTAGGTGAAGCCGACTTCACGAAACTCGATCATGCGGCCGCCTCAAGCCAAGAAGGGCCCCACATCGGTGGGACCCCTCGGAAGGTACCGCTGCGAACGCCCCTAGCGCTAGTCGACAAGCTCGATGATCACCATCGGCGCCGAATCACCCTTGCGGGGTCCGAGCTTCAGAATCCTGGTGTAGCCACCGTCCCGGCCCTCGAACCGCGGAGCGATGTCCGCGAACACCTTGTGCGCCAGCGCGCGATCACCCAGCTCGCCCAGCGCAAGCCTCCGGGAGTGCACATCGCCGCGCTTGCCCCAGGTGATGACACGGTCGACCAGCGAGCGCACCTCCTTGGCGCGTGTCTCGGTGGTCTTGATGCGCTCGTTCTTGAACAGCGCGATCGCCAGGGCCCGAAGCATCGCCTTGGTGTGGCTGGCGTCGGTGCCGAGCTTTCGCCCTCTCTTGAGATGCCTCATTCTCGTCCTTCTCCTAGGCCTTGAGACCCAAGCCCATCTGCTGGAGCTTGTCCTTCACTTCCTCGATGGACTTGGCTCCGAAGTTCCGGATGTTCAGCAGATCGTTCTCGGAGCACTCGGTGAGCTGTCCGATGGTGTTGACGCCCTGCCTCTTGAGGCAGTTGTAGGAGCGTACCGTCAGGTCGAGCTCCTCGATCGGGGTCTCGAGCAGAGTGTCTGCCTCCGACATCTCAGGCGCGAAGATCCCGTCCTCAGGGAGCGCGGAAGCGGCCTGCTCCGTGAAGAGCGCCATGTGCTCGTTGAGGATGCGCGACGCGCGCGCGACGGCGTCGCCGGGCTCCAGGGCGCCGTTCGTCTCCACCTCCAGCGTCAGCCTGTCGTAGTCGGTCCGCTGGCCGACGCGGGTGTTGTCCACGACGTAGGCGCAGCGCGACACCGGGCTGAACAGCGAATCGACGGAGATGACGCCCAGCGGGTCCTCGGGACGCTTGTTGCGATCCGCGGGGACGTAGCCGCGTCCGACGCCGATGCTCACGGACATCTCGAGCTTCGCGCCCTTGTTGAGATTGGCGATGACGTGCCCGGGGTTCACGAGTTCAAACTCCGTGGGCACCTTCAGGTCCGCGCCAGTCACCGCGCCGGGGCCGCTGGCCACCAGCGTCGCGACCGCGCGACCCTCGCCGATACCGCTGCTCCGGAAGACGAGTCCCTTGACGTTGAGGACTATGTCGGTGACGTCCTCACGAACGCCGTCCACCGTTGCGAACTCGTGCTGGACCCCCTCGATCCTGATCGAGGTGGCCGCCGCGCCTTCGAGCGACGACAGCAGCACCCTGCGCATGCAGTTGCCCAAGGTGTAGCCGAAGCCACGCTCGAGCGGCTCGACGACGTAGCGCGCGGTGCGCTCGTCGATGGGCTCGACCTTGACACCAGGCTTCATGAACTCGGTCATGCAGCAGCCTCCTTGGCTTGCTTGTCTGTCGGCTACTTCGAGTACAGCTCGACGATGAGCTGCTCGCGGACGGGCGCGTCGATCTGGTCGCGCTGCGGCAGCGAGAGTATCTTGCCCTGCTTCTTGTCCACGTCGACCTCGAGCCAACCCGGAACCTCTATGCGGCCCGAGGCTATGATCGCCGCCTTGACGCGAACGAACTCCTTGGCCTTCTCGGCCACGGCCACCAGGTCGCCGGGGCGCACGCGGTACGACGGGATGTCCACCCGGCTGCCGTTGACCGTGATGTGCCCGTGACGCACCGACTGGCGAGCCTCGTCACGCGAGGCGGAGAAGCCCAGACGGTAGACGACGTTGTCCAGCCGGCTCTCAAGAAGCCGGAGGAGGTTCTCGCCTGTGATGCCCTGCTGGCGGTTGGCCAGCTCGTAGTAGTTGCGGAACTGCTTCTCAAGGACGCCGTAGACCCTCTTGGCGCGCTGCTTCTCGCGCAGCTGCACCCGGTACTCGGACTCCTTGGGCCGCCTCTTCGGGGGCTGTCCGGGCGGGTTCGGTCGCCGCTCGACACCGCACTTGTCGGTGTAGCAGCGGTCACCCTTTAGGAACAGCTTGATCCCCTCGCGGCGGCACAGTCTGCAATCCGCACCGCTGTAACGTGCCATCGGGTGGTTACCTCCGTGATTCCTACACGCGGCGGCGCTTGCGCGGCCGGCATCCGTTGTGGGGGATAGGGGTGCAGTCCTGGATGCTGGAGATCTCCAGCCCAGCGGCCTGCAGCGACCGGATCGCGGTCTCGCGACCGGAGCCCGGTCCCTTGACGAAGACCGCGACCTTGCGGAGGCCATGCTCCTGAGCGGCCTTCGCGCAGGCTTCGGCGGCCATCTGCGCCGCGAACGGCGTCGACTTGCGCGAGCCCTTGAATCCGACCTGGCCCGAGGAGCGCCACGAGATGACGTTGCCCGCCGGGTCGGTGATCGAGATGATCGTGTTGTTGAAAGTGCTCTTGATGTGCGCTTGGCCGACCGCGACGTTCTTGCGCTCGCTGCGGCGCACCCTTGTGCGAGCGCCCTTCTTCTTGGTCGCCATCTGCTACTTGCCCTTCTTCTTCGCGCCAACCTGGCGGCGCGGGCCCTTGCGGGTGCGCGCGTTGGTGTGCGTGCGCTGGCCGCGCACCGGCAGGCCCCTGCGATGCCTGAGCCCCCGATAGCAGCCGATCTCCATCAAACGCTTGATGTTCTGACCCACCTCGCGACGAAGGTCGCCCTCCACCTTGAGGCTGCGGTCGATGTACTCGCGAAGCCTGACGACCTCTTCCTCGGTGAGGTTGCGCACGCGCGTGTCCGGGCTGATGCCCGTCTCACGGAGGATCGCCTGACTGGTCGTGAGGCCGATGCCGTAGATATACGTGAGACCTACTTCGACCCGCTTCTCGCGGGGCAGGTCTATGCCGGCGATACGTGCCAAGGCCTGTTACCTCCCTAGCCCTGCCGCTGCTTGTGGCGGGGGTTGTCGCAGATGACGACGACCCGCCCATGGCGACGGATGATCTTGCACTTCTCGCAGATCTTCTTGACCGAAGGTCTGACTTTCATGCTCCTGGTCCTTTCAGACCGTGTCTTGCCGCTATCTCGAACACCCAGCCGCAGGTGTGTTGTCTTCCCAGCCATCCACGCCACCGGGCGTGGCCATCTCGCCTCACCGCGTCACTTGAAGCGATAGGTGATGCGCCCCCTCGACAGATCGTAAGGCGACAGCTCCACGACGACCTTGTCCCCCGGCAGTATCCGGATATAGTGCATCCGCATCTTCCCGGAAATGTGCGCGAGAACCTTGTGTCCGTTGTCCAGCTCAACGCGGAACATGGCGTTCGGCAACGGCTCCACGACCGTGCCTTCCATCTCGATTGAGTCGTCGCGCTTTGCCAAGCGTCCCTGCCTAGTTCGGGCTTCAAGTCGCAAACCGATAGTATATGTGAGGACTCTGGATGAGTCCAGAGCTTCCTGGTCTACTCGAGCGTGAGAATGACCGGGCCGTCCGCCCCTACCGCCACGGTATGCTCGAAGTGCGCCGACAGCGAGCCGTCCGTGGTGACGACGGTCCAGCCGTCGTCCAACGACTTCACCGCCGCGGTCCCGGCGTTGATCATCGGTTCGATCGCCAGCACCATCCCGACTTTGAGCGTGGGGCCTGTACCGGCCTGCCCGTAGTTGGGAACCTGCGGTTCCTCATGCATCTCTCTTCCGATGCCGTGGCCGACGTACTCGCGGACGACGGTGAAGCCCGCCCTCTCCGCCACTGACTGGACCGCGTGACCGATGTCGTTCAGCCGCAGGCCCTGCCGGCACTGCGCGATGCCCGCCTCCAGCGATCGCCGCGTCACCTCGAGGAGCGCCGAGGCCTCCGTCGAGACCTCTCCGACCGGAAAGGTCATCGCGGCGTCGCCGTGGTAGCCATCGACTATCGCGCCGATATCGACCGAGAGGATGTCTCCCTCGACCAGACGCCGCTCGCCTGGGATACCGTGCACCACCTGGTCGTTCACGGACGTGCAGATCGAAGCCGGGAACCCATGGTAGCCCTTGAAGGCCGCGAGAGCGCCCTCCGAGGCGATGACCTCCGCAGCGATCGCGTCAAGCTCGCTTGTCATCACCCCCGGAGCCACGGCCTCGCCGACCAGCCGCAAGGCCTTGGCCGTGACGCGGCCGGCGGAGCGCATGAGCCCGATCTCGGCGGAGGACTTGCGGACGATCACGCCCCCACGCCTATCCGGCGAGAACGGCGCGTACGTCCGAGAAGACCTCGTCCACCGGCCTGTCGCCGTCTATCCGGTGAAGGATGCCCTTGCGGTCGTAGTATCCGACCAGCGGAGCAGTGGAACGCTCGTAGACCTCAAGCCGGTTGGTGACCGTCGCGGCGGTGTCATCATCCCGCTGGTACAGATCCCCGCCGCACGCGTCGCATCTGGCGGCGTCGGTGGGCGCGTCAGCCTGCAAAGACCAGATCTTCCCGCACGACCTGCATGTGCGGCGGGAGGTGAGGCGCGAGACGATGACTCCGTGGTCCACGTCGATCGAGACCGCCGCGCCGATCGACAGGCCGAGGCCTTCAAGCTCGATATCGAGCGCCTGAGCCTGAGCCTCCGTGCGCGGAAAGCCGTCGAGGATGAAACCCTTCGAGGCATCCGGCTTCGACAGCCGGTCCTTGACCAGGCCTATGACGACCTCGTCGGGCACGAGCTCCCCGGCGTCCATGTAGCGCTTGGCCTCCAGACCCAGGGGTGTCCCGGCGGCCACAGCCCCTCTAAGGATGTCGCCAGTCGAGATGTGGGCCAAGCCGAACGACTCGATGATCCGCTCCGCTTGGGTGCCCTTACCGGCCCCCGGTGCTCCCAACAGGACGACGTTCATGCCCTCCCCTTCCCGTTCAACCGACTACTTGAAGAAGCCGTCGTAGTGCCGCATCTTCAGCTGGCTCTCGAGCTGGGTCATCGTCTCGAGGGCCACCCCGACCATGATCAGCAGCGAAGTGCCGCCGAAGTCTTCGAACAGGGGCACCTCGGTGACCCTGAACAGCGCGGTCGGCCCGATCGCAATCAACGCGAGGAAGAGCGCGCCAGGCAGGGTGATGCGGTTCAGAACGTTCTCGATGTAGTTGACGGTCGCCTTGCCGGGGCGGACGCCGGGGATGAAGCCCCCGTTCTTTCGCAGATTGTCCGCCAGGTCGATCGGGTTGAAGATCAGGGCGGTGTAGAAGTAGGTGAACACCACGACGAGCAGGGGGAAGAACACGTAGTACATCCAGCCGCCAGAGATGGAGTTCGCGACCTTCTGCAGCCAAAGGACGTTGGGCAGCATTATCGCAATCTGCGCGGGGAAGAACAGCACAGAAGCGGCGAAGATGATGGGGATGACGTTGGCGCCGTTGATCTTGAACGGGATGTAGGTGCCCGAACCTCCGTAGACCTTACGGCCGACGACGCGCTTGGCGTACTGGACCGGTATCCTCCGCTGACCGCGCTCCATCACCACGATGGCCGCCACGACGAGCAGGAACATCAGGAGCAGGACCGCCACCATGATGTAGCGCTGCTGCGTGCCCGTGATGATCGTGCTGACCAGGGCCTGCGGGAACGTCGAGATGATGCTCGCGAAGATCATCAGCGACATCCCGTTGCCGATGCCGCGCTGGGTGATTAGCTCGCCCATCCACATGACGAGGGCCGTGCCCGCCAGCAGCGAGATGACGATCACGATGCGCGTGGGCCACGGAATGACCACACCTAGGCCGGTCGGGGCGGGCGCCTGGAACAGACCGAGGTAGCTGACCGCCTGCACGAATCCGATGCCCAGCGTCATGTAGCGGGTGACCTGGGTGATCTTGCGGCGGCCGGTCTCGCCCTCCTTGGACCAGCGCTCGATGACCGGAACGACACCCTGCAACAGGGTCATGATGATCGACGCCGTGATATAGGGCATGATGCCCAGCGAGAACACTGCGAAGTTGGCCAGCGCGCCGCCGGCGAACAGGTTCAGAAGGCCGAGTGCGGCCTGCCCCTCGATCAGGCCCTTGATGGCACCCGGGGATATGCCGGGGACCGGCACGTGCGCGCCGAACCGGTAGATCGCAAGCATCAGGAGCGTGAAGAGGATCTTCCTGCGCAGTTCGGGGACCCGGAACGCATTGGCCAGCGCCTGGATCACTACTCCTCGACCTTCCCTCCGGCCGCGACGATCTTGGACCTTGCCCCACCCGAGACCTTGTCAGCCTTGACGGTCAGCTTCTTGGTCAGCTCGCCGTCGCCGAGCACCTTGACCGGGACGGACTTGGACTTGATGACGCCCTTGTCGAACAGGGCGTCCACGTCCACGGTCGCACCGTCCTCGAAAAGCACGTCAAGACGCGAGACGTTCACGACCGCGTACTCGACGCGGAAGCGGTTCTTGAAGCCCGGAAGCTTGGGCAGCCTCATGTGCAGCGGGTTCTGCCCGCCCTCGAAACCGGGGCCCTTGCCGCCGCCCGCCCGCGACAACTGACCCTTGTCGCCGCGTCCGGCCGTGCCGCCCTTGCCCGAGCCCGGACCGCGCCCCACCCGCTTGCGCGGCTTGCGCGAACCGGGGGCCGGCATCAGGTCGTTGATCTGCATCTTCGCTCCTTCTTCGCGACCGAGGTCCGGAGGACCGCGGGGCCAGCCGCTCGCCGCTGGCGAACTGTCCTTGGGCGACGGCGTCGCCCGGCGTGTCTAGAGACCCTCGACCTCCACAAGGTGCCGCACCTTGTGGACCATGCCGCGGACCGCCGGCGAATCGGGGCGCTCCACGGTCTCATTGAGGCGCTTGAGCCCGAGCGCGCGGACCGTGTCCTTCTGGTCCTGCGGGCACCCGATGGCGCTTCGCACCTGCCTTATCTTCAACGTCTTGGTCGCCACGATGCTACTCCTCGGTGCCGTAGAGCTCCGAGACCGTCATGCCCCGCCTGCGGGCGACGTCCTCGGGCCTCTGGAGGGACTTCAGTCCCTCCGCTGCCGCCTTGACCATATTGAGCGCGTTGTCCGAGCCCAGGGACTTCGACAGCACGTCGCGTATCCCGGCGAGCTCGAACAGTGCGCGGACCGGCCCGCCCGCGATGACTCCGGTACCCGGAGCGGCGGGCTTGATCAGCACCCTGCCGGCGCCGAATCGTCCGGTGACAGTGTGCGGGATCGTCGTGCCGGACAGCGAGACGTCGAACATGTTCTTCTTCGCGTCCTCGATGCCCTTCTTGATCGCGATCGGCACCTCGGTCGACTTACCCATGCCGACGCCGACCCGGCCGGCCTCGTCCCCGACGACCACCAGGGCGGTCAGCGAGAACCTGCGCCCGCCCTTGACGACCTTGGCGACGCGGTTGATGTAGACGACCTTCTCCTTGAGCTCCGAGACGGGAGCAAAATCGCGAGCCATAGCCATCCTCCTAGAAAGTCAGACCCGCCTCGCGGGCGCCGTCGGCCAGTGCCTTCACACGGCCGTGGTACAGCCGCCCGCCGCGATCGAACACGACCTCCTTGATGCCCTTCTCGGTGGCGCGCTTGCCAAGTGCCTCGCCCACCGCTTTGGCGGCCGCGGTGTTCGCGCCGCTCTTGAGCGAGCCGCGCAGATCGCCTTCGACGCTCGAGGCCGACACCAGTGTGACCCCGGCGACGTCGTCGATCAGCTGAGCGTAGATGTGGTTCACGGACCTGGTCACGCACAGCCGCGGGCGGTCGGCGGTCCCGGAGATCTTGCCCCGTACCCTCCGATGCCTGCGAGCGAGACTGGCCGCCTTCGCCTTGAGCTTGTCCATCGGTTACGCTTCTCTCCCTCAGGCCGAGGAGTCGCCCCGGCTCATCGTCACTTGGCGGTCTTGCCGACCTTGCGGCGCACGTGCTCACCCTCGTACCGGACGCCCTTACCCTTGTAGGGCTCGGGAGGGCGCCAGCCGCGGACCTCGCTGGCGACCTGACCCACCTTCTGCTTGTCGATGCCGGATACCACGATGCGGTTCGGCGCGGGAACCTCGAAAGAGATCCCATCCGGCGGCTCGATGACCACCGGATGGCTGAACCCGAGCTGCATCTCCAGCGTCGTGTCCTTCAGCGCTGCGCGGTAGCCGACGCCGACGATCTCGAGGCGCCTCGCGAAGCCCTCAGACACACCCACGACCATGTTCGCGATCAGGGTCCGGGTCAGGCCGTGCAACGAACGGTGACCCCTCTCGTCGCTAGGCCGCGTGACGACCACCTGGCCATCGACCAGAGCGATCCCGAGCTCCTCGTTGAAACGCTGCGTGAGGGCGCCCTTCGGTCCCCGGACGGAGACCTCCTGCCCCTCGATGACCACCTCGACCCCGGACGGGACCGGGATGGGCTGCTTGCCGATTCGTGACACGGCTTCGCTCCTTTCCTTCCGTCCGGCCTACCAAACGTAGGCGATGACCTCGCCGCCGACCCCAGCCTTGCGCGCGCTCTTGTCCGCCATGACGCCCTTGGACGTCGAGATGACGGCGGTGCCAAGGCCGCCGAGGACACGAGGTATCTCGTCCTTCTTGGCGTACACACGCAGTCCGGGCTTGCTGATGCGGCGGAGGCCCGTGATGGTCCGCTGCTTCTTCGGGCCGTACTTCAGAACTATCTCCAGTGTGGCCTGCGGCTCACCCGGCGTCACCACGTAGTCCGCGATGTACCCCTCCTCCTTCAGGATGCGCGCAATTGCCTCGATCTTCTTCGAGGACGGCATCCGCGTCGAAGGCTGGAACGCCGAGTTGGCGTTGCGAACACGGGTCAACATGTCTGCGATCGGGTCGGTCATGCTCATGTTTCGATCCTCCTATGGTCCGATCCGAGCCCTCCCGGCGGTTCGAGCGCGCCCGTGGCGCGCCCGCCTCCCAGATGGGCCCCGGCGTCCTTCGCGGGCTACCAGCTCGCCTTGCGGATGCCGGGCAACTCGCCACGGCTGGCCAGCTCCCGCAGACACACCCGGCACAGGCCGAACTGCCGGTAGAAGGCGCGGGGACGGCCGCAGCGGATGCAGCGGTTCACGGCTCTGACCGAGAACTTCGGCTTCCGCCCTGCCTTGGCGATCATCGACTTCTTTGCCACTTGGTACCTCCTTCACGGGGCGCCACGCGCCTCGGTTCAGGCCTGCCTCTTGAACGGGAAGCCGAACGCGCCCAGAAGCGCCAAGGCCTCCGCGTCGGTCTTCGCGGTGGTCACGATCGTCACGTCCATCCCGCGAGTACGGTCGACCTTGTCGTAGTCGACCTCGGGGAAGATCAGCTGCTCGGTAACGCCCAGGGAGTAGTTGCCCCGCCCGTCGAAAGAGGTGGTCTCGAGTCCCCGGAAGTCCCGGATGCGGGGGAGCGCGGCGGAGAGCAGTCTGTCAAAGAACTCCCACATGCGGTCCCCGCGGAGCGTGACCTTCACGCCAATCGGCATCCCCGCACGGATCTTGAAGCCGGCGACCGACTTCTTCGCACGCGTGATCAGCGGCTGCTGCCCGGTGATGGTCCGCAGGTCCTCCGCGGCGCCATCGAGGAGCTTGGCGTCCTGCGCCGCTCCGCCGACGCCCATGTTGACCACGATCTTCTCCAAGCGCGGAACCTGATTCACATTGCCATAGCCGAGCTCCGCGAGGAGTTTCCCGCGGATCTCATCGGTGTACCGTTCCTTGAGTCTAGGTGCCACTCGCGTTCCTCACTTTCGTCAGGCGCCGGATTACCGACCCGACGCCTTTGACCCCCCGGTCGCCCGGGCAGGCCGACGTCACCTGTCGATCGTCTTGCTGCACTTCTTGCACACGCGAAGCCTGACGCCGTCCTCGCGGACGCGACCGACCCTCGTGGGCTGCGAGCAGTTCGGGCACACGAGCATCACGTTGCTCACATGGATCGAACCCTCGATCTCGAGGAAGCCGCCCTGCGGGCTCTTCTGGGTGGGTCGCTTCGCCTTCTTGACCATGGCGATACGCTCGACGACCACGCGCTGCTTCTCGGGGATGGTCCTCAGGACCTTCCCTTCCTTCCCGGCGTCCTTGCCGGTGATGACCTTCACCTTGTCGCCCTTGCGGACTGTGAGCGAACTAGCCACTTGCGGATACCTCCTAGAGGACCTCGGGGGCCAGCGACACGATCTTCATGTAGCGCCGGTCTCGCAGCTCGCGAGCGACCGGGCCGAAGATGCGGGTGCCCCTCGGATTGCCCTGGTTGTCGATGATTACCGCGGCGTTCTCGTCGAACTTGATATAGGACCCGTCAGCGCGGCGGGTCTCCTTCTTCGTGCGCACGACCACAGCGCGCACGACGTCGCCCTTCTTGATCTGGCCATTAGGCATGGCCTCCTTGACTGAGCACACGATCGTGTCTCCGACGTGCGCGTACCGGCGCCTCGTCCCGCCCAGCACCTTGATGCACTGGACGCGTCTCGCGCCGGAGTTGTCAGCCACCCTGAGGCGGGTCTCCTGCTGGATCATCTCGTCACCTTCCCGCGGTACGCGATTTCGCTACCCGCCCTACTTCGCCCTCTCGATGACCCTGACCAAGCGCCATCTCTTCAGTTTCGAGAGCGGCCGGGTCTCCATCACCTGGACCACATCGCCGACGGCGGCCTCGTTGGCCTCGTCGTGCGCGTGCAGGTTCTTGCTGCGAGTGACCATCTTGCCGTAGAGCGCGTGCCGCTTGCGCTCCTCGACCTTGACCACGCAGGTCTTCTCACCGGCAGCCGAGACTACGACCCCCTGGCGGACCTTGCGGCTGTTCCTGTCGGTGCTCATCCTATGGTCTCCTTGGTCGCTTCGGCCTACGACGCCGCCTTGCGCGCGGCGTCGAGCTCGCGCGCGCGCGTCTCAGTGTGGAGACGCGCGATGTTCTTCTTGACCGCCCCTATCCGGGCCGGGTTGTCCAACTGGCCGGTGGCGAGCTGGAACCTGAGGTTGAACAGCTCGGCACGAGCGTCCTTGAGCTTCTGCTCGATCTCGCTCGGCTCGAGGTCACGGATCTCGGAGGGCTTCATCTATGCCTCACCGCCGCTCTCTGCACGTGTGACGAACTTTGTCTTGATCGGGAGCTTGTGCTGCGCGAGCCTGATCGCCTCACGCGCGACCTCCTCGGACACGCCCGCGAGCTCGAACATCACGCGCCCGGGCTTGACCACGGCCACCCACTTCTCGGGGTTGCCCTTGCCCGAGCCCATGCGGGTCTCGGCCGGCTTCTGCGTCACCGGCTTGTCGGGGAAGATGTTGATCCAAACCTTCCCGCCACGCTTCATGTAGCGCGTCATCGCAACACGCGCGGATTCGATCTGGCGGTTGGTGATCCAGCCGGCCTCCAGCGCTCGGATGCCGTACTCGCCGAAGTGGACGCCGGTACCGCCCTTGGCCGCGCCCTTCATCGAGCCACGCTGCACCTTGCGGTGCTTGACCCTCTTGGGAAGAAGCATCTTCGTCTACCCTCTCGCATCCTGCGGACGTCGACCGCGCGGCGGACGCCTGTCCCCGCCGGGCCTGTCCTCTGCGGGCTGGTTGAGCGAGCTGATCGACTGGCCAGGCATCTTCTCGCCGCGGTAGATCCACACCTTCACACCGATGCGGCCAAAGGTCGTAGCCGCCTCGGCTGTGCCGTAGTCGATCTTGGCGCGGAGCGTGTGCAGCGGCACACGGCCCTCGCGGTACCACTCGCGTCGACCCATCTCCGAGCCGCCCAGCCGACCGGCGCACTGGATGCGGATGCCCAGCGCGCCGCCCTTCATCGCAGAGGAGACGGCCTTGCGCATCGCGCGGCGGAACGCCACGCGCGCCTGGAGCTGCTCAGCCACGCCCTGAGCCACGAGCGTCGCGTCCAGCTCGGGCCGCTTGATCTCGGTGATGTCGACCGACACAGTGCGGCCCGTCATCTTCTCCAGCTCCTTGCGAAGCGTGTCGACCTCGGAGCCCTTCTTGCCGATCACGATGCCCGGACGAGCCGTCCAGACATCCACCATCAGCTTGTCGCCCTTGCGCTGGATCTCTATGCGCGAGACACCGGCCCTGCGCAACCTCGAGTCCAGGAAGGACCGGACGGCGAGGTCCTCAGCGAGCGTGTCACGGTACGACTTGCCGCCGAACCAGCGAGAGCGCCAGTCCTCGGTGATGCCGAGCCTGATACCTACCGGGTAGACCTTCTGCCCCATGAGACCTACGCCTCCTCTCGCTGCTTGACGACGACCGTGATGTGGCTGGTCCGCTTGTTGATGCGGAACGCGCGACCCTGCGCGCGGGGACGGATGCGCTTGAGGGTGGGGCCTTCATCCACGAACGTCGCGGAGACGTAGAGAGTGTCGGGCTTGATCTTGAGGTTCTTCTCCGCGTTTGCGACAGCGCTCAGGAGCACCTTCTCGACGACCTCCGCCGCCCCGCGAGGGGTGAAGCGAAGGACCGAGCGGGCCTCCGTCACATCCTTGCCGCGGATAAGGTCCACCATCAGGCGAGCTTTCCGGGGGCTGACGCGCGCGTAGCGTGCGACTGCTCTTGCTTCCATAAGTGCTACCTCTTGCCCTTCCTGTCGGCCGCGTGGCCGCGGAACGTGCGGGTCGGCGCGAACTCGCCGAGCCTGTGTCCGACCATCGACTCGGTGACGTAGATGGGCACGTGCTTCCTGCCGTCATGCACCGCGATCGTGTGCCCGACCATCTCGGGGAAGATCGTCGACGCGCGGGACCACGTCTTGACTACGGACTTGTCGCCGGCCTCGTTCATCGCCTGGATCCGCTCCAGGAGACGGGGCTGCACGAAGGGTCCCTTCTTAAGACTCCTGCTCATCTCTGCGCTCAGCTCCCTTGCTCGCCGCTACTTCTTGCGGCGCCTGATGATCAGACGGTCGGAGGCCTTGCCCTTCTTGCGGGTGCGATGGCCCTTGGTGGGCACTCCCCACGGGGTCACCGGGTGACGGCCTGCGGTCTTGTTCTTGCCCTCGCCGCCGCCGTGAGGGTGGTCGACAGGGTTCATCGCCGTCCCGCGGACCGTCGGCCTCTTGCCCAGCCAGCGGTTACGGCCCGCCTTGCCCACGGAGATGTTGGCGTGCTCGGAGTTACCGACCTCGCCCACGGTGGCGCGGCAGGTCAGTAGCACCAGCCGCATCTCGGACGAGGGCATGCGCAGGATGGCGTGCTTGCCCTCTTTGCCCATCAGCTGCGCCGAGGTCCCGGCGGAACGCGCGATAGCCGCGCCCTTGCCGGGCTGCAGCTCGATCGCGTGCACAACGGTCCCGGTCGGGATGTCCGACAGCGGCAGGGCGTTCCCCGGACGGATGTCGGCACCGGCGCCGGAGGCCACCGTGTCGCCGACGCCGAGCTTCTCCGGACACAGGATGTAGCGCTTCTCGCCATCGGCGTAGTGAAGCAGCGCGATCCTGGCCGAGCGGTTCGGGTCGTACTCGACCGTGGCGACCTTGGCCGGAACGCCATCCTTGTTGCGCTTGAAGTCGATCTTGCGGTAGCGCCTCTTGTGGCCGCCGCCCTGGTGCCGCGTGGTGATGCGGCCGTTGTTGTTGCGGCCGCCGCGGTTCTTCAACGGCTCGACCAGAGACTTCTCCGGCTCCGTCCGAGTGACCTCGGCGAAGTCGGATACCGTCTGGAACCTTCGGCCAGGCGATGTCGGCTTGTATTTCTTAAGTCCCATCCCTCACTCCTTCCGTCCGATCGCCGGCCCACCCGGGACTGGGGCGGACCGAACCCGGACTCACTCACACGGTGCCGGGCGGCTCCATCGGCGGGTCCACCCCGCCGCGAACCCCCGGCATGGGGGCTACCTGCTCTCGAACAGCTCTATCGTGTCGCCTTCCTTGAGGGTCACCACGGCCTTCTTCCACGACCGGGTGAGTCCCTTCGCATGACGAACGCGGCGCGGCTTCCCGGAGACGTTCATGGTGTTGACCTTGGCCACGGTCACCCCGAAGATCTCCTCGACCGCCTGCGCGATCTGCGGCTTCTTGGCCCGCTTGTCCACCTCGAAGGTGTAACGGTTGATGGCCATCATCTCGTAGGACTTCTCCGAGACGACAGGCCTGATGATCACTGAGCGCGCGTCGCTCATCAGGCGAGCACCCCCTCGATGTAGTCGACGGCGTTCTTGGTCAAGACCAGAGCGGTGTTGTCCACCAGGTCGTAAGTGTTGGCCTCCGACGTGGTGATCACGCGAACCTTGGGGAGGTTGCGGAGCGACAGGATCGCGTTGACGTCGCCGTCAGCCACGACCACCGTGACGCGCCCGGCGATCCCAAGCGTCGCGAGCATCGCGGCCGCCGCCTTGGTGGACGGCTTCTCGGGATCGAAGGTGTCGATCACGTGAAGCACGCCCTCAGTGGCCTTGGCGGAAAGCGCGCTGCGCATGGCCAGCTTGACGACCTTGTTGTTCACGCGGAACCCGTAGCTGCGAGGGGTCGGACCGAACGTCACACCGCCGCCACGCCACTGGCCGGCGCGGATGGTGCCCTGCCGGGCGCGACCGGTGCCCTTCTGGCGCCAAGGCTTGCGGCCTCCGCCCGAGACGTCGCTCCGCCCTTTGGTGGAATGGGTCCCCGCGCGTCGCGCGGCCATCTGGCTGCGCACCACCTGGTGCACCGCGAAGGTGTTCGGCTCGATGCCGAAGACCGCCGGGTTGAGCTTGGCGGTCCCGACCTTCTTGCCGCTCTCGTCCTTGATATCGACGGATGCCATCTTCGTGTCTCCTACTCGGACGCGGGGATCCCGCGTCAGGCCTTCCTGATAGTCAGCAGGCCGCCCTTGGCCCCGGGGACCGCGCCACGAACAAGCAGCAGGTTCTGCTCGGCATCGACGCGGACGACCTGGAGGTTGCGGACGGTGACGGTCTCGGCGCCCATGTGGCCGGGCATGCCGACGCCCTTGAGCACACGCGAGGGGGTCGCGCACATGCCGATGGCGCCCGGGGCGCGGTGGAAGTGTGAACCGTGTCCGCCGGGACCGCCGCGGAAGTTGTGCCGCTTCATGACTCCGGCGAAGCCCTTGCCCTTGCTCGTCCCGGAGACGTCGACCGAGGCGCCCTCCTCGAAGGCTTCGACCGTGATCTTCTGGCCGACCCTGTACTCCTCGCCGTCGCCCAGCCGGACCTCTGCGAGGTGCCGCATGGGGTCCAGCTTGGCCCTCTTGAAGTGCCCTGCCATCGGCTTGGTGACCTTGGAGGGCTTGATCTCGCCGAACGCGATCTGCGCGGCGCGGTAGCCGTCGCTCTTCTCCGTCTTGACCTGCGACACGACACACGGTCCGGCTTCGATGACGGTCACCGGGACCAACCGGTCGTCCTCGCTCCAGACCTGGGTCATGCCGAGCTTGCGGCCCAGTATCGTCGTCACTTCGCTCACCATCTCCTCGGCGGTCTTGGGACCCTTGCTCCGCGGCCTCCGTCTGCCGCGGTCCCCAGCGGACCGTCTTTCCACGCCGGGCGGACCCGGCGATCGCCTACAGCTTGATCTCGATGTCCACGCCGGCCGGCAGGTCGAGACGCATCAGCGAGTCGACCGTCTTGGGCGTGGGCTCGACTATGTCGATGAGCCGCTTGTGCGTCCTCATCTCGAAGTGCTCCCTGCTGTCCTTGTTGACGTGCGGAGAGCGGATGACGCAGTAGAGGTTGCGCTCCGTAGGCAGCGGGATCGGTCCCGCCACCTTCGCGCCGGTCTTCTGCGCCGTCTCCACGATCAGCTTCGTGGACTGGTCCACGATCTCGTGGTCGTAGCCCTTGAGCCGGATCCTTATCTTCTGGTCAGCCACCTGTCCAACCCTCCGTCGCGACGCCCGGCCTCGCCGAGCCGCTACTGGCCCACCGCGGCAACGTCGCCGCCGACCTTCTTCACGATCTCATCCGCCACGCTCTTCGGTACCTGCTCGTACGCCTTGAACTGCATCGTGTACGACGCGCGACCCTGGGTGCGGGAGCGCAGGTCGGTCGCGTAGCCGAACATCTCCGAGAGGGGCGCCTTGCCCCGAACGACCTGGGCGCCGCCGCGCGGCTCCATGCCCTCGATGTGGCCACGGCGGCTCGACAGGTCGCCCATGACATCGCCCATGAAGTCCTCGGGGGTGACGACCTCGACGGCCATCACGGGCTCGAGGAGCACTGGGCCGGCTTTGCGAAGCGCTTCCTTGATCGCCATCGAACCGGCCACCTTGAAAGCCATCTCGTTGGAGTCGACCTCGTGATACGAGCCGTCGACCAGCGCGACGGCGATGTCGACTACGGGGAACCCAGCCAGGATGCCCGACTCGATCGCCTCCTGGATTCCCTTGTCGACCGAGGGGATGTACTCCTTGGGGATCACGCCGCCGACGATCTTGTTCTCGAAGAGGTAGCCCTCACCGGGCTCACGGGGTCCCACGTCGATGACGACGTGGCCGTACTGGCCGCGGCCGCCGGTCTGGCGAACGAACTTGCCGTTGACACCCTGCACGGCGCGCGTGGCGGTCTCGCGGTAGGCGACCTGCGGCTTGCCTACGTTCGCCTCCACCTTGAACTCGCGCAACAGGCGGTCGACGATGATCTCGAGGTGCAGCTCGCCCATCCCGGCGATGATCGTCTGGCCCGTCTCGTTGTCCGTCCGGACGCGGAAGGTCGGGTCCTCCTCCGCGAGCTTCTGAAGCGCCTGGCCGAGTTTGTCCTGCTCGGCC
The DNA here is from genome assembly GCA_037445995.1 of Actinomycetota bacterium. Classification (GTDB taxonomy): domain Bacteria; phylum Actinomycetota; class Coriobacteriia; order Anaerosomatales; family D1FN1-002; genus JBBIJK01. Next base: position 40,073 of record JBBIJK010000008.1, on the reverse strand, counting down.
TTGGTCTTGGGCTCGATCGCGATGTCGATGACCGGGTCAGGGAACTCCATGGACTCGAGCAAGACGGGGTTACCCTCAGCGCACAGTGTGTCTCCCGTGTAGGTGCTCTTAAGCCCGACGGCGGCGACGATGTCGCCCGCGCACACCTGCTGGACGTCCTCGCGGCTGTTGGCGTGCATGCGCAGCAGGCGGCCGATCCGCTCCTTGTGACCCTTGGTCGAGTTCAGGACGTAAGAGCCTGAATCCAAGGCACCCGAGTAGACGCGGAAATAGGTGAGCTTACCGACATAGGGGTCCGTGATGACCTTGAAGGCCAACGCGGCGAAGGGGGCGCTGATGTCCGAGGGCCGCTCCACAGCGTCGCCGGTCTTGACCTCGACACCCTTGATCGCCGGGATGTCCAGGGGGGATGGCAGGTAGTCGATGACCGCGTCGAGCAGGGGCTGGACGCCCTTGTTCTTGAACGAAGCGCCGCAGGTGACCGGCGTTATCGCGCAGTCGATGCAAGCGGCGCGGACCGCCGCCACGAGCTCCTCCTTGGTGATCGGCTCCTCCTCGAGGAACTTGTTCAGGAGGTCGTCGTCGTACTCGGCGGCCGCCTCGACCAGGTCATGGCGATGCGCCTCGGCCTCTTCGAGGAGATCTTCCGGGATCTCGCCGACCGTGGGATTGATGCCCTTGTCGTCCTCGTTGAAGTGCCAGGCCTTCATCTCGATCAGGTCGATGAGGCCGACGAACGCATCCTCGGCGCCGATGGGCATCTGCAGCAGCACCGGCCGGGTGTTCAGCCGGTCGCGCATCATGCCCACGACGTTCATGAAGTCCGCGCCGGTACGGTCCATCTTGTTGATGTAAGCGATGCGAGGCACGCGATAGCGGTCGGCCTGCCGCCAGACCGTCTCGGACTGCGGCTCGACTCCGCCGACAGCGCAGAAGACCGCGACCGCACCGTCGAGCACCCGCAGCGAACGCTCCACCTCCACGGTGAAGTCCACGTGCCCGGGCGTATCGATTATCTGGATACGATGGTCGCGCCAGTAGCAGGTGGTAGCCGCGGACGTGATGGTGATGCCGCGCTCCTGCTCCTGGACCATCCAGTCCATGGTCGCAGCGCCATCGTGCACCTCGCCGATCTTGTGCGTCTTGCCCGTGTAGAACAGGACGCGCTCGGTCGTCGTGGTCTTGCCGGCGTCTATGTGCGCCATGATCCCGATGTTGCGGGTCTTGTCGAGTGTGTGTGTCGCCACTAGCTGTCGCTCTGCCTCTTGTCGGGGTCCCGGGGGTTCGTCTTCACCAGCGGTAGTGCGAGAAAGCGCGGTTGGACTCGGCCATCTTGTAGAGGTCCTCGCGCTTCTTGACCGAGGAACCCGTGCTGTTGGCGGCATCCATGATCTCGCCCGCCAGACGCTCATGCATCGTCTTCTCGCGGCGATTGCGCGAGAAGCCCACCATCCAGCGGATCGCCAGGGTGGTCGAACGGCGCGAGTTCACCTCTACGGGGACCTGGTAGGTCGCGCCGCCTACACGCTTCGGACGCACCTCGAGGGTCGGGCGCACGTTATCGAGCGCCTTCTTGAAGACCGACAGCGGATCCTGGCCGGTCTTCTGCTCGACGATGGCGAAGGCACCGTAGACGATGCGCTCGGCAAGAGCTCGCTTGCCCTGCAGGAGCACCTTGTTGATGAGCTGGGTGACCAGCCTGTTGTTGTATACCGGGTCCGGGAGTGTCTCCCGCCTCTGAGCCGCTGCACGCCTTGGCATCTTGGAGTGTCTCTCTTCCTTGGGACGTCGACGCGGACGATCGGACCGTCCGCGCTCTCGGGCTACTTGGCCTTCTTGACCCCGTAGCGCGACCGGGCCTGGTTCCGCTGGCTGACTCCCGCGCAGTCGAACGCGGCGCGGATGATCTTGTAGCGAACACCGGGGAGGTCCTTCACTCGGCCGCCTCGCACAAGCACGATGGAGTGCTCCTGCAGGTTGTGGCCGACGCCGGGGATGTAGGCGGTGATCTCCATCTGGTTGGTCAGACGAACGCGGGCGACCTTGCGAAGCGCGGAGTTCGGCTTCTTAGGAGTGGTCGTGTACACGCGCGTGCAGACACCCCTCTTCTGGGGGTTGCCCCGCAGAGCTGGCGTCTTGCTCTTGGCGGCCGCGGTCTTGCGGCCCTTGCGGACGAGCTGATTGATCGTCGGCAACGCTCTCTCCTAACGTCCTCTCGCGCGTGCGGCCGTTCCCGGCGCGCACACGGACTCGCGGCCCGCGCGGAGCCGCAAGGCGGTACTGTACTGCCTCCGATGGCGCGTGTCAAACAAACAACGCGTCCGGGCGTATCTATAACGCCACGACGATAGGGGGACGCCCCACGGAACACAGGAACGCCGCCCGCTCGGGCGGCGTTCCTGTTCGATCGCTATCGCCTCAAACCCTCAGGCGGGAAGCTTCAGTCCCACGTCCTCCAGTGCCCTCTCCACCTCTTCCAGGGCCTTCGCCCCGAACCCCTTGATGGCGAGCAGCTCGTCGCCGGTCTTGGCCAGGAGCTGCGCGATCGTCTCGACGCCCTCGTCGGCCAGGAGGTTCGCATAGCGGGTCGGAACACCGATGTCGCCGACCAAGGTGCGCGGCCCCGGCCTCGATCCGGTCACCTCGGGCTCGAAGACGACGCCGTGGAAGGCCGCGACCGAGAAGTCGCCACTCTCGTCCCGGGCGCCGCCAAGCTCGCTGAACCACTCAGCCGCCTCCTCGGGCGAGAGCATGGCGTCGGCGGCCAGCGGGGCCGGCAACATCGCCTCGAGCTCCTTGAGCTCCTCGGGGGCGAACTCGGGCAGCGGCCCCGCTCCATCGGAAGGCGTCCACTCGGCCGACTGCCCCTTGTAGGTCAGCGTCACCGAACGGTACCGCTTCATGCCGGTGGCGGCAGGGATCAGCTTGCCGATGATGACGTTCTCCTTCAGACCGAGAAGCTGGTCCTCCTTGCCGGCGATCGCCGCATCGGTCAGCACCCTGGTCGTCTCCTGGAACGAGGCTGCCGACAGGTAGGAGTCGGTCGCCAGCGACGCCTTGGTGATGCCGAGCAACTGCGGGGACGCCGTGGCGGACCTGCCGCCTTCAGAGGCGATCCGCTCGTTCTCAGCGAGGAAGTTGAACCTGTCGACCAGGGCGCCAGGGAGCAGGTCCGTGTCGCCCGGGTCCACTATCGAGACCTTCCTCATCATCTGTCGCGCGATGACCTCGATGTGCTTGTCGTTGATGTCGACGCCCTGCGAGGCGTAGACCTCCTGGACCTCCTGCACGATGTAACGCAGGACGTCGTTGGCGCCTCGCAGGTGGAGAAGGTCGTGCGGGTTGACCGAGCCCTCGGTGAGCTGGGCGCCGACCTCGACCTTCACGCCGTTGGCGACTCCGGGGCGCAGACGCGCGCGGCGAGAGACCGTGTAGACCTTCTCGGTCCCGCCGGTGCCGCTGATGGTGATGATGCGAGCCTTGTCCTCTTCCTTGATGTCCAGCTTGCCCGAGATCTCCGCGAGCAGCGCCTGGCCCTTGGGCCGGCGGGCTTCGAACAGCTCGGTGACACGCGGAAGGCCGTGGGTGATGTCCTCTCCCGCGACACCTCCGGTGTGGAACGTGCGCATCGTCAGCTGGGTGCCGGGCTCGCCGATCGACTGCGCGGCGATGATGCCCACCGCCGTGCCGATGTCGACCGCGCGGCTGGACGCGAGATCCCATCCGTAGCACTTCTCGCAGACGCCTTGCGCGGCGCGGCAGGTCATGACGGTGCGTGCGACGACCGTCACGACGCCAGCCTCGGCCCACGCCTTGATCTCGTCTTCGGACTCGATGTACTCGCCGGCATCCTTGAGCGCCTTGCCGCGCTTGCCCGGGACGGTCACGGGCTCCAGCAGACACCGGCCGACGAGGTCGCGATCGATCCGCCCGTCGGGCTCCACGACCGTGAACGTCACGCCGTCGTCAGTGCCGCAATCGTTGGAGCGGACGATCACGTCCTGGGCCACATCCACCAGCCTACGGGTCAGGTAACCCGAGTCCGCGGTCCTCAGAGCGGTGTCCGCCAAGCCCTTGCGCGCGCCGTGCGTGGAGATGAAGTACTCGAGGACGGACAGACCCTCGCGGAAGTTCGCCTTGATCGGCCGGTCGAGGATCTCGCCTTTGGGGTTGGCCATGAGGCCGCGCATCCCGGCAAGCTGCCTGACCTGCTTGATGTTCCCGCGGGCGCCCGAGTTGGCCATCATGTAGATCGGGTTGAACGGGTGGTTCTCGGCGAAGTTGGCCGCCATCGCATCGCCGACATCGTCGGTGGCGCGGTTCCAGACCTCGACGATCTGGCGGTGCCGCTCTTCGCGCGTGATGAGCCCACGGTCGTACTGCTGCTCGATGGTCGCGACCTGCTTGTCAGCCTCGGCAATCAGGGTGTCCTTCGCCGCGGGTATCTCGGCATCCCATACGGACACAGTCACGCCAGCGCGGGTCGCGTAGTGGAAGCCGAGCCGCTTGACCTCGTCCAGGATCTGCGCCATGCGCGAGGTCGAGTAGTGGTTGGCGCACTCCTCGACGATCCGGGAGATACCCTTCTTGTCCACGTCATGGTTGACGAAGACGTGGTCCTCCGGCAGTGAACGATTGAAGGTGATGCGGCCGATGGTGGTCCGCATCCTCTCGCCGGCCTTGCGCTCGCGGACGCCGATGCTTGGCTCGCCACCGTCTTCCGAGGCGTCGTACTCCTCGACTAGATCCGCATCAAGCCTCACCTCGATCGAGGCCTGAAGGTCGATGGCTCGGTTGTCGTAGGCGAGCATGGCGTCGTCGAAACTGATGAACGCGCTCCCCTCGCCTGCCATGCCGGCCCGGGCCGAGGTCAGGTAGAACAGACCGATGACCATATCCTGGGTGGGGGTGGTCAGCGGACGGCCGTGCGCGGGGCTCTTGATGTTGTTGCTCGACAGCATGAGCACGCGAGCCTCGGCCTGCGCCTCAGCCGAGAGCGGCAGGTGCACGGCCATCTGGTCGCCGTCGAAGTCGGCGTTGAAGGCGGTGCAGACCAGCGGGTGGATGCGGATGGCCTTGCCCTCCACGAGAACGGGCTCGAACGCCTGGATGCCCAGACGGTGCAGGGTGGGTGCGCGGTTGAGCAGGACCGGATGGTCGCTGATGACCTCTTCGAGCACGTCCCAGACGACCCCGCGCTGGCGGTCGACCATACGCTTGGCGCTCTTGATGTTCTGGGCGTAGTCCAGATCGACCAGCCTCTTCATGACGAACGGCTTGAACAGCTCGAGCGCCATGACCTTCGGCAGGCCGCACTGGTGCAGTTTGAGTTCGGGGCCGACTACGATGACCGAGCGGCCCGAGTAGTCCACGCGCTTGCCGAGAAGGTTCTGCCTGAAGCGACCCTGCTTGCCCTTGAGCATGTCCGAGAGCGACTTGAGCGGACGATTGCCCGGCCCGGTGACCGGGCGGCCGCGCCTGCCGTTGTCGAAGAGGGCGTCGACCGCCTCCTGCAGCATGCGCTTCTCGTTGTTGACGATGATCTCGGGCGCGCCCAGGTCGAGCAGCCTCTTGAGGCGGTTGTTGCGGTTGATGACCCGCCGGTACAGGTCGTTCAGGTCGGAGGTGGCGAACCGCCCGCCGTCGAGCTGGACCATCGGACGCAGGTCGGGCGGGATGACCGGGACGGCGTCGAGGATCATCCACTCGGGCCTGTTCCCGGACGTCTTGAACGAAGCCACGACCTTCAGGCGCTTGACCGCCTTCAGCCGCCTCTGGCCCTTGCCCTCCTGTATCTGGTCACGAAGCTCGGCGGACAGGTCGTCCAGATCCATCTGCGAGAGCAGGTCCTTGACCGCCTCCGCGCCCATGCCGCCGCGGAAGTAGTTGCCCCAGCGCAACTTCATCTCCCTGTACAGCTGCTCGTCGGCGATCAGGTGCTTGGGCTCGATCTTGCAGAACTCGTCGAAGGCGCGCCGGAGGAGATCCTTGCGCTCGGTGTACTCCTCTTCGAGGTCCTTGAGATCGCGCTTCGCTTCGGCGTCTATCTTCTTGAGACGCTCGGCGGCGGGGACCTCCTCGTCGACTATCTCGCCCTCCTCGGGCTCGGTCTCGCCCTTGGTAACCGCAACCAGGCGATCGCGCTCCTCCTCGACCGCCGTGACCTCCTCGGCCAACTCGGCGTCGAGTGATGCGAGGTCGGCGCCCAGCTCCTCGCGCAGCATCTCAAGATCGGTCTCGCGATCCTCGGCGTTGACGGAGGTGACTATCGAGGAGGCGAAGTACAGGACCTTCTCCAGGTCCTTGGGTGCGATGTCGAGCAGGTAGCCGAGCCGGCTGGGCACTCCCTTGAAGTACCAGATGTGGCTGACCGGCGCGGCGAGCTCTATGTGGCCCATCCGGTCGCGGCGCACCTTGGCCCGAGTGACCTCGACCCCGCAGCGCTCGCAGATGATGCCTTTGAACCGGATGCGCTTGTACTTGCCGCAGTAGCACTCCCAGTCCTTGGTCGGGCCGAAGATCTTCTCGCAGAACAGGCCGTCCTTCTCAGGCTTGAGTGTGCGGTAGTTGATGGTCTCGGGCTTCTTCACCTCGCCACGCGACCACTGCCGGATCTGCTCGGAAGAGGTGAGCCCTATCCTGAGCCGGTCGAAGTTGTTGACGTCGACGTCGAGCAACTCACTGTCCTTCCTCGAACGGGCGGGCTCCCGTGGAGCCGTGCCCGACTCAGCCACCTTGACGGGACTACTCGTCCCCATCCTCCCCGGAGCCACCGTCGACCAGATCGTCGAGAGTGATCCCAAGGTCCTCCATGCCGCCCTCGATCATCTCCTCGAGGGTGCCCATGTCGGTCCCGCGCTTCTCCTGGTCGCCGGGGCCGAGGTCAAGCCCCAGCTCCTCCGCGGTGCGGAAGACGTCCTCATCAGACTCCTTGAGCTCGATCTCCTCGCCGGACTCGGAGATGATCTCCACGTCCAGGCAGAGCGACTGCATCTCCTTGACGAGCACCTTGAAGCTCTCGGGTATGCCAGGCTCGGGGATGTTCTCGCCCTTGACGACCGCTTCGTAGGCCTTGACGCGCCCCAGCACGTCGTCGGACTTGATCGTCAGGATCTCCTGGAGGACGTAAGCCGCGCCGTAGGCGTACAGCGCCCAGACCTCCATCTCACCGAAACGCTGCCCGCCGAACTGCGCCTTTCCGCCCAGCGGCTGCTGGGTGATCAGCGAGTAGGGGCCTGTCGAGCGAGCGTGGATCTTGTCGTCGACGAGATGGAGCAGCTTCATTATGTAGATCATGCCGATGGTCACCGGCTCGCGGAACGGCTCTCCGGTCCGGCCGTCGAACAGCACCGTCTTGCCCGTCCTGTCGATCTGCGGGACGAACTCCTGAGCATACCGCTTGCCGTAGCGCTTCTCTGCCTTGAGCCTCATGTTGCGGTCGGCGGCGTCGAGGACGTCGGCGATCTCAGCTTCCCTGGCTCCGTCGAACACCGGGGTGGCCACGGTCATCGGGCCATCTACCGGCTTGGTCTGCTTCGGGTCGTCGTCCCAGCCGACCTCGGCCGCCCAACCCAGGTGGGTCTCCAACAGCTGCCCGATGTTCATGCGGGACGGGACACCCAGCGGGTTGAGGATGACGTCGACCGGCGTACCATCAGCGAGGAACGGCATGTCCTCCACGGGCAGTATCTTCGCGATGACGCCCTTGTTGCCGTGGCGCCCCGCGAGCTTGTCGCCCTCCGATATCTTGCGCTTCTGCGCCACGTACACCCGGACGAGCTCGTTGACACCGGGGGACAGGTCGTCACCCGAGTCCCGCGAGAACTTGCGAACCGCGATCACGCGGCCCGTCTCGCCGTGCGGCACCTTGAGGGACGTGTCGCGCACCTCGCGCGCCTTCTCACCGAATATCGCGCGCAGGAGCCGCTCCTCCGCCGTCAGCTCGGTCTCTCCCTTGGGGGTGACCTTGCCCACGAGGATGTCGCCGGGGAAGACCTCGGCGCCGATACGGATGACCCCCTCCTCGTCGAGATGGCCGAGCATGTCCTCGCCGATGTTGGGGATCTCGCGGGTTATCTCCTCAGGACCTAGCTTCGTGTCCCGGGCCTCGACCTCGTACTCCTCGATGTGGATGGAGGTCAGCAGGTCGTCCTTGACGACACGCTCGGAGAGGATGATCGCGTCCTCGTAGTTGTAGCCCTCCCACGGCATGAACGCGACCAGCAGGTTCTGCCCGAGCGCGAGCTCGCCGATCTCAGTGGAGGGCCCGTCCGCCAGGACCTGGTCGACACCGACCTTCTGGCCCTCGACCACGAGGGGGCGGTGATTGATGCACGTACCCTGGTTGGAGCGCATGTACTTGGGGAGCACGTACTCGTCGACAGTGCCGTCCTTGGCGCGCACCGTGATGCTGCAGCTGTCCACGTGCTCGACCACCCCGGCGCGCCTCGCAAGGACGATCTCCCCGGTGTCCACCGCCGCCCGGTGCTCCAGCCCGGTCCCCACGAGCGGAGCGGCGGGGCGCAGAAGCGGCACGGCCTGGCGTTGCATGTTCGAGCCCATCAGGGCGCGGTTGGCGTCGTCGTGCTCAAGGAAGGGTATCAGTGCGGTCGCGACCGATACCATCTGCCGAGGCGAGACGTCCATGTACTCCACCCGAGAAGGCTCGACCTCCTCGGGCTCTCCGCCCGGCATCCGGCACAGGACCCGATCGCGGCTGAACTTGCCCGTCTTGGGATCGAACAGCTCGTTGGCCTGAGCGACCACGTGCCGTTCCTCGACATCGGCCGTCAGGTAGTCGATCTCGTCAGTGACCTTGCCCTTGACCACCCGACGGTACGGGGTCTCGATGAAGCCGAACTCGTTGATGCGACCGTAGGTGGCAAGTGAGCCGATCAGGCCGATGTTCGGACCCTCGGGGGTCTCGATCGGGCACATGCGACCGTAGTGCGAGGGGTGGACGTCGCGCACCTCGAACCCGGCGCGCTCTCGCGAGAGGCCGCCGGGGCCGAGGGCCGAGAGACGTCTTTTGTGAGTCAGGCCCGCCAGCGGGTTCGTCTGATCCATGAACTGCGAGAGCTGGCTGGAGCCGAAGAACTCCTTGATCGACGCGACGATCGGTCGGATGTTGATCAGGGACTGCGGCGTGATCTGCTCCACGTCCTGGGTCGTCATGCGCTCGCGCACGACTCGCTCCATGCGCGCGAGGCCGATGCGGAACTGGTTCTGGATGAGCTCACCCACGGAGCGGACGCGCCGGTTCCCGAAGTGGTCGATGTCGTCGGTCGTCAGATGACGGCCGGACTGCGGCTCGGCGCCCGTCCGCTCGTACTCCCAAAGATCGATGAGGTAGCGCAGCGACTCGATGAAGTCCTCGTTGGTCAGGGTCGTCTGCCCGATCGGGATGTCGAGCCCGAGCTTCCCATTGATCTTGTAGCGGCCAACCTTGGCAAGGTCGTAGCGCTGCGGGTTGGAGTACAACCCCTCTATCAACGCCCGCGCCGACTCGGCGGTGGGAGGCTCGCCGGGACGAAGGCGCTTGTATATCTCCACGAGGGCGTCGTGCTGATCCTCGGTGAGGTCCTTGTCCAGGGTCCTCTCGATCACGTACGAACCGCCGAAGAGTTCGAGGATCTCCTCGCGGGTCTCCCCGACACCCAACGCCTTGATCAGAACGGTCGCCGGGATCTTGCGCTTGCGGTCCAGGCGGACGAAGGCGACCCCGTAGTCCTTCTTCTTCTCAAGTTCGACCTGCCGCGTCTCGGTGAACGCGCGGTGGCTCGTCATCTCGAACTCGAGCCATGCGCCCCGGGTGGGGATCACAGTCGCCGCCAGATACTGCTTCTGGTTCTTGTCGACGGTCTGGAAGTACACCCCGGGGGAGCGGACGAGCTGGGAGACGACGACGCGCTCGGTGCCGTTGATGACGAAGGTCCCGCGATCGGTCATGAGCGGGAAGTCGCCCATGAAGACGCTCTGCTCCTGAATCTCGCCGGTCTCCTTGTTGATCAGGCGCACGTCGACGAAGAGCGGCGCCTGATAGGACATGTCCTTGTCCTTGCACTCCTCGACGGAGTACTTGGGCTCACTGAACTCGTGAGCCCCGAACTCGACGGCCATGGTCCCCGCGAAGTCCTCGATCGGCGAGATGTCCGCGAACGTGTCGCGCAACCCTTCGCTCTTGAACCATTCGTAGCTGTCGCGCTGCAGCGCGATCAAGTTCGGCACATCGAGGATCTCGGGAATCTTGGCGAAGGTACGGCGAGACCTCAGACCTGCGCCGACGGTGGAAGAGCCTGCAGTCGGGGACACCAGGCGGTTCCTCCTTCAGGAGTCATGGGGGGTAGGGTCGCAAACGAATAAGATATACGACACGGGCCGGGCGGTCAACGCCCGCGGCACAATCCAGGATGAACGCAAGGGCGGCCGGAGCACGAGGCTCCAGCCGCCCGCGTCAGTAGACTCGCGGCTACTTGAGCTCGATGGTGGCGCCTGCCTCCTCGAGCTTGGCCTTGGCCGCCTCAGCCTTGTCCTTGTTCACGCCCTCGAGAACGGGCTTGGGAGCGCCGTCGACGAGATCCTTGGCCTCCTTGAGGCCAAGGCTGGTCAGCTCGCGCACCACCTTGATCACTTGGATCTTCTGAGCGCCAGCCGAGGTCAGCACGACGTCGAAGCTGTCCTTCTCCTCCTCGGCGCCAGCGGCTTCGCCGCCGCCAGCCGCGACGGCGGCCACCGCGACCGGAGCGGCCGCTGAGACACCAAAGACCTCTTCCATCTCCTTGACGAGCTCAGCGAGCTCGAGCGCCGGGGCGCCCTTGACCCACTCGAGGATGTCCTCGCGCTTGATACCTGCCATCAGTCCTGTCTCCTTCTCGTTCATCTCCGGACGCACGCACTTTGCGACGCCGGTATCGGTCAAGCGGCCCCTCTAGGCCGCCTTCTGGTCCGCCACGGCGCGCAGCGCGCGAGCGAACGCCCCAGCCGGCGCGTTGGCCATCGCCATGAAGCCGCGGACAGGCCCTAGCGCGGCGCCCATGAACTTCGCGATAAGCTCCTCGCGGCTTGGAAGGCTCGCGATCGCCTTGACCCTTGCGGCGTCGAGAACCTGTCCGTCCAGATAGCCGGCCTTGATCTCGAGCGCCTTGTTGGCCTTCGCGAAATCGAAGAGGGCCTTGGCGGGCGCCACCGGATCGGGCCCTGTGAACAGCACCGCCGTGGGACCCGCAAGGTGCTCACCCATGTCGGGGTAGTCGAGCTCCTTGAGCGCGATCTCGGTCAGAGTGTTCTTGTACACCTTGACCTCGGTACCTACCTCCCTGAGCTTCGCGCGCAGAGCCTGCATCTCCTTGACGGAGAGGCCGCGGTAGTCCGCGAAGACCACGCCGCCCGCAGCCGAGAACCTCTCCTTGATCTCGGCTACCTTGCTCTCTTTTGCCCTTGTCGGCATCAGCATCCCTCCTTTCCTCCGCCGGACCGCCCGTGGCGCCGCGACTGCGGCGCCCCGCCGAGCGGGCCGCTCCCCCGGGCTTTGCCCGGGAGATGACACGGCCCCCATCCGAAGACGGAGGCCGTGGAGGTTCCGGTGCGTTCCCGTGAAACCGTTCCACCTCGGCTGGCGGGGCCCTCCGGCCCCATCAAGCCCGGTCGACCCCGGGCACCTGCTGTCTTCGGCAGCGATCCTGTATGCGGTTCGTACCAGAGCGGGTCCGTATGCTACACGCGGACCCGGTGGTGGCGCAACCCTGAAGTGCAACGCGTGCTTCTTTGGTCACTCATCCTCGAGCAGGTTCCTCGTCTTGGAGGTGTCGACCTTGATGCCCGGACCCATCGTCGTGGTGACGGTGATGGATTTCAGGTACCGCCCCTTGGCCGCTGCCGGCTTGGCCCGCAGGATCTCGTCGAGCACGGCCGCGTAGTTCTCGACAAGGGCGGACTCCTCGAACGAGACCTTGCCGATGCCGACGTGGGCGATGCCGAACTTGTCGGCCCGGTACTCGACCTTGCCCGCCTTGAGCTCCTTGACGACCCTGCCGACATCCATGGTCACTGTCCCGAGCTTGGGGTTGGGCATGAGGCCGCGTGTGCCCAGCACCTTACCCAGCTTGCCGACCTTGCCCATCATGTCGGGGGTGGCGACCGTCGCATCGAACTCGAGGAAGCCCCCCGAGATCCGCTCGATCAGATCCTCGCCGCCTACGACGTCAGCGCCCGCAGCCTCAGCCTCCTTGGCCTTCTCGCCCTCAGCGAAGACCGCGACACGCACCGTCCTGCCTGTGCCGTTCGGCAAGCTGACGGAGCCGCGGACCTGCTGGTCGGCCTGGCGTGTGTCTATCCCGAGCCGGAAGTGAGCCTCTACCGTCTCGTCGAAGCGCGCCGGAGCGCACTCCTTGGCCAGCCTGATCGCTGACAGCGGCGAGTACTCCGCGCCCTTGTCGATCCTCTCGGCCGCCGCCGAGTACTTCTTGCCTCGCTTCATGTCGTTCCTCCTGTGGTCAGCGGGCCGCTAGTGCCCTCCCACGCGCCGGCGCGATGCCGCCGACGCATTGCGGTCAGTCCTGGACAGTGATGCCCATGGAACGGGCGGTCCCCTCTATGATGCGCATCGCCGCCTCGACGTCGTTGGCGTTGAGGTCGGGCATCTTCAGCTCGGCGATTCGCCGGACCTGCTCGCGGGTGACCGAGGCCACCTTCTCGCGGTTCGGGGAGCTCGAGCCCTTCTCCACCCCGGCCTCCTGGCGGAGGAGCACCGCTGCGGGCGGCGTCTTGAGGACGTAGGTGAACGACCGGTCCTCGTAGACGGATATCTCGACGGGGATGATCGTCCCCATCTGGTCCTGCGTGTCAGCGTTGAAGCGCTGGCAGAACTCCATGATGTTGACCTGCTGGGCGCCGAGCGCCGGACCTACCGGCGGGGCGGGGTTCGCCTGCCCGGCCGGGATCTGCAGCTTGATGAACCCTACGACCTTCTTGGGCATCTCGAATTCCTCGCTTCTTCACACCCGGCCCTCGCCGGGCGCCTTCCATACGTCTGTCCGCGCCGATCCGCCGTCGCGAGAAGCCCGGGGGCGCATCCTCCCCCGGCACCCCGGCGTGGGCGTCAGACCCTTGCCACCTTGTCGAACTCCAGCTCGACGGGCGTCTCCCGCCCGAAGATGGACAGCATCACCCGCACCTTGCCTTGATCTGCGTTCACCTCAGCGATGACACCGTCGAAGTCCGCGAACGGCCCAGCGGTGACCTTCACGGCCATCCCCTCGACATACTCGGTCGAGGTGCGCGGCTTGGCCCCGGCGGTCACCCGCTTGCGGATGCGATCGACCTCGGTGCGCGAGAGGGCGACCGGCCTGGCCTGTGCGCCGACGAAGCCGGTGACGCCAGGAGTGTTGCGCACGACATACCAGGAATCCTCGTCGAGCTCCATCTGAACGAGGATGTAACCCGGGAAGACCTTCTTGTCCTGGGTGACCTTGCGCCCGCCCTGCTTGATGTCGGTCACCGACTCCTTGGGAATGAAGACGTCGAAGATGCGATCCTGCATGCCCATGGACTCGATCCGGTGCTCGAGGTTGGTCTTCACCTTGTTCTCGTAGCCCGAATACGTGTGGATGACGTACCACTTCTTCGCCATCTCAGCCCCCGATCATCTCGAGCAGGCCGATCGTCCGGATGACGACCCAGTCGAAGACGAACACCATCACCACGAAGATCAGCAGCGTCGTGATCACCACGACGCTGAGATTCATGACCTCGGGGCGACTCGGCCACACCACGCGCCTCATCTCGGTGCGGACGTCGCGAAGGTATCCCATGAACCTTGCGAAGATATTCGGTTTGCCCGCCTTGGCTGTCTGGGTCATGACCGTCCATCCATCTCGGCCCCTTGGGGCCATTCACTGAAGCGCCGCGGTCGCAAAGAGGCCGCGGCGCTCTCACATCTTTGGCAGGGCAGGAGGGACTCGAACCCCCAACATCCGGTTTTGGAGACCGGCGCTCTAGCCATTGGAGCTACTGCCCTGCGGTCGCCGATGCGAGACGCCCGTGCTAGCGGGTCTCCTTGTGCACGGTGTGCGTCCGACACCACTTGCAGTACTTCCTCAACTCGATGCGCTCGGGATTGCTCTGCTTGTTCTTGTTCGTGGTGTAGTTCCGGCGCTTGCACTCTGTGCACGCCAGCGTCACGAGCGTTCTCATCAGACCTCCAACGACACATGCGCAGACGCTTCGGCACCGGCGCGAAAGGGTACTCTAGCACCCCGTTTTCGACACTGTCAAACACGGCGAACGGCCCATCCGTCCAGCGTGACGGGACCCGGCGCCAGGCGCCGGGTCCCGCTCGCCGTGCGTCTTGCGGGGATCCTCAGCCTACTTGAGGATCTTGGTCACGCGGCCCGAGCCGACGGTGCGCCCACCCTCGCGGATGGCGAACCTCAGGCCGTCTTCCATCGCGATCGGGGCGATGAGCTCGCCGCGGATCTCGATGTTGTCGCCAGGCATGACCATCTCGGTGCCCTCAGGCAGATGCGCCACGCCGGTCACGTCGGTGGTGCGGAAGTAGAACTGCGGACGGTAGCCGTCGAAGAACGGGGTGTGGCGGCCACCCTCCTCCTTGGTCAGGACATAGACCTGGCTCATGAACTCCGTGTGCGGGTTCACCGACGCCGGCTTGCACAGCACCTGGCCGCGCTCGATCTCGGTGCGGGCCACGCCGCGCAGGAGCACGCCGACGTTGTCGCCCGCCTGAGCCTGGTCGAGAAGTTTGCGGAACATCTCGACGCCGGTGACGACGGTCTTCTTGGTCTCATGGATGCCGACGATCTCGATCTCGTCGCCGACCTTGACCACGCCGCGCTCAACGCGACCCGTGGCGACGGTGCCGCGGCCGGTGATCGTGAAGACGTCCTCGACAGCCATGAGGAACGGCTTGTCGATGTCGCGCTCCGGCTCGGGGATATAGCTGTCCACCGCGGCCATCAGGTCCCAGATGGCCTGCTGCGCGTCCGCGTCGCCCTCGAGCGCCTTGAGCGCCGAGCCCTTGACGATCGGAGTGTCGTCGCCCGGGAAGTCGTACTCGGACAGGAGCTCGCGGACCTCCATCTCGACCAGCTCGAGAAGCTCAGGATCGTCCACCATGTCGACCTTGTTCAGGAAGACAACGATGTAGGGGACGCCCACCTGGCGAGCGAGCAGGATGTGCTCACGCGTCTGGGGCATCGGACCGTCGGCGGCCGAGACGACCAGGATCGCGCCGTCCATCTGCGCCGCGCCGGTGATCATGTTCTTGACGTAGTCGGCATGGCCCGGGCAGTCCACGTGGGCGTAGTGCCGGTTCTCGGTCTCATACTCGACATGCGCGATGGCG
Source organism: Actinomycetota bacterium (assembly GCA_037445995.1). GTDB lineage: Bacteria > Actinomycetota > Coriobacteriia > Anaerosomatales > D1FN1-002 > JBBIJK01. The sequence goes on along the minus strand of JBBIJK010000008.1, from coordinate 24,715 downwards.
ATGGTGATGCCGCGCTCGCGCTCCTCAGGAGCCTTGTCGATCTCGTCGAACGGCGTGAAGTCCGCCCAGCCCTTCTCGGCCAGCGTCTTGGTGATGGCTGCCGTCAGCGTGGTCTTCCCATGGTCGACGTGACCGATCGTACCCACGTTGACGTGCGGCTTGGTGCGCTCGAACTTCTTCTTCGCCATATCTCCTCCTTCAAAGGGCCTTGACGGAGTCGGCTCCCGCCGACCGGCGACCCGTCGTCTCGTTCTCCTACCGTCTCTTGATACCCCTGTGACACCAAGCGCCCAAGGGGGGCGCCTCGATCGAACTGGTAGCGGTGGCTGGACTCGAACCAGCGACGCCACGGGTATGAACCGTGTGCTCTGACCAACTGAGCTACACCGCCGATAGCTGGCCGCCAAGCCAGCGGTGGCGCCTGGAGCCCACAACCGGACTTGAACCGGTGACCTCTTCCTTACCAAGGAAGTGCTCTGCCGACTGAGCTATGTGGGCGGTGCGGGGGACTTGCCGTCCCTGGTTTGTCGATGGTGGGGGCGCCTGGATTCGAACCAGGGTAGGCATAGCCAACGGGTTTACAGCCCGTCCCCTTTAGCCACTCGGGCACACCCCCATTCGAACAGGGCCTTCTGTCTGCGCTTTTCAAGTTGCCAGCCTACGGAAAAGGCACGTGAATGCTACACGGACGCCCTAGGGGTGTCAACGAACCACCACGCCACCGGGCGTATCCATAGAGGAGCAGCCCTCGGACCAGCGCATCGCCGAAGAGTCCCTTACCGCGACAGCCGAGAGAACACCGCGCTGGTGACCCTCCTGCCCGGCACGGCCTTCTCCAGCACTTCACGCGGTACCAGCCGGAACCACGCCGAGTGGCCACCCTGCATGACCGGGCGCGGGGTGTAATGCTCGTAGTTCGCCTCGAACCACTCCCTGACCGGACGCATGGGAAGGACGTGCAGCTCATCCCGCTCCACGGCCAGCTCCGCGAGGAAGATCCCGTCGGGCTCATGCATGAGAGCGGCCACCTCCTCCTCGGGCTGGGAGATCGCGAGCAGGTAGTAGTGCAGCTCATCGGCCTCGGAGTTGAAGATCCAGCCGGGCTCGCGTGTCGCCGCGTTGGAGATCGCCTCGAAAGCGTAGCTGTCCCCCTCGGGCCGGTAGAAGCCCAGCTCCCGATCCCGGCCCTTGCCGGAGTCCCGGCCGAAGTACGGGTCCGGTTTGACCTTGATCTTGACGGCCCTGCCCGCGAACCTGTGGGTGATGTCCACTCCCCTTCTCGCGCCGGAACTCGGCCACGGGTACACGATCGTGACGTCGTCCATCCCCTGGCGTTCCAGATGGAGCGCCAAGATGCGCTCTGCGACGCACTGCAGCAGCTGCTGTCCGGCCGGGTTGGCCATCGATCCCCCTTGATCGTCCGTGGTTTGCCCTAGCGCCCTAGGCGCTCGTCCGCGACCCTCAACCGTCTGCTCAGCACCTCGAGCAGCTTGATGGCGATGGAGGGGTGATCCTCCAGCAGCGACTTGAAGTCCCAGCTGGAAAGCATCAGGCAGGCGGTCGGCTCCATCGCACGTATCGTCGCGGACCGCGGGGCCTGGTCGAGGAGGGACATCTCACCGAAGAAGTCACCGGAGCCGAACGTCCCGAGCGAGGCGCCGTCGCGAAGGATCTCGACCCTGCCAGAGAGGATCATGTAGAACGCCTGGCCCGGCGTGCCCTGGGTGACGATGATCTGCCCGGGGGTGAAGGCGTGCTCCTGCGCCACCCGAGCCACGGCATCGATCTCCGTTTGCGAGCAGTTGGCGAACAGCGGCACTCGCGCGAGGAACGACTCGTGTCCCACCGGCGCTCTCCCTCCTCCTGCACCCGTTTCCCGATCGCGGCGGCGGCGCGCGGGCCGCGATAGGCATTGTAGCAAGACGCCGGGTCGGGGTTGTTGCACAATGTGATGAGACGGGATCCGAGCGGGGGAGGCCCTGTGGAACTGTTCTTGAACCTGTTCATCGGTCATCTGCTCGCGGACTACCCGCTCCAGCCGGGCCGGCTGGTCGCCGCCAAGCGAGAGGCCCTGCCTCCCCTGCTGGTCCACACGGCGCTCGTAGGAGCGGCCTCGGCGCTCGTCCTGTGGGACCGGGCCGTCCAGCTGTGGCCGATCGTGGTGTTGGCGATGGGCGCGCACTTCGCCATCGAGAAGCTGACTGTCGCCCTCAGGGTGAACTCCGGGACCCGTGGATTATTCGTTTTCGCCTTCGACCAGATACTGCACATCTTGTCCATCGCGGGGCTGACCTGGATTGTCGCGGGCTGGAGCCTCAGGCCGCAAGCCCAGATCCTGTGGCTTGAGGTCGACGTCTCGGTCAACGCGCTCGTGGCCGCGTTCCTGACCGCGACGTTCTTCGGCTCGATACTTGTGTTCGAAACAACGAACGCGATACTCGGCGAACCCGGCGAAGACTCCTCCATCCTCGCCTACGACCTGCCGCGAGTGCTCGGCATCGTGGAGCGCGCCGGCGCCCTGGCGCTGGCGGTGTGGGTAAGCCCGGCGGCGGCTGTGGTGGCGTTCGCGCCCAGGGTCGGGGTTCTGATGACACGACCCCCGGAGAGGAGAGCCGGCTTGCTGATCGGCGGCGTCTCGGGGCTGGCTCTGTGCCTCGCGTGTTACGCGGGATACGCGGCGGTCGTTGCGATCACTCACGTCTAGAGGGACGGAGAAGGCCTGTGCCAGCAAAGACGGTCCCGACCAGGCGGAACGCCGAGGTCCTGAGGTGGTTCCGGGCAGGACTGTTCGCCGTGGTGACCTTCGGCGCGCTAGGCGCGACCGGCTTCTTCCCCGAGGCCCTCAGGGCGCTCTTCGCGCTGATGTCGGGGGTGCTCGCGCTCTTCTCGCCGGGCTTGGGGATCATCGCCTTCGTCATCCCCGCATCGCTGCCGCTGATGGCATCAGACCTGGTGGTGGGCGCGACATTCCTCGTGGTGGGTCTGGCCGCGGTGCAATACCTGGGTCAACGCGACGGCGCGGCGTTCCTGGTCATCGCGCTGGCGTTCGCGGGAGCCGAGTTCGGCGCGAGCTGGGCTGTCGTCGCGCTCGCGGGGTACGTCCTCGGGGTCAGCGAGGGGGCTGCGGCCGCCATCGTCGCCTGCCTGGTCATGGAGGCGGCGGGGCTCGCCACGGGTCGCGACAGCGTCGGGGTGCTGACCACGGCGAGCCGGGGCGCCGCGCCCGTCGCGTTCGGCGCGGTCGACGATCCCCTGCGGTTCCGCTGGATCGCCGAGGCCGTGCGCGACGTCCAGCCCGGCAGGCTGGCCGAGGTCCTGACCGGCGTCCGACAACCGCTTCTCATGGTCGTGCAGCCCCTGCTGTGGGCTGGCGGCGCCGCTGTGGCGGGCTCGCTGAGGCGTCGCGCGGACGATCCCCGGCGGCCTCTGTTCGGCATGGTTGCGGTAGCGGCCGCTGTCGCCGCGCTCGGCCTGCTCAGCACGCTTGCCGCTGGCGTGCTCGGCGGCACCGTCCCAGCAGGCACGCTCGTCCTCGGAACGGCCGTCTCGTTCGTGGTGAGCGTGGCCGCGGCAGCCATCTGGGAGCGTGTCTTCCCGCCGCTGCAGGAAACGGAGCGCCGGGACGCGGCACGCGCGGGAACGCTCGTGGCGGAGGACGCCGACGTAGACGAGCTCCTGCGTGTGATTGCGAGCGCGGAGGAGGAGCTCGCGGCCAAGCACACCACCCAAGCGGTCGTGATGATCACGGACATGAAGTCCTTCGCCCGGATGACCGAGGAGGAAGGCAGCGTTCTCACCGCCAAGCTCATCCAGCGCCACCGCGACCTCCTTCTCCCCATCATCGAGGCGAACGGCGGCAAGGGGAAGTCGACCGGCGGCGACGGTCTTGTCGCCTGCTTCGAAAGCCCGCTGGCCGCGCTGACCGCCGGCGTCGAGATCCAGCGGACTCTTGCGGACTACAACGCGTCGCGACCCGGGGAACGAGAGATGACGATCCGGATCGGCATCGCCCACGGCGAAGTGGTCCTGGACCGCGGTGGACGCCCGTTCATCGGAGCTGGCCTCAACATGGCCGCCCGGGTGATGAACCTCGCGGACGGAGGGCAGCTGTTCGTCGCCGGAGAGACTGCCGGCACGGAGGCGCCCGCCGGCGCGCAGGCGCACTCGCACGGCCGCTACGAGCTCAAGAACATCGCCCGGCCCGTCGAGGTCGTAGAGATGCTGTGGCGCCAGGGCCAGGAGCCTGTGGCCCCGCCACTGGAACCTGTGTCGTAGGATCCAAACGACCGGCCACCCATGGCGGCAGGCCGGAGCTGTCATGTGGAGCCGGCGGAGGGAATCGAACCCACAACCAGCGGTTTACAAAACCGCTGCTCTGCCATTGAGCTACGCCGGCGTCCGAACCGAACGCCCGACATTGTAACCCGGACGGGTCTCAGCAGGCCTCGCAGCGCCGGATCTGGACCTCCATCTTGCGCTTGATCCTTTGCAGCGCGTTGTCCACCGACTTGACGCCCCTGCCCAGGCGGCCGGCGATCTCGTGGTAGGACCTGCCGTCCACGTAGAGCCTGAGCACGTCGGTCTCGAAGGGCGAGAGCGCCTCCATGAACCCACGTCTGATGCTCGCGCTCTCCCAGGCAGCCACCACGACCTCCGCCGGATCGCACGCGTCCGTGACCGCCAGGATGTCAGCGAGGACCCGCTCGCCCTCCTCTTCCGGTCCGACCGTGCGAGAGAACGACACGTAGGTGTTGAGCGGAGCGTGCTTCTGTCGGGAGGCTGTCTTGATCGCGGTGATCAGCTGACGGGTCACGCACAGCTCTGCGAACGAACGGAAGCTGGACTGCCGGGACGGGTCGTAGTCTCGGATGGCCTTGAACAGGCCGATCATGCCCTCCTGGACGACGTCCTCGCGATCCGCCCCGATCAGGAAGTACGAACGCGCCTTGCACCGCACGAAACCACGGTACCGCTCCATGAGCACGGTGCTGGCAGCGTCGTCACCCCCCTGAGCCGCCGAGACCAGTCTCCGCTCGATCTCGTGAGCAGGCGCGTTTCGACGTCCGGCGACTGTGCGCGGCGCATGCATGCATGTTCCCTCCCACAGGTTCCCCCATGCGTGCCTAGGAGAGATCGGCGCCCTCCGGCAGGGCGCGGTGTACGAGGCCGTCTCCGACACTACGGATGACCGGTCCCCGCCGTCAACAGCTGCGGGCCAATCTGAAGATACCTGAAACCTCCAAGCGTTCTAGCTCGGGTGTCCCCGCGCCCCTTGAGCCCAGCGCCTCACCTCTCGCCGCGGGCCCAGCGCTCGAGGATCTCCCTGGTCTCGGGCGGTATCCGCTCCTCCAAGGGAGCCCGGCGGCCCGCCGCCGCGGAGGTTTCACCTGGGCTCTCGGCGACCTCTTCGGCGAAGGACGCAGCCGCCATGAACGTCACCGGATCCCCGGCGGCGGTCGAGCGTATGCCGCTATCCGAGGTCACCACCACCGTCGGCTCCCGGCGCTCGCGCGCCCTGGCCGCGAGCCGCTCGACCACGTCGTCAGCGCTCCGGCCCCACGATGAGAAGATGACCGTCACGCCGCCGAGTTCATGGGGCTGACCGTCCGACCCCGGATTGGCGCCGCCGTCGAAGACGACCGTGCACGGCCGTCCGGCCGCGAGTCGCTCCGCGTCCCGAAGCAGGCGCGCCCTGGCGACTTCCATGTCCTCATCAGCGAGCCGGGCGTACTCGGAAACAGCGCGGATGACGTTGTAGCCGTCGATGACGAGGGCAGGGCCGCTCACCCTCCGTGACCCCGCCTCACCCACTCGTACGCCAGGACCGTCGCCGTCTGGGCCACGTTCAGCGACCCGACGGCGCCCCGCATGGGAAGGCGGACCAGGGCGTCGCACGCCTCTGTGACAAGCCTCGACAAGCCCGTCCCCTCAGCGCCAAGGACGAGCACGACCCTGCCGTCCAGCGGCGAATCCCAGAAGTCGGCATCCGCCTTCTCGCTGGCTCCGATCACCCAGAACCCGGCCTCCTTCAGCGTCGCGAGGGTCCGGGCGAGATTGACCACGCTGGCGACCGGGATGTGCGCCAGCGCCCCGGCCGAGGACTTGATCGCTCCGGGGCCGACGCTGGCGGAGCGCCGCTTCTCGATGACGATCGCCGACGCCCCGGCGGCCTCCGCGGAGCGGGCGACGGCACCGAGGTTGCCCGCGTCCGTCACGTGGTCCAATGCGACGAGCAGGGCCCTGTCAGAGTCCCCCACCGACGCGATCACCGAAGCCAGCGAGGCGTACTCGAACGGGCTCGCCAGCGCGACGACGCCCTGATGCGCCCGGCTCCCGCCGATCTGATCGAGCTCGCGGGCTGGCCGCCTCTGCACGGTGATGCCCGCCGAAGCGGCTCGCTCGAGGATCTCCTCGATCGCGCGGTCGGCCCGCACACCCTCAGAGATCAGTATCCGCTTAATGGGGACCCTGGCGCGGAGGGCCTCGATGACCGGCCGGCGGCCCTCCACCGAGCCGCTCATCGAACGCCGGGCCGTCGAACCACCCGCGGACCCGCCGGGGTGTCCTCGACGATAAGCCCGAGCCCCGCCAGACCGTCGCGGACCGCGTCAGCCGCGGACCAGTTCCGCTCGGTCCGAGCCGCCGCTCTGGCGGCGAGCAGCGCGTCGACGGCCGCGCTGGGGTCGCTGCCCTGGTAACCAGCCAGAACCGCCGCCAGCTCTATCGCCTCGGGCGGCAGTCCGTCCGGGTCCGCAGCCCGCGCCTCGACACCCAGGGCGGCGAGCAGGCCCTCGACGGTCGCCGCAGCCGCGGCGAGGACCGCAGCGTCGCGGGCATCGAGTGCCCCCCCATGCGCGGACACATAGGAGTTCGCCGCCCTCACCAGCTCGAAGATGCCCGCGACCGCCCCAGCGGTGTTGAAGTCGTCATCCATCTCGGCGGTGAACCTGTCATGTGCCGAAGCGATCGCTGCCGACAACGCCTCGCGATCGGCTCCGGGCGCGCCTGCGCCCGACGTCGCATGCTCCGCCGCCCAAGCCATCTCCTTGAGCGAGTTGCGTACGCGGCCGAGTGTGGCGGCCGCGTCGTCCAGCCTCGCGGCCGAGTAGTCCAGGGGGCTACGGTAGTGGGTCTGCAGCATCAGGAGCCTCACCGCCGCTGGCTCGTGCGTGGCCAGGACATCCCGGAGCAGCATGAAGTTGCCCGCCGACTTGCTCATCTTCTCGGCATCCACCTGAAGCAGGCCGCCGTGCAGCCAGTGGGTCGCGAAACATCCCCCGGTGACGGCCTCTGACTGCGCGCGCTCGTTCTCGTGGTGCGGGAAGACCAGGTCGGTCGCCCCTCCGTGGATGTCGAAGGGCAACCCCAGTTCCTTCTCCGACATCACCGAGCACTCCAGGTGCCACCCCGGACGACCCTCTCCCCATGGGCTGGGCCAGTGCGGCTCACCGGGCTTGGCCGCCTTCCACAGCGCGAAGTCGAGCGGGTCACGCTTGCGGTCGTCGACCTCGACGCGGGCTCCCGACTCGAGGTCGTCGACAGCGCGCCCCGACAGCTCGCCGTAGCCGGAGAAGGCGCGCACCGCGAAGTACACGTCGCCGTCCACCTCGTAGGCGCAGCCGCCCTCGAGAAGGCGCTCGACCATCCGGACCATCTCCGGGATCGTCTCGGTCGCGCGGGGCTGCACCGTGGGGGGCCGGACACCGAGATGCTCCATCGCCTCTAGGAAGGCGGCGGTGTACTTGCTCGCCACCTCCGCCGGCTCCACGCCCTCTTCAGCCGCGCGCGCGATGATCTTGTCGTCGACGTCTGTGATGTTCTGCACGAACAGGACTTGGTACCCGCGATGCTCGAAGTACCGCCGAATCACGTCGAAGGACAGGAATGTCCGCGCGTTCCCGATGTGAATGTGGTTGTAGACCGTGGGGCCGCAGACGTACATCGAGACCTTGCCCGGCTCCCGGGGCTTGAACTCGACCTTGCGCCGGGCCATCGTGTCGTAGAACCGGATGGTCACGACCCCTGGCCTCCTGCTTCCGGCGACGCCTGCGGCGGACCCTCCTGCGAAACCCCCTCGTGACGGGCGACCTGCTGTTCGAGCCGATCGATGCGCCTTTGAAGTGAGCGGAACATGTCGACGACAGGGTCGGGCAGGTCCTCGTGGTGCAGATCGATCTCGTCGACCCGCTTGCCCTCATGCACGACGACCCTGCCGGGGATCCCGACCACGGTGCAGTTCGGCGGCACGTCGTTGACGACCACGGCGCCGCCGCCCACCCGGCTCCCTCGCCCGATCGTGACGTCGCCGAGCACAGCGGCGCCCACGCCCACCACTACGCAGTCCTCGAGCGTCGGGTGGCGCTTGCCTGTCTCCTTGCCGGTCCCGCCAAGGGTCACACCCTGGTACAGGGTGACGTCGTCGCCTATCACGGAAGTCTCCCCGATGACCACGCCCATCCCGTGATCGATGAAGAAGCGGCGGCCGATCGTGGCACCGGGATGTATCTCGACGCCGGTGCGGAATCGGACGCGCTGACTCAACCAGCGAGCCAGTCCGCGGCGGCCCGACCTCCACAGACGATGCGTCAGGCGATGCCACCACACGGCGTGGAGCCCCGGGTAGTCGAGAAGGACGGTGGCCGTCGTCGTGGCGGCTGGATCCCGCTCCTTGACCGCGCGTATGTCCTCGCGGATGCGTGCGAACATCCTGCCATCCTCCTGCGACCACGTCATTGGTGTTGCGGACCGGGCGGCCGTGCCGCCACACCCGAACACCCGCCCGTAGCGGCGAGGATACCACGCGAGCGTGGGGGCGGGGACCGTCGGCGGAGGCGTCAGGTCGAGCGCCTGAGCAACACCACGGCGTGAGCCGCCACGCCCTCCTTTCGACCCGTGGCGCCAAGGCCCTCTGTCGTGGTGGCCTTGAGACCTACCCGGTCGACATCGACCCCTAGCGCGCCGGCCATGCGGGACCGCATGGCGTCCCGGTAGGGCGATATCTTCGGCTCCTCCAGCACGAGCACACAGTCGGCGTCGAGCAGCTCCCATCCGGCCTCGCGCATCAACCTGGCGACCCGTTCGACAAGGTCGATGCTGCAAGCTCCCTCGTAGCGTCCGTCCGTGTCCGGGAAGTGGGCCCCGATGTCTCCTGCTCGCATCGCGCCCAGGACAGCGTCCATGAGCGCGTGGGCGAGCACGTCCGCGTCGGAGTGACCCGCGAGTCCGCGGTCATGGCGCACGGTGACGCCCCCGAGCACGAGGGGTCTGCCCTCGACGAAGGCGTGGACGTCGTATCCCAATCCCACCCGGATCGTGTCAGGCACCCGCGACACCTCCTGCGATGAGGGCTGAGGCGCACACCAGGTCCTCCTCGGTGGTCACCTTGATGTTCCATCGAGGGCCTTCGACGACGAGCACCGTGCCCTGCGCCCGCTCCACCAGCGCCGCGTCATCCGTCGCCTCGAGACCGCTGATAGCGGCGGCGGCATGGGCCGCCCGGAGCGCTCCGATTCGAAACGCCTGCGGGGTCTGCACGGCCCAGACTCGCTCACGCTCCGGGGTGCGGACCACCTCTCCAGTCTCGACGATCTTGACCGTGTCGGTCGAGGGGTGCCCGATGACGGCGCCGGACGCGTCCGGCCGGCAATCCAGGGCCGCCAGTACGGCGTCGAAAGACGCGGCCGGCGCCAGCGGACGCGCCCCGTCGTGTATCACGACGACCGACGCCTCGCCACGAACGGCGTCCAACCCGGCCGACACGGACGCCTGACGCGTGGAGCCGCCCGCGACCACCGTCACCGGCACGTCGCCAGCCGCCGCGCGCGCCACCTCAGCGTATTCGTCTATGCGCTCGGGATGGCAAACCACCACCATCGACCCGACACGTGCGCAGGCCCTCATCGCCGCGACGGACCGCGCCAGCACCGGCCTGCCCGCGAGCTCGGCCATCTGCTTACCCTTCGGACGACCGAAACGGACCGCATCCCCTCCGGCGACCACGATCCCGGCGACGTCCGTCACGGGACCTGCCTGAGCTTGGAGAAGATCATCCTGCCCGCCGAGGTCTGCAGCACCGAGGTCACCTCCACCTCGACCTCCGCCCCGGACCCCACGTGCTCACGACCGTCCTGGACGACCACCATCGTCCCGTCCTCCAGGTGACCGACGCCCTGCCCGGCCTCCTTGCCTTCGCGGGTGATCCGGACCTGGAGCAGCTCTCCGGGCAGGTAAGCGGGCCTGAGCGCGGCCGCGAGCTCGTTCACGCTGAGAACCTCGAGGCCCCTGACCCTGGCGGTGGCGGCCAGATTGTGATCGACGGTCATGATGACTCCCCCGGCGTCCTCGGCCAGTCGCATCAGCTTGTCGTCGACGCCGGGGGACTGCGGATAGTCCACCTCGTAGACCCCTACCTTCGCACCACTTTCGCGCATGGAGGACAGCAGGTCCAGCCCACGGCGCCCCCGCACCCTGCGCGTCTCGTCGGCGGAGTCGGCCAGCGTCTGGAGCTCGGCCAGCACGAACCGCGGCACCTGGACCTCCCCGTTGAGGAAGCCCGTCCGGCGCAGCTCGGCGAAGCGCCCGTCGATGACGGCACTCGTGTCCAGGAACACGACACGGCGCGACGCCGAACCGGCGCGCGCGGAGCCGGTCGCGAGCCTCGGGAAGGCGTGCTCGATGTCGTCCCTCTTGAGCATGGCGATCCGCAGCCCCGCCGCGCCCCCGAGGAAGAGCGCGGTCAGCATCGCACCGATCCCGATGAACGCAGGCTGTATGGCGCGCAGCGGGAACGAGAACGCCAACGCGAGGATCAAGCCGACGGCGAGTCCAGTCGCGCCCAGCACCAACTCCGCTGCGGACACGTTGCGGAAGCGCTCTTCGATGCCGCGATACGCCAGCGTCATCTCTCGCCCGAAGATTCCGCCGAGAACGAAACCCATAGCCCCACCGAGCGTGATGAAGATGAACAGGACGTAGTATTCGGAGTAGCCGATCTGCTCGGTCCAGTCCGCCGCGCGCGCCACCCAGAGCCCGGCCAGCGCGCCACCTACGAACAGGACGAAGCGTGTCGTCTGCACGATCATGATGTCGACGGGCGAGCGGTGACCCGCCCTCACCCCCTATCCGATACTGGGCGCTGACCCAGCCACTCTCAACCGGGATTCTAGCATCGGCCGCCGAGCCGGGCCGACTACGCGCGCGCCACAGCCTCGCTCCGCAGTCTCGCAAGCCCATCGGCGACGGCCCGGGCCCTGCGCGCCCCGACGCCGTCAACGTCGTCCAAGAGACGCTCGTCAGCCCGGACGAGAGCTGGGACGCCACCGAAGCGCTCGACGAGACGCGCGACCACGCCCGCGGGGAGCGTAGGGATTCGCCTGAGCAGCCGGTAGCCGCGTGCGTGGAGGTGCTCCTCCGTGACAGCCGCGGGCGAGGGGTAGCCCAGCGCCAAGGCTATCGACTCGACCTCGAGAAGGGACGCCCCGGGCAACTCCGCCAGCGCGGCCCGGAGGTGTCCGACGTCGGCGGCGCCATCGAACGCGTAGTCCTTCAGAAGAGCGCGAAACTCCTCGTCGGCGCCTTGCAGCAGCTCCTCGGCCTGCATCCTGACAAGACGCCCCTCGCGACCCAGATACAGCACGTGGCGCCCGATCTCGACCGACACGCGCGAAAGCATCTCGAACCGCCTGACGACCATTGCCACGTCAGCGAGCACGACAAGATCGTCGAACTCCTGGGCCGTGAGGCGTACAAGGTCCTCGTCCAGCCTGGACCTGTACCGCTGCAGCGTCTGCAGGGCCTGGTCGGCCTTCGCCAGGACCACGTGCAGCGGGTCGATGCGAACCCTGCGACCGTCAAGGTAGAGGTGGACGACCTCGCGGCGCTTGGAGATCGAGACCACCAAAGCCCCCGTCTGCCGGCTGACGCGCTCCGCGGCGCGGTGCCGCATGCCCGTCTCGGAAGTGGGAAGCGTGGCGTCCGGGATCAGATGGACGTTAGCGCGCAAGATACGCGAGGCATCGGCGTCCAGGATCATCGCCCCGTCCATCTTGCCAAGTTCGAAGAGGCGCTGCGGCGAGAACTCGATGCCTATGCGGAAGCCCCCGCTGCAGACCGCCTCCACCTCACCCTCGTCCCCGACGACGATGATGGCGCCCGCGTGCGCGGCGATGAGGTCGTCGATCGCCTCGCGCAGGGGCGTGCCCGGCGCGATGAGCGCGATCGCCGCGTCCATGCTCTCAAGCCTCGGGCGTCCCACAGCGTCCTCCGCGTTCCGGGTCGATCGGTCTGCGGTCCGGATCCCCGCCTCCGATTCTCCCACGTAGCGCCACCCGGCAGGAAGAGCGCCCCGTCAATCCAGCACTCGTAGCGCCTCCTCGAGCGTGGTCACCGGGATCACGTCCGCTCCGCCCGACGACCCGGACGCCCCCGGCGCCGGACACATGATTCGAGCGAAGCCCAGCCTGGACGCCTCGTCGACCCTGAGGCTGGTACGCGGAACCGGTCGCAGCTCGCCAGCCAGTCCGATCTCGCCGAACGCGGCCAGGTCGGGCGGTAGCGGCCTGTCGCGCAACGACGAGGCCACGGCGAGCGCCAGCGGGAGGTCGCATGCGGGCTCGACGGCCCGGATGCCGCCCGCGACGGTGGCGTACACGTCATGCGAACCCAGCGCGCTGCCGACCCGCCGGTCCAGCACAGCGAGCAACTGGAGTACCCGACCAAGATCAAGGCCCGTCGCGAGCCTCCTGGGCTGGGCCGCGCAGGTCTGACTGGCGAGGGCCTGCACTTCGACCAAGAGCGCGCGAGGACCCTCCACCAGGGGGAACACCGCCGATCCGGGGACCGCGGCCGGCCTGTCCTTGAGCAGAGCCGAGGACGGATGCTCCACCCCGCGCAGACCGCCCTCATCCATCTCGAACATGCCGATCCCTGACACCGGGCCGAACCGGTTCTTGACCGCACGGACAACTCGAAGGACGTGGTCGCGCTCGCCCTCGAAGTAAAGCACCGCGTCCACCATGTGCTCGAGCACCCTGGGGCCGGCGATGGCCCCCTCCTTGGTGACGTGACCGACGACCACGGTCGTGACCCCGAGGTCCTTGGCGACGCGCATGAGGCGCGTGGTCGCCGCCCTCACCTGGACGACGCTCCCCGCACCGCCGGAAGCGTCCGGATCCACGGCGGTCTGGATGGAGTCGACGACCAGCAGCGCGGGCCGCTCGGACTCGGCGAGCGCCTCGACAGCCGTCACATCGGTCTCGGGGAAGAGCACAAGACCCTCCGCGATCTCGCCGAGCCTCTCCGCGCGCATGCGGACCTGGACCGGTGACTCCTCGCCCGTGGCGTACACGACGCCGCCTCCTCGGGCGGCGACAGACATCGCGACCTGCAGCAACAGGGTGGACTTGCCGATACCGGGCTCTCCGCCGAGAAGGACGAGGGAGCCTCGCACAAGACCGCCGCCGAGCACGCGGTCGAACTCCGGCACACCCGAGGAGATTCGGCTCTCCCCTCCCGTGGTGACCTGGGAGAGCCTGACGGGTGCGCTATGCGGGCGAGCAGGGCGCTCAGCGTCCCGCAGTTGAGCCTCTTCGGTCAGCGAGTCGTACTCGCCGCATCCGGGGCACCTGCCGTACCAGCGAGTCTCGGCACGCCCGCACTGCTGGCAGCGCCAAACGCTGCGACCTGCGGGCATCGTCCGACTACGCCCCGGCCGCGCCGCCGGTGACACCGCGGTCGCGCCGGGTCCTGCTCCTCGTGGAGGGCGCCTTTGATGCCTTAGGAGCCTCATCGACTCTCGCAGGCGCGGCGACGTCCTCGGACACGACGCTGTCACCCTTCTTGAAGGCGATCCGGCCGTCCTGGACGCACACCTCGACGACCTCTCCAGCCGCCCACTGACCGGCCAGGATCTGCTCGGACAGCGGGTCCTCCACTAGGCGCTGTATCGCCCTGCGCAGCGGCCTGGCACCCATCGTCGGATCGAAGCCCTCCTTGGCGAGGAGCGAACGGGCCTCGCCGGTCAGGGTCAGGCCGACGCCCTTGGGCGCGAGCTGCTCCCGGACGCGAGACATCATCAGATCGACGATCTGCTCGATCTCCTCGCCGGTCAGGTCGTGGAACACGATGACCTCGTCGACGCGGTTGAGGAACTCGGGGCGGAACACCTTCTTGAGTTCGCCGGTGACGCGCTCCTTCAGGGTGTCGTAGGAGAGTCCGCCCGCGGTCGACGCCGTGAAGCCGAGCGTCTGACCCTTGGCTATGTCCCGAGCGCCGATGTTCGAGGTCATGATCACGATGGCGTTCTTGAAGTCGACCTTCCGACCCTGAGCGTCGGTGAGCCGTCCCTCCTCCAGTATCTGCAGAAGGACGTTGAACACGTCGGGATGCGCCTTCTCTATCTCGTCGAAGAGGATCACGGAGTACGGACGCCTGCGCACGGCCTCGGTCAGCTGGCCGCCCTCGTCGAAACCGACGTAGCCCGGCGGCGAGCCGATCAGACGGGATACCGTGTGCTTCTCCATGTACTCGGACATGTCGAGCTGCACGAGGGCGTCCTCGCTGCCGAACAGGAAGCTGGCCAGAGCCTTGGAGAGCTCGGTCTTGCCCACACCCGAGGGGCCTAGGAGGATGAACGAGCCCGCGGGGCGCTTGGGGTCCTTCAACCCCGCGCGAGTGCGGCGGATCGCACGGGAGACCGAGGCGACAGCCTCATCCTGGCCGACTATGCGCTCGTGGATCGAGGACTCCATCCGCAGCAGCTTGGCGGTCTCCTCCTCGGTCAGGGAGCTCACCGGTATGCCCGTCCACATCGAGACGACGTCGGCGACCTCGCGTTCGGTCACCTCGACCACCCGGCGCGCCTCAGGCTTGAGCCACTCCTCCTCCATCCGGCGCTTCTCGGACTGGACCTGCTTCTCCCTGTCCCGAAGCGAGGCGGCCTTCTCGAACTCCTGCGCCTCGATGGCCGCTTCCTTCTCGGCGCGCACCTGCTTCAGGCGCTCCTCGACCTCCTTGACCCCCGGAGGGGCGGTCATCGTCTTGATCCGCATCTTCGAGCCGGCCTCGTCGATCAGGTCGATGGCCTTGTCCGGCAGGAACCGGTCGGAGATGTACCGGTCCCCGAGTGTCGCTGCGGCCTCGATCGCCTCGTCGGTGATGGACACCCGGTGGTGCGCCTCGTAACGGTCGCGCAAGCCCCGCAAGATCTCCACCGTCTCCTCTACGGATGGCTCACCGACCACGATCGGCTGGAAGCGACGCTCCAGAGCGGGATCCTTCTCGACGTACTTCCTGTACTCGTCCAGCGTGGTGGCGCCGATCGTCTGCAGCTCCCCCCGGGCGAGCGCGGGCTTGATGATGGAGGCGGCGTCGATCGCCCCCTCCGCCGCCCCCGCGCCGACGAGCGTGTGCATCTCGTCGACGAACAGGATGATGTCGCCGCGCTCGCGGATCTCCTTCATCACCTTCTTGAGACGCTCCTCGAACTCGCCGCGATACTTGCTGCCAGCGACGAGGGCCGCAAGGTCCAGCGTGTAAAGCTGCTTGTCGCGGATGGTCTCGGGCACCTCGTCGCGGGCGATCTTCTGCGCCAGGCCCTCCGCCACCGCGGTCTTCCCCACCCCGGGCTCACCGATGAGCACCGGGTTGTTCTTCGTGCGGCGCGAGAGTATCTGCATCACACGCTCGATCTCGTTGGATCGCCCGATGACCGGATCGAGCTTGCCCTCGCGCGCCGCGCGCGTGAGGTTGCGGCCGAACTCGTCCAGCAGCTGGGTGGAGCCGCCGCGGCCCGAACGCTCCTCGCCGACTTCACCCTGCTTGCCGTGATAGCCGGAGAGCAGCTGCATGATGGCGGAGCGCACCTTCTCATAGTCCGCGCCCAGGTTGAGCAACACCTGCGCGGCCACGCCCTCGCTCTCGCGGATCAGACCCAGGAGGACGTGCTCCGTGCCGATGTAGTTGTGGCCGAGCTGCAGCGCCTCGCGCAAGGACAGCTCGAGCACCTTCTTGGCTCGCGGCGTGAACGGGATGTGCCCGGTCGGGACGTACGTCCCGCGGCCGATGAGCTCCTCGACCTGCTGGTGGACATCCTCGAGCGAGATGGACAGCGACTCGAGCGCCTTGGCGGCGATACCGTCCTGCTCGCGGATCAGGCCGAGCAGCAGGTGCTCCGTCCCGATGTAGTTCTGGTTGAGCATGCGCGCCTCTTCCTGGGCGTAGACGACCACCCGGCGCGCCTTCTCCGTGAATCGCTCGAACATCTGACGTCACTCCCTAGAATTCCTCGCGCGTCCCGCGCGGAAGCACCACGTTGAGTATACCGCCGCCTGTGACATCCTATCGGGCCGGCCGACGTCTGACAGCGATTCCTATGCCGGATATGAGCGCGAGCAACTCATATCTCGTCCTGTCCGGAACCGCCTTCAGCGTAGCGACGGACCCGGACGCACCCTCAGGACTCGGGGCGCATGTGCGGGAAGAGCAGGACGTCCCTGATGGAGGGCGAGTCTGTGAGGAGCATCACGAAGCGGTCGATACCGATGCCCAGGCCTCCCGCGGGGGGCATCCCGTACTCCTGAGCGCGGAGGTAGTCCTCGTCGACCACCATGGACTCGTCGTCGCCGGCGGACTTCGCGGCCGCCTGCGCCTCGAAGCGCCCTCGCTGGTCGACGGGGTCCACCAGCTCCGAGAACGCGTTCGCGAACTCGCGGCCCGTGATGATCAGCTCGAAGCGGTCGGTCAGCTCGGGGTCCTGGTCGTTGCGGCGGGCGAGCGGCGAGGTCTCCGCCGGATGATGCGTCACGAACGTGGGCTGCACGAGCGTGTGCTCGACCAGCTTCTCGAACAGCTCGTTGAGAAGCTTGCCTGGCCCCCACTGGCCCTCGACCGGCACGCCGCGGTCGGCGCACACGGAGCGGAGCTCCTCGAGGGAGGTGCGGACCGACACCTCCGCACCGCAGGCAGCGGAAACCAGCTCGGTCATCGTGGCCCGACGCCAAGGCGCGGCCATCGAGACCGGCTCCCCTTGGTAGACGATCTGCAGCGTGCCCAAGACCTCCCGCGTGACCTCCGTCAGCAGCCCTTCGGTCAACTCGATCATGGACTCCATGTCGCCGAAGGCCTGATACGCCTCGAGCATGGTGAACTCGGGGTTGTGCCTCGGGGACATCCCCTCGTTGCGGAACGAGCGGTTGAGTTCATAGACGCGCTCGAAGCCGCCGACGAGCAGCCGTTTGAGATACAGCTCCGGAGCTACTCGCAGATACAGGTCCATCCCGAGGGCGTTGTGGTGGGTCACGAACGGCTTGGCGGCCGCGCCGCCCGGGATCGGCTGGAGCATCGGGGTCTCCACCTCGAGGAACCCCCCGGCCTCCATGCACCTGCGGATGGCGGAGATGACGCGGAACCGCGTCTCGAAGACCCCACGGACCTCCGGGTTCGCGATCAGGTCCACGTACCGCTGCCGGTAGCGGGTCTCGGTGTCGGTGAGCCCGTGCCACTTCTCGGGCAGAGGCCTCAAGGACTTGGAGAGCAGGATCACCTCGGACGGCGAGACGGACAACTCGCCCCTTCTCGTCCGGACCGGATGACCGACAGCCCCCACCCAGTCACCCAAGTCCAGGGCGAGCACGGCGGCGAACGGCTCCTCGCCCATGGCGTCGAGGCGGCAGAAGAGCTGGATGTCGCCGGAGGAGTCCCTGAGCACGAGGAACGCGAGCTTGCCCTGCTCTCGCTTGGCCACTATGCGTCCGGCTACCGAGACGGCGTCGTCCGCTTCCCCGCCCGGCTCCAGATGGCCGAACCCACCTACCACGTCCGCCGCGCGGTGCGTCGGCGCGAAGCCTGAAGCGTAGGCCGGAACGCCAACGGAGCGAAGGGCGTCGAGCTTGGCGCGGCGAACGGCGAACGGGTCGTCGCCCTGACCGCGAGCAGCGTCGCTGGCGCTGTCGACGCCCACAGTCACGCTCCCCCTAACGTGTGATCGAGACGACCTTGTACTCGATCGCCCGGCCCGACGGCGTCGTCACGGTGACCGTCTGGCCCTTCTTCGCGCCGAGTATGGCCTGACCCACCGGGGACTCGTTGGAGATCCTGTCGTGAGTAGGATCCGCCTCCGCGCTCCCTACGAGGTGATACAGGTGCTGCTCCCCGGTCTCCACGTCCTTGAGCTTGACCTTGCAGCCCAAGCTGACCTTATCCGCCGACCGGGGCGACTTGATGATGGTCGCGTTGGAGAGTATCTGGGCGATCTCCAAGATGCGGCTCTCCACCCAAGCCTGCTCGTTCTTGGCATCGTCATACTCGGAGTTCTCCGACAGGTCCCCGAACTCCTTGGCCGCCTTGATGCGCTCCCCTACCTCGCGTCGGCGAACGGTCTCAAGATGGCGAAGCTCCTCCTCGAGACGCGTCTGGCCTTCCTGCGTAAGGGCGACTTCTCTGTTCATGCAAACGCTCCGTGTCTTGTCAGCGGAATGGCAGGGTCGCGGCGCCTCGTGCGGCCTTCACCCTCGACGCAGCTGAGAGGTCGGCCAGTCGCCGAGTGAGTATAGCCGAACCTCCACGCGGCACAAGCGGGCCGCGTCAGGGTCGATCGAGCCGTCAGGAGGGCTACTCCTTGTCCCCGTCGTCGACCTTGGCCTCGGCCTTGGCTTCGCCTGACGAGTCGGCGTCGTCATCACCCTTGTCAGCCAGGCCGTCCTCGAGCGCCCGCTTGGACTTGCCCAGCATCTTGGCGAGCTTCGGGATCTGGGTGGGGCCGAACAGTATGAGCACCACGAGCAGTATCAGGATCCACTCGCTGCCTCCAGGGAGACCTAGGAACGCCATCTGGACTACCTCCCATCGCGGCGGAAACCCGCCCCTTTGTCACCGGCGATGCGCCGGATCCTTCGCAAGACCTGCGCTAGGGTACCACCCCGCACCGCTTGCCGCTACGCGCCCGCAGTCGCGGTATCCTCCGAGCGCGACAGGTAGTACAGCGTGTGCAGGAGCTCGCGCACCGGATCTGTGTTGTGGAGTCTCACCCCGGGCGGCACCCTCACCCGCTCTGTCGTGTAGTTGAGGATCACCCTGACCCCCGCTGCGGCAAGCACGTCTGCGACCTCCTGGGCGGCCGACGCGCTCACCGCGAGGACAGCGATGTCCAGTCCTTGGCCCGCGACGGCGTCGTGCAGCTCGCTGACATGCCGGACGATCACGTCGCCGACGCGCGTCCCGACCTTGGCCGGATCACTGTCGAACACCGCGGTCAGCACGAAGCCATGGCGACGCAGACCATCGTAGGCGGCGATCGCCGATCCGAGACGCCCGGCACCGACGAGGACTATCCTTCGCGCGTGATCGGATCCGAGTATCCCCTGGACCCGGTCGATGAGGGTGACCACGGAGTACCCGACCCCGCGCTGCCCGAACGAGCCGAAGTGCGTCAGGTCCCGCCGGATCTGCGCCGGGTTCACCCCGGTCATCTTTCCCAGCCGTGCGGAGGACACGGTGGAGCACCCCTCTGCGCGCAGCTGGATGAGGACGCCGAGGTAGGTCGGGAGGCGCTCGATGACGCCCTCGGGGATGCGGGAAGTGCTCGTCTCGCTCATGAGGCCCCCAGTGCCGGCTGCGCGACCACGCCGACATTGTAACTTCGCGTTACTATCCCGCACAACGCGCCCAGCCCACGAGCAGGTCCGGTCAGGGTGCTCCCAAACGCAGAGCCCTCATGAGGTCCTCTCTGGTGACGATCCCGACGACCATGCCCGCGTCGACCACCAGGAGCGCGCCGTGCCCCTCCGGACCGAGCCTGGAGGCGACCGAGTCCAGCGGATCCCCCGCCTCGACGGTGAGGCGGGCCAGGTCCCGGTCGGCCACCTCGCCGACCGTCACAGCGGGCCACTGGCCCTTTGGCACCGCCTTCGCGCCAGCCAGCGTCACGAGCCCGACCACGTGGCCGTCCGCGACCACGGGGTAGCGGCTGTGGCGACCGCCGAGCAGGTGGTCGTGAACCAGGCGCTCGACGGATATGTCGCCCCTCACCACGGCCGGACCGGCGCTCATGACGTCGCCGACGCTCATGCCCGCGAGCGCCGAGCGCGCGACCTGCTGACGGTACGCGCCTTCGGCGAGCGTCGTGATGAACCAGCCGACGAGGCCGAGCCAGATCAGATCGAGGGACCCCATGAGCACGCCGGTGACGCCGGCGATCATCATCAGGCTGCCGATGACCTGTCCAGCGCGACTGGCCCATCTTGTCGCGCGGAGGATGTCACCCGTCATCCACCAGAGAACCGCGCGAAGCACACGGCCGCCGTCCAAGGGGAAGCCGGGCAGCATGTTGAAGACTGCGACAGACACGTTGATCATCGCCAGGTAGCTCAGGGGCGCCCATAGCGCGACGGAGGCGCCGACGAGCAGCGTCATCGAGTAGGCCCCGCCGAACAGCGCGGCTAACGCGAGGCTCATCGCAGGCCCCGCGATGGCCAACAAGAACTCGTGCCCGGGCCGCTGCGGCTCCTCCTCCATCTGGGCGACCCCGCCGAACACAAACAGCGTCACCCGGGCTATGCGTATCCCGCCCCAGCGGGCCACCAGCGAGTGGCTCAGCTCATGGGCCACCACCGAGGCGAAGAAGAGCAGGGCGGTCACCACCCCCATCGCCAGCCTGACCCACGATGGCAACTGCGCGACCGACGGGATGGCCGGGAAGTAGCTGAAGGCGAGGCTGGTCGCCACCAGGGCGAACACCAGCAGCCACGTCGGGTTCACCTCAAGCGGTATCCCGAAGACGCGGCCGAGCCTCCACGAAGGCAACCCGAACACCCCTCAGGTCACCGCCCTCAGAAGTGCGCTCCCTGGAGCGCCATCGCACATGCGCACTCCCGGGACTGCGGCAGCGCCGGGATCATCGCGAAGAGCAGGTCCTTGACCCTCTGGTTGTTCTCCTGGAACACCCTGACCACCTCGTCGTTGGTGACGGGCGGAACATCCTCCGTCCCGACGTCGTAGTCGGTGATCAGCGATATGTTGCAGTAGCAGATCTCCAGCTCCCGCGCCAGGTAGCACTCCGGATACTGGGTCATGTTGATGACTTCCCACCCCTGCGAGGCGAACCAACGCGACTCGGCCCTCGTGGAGAAGCGCGGCCCCTGGATGACCACGACCGTCCCCTTGGGGTGGACGTTGATCCCGACCTCGCCAGCCTTCTCCACAGCGATCTCGCGCATGACCGGGCAGTAGGGATCGGCCGCCGACACATGTGTCGTCTGGGGGCCATCGTAGAACGTGTCCTTGCGCCCGCTGGTGCGGTCGACGAACTGGTCGCACACCACGAAGTCGCCGGGGGCCACGTGCTTCTGCAGCGAGCCGCAGGCGTTCGGCCCGATGATACGGCCGACGCCCATCTCCTTCATCGCCCAGACATTCGCCCGGTAGTCGATCATGTGCGGGGGCAGCTGGTGCTCACGCCCGTGACGTGGCATGAACGCGACGGTCCGCCCCGCGATCTCACCATACGTCAGCGGCGCGGAAGGCGGCCCGAAAGGAGTGGAGACCTCGATCTCCCTCGGGTCGTCCAGCAGCGAGTAGAACCCACTGCCGCCGAACACTCCGATGTCAGCCTGCGGGTGACCCATTTCCGTGCTCCTGTTCGCCGAGACCGAACCGACCTGCTGAGGGTAGCACGACGACAGCGTGGCGCAGGCCGCCTCACCCCGCCGCGCAGGTGGGCTCGAAGGGCGGGGCGTGACGGTCGTCCTCGAGTGCTCGCGGGGCCCAGAGAGGTCGGCGGAACAGGTTGTATGAGTCGGTCCATCGCCCGTCGGCGAGGGTCGCCGCGCCCGCCGCGTCGATGAAGCCCCTAACCTTGGCGTCCAGGTTGTCGGCATGATGGAGGATCAGGGCCTCGAGCGTGACCGGGCGCTTCGGAGCGCCCCACTCGAGCTCGCCGTGGTGGGACAGTATCAGGTGCGAGATCCGCAAGAGGATCTCCTCCTGCACCTGCGAGCCCGACCTCGCGACGGCTTCACGGACGTACCGTTCGCCGAGGATGACGTGCCCGAGCAGCAGTCCTGCGTCGGTGTACTCCACCGTGGCTCCGACGGAGAGCTCCTGCGCCTTGCCGACGTCATGTAGGAGGGCCCCCGCGACAAGCATGTCCCGATCGACATGCTCGTACTCGTCGACGAGCCGAGCGCACATGCCCGCCACCGCGAGGGTGTGTTCGGCCAGTCCCCCGATGCAGGCGTGGTGATACGACTGCGAGGCGGGGCTAGCGAGGAACCGAGATACGAACCGACCGTCTCCGAACACGGCTCGGAGGATGGCCCGTGGGCCCGGCGATTCCACCGTCGCCACCAGGCGCTTGAGCTCGCGCATCAGTTCGCTGCGGTGGCGGCGGCCGGCAGACATCATGTCTTCCGGGCTGTAGCCGTCCGTCGCCCGGACCGAGGACACCGACACCCGCTTGACCCCGCGCCACTTCGTGACAGTGCCCCGCACACGCACGACCGAACCGGCGGGAATCGCGCAATCCTCCGGCGACGGGCGGAACATCACCCCGGGGAGCCGCCCGGTCCGGTCAGCGAGCTCCATCGAGAGGTACGCGTCCCCGGTCCGGGCCGACCGCACCTCCTTTGCTCGCAGCGCGAACACGCTGTCCACCGACGACCCCTCCTGCAACATGCTCGCGAACTGGGCCTTCATCCCGCACCTCCACGCTCGTCTCCTTTGTGGGTCGACGGTACACCCCCACTCTGACAGCGCCGCTGCGGTACGATGTGGCCATCGGAGGAACCGGAGGTGGGGATGACCGCACGCTGCGCGATCCTTGTCGTCTCGGCCGGCCTCGCTGCCGCCCTCGCCATGACCGGATGTGCGCCCTCGGTGCGTTATGAATCCGATGAAGGCGCGCGGACCTTGGCCGAAGCGGAAGCGTTCGCCGCGGGGTTCGATGTCGGCAAGTGGGAACGCCGACCCGCCTCGCAGGCCGGGTCGCTCAGAAACAGGGCGCTAGGGGATCTCCGCGGTCGCGGGGGAGACGCGGCCGTGCTGGCGGATCTGCTGACCGAGGGCTTCACCACCTCCAGAGGCGTGCCGGTCCATATCGTCGAAGGGAACGTCGACGATCGCGCGACCTGGACGGTCGTCGAGGTGTACGGCCCGCCGGACGGCAGACTCGACCGCGTGCGGCTGTGGGTCCTGTCCAGGCCGGACGGCCGCGTCGTCTCCTCCAGCGCGTATCCCTAGACGGGCATGCTGACCTGATTCGACGAGCGGCTGCCGGCGACGGGGCCGGCCGGTCCCGACGCCCGCAGCAACAGCACCCTGACCTCCTTCGAGCCGCCGCGTCGGCTGAAAGCCTGCCTCCTGAGCACCCCCCAGTAGTAGGACTCCAGACGCGAAGGACCCCAGTGCTCAGCGGAGCCCTCCACCCGTCGGCGCACCGGGAGTGTGACCTTGTGCGCGAACGCTGCGGGGACGCCGCGCGCGATGGCCTCGGACTCGAGGCGTGACAGTCTCAGGGACAGTTCTTGGGGATTCTGATCCACGGCGTTCCTCCTCGCTACGAACATACGTTTGCAGCGAGGATACCCGCGGGGTCTGACAGGCTCAGCGCAGTGGGAAGATGGCCGTGATCGATTCGCGATTGACGGCCACGTACTCCGGCTCGTACAGCAGGAGACCGTCATTGAGCGAGTAGACAGCGACATTGGTGATGGCGATGAAGTCCTTCGCTTTGGAGTTGAGGGAGTCGGTGAGTCTGCTGCCAGCCAGGACGTGCATCTCCCCCTCCATGCGGAACCTCTCGGTGAGCACCACCACGCGGACCTTGTCCTTGCTTGTGTATACCACCCCGCCCCTCCCTGGCCTGAGCCCCCTCAGGGCCCGCCGATCGTCCGGCCCGACTGTACAGCATCGGGGCGGGCACGGGCAGCCCCTAGCGCGCGAGCGCCTCCGCGAACGCGCGGAAGACGGCGCCCGCCCCGATCTCCACGACGCTGAGAGCCAGCGCGAACAGGTGCGCCGGCCAGACCCCGAACAGCCGGTCGCTCTTCCGCTCGAACCGCGGGACAAGGCAGACGATGGCCAGGTTAACCCACCAGAAGGTGGCCAATATCGACAGCGCGACCGCGACCGGATAGAGCGCCCCAAGGAGCGGCAGCAACCAACGCACGACGACGAACGTCGCGGGCAGTGCGGCGAGCCACATCGCCAACTCCCGGCCCGGCGAGAGTACCCGCTCCCCGGAGGGCTCCCGCCACAGTTGGCCGTTGACGATGGGGGTCGCGAACAGAGCGATAGCGAACCCGGCCGTCAGCCCGGTGAGCAGCCTGATGTCGTTGGTGGTCGCCCTGATGCCAGCGTAAGATGTGACCCCGTCGATCACCATGAGCGCGAGGAACGCCGCAGCGATGGCGCTCACGGTCCAGCCGGGGGGCTCAGAGCGCCTACCACGTCCAAGCGCCTGCAGTACCGCCACGCAGGTCACGAAGCCGATGTATATCCCCGTGTCGCGGGCGCAGACCGGCAGCTGGACCCCTCCGGCCGCGAACGACCGCTCGCTGAGCTGGTGGCACAGTCCGAAGCCAAGTATCCGCATCGCTTCCGCGAGCACTGGCGGTCCCGTCTGATGGGCGCGGCAGGCCGCACGATGGCGGCCTGCCGCGGCTGATCGAATGGTCGGGATGGCGGGATTTGAACCCACGACCTCTCGGTCCCGAACCGAGCGCTC
>JBBIJK010000007.1:0-63485 GCA_037445995.1 Actinomycetota bacterium | reverse complement strand
GGGCGGCGAGGGTCCGCTGCGGGGTGCGGGCGCTCGCGCTGCGGGCGAAGCTGCGCGTGCGGGGCGTCGAACGCTAGAAGCCCGACCCCACGCCGCCGCCGGTGTACGATGCGGGCAGTCATTGGGTATTCGTGCCGATCTGGACTAGGGGGGAACGGTGGACTACGAAGCTGCTCGCATGGTGGGGGACTCGGCCGAACTCAAGGTGGCCGCTACTCTCTCAAAGCTGGAGTCGGAGTACGGGTTCCGGGTCCTCCACGATGTGCTGGTGGCCAGAGAGACGCCGCGCGGTCTCGTGACGGCCCAGCTCGATCACGTGCTGGTGGACCAGATCGGGATACTGGTGCTCGAGACCAAGGCTCGCCGGGGCGCCATGCTGCGGGGGACGTTCGCCGACCGAAGATGGACCGCCTGCTACCCGGGTGGGCGCAACGAACCCTTCCAGAACCCTCTGCAGCAGAACGACCAGCATCTCGTCGTACTACGACAGGCGATGGCCGACGCGGGGCACGAGATCCCGCTTGACCGCGTTCGCGGCCTCGTCGTCTTCGTTGGCGCAGATACCAGCAGGCTGGAGCTCGACTCAATCAGCGCGGCGCGAGTGAGCGAGATATCTGAACTGCCCGACCGCATGGCAGTGCGACACAACTTCATGAGCCAGCACCCGTTGAGCCCGGACGACCAGTCCGCCCTGGTGAAGATTGTGACGGAGGTTGACAGATCGGCGGACCCGAAGGTCATCGAGGCGCATGCGAATCATCGGGCGGGAGTGGACGGCGGGCGGACAAGGGCGAAACAGCCGTCGAGAGCGACCGAGGCACCTAGGACTTCGAGGCTGGTCAAGTTGCTCGTTCTGCTTGCCGCGATTCTCGCGGCGGCATGGGCTGCGGCGGCGTTCCTTGGCGATTCGGCCAAGCTCTTCTTGTTACTACTCCTGATCGTGTCGCTGTCCGCCCTCGGTGGCAACGAACGCACCAGGCGCAGGCGCCGCCGCTCCTCGGCGCCGCTAAGAACGACACCTCCGGCGCCCGCTGCGAGCCTGGGCCGCCGACTGGTCGCGTCCCTCATGAGCGTCCTGCTGACTCTCGCGCTTATCGGCGGACTCCTCATCGGGATGAACTGGTGGCTTCGCAGCATGTCGAAGCCGCTCTCGGGAGATAGCACGGCCTCCTCGCCGTATTCAGCAGTCGGTGGATCGGCCGCAGCTCCGATCGGGCTGTTGTACGAGAGCTTTCCGGACCTGCAGGGCAGGATCGTGAACGTCAACGAACCGATAGTCGTGAGCACTCCCATGGGCACCACGTACACGTGGGAGTACTGGGCTTCGCAGGGAGGGGTCTCCGTCGAGAAGCGCGTGAGCTTGACCGTCGACGGCTCGGGCAACCTGGTAGGCGTCGAACGCTAGAAGCCCGACCCCACGCCGTCGCCGGAGCCGTCGCGGTGGCATCGCAGGCACAGCCCGTCGACGGTCCCGGTGGCGTTCTGCCCCGACGCCGACGCGGCCGAGTCCGCCACGGTGGCGAAGCGGTACGCGCTGGGCGTGTAGTGCGGGAAGCTTGACGGGACGATGCCGCCGGTGGTGTCCACCGCGCCCGCGTCGTGACAGCTCCGGCAGTGGACCGAGGGGGCCCAGGCCACCGTCGCGGAGACCGACGCCGCGGGGTTGGAGTAGACGCCGGGCGCCGACGTCATCACGTGGCTCTTCGCATAGACCCACATCCCGCCGGCCGTCATCTGGACGGTGGTCTCGTAGCTTTCCACGAAGTACTTGTGGCACCCGGTGCACCACGCGGTCTGCTGCGAGTACTTGCCCGGCTCGGTATCGGGCGAGGGCCAGCGCGCGAGCGCGAAGGTGGAGTAGTCGTCCATGGCGCCAGGCGCGCTGCGCCAGACCGCCCAGTCCTTGAGGATCTTGGTCAGGTTGCCCCCGTCCAAGGTCCCGGCGCCGTGGACGCTGTGGCAGTCCGCGCACGCCGTCCCGCCGGCGTCGTGGGCGAAGCCGCCGCCGAACGCCCCGCGCGGCGAGTCCGCGAGGTAGGCCGCCCGCAGGCCGCCGTAGATGCGGCGCAGCCCCAGCGCGGTGTCGACGTGGCAGTAGACGCACGCGTCTCCGGCCGTCGCCGGGAGCAGCACCGTCCCGGTGGGCTCGGCGGCGTGCACGGCATGGCAGACCGCGCACTTGTTGGTGTTGGTCGCGTATCCCTTGTGCGGCGTGGCCGGCGAGCCGGAGTTGGATGGCGAGCCGGGCTCCCACGGCGTGTAGCCGACCGCGAAGGGCGAGAAGTCCGAGGTGCGCCCGGTGACGGTGTCGCCGGCCGTGTCGATCGAGACGGTGACGTCGTCCCAGCCCCAGTCGTTCCTGTGGAGCAGCTTGAGGTGGCGTTCGGCTCCGCCGTAGGCGGACGGCTCGGTGTAGGGGACGGTGACCGTGACCTCGCCGGTGAACGCCACCTCGGGCTCGATCTCGTAAGCGGCGCCGGGGACGAAGAACCAGCTGGCGGGAAGCCGCCGGTCGGGGTCTGGCAGCCGGGTGATCGTGACCGTCCCGTCCGCGCTGACATGCGAGAACGTCAGGGTGACGCCCGAGTCCGAGACGACCGTGACGTCCGTCCCGGCGGGCACCGCGTCCACGTAGGGCGCCACAACGTGGAAGGCCGCCGCGCGGGTGCCCTCGACGTTGCCCGCCGCGTCGGTCGAGCGGTACTCCAGATCGTGGTCCCCGCCCTCGCCGACCGTCACGACCGAGCCGGCCGTCCACGCGCCGCCGTCGAGCCTGTGCTCGGTCAGCGCGACGCCGGACAGGGCGTCGGTCGCCAGAAGCGTGATGGTCGCGGTGCCCTCGTAGGTGGCCTGGGCGTCCGAGGCGGTGACCGGCGGCGTCCGGTCGATGCGGACGTCGGCCGTCCGGGTGGGCTCGACGTTCCCGCTGGCGTCGATGGACCAGTAGCCGACGGGCGTGGTGCCCTCGGCGCTGACGGTGAAGGTGCCCGCGTACGCCTGGGGGCTCCCGCCGCCCAGCGTGTACCACGTCTGGGCCACGCCCGACTCGGTGTCCGTGGCGGAAAGCGAGATCTCGACGTCGCCCGCGGCCCAGCCGGCCGGGACGCCAAACGCGGTCGTCACCGGCGGGTCGAGGTCCCCCAGCGCCGCGCGCGCCGCTCCCGCGTCGATGCGCGCCCCCGTCACGCACAGGCCCGAGAGCGCGGGGGTCGGCTCGGCCGTGCTCATCACGAGCGCCTTGAGCTCGGCGGTCGTCAGCGACGGCTTCTCGGCCAGCAGCAGGGCCGCCAGCCCCGCCGCGTGCGGCGCGGCCATCGAGGTCCCGTCCGCCAGCGCGTAGCGCGGGTCGTCGTTGCCGCCCCACACCTCGACGTCGTCGACCCAGACGCCCTCGTAGGTGATCGACGAGTCGCTGGCCAGCGCGAAGGCGACGTGCACCCTCTTGCCAGCCCATCTCTTGAGATCGACCAGGCGCGAGTACCACGTCCTGAACCGGCCGGTCAGCCGCGCCACCCGCTCGTCGGAGGTGAAGGTGGCGTCCTCGCTGACGAGCACCAGCAGGGAGTCGTACATCAGCTCCACGTCGAGCCAGTAGTCGAACCGCAGCGCGGCGCGCGTGTAGCCGGAGAGATCCACTGTGCCGGTGGTGACCATCCACGTCATGTCGTTGATGGGGTAGTTCGGGTTCGCGGCGGCGGTCGCCGGGCTGACGAAGCGGGTCCCGTTCGCGGCCCAGGGCTGTCGCAGGAAGCGCGAGGTGTCCCAGTTGCCCAGGTCGTGCATCTGGTCGCGGAAGACCCGGTCCCAGCGTGGCGCGGTGCTCAGGATGTCGTCACCGGGCGCGAAGACGTCGACGCTGCCCGCGCCCCAGTTCGAGAAGGAGGCGCGGGCGTCGTGGTGCGTGCTCGCGCCGACCGACAGGATGTTGGGCAGGTCGTACGAGGCGGGGTAGGTGGGGGTGACGTCTGAGTCGCGGCTGTCGTTGCCTGCGGCGCACACCACAAGCCCCGGTGAGGCCGCGATGGCGTCGTGCAGGGTCTGGTTGAACGCTCCTCCCCCCAGCGAGATGTTCACGACCCTGGCCCCGTGGGCGTCGGCGTAGCCGATGGCCGCCGCGATGTCGGCATAGGTCCCGACGTCCAGCGCGTTGAGCACGCGGATCGGCATGATCGACACGTCGTGGTTGACGCCGACGACCCCCACGGCGTTGTCGCCCACTGCGCCGACCGTCCCGGCCACGTGCGTGCCGTGGCCGAAGAGCAGGCGCTCGTCGGTGGGGGTGACGTCGTCCTGGACAAGGTCGATCCCGCTGACGTCGTCCACCCAGCCGTTGCCGTCGTCGTCCACCCCGTTGCCGGCCACCTCGCCGGGGTTGACCCACAGGTTGCCCGCGAGGTCCTCATGCGAGGCCGACATCCCTGAGTCGATGACAGCCACGACCACAGAGCCGCTGCCCTTGGCGCGGTCCCACGCGGTCACAGCGTCGATGTCGGCGTCGGGGGTCCCGCCTGTCTGCCCGGTGTTCCGCAGCCCCCACAACTCGCCGAAGCGGGGGTCGTCGGGCACGGCGAGCGACCGGACGAGGTGGTTGGGCTCGGCGTACAGGACGTCGGGACGGCGGCGATACGCCGCGATGACGGCCTCGATAGAAGCGCCCTCCGGCAACGTCACCTGCTCCAGGCCCGGGAGGCGCGGGAAGCGGCGCTTGGCGCGCGCGCCGGTCGCTGCGTGGGCCCTGGCGCGCTCCGCCGCCGGCGTGCCCGCGCGGAACCGCACGAGCACCTCGCCGGGGGCGTACGCGGGGAGCGGTTCTCGGGCGGACTTGCCGCCGTTGCGAGGCGCGGCCGTGCCCGGCGCGCCCGTGGCCAGCAGCGGCCAAGCGAGGGCGGCCACAGCCACGAGTGCGAGCGCCACGGCGGGTCCCGCGACTGCGCGGGGATGCCGACGGGGTCTCTCGGCGGGCGGGCTCATGGCGTCTCACCGGTCGCGTGGCGTGAGCGCGACGCGTCGCCGCGCTCCGGGCTGATAGCATAATACGCCTGCGAGGCGGTCGCCGTGCCGTGGGTCACCATCCGCCCGAGCCGCCCACAGCGGGGGCGTATCCAGAACGGGTACGCTTCTTGCATACTCTTCACGGACCGCGTGGTCGTTGTGGAGGCGTACTTGAAGCGCACCTACACCCTGAAGGCATGGCTGGTCCTCGCGTTCGCGAGCATCACCGCGGTGCCCCTTCTGTCCGCGGCCTACTTCGGCATCCGCGAGTACGATCGCGCGTTGCGCGTCGAAGGAACGCGCGCGGTCGAGACGGGGATGCGGGTGGCGGTCGACAGCCTGGGCGACATCCGCTCCTCCACGCTGGCGGACGCCGTGAGGCTGACCGGCGACCACGGGATCCGGACCTCGCAGGGCACCGCCCTTCGCGAGGAGCTGACGGAGCGCGCGACGCGCTTCGACCAGACGGCGATCGCCGTCGTGGATGGCGAGGGCCGCTTCATCGCGGCGAGCGCGGGCAGCGCGCATGTGGCGGAGTGGCCGCTGCTGACCGAGGGCCTGCGCTCACGGAACGCGACCGCCTTCTTCGGCGTGGTGCCCGACAGGGAGCTGGTCCGGCTGGGGCTGGCCGGGGCGCTCGCCGTCACTCCGGCCGACGCCCTGGGCGGCACCGTGGTCCCGGGCGAGGAGAAGGGGGCGCTCGGCTGTGTCGCGCTGGCGCCCCTCGACGACGGCCGGTGGGTCTTCGTGTTCTCCACTCTCAAGAAGGACCACCGGTTCGTGGACTCCATCGCCGACAAGGTCGGCGGGACTGCCGCGGTGTTCCAGGCCGGGACCCGCGTCTCCACGAACATCAAGGACGGCGATGGGACCCGCTCTCTGGGCGTGCCCGTCGCCGACGAGGTCCGCGAGTCCACCCTGGCCTCCGGCGAAGGCTTCCGGGGCGAGGTCGAGGTCTTGGGCGAGAGCTACCTGGGGGCCTACGAGCCGCTGCGCGACCCGACGGGCATGGTCGTCGGCATGCTCCACGTCGGACTTCCGCTCGCACCCTACACTGACGCGATCACGCGCTACGCGCTCTTCGCCACCGCCTTCCTGGTCGTCGCCTTCGGGGCCTCCATCGGCGCGGCCTTTGCGGTCGGGCGGGGGATGACCAAGCCCCTCGCGGGAGTCGCGGACGCCGCCAGCCGCGCGGCCGGGGGCGACCTCACGGTCACGGTGCCAGAGACGGGTTACCGCGAGGCTCGCGTCACGGGCGGCGCGTTCAACGCCATGATCGATGGGTTGCGCTCGCTGCTCGGGCAGACGCAGGCGTCGGCCCACCGCCTGGGCGGGGTGTCGGGCGACATCGGCGACTCCGCCCGCGTCGCCTCGGACAGCGCGTCAAGGCAGGCCTCGTCCATCGCCGAGATCACCGCCACCATCTCGCAGCTTTCGCGCACGTTTTCGTCGGTGGCCGGCAGTGCCGAGCGCGTGCTGCACGTCGCGGAGAACGCCCTGGAGGTCGCGCAGTCCGGCCGCGAGAGCGTCGAGACCGGCGATCGCGCGATGGGCGAGCTGGCGGCGGGCGCCAGCGACTCGGCCGAGGCGGCGCAGGCCATGGACGAGGTGGCCGCGAGCATCACTGAGATGACCACGATAATCTCGGGCATCGCCGAGCAGACGAAGATCCTGGCGCTGAACGCGGCGATCGAGGCGGCCCGGGCGGGCGACGCCGGACACGGCTTCGCCGTCGTGGCCACCGAGATCCGAACACTGGCCGAGTCGGTCAGGCAGTCGGCGGGCCGCATCAACGGCCTGGTCGCCGGAATCCAGAGCGCCAGCTCCGACCTCACCCGCACCGCCCTTCACCAGGCGGAGCTCGCCCAGGCTGGTGTCGAGCGGAGCCGCGCGTCGCGCGACAGCTTCGACCGGATCGTCGACCAGATGGAGGGCACGGCGCACGCCGCCCGCGAGATCGCCACCGCTGCCACCGAGCAGAAGGTCGCGGCCGAGCAGCTCGCGGTCGTGATGCAGGACGTGACCTCGAGCGCCGATGAGACGGCGCGGGTCGCGAGGGACCTCGTGGGCTCGGCCGACTCGGTGCGCGAGGAGGCCGACGAGCTTCGCCGGACGCTCGGCGGGTTCAGGGTGTAGCCGGGTCCCGCGCGGCCGGGTCAGGAGAACAGGGCAGCCAGCTCGTCGAGCGTTTCCGCGGCGTGCTCCAGGTGCCAGTCTTCCAGCGAGAGGTACATGGCCGGGTAGAACTCAAGACCCATCGCCATGACGACGTCGACGATCCGCGCGAGGACCTCGGGCCGCTCCAGGACCATGTCGACGGCGTCGGGGTGGATCCGGCATTCGGCGTGATGGCCCGGTGACCAGTAGATGTGCCGCCGGCCCCTTTGGACGTACAGGTCCATGCAGCGGTTGCCCTCGGCCATGACCACGACGGCGCTCCCGTCCTCGCACCTGCCCGTGAGGTGGCCCTTCACGTTGTCGAGGTCCGCGACCCGCGCCAGGGTGGCGGCGTCCACGGCCATGTCGCACGGGGTCTGCGGGACGGCCGCGAGAAGCTCTCGCAGGTTGGCCAGCGCCAGCCTCGCGCGCTCCGGGACCCTGTCCTCCAGCGCCACCAGGGCGAGGTCGGCCTCGGAGGTCAGCGGCGAGGCGAGCACTATCAAAGCCAGCTCCCGGACCTCAGGGTCCCGGAGCCAGGGCTGGACCGCCTGTATGCCGCTGGTGAGCGCCAACATCGTCGCCTCCTCTCGCAAGGGAAAACGCGCCCGCGGCGGGAGAGGTGCTGCCGTTCGTCGCGCTGTTCTGTTCGCTATGTGACCTTCGTCACCGCCCCCGATTGGTACCCTGTGCGAGGGTCGCGTGGAAACATCGATCGAGCGGAGCCATCGGGCTTCTCGGCGACAGGGAATGGAGTGCGAGATGGGTGATGCCGCAGCGGTGAGGCGCTTGCCGTCCGGGAACGGGAGGCTGTGGGCGGCCGTCGCGGCCGCGGTGGCCTCGACCGGGGCCCTGGCTCTCGCCATGCCAGAGGAGCAGTCATTGGGGAAGCTGGTCCGCTTGGTGACCTTCCACGGGGCGTCGACCTGGGTCAACATGGCTATGTTCACCCTCATCGGCCTCGCGGGAGCGGTCTCGGTGGTGCTGCTGGCGCGGCGCCCGTCGGGGAAGCGCGGAGAAGGGCTCGGCGCTCGCGTCTATCGCTGGGAGGCCGCCCTGCGGTGGGTGGCGATGTCGCTGTGGCTGGCCAACACGGTGCTGGGGATGGTGTCCAGCAAGCTGGCCTGGGGCGCCGTGAACTGGTCGGAGCCGAGGATGCAGGCCTCCTTCTGGATCCTCATCGGTGCCGCCATCGTCGTCATCGTCGACGCCGTGGTCGACCACTGGACCGTCTCGGCCGCCCTCGACGCGGCGTTCGCGTGCGGGTTCTGGGCGCTCCTGCTGACCTCCCCCAACCTGATGCACCCTGACAACCCGGTGCTGAACTCGGGCTGGGACATCAAGGCGCCCTTCTTCGGGATGGTGCTGGCTTGGGGCCTTGCGATGACCGGGGCGGCCGCGCTGGTCCGCACGCGCATCGGAGCCGGGCCGGACGAGCAGGGCGGCTAGCGCTCGGGCGCCCCGCGGCGTTCTCGCTACCAGACCGAGGCGACCGCGGGCACCTCGCGGCGGTCCCTTAGCGTGATCGCGCCAAGCGTGCACGCCGAGCGGCACACCCCGCAGCCCCAGCAGTCCTCCTGACGGAGGTCGACCGGTCCGCCGTTCGCCGGCGCGCCGATCGCGTCGAACGGGCATCGCCTGATGCAGGCGCGACACCCCGAGCAGGCTTCGGCGTCCAGCACCGCGACGTCCTCGCCCCGCCACATCACTTTGGCGCCGTGGCCGACCGTGAGGCGCATCGCCATGCAGCCGCTGGACAGGTCGCAGTTGCATATCGAGGCGATGAACGGGGTCTGGAACGTCCACACCGAGTGCATCAGGCCGCGCTCCTCGGCCTTGCGGAGCAGCTCCATGGCCCCGGCCTTGTCCAGGCGCTCGAACCGGAGCGTGTCCGGGCCGTCCCCGTAGCCGGCCATGCCTTCGCGGAGGATGTGCTCCGCTGGCGTCACCGTCATGGCGATGCAGAAGCCGTCCTGGGGCTTGCCCGCGAACGTCCGGCACGGGCACGGGAGGCTGACGATGGAGGTGGCGGTATCGAAGATGCGTTCGCATTCCTCGATGGGAACTGGCTGCCCGAAGTGGTTCACCTGCATCTTGGCCGAGAAGCGCGACTTCAGGGCCCGCTCCAGCGGCGCCGGGAGCCGCTCGACGACCTCGAGACCGGTCAGGGCCCGGCGGCGGTTGGCGTCGAAGTCGCGTATGAAGTCGACTATGTAGCCGCGCCGGGTGAGATCCTCCTCGAGGTCGACCGCGTAGTTGGCGGCCTCGCGATACCACCTGTCACCGTCACCGTGCTGCACGCAGAACCGGCACATGGCCCGACACCTCCTTTCTCGACTCTATCACCCCGCCGCCGGGCTGTATCGGCGGGCACAACCGTCCCTTCTGAGCCTCCGCTCGTCGCGAGGTGCCGCCCGGGCGCTCATCAAGCGGCCAGCCGCTGCCGATACGGAATGTGCGACCGACGAGCCGCCCGCCCCTCCCGCCGCGCCGCCGCGCCGGACCGGGATCGAAGACTGGTATCGCAGTGATCAGCACCGTCAGGGAGTTCGACAAGCTCCGCCTCCTGTACTCCGGCGAACCGCGCGAGATGATGGAGGTGTTCCTCAGCGCGAGGTCCGTCGCCGAGGCCGATTTGGCGTTGTGCGCGCTGAAGATCGACCTGTCGGAGCGGACGCTGGTGGCGCTGGCCAATCTGCGGGAGGTGCTCGGGGGACTTCCGGTCCCGCCTTGCGCGATGAGGGTCGATGCCGCCCAGGTGGCGCAGATCTCGGGGTACCGCAAGGAGGGTACGTCGTACCGCAAGGACATCGGGGCCGACGGCGCCAGCGTCTTCCTGCTCGCGGAGGGCAACCTTCTGTTCGACATCGTCCTTGGCGAGGGCGACGAGCGGGTGTTCCTCGTCCCTCCCGCCTCCGGCGACGACAGGGTGAACCCCAGGGCCGTCGACCTGCTCATGAAGGCGGACGGCTTGCTCGAGGAGGTGATCGACCTGACCGTGCACATGGGTCTGGTCTTCAACCCCCGCTTCTATCTCTCGCTGGAGGACTGGCATCTCGAGCACGCCGCGCAGTCCATCGAGGACCTGCAGGGCCTCTTCTAGAGAGGCGTCTCCAGTCGAGGTCCGGCCGCTCGCGCGGTCGTCGCGGTGCTGGACAATCAAATGCTCATTTGACTAAGATCGCCGGCATGGAGACCGAAGGGCATGCTGGCGCGTACGCCGCTCTGGCCGACGAGAACAGGTTGCGCATCGTGGAGCTGCTCGCAGGCGGCGAGAAGTGCGTGTGCGAGATCGCCGAGCATCTGGGCGCGTCGGACGCGCTGACCTCCCATCACCTGAGACGACTGCGGGACGCGGGTCTGGTCCGCGCCCGGAAGGTCGGCCCATGGCTTCACTGCTCCCTGGCGCCCGAGGCGTTCGAGCGGGTGGCTGCCGCCGCGGCCGACCTGGCGGCGCGTGCCCGTTCGGCCGGCGAGCGCGGTTGCTGCGGGCTGCCGGGAGCCAGGCGATGAGCGGATGCTGCCCGGCTTCGCCGGAGGACTACTCGCGATACGCTGAGGGATTCGTGACCGGCCGGCTTCCGACCCTTCCCGGCCCGGTCCCGGTCGTGTCCACCACGCTGACCCTCGCGGACCGGCTCGGAGGCTGGCGCGTGCGCTGGAACGTCGGCCGCTCGGACCACCGGGTGCGACCCGGCCTTTACGCGGTGGGCTCGCCGGACGACTCGTCCCCCGTGCTGGTCAGCGCCAACTACAAGCTGTCGTTCGACGCGCTGCGCGGCGAGCTTGGCGGCGTCGACGCGTGGATCCTGGTCATCGACACCCGAGGCGTGAACGTCTGGTGCGCCGCGGGGAAGGGCACCTTCGGGACCGCTGAGATCGTCTCGCGCGTGCGAAGGGTCGGGCTGGCGCAGGTGGTCAGCCACCAGGTCCTCGTCGTGCCGCAGCTCGGTGCGCCGGGTGTGGCCGCGCACG
This sequence comes from Actinomycetota bacterium, assembly GCA_037445995.1. GTDB lineage: Bacteria > Actinomycetota > Coriobacteriia > Anaerosomatales > D1FN1-002 > JBBIJK01. The sequence goes on along the minus strand of JBBIJK010000007.1, from coordinate 52,361 downwards.
AGGTTCGGGCGGGATGCGGTTTCCGCGTCGTGTACGGGCCAGTCCGCGCGCGCGACATCCTCGCCTTCCTCGCTGCCGGGATGTCGGCGGAGGGCGGCATGCGGCGCGTCGGCTTCACCCTCAAGGAGAGGCTCGCTCTCGTCCCGGTCGAGCTGTCGGCGCTCTGGCGCCCGCGGGCGCTGCTGTTCGCGTTCGCGGCGGTGGCGCTCGGAGCGGTGGGCCCTTGGGGCTACTCGGCCGCGGAGGGTGTGGCGCGCGGCGGGGCGCTCGTGGCGGCCGTGGCGCTGGGGGTGTTCGCCGGCGCCCTGGTGACGCCCGCGCTGCTGCCGTGGATCCCGGGCAGGATGTTCTCGGTCAAGGGGGCTCTGGCAGGCGCTGTCCTCGCCGGACCGCTGCTCCTGGCGGCCGGCGCGGGTCCCCTCATGACGGTCTGGGCTCTCGCCGCCGTGACCGCCGTCTCATCCTTCGCGGCCATGAACTTCACAGGCTCCACCACCTTCACGTCGCTCTCGGGGGTGCTGGTCGAGATGCGGAGATCCCTTCCCTGGCAGGTCGGCGCCGGGGTGTTCGCGCTGGCCGGCTGGGTCGCCGCCGCGTTCGTTGGCGGCCTGGCGTGAGCGGGCTCCGCTACCTCGAGGGCGTGGTGACGCTGACCCTGGACCCGGACGCCTGCACGGGCTGCCGGATGTGCGCGCAGGTGTGCCCGCACGGGGTGCTCGAGATGCGAGAGGCGCGTGCGGTCATCGTGGACCGCGACGCCTGCATCGAGTGCGGGGCGTGCGCGCGAAACTGCGCCGCGGGGGCCGTGTCGGTCGTGCCCGGCGTCGGCTGCGCGGCCGGCGTGATCAGCGGCTGGCTTCGCGGGACCGGGCCTTCGTGCGACTGCTCGACCGGAGGCTGTTAGCGCTTGCGTCTCTCCGGCGCGGCGCGTACAGTGGCCGACGACAACCGAACATGTGCATCCAGGGTGCCCGCGATCGCGGGAGAATAGGGAAGCCGGTGAGAGACCGGCACGGACCCGCCACTGTGAAGAGGAGCCCGGCGAACGGGCCCCCGAAGTCAGGAGACCTGCCCGGGATGCGCGACGTGGCCTTCGAGGACAAGGGGCCGGATCGCGACGCCTGATGCGAGATGGGCGCCACGTATCTCCCCCGGACTCGAGGACCCGCCGATGGCGGGTCCTATCCGTTTCCGGGGCCGCGGACCAGAGCGAGAGGAGTTACGCGCAAGATGGAACCGAAGGCGTATATAGGCGGCGGCTGGAAGCGGTATGCGGTGGCGGTCGCGCTGCTGGCCGCGGCGCTCATCGCCGGGCTGGTGCTCTTCACCGGAAGGACCGGCGATCAGGGTGCGAAGGCGCCGGACAGCCAGGTCACCCCCGACACTGTGTCTGGCATGCCGTATCCGATCACGGTGATCGACGACGCCTCGCGAGAGGTCGTCATCGCCGCGAGGCCCGAGAAGGTGGTGTCGCTCGCACCGGCGAACACCGAGATCGTCGCCGCGGTCGCGGGGCTCGACCGTCTCGTCGGAGTGACGACCTTCTGCGACTATCCGGCTGAGGTCTCCGGCATCGCCAAGGTGGGCGACTTCGTCCAGCCCAACGTCGAGGCGATCGTCGCGGCCGACCCCGATGTCGTGTTCGCCACCGGCGGCGTGCAGGGAGACGTCATCGGCAAGCTCGAGGAGGCCGGGGCGGTCGTGGTGGTGGTCGATCCGCAGACCCTCGACCAGCTGTACAGCGCGATAGCCCGGGTGGCCTCCGTCATGGGCGCACCCCAAGAGGCGGACCGCGTGATCGGGGAGATGCGCGCCACGCTCCAGGAGGTCGGCTCCGCGATCAGCGGCAAGCAGTCCCCCAGGGTGTTCATCGAGATCGCGCAGGACCCGCTGTTCACGGCGGCGTCGGGCACGCTGATCGACCAGCTGATCAGCGCCGCTGGCGGCGTCAACGTCGCGGGCGCTCAGAGCGGGTACGTCGGTTACTCGCTCGAGCAGCTGGTCAAGGACGACCCGGACGTGTACCTGGCGACGAAGGGCTCGATGAGCGACCCGTCGCAGCTTGGGAAGCGGGCGGGATATTCGTCGCTGTCGGCTGTCAAGAACGACCGGGTGGCCGTGCTCGACGACAACCTCGTGTCCAGGCCCGGCCCCAGGGTCGTCGAGGGAGTCAAGGCGATAGCGGCAGCACTCTACCCCGGCGTGTTCGGTCAGTAGGAGGCCCGACTTGCCGGTCCGAGGGCCGCGCTCTGCTGTCACCCTGACCGTCGCGCTGGGCGCGGCGCTGGCGGTCGCGGTGGTGGCGGGCGTGGCCCTCGGCGCCGTGTACGTCCCTCCGGCCGACGTCGTCGCGGCTCTGGGCCGGTCGCTGGGGGCCGGTTCGGGTCCGGGCGGCCTGGCCGACGCCCTGGTGGTCGACATCAGGCTGCCCCGCGTGCTGCTGGCGGCGCTCGTCGGCGCCTGTCTGGCGGTCGCCGGGGCGCTCTATCAGGCGGTCTTCCGCAACCCGCTGGCCGATCCCTACATCCTGGGGGTCTCGTCGGGCGCGGGGCTGGGCGTGGTGGTGGTCATCGCGCTCACGGCGGGCGCAACCGCGCTCAGGCCGGGGGTGGTGCCGCTCGGCGCGTTCCTCGGGGCGGTCGGCGCCGTCGCCCTGGTGGTGCGGCTGGCGACGCGTCGCGGACGCGTCGACGGTGTCTCGCTCCTGCTCGCGGGGGTCGCGGTCTCCTACACGCTGGCCGCGGTGACCTCGTTCATCATGGTCCTCGCGAGGGAGTCGATGGCGTCGGTGGTCTTCTGGATGATGGGCGGCCTCGAGGGGGCGTCCTGGGAGTACGTCGTCGCGGTCGCACCGATGCTGGCGATCGGCGCCACCGTCTCGCTGCTCGTCTCCCGCCAGCTCAACCTCGTGCTGCTCGGGGACGAGCGCGCGTCGGAGTTGGGCCTGCCGGTCGAGAGGCTCAAGACGCTGCTCCTGGCGTTGGCGTCGCTCGTGACGGCCGCCGCGGTGTCGGTGTCGGGGCTCGTGGGCTTCGTCGGGCTGATGACCCCCCACGCCGTGAGGCTCGTGGCGGGTCCCGACCATCGCCGGTTGCTGCCGGCGTCCATGCTGGCCGGCGCCCTGACCATGGTCCTCGCTGATCTCGTGGCCAGGACCGTGCTCGCCCCGGTGGAGATCCCGGTCGGCATCGTGACCGCGGTGCTGGGTGGGCCGTTCTTCGTATGGCTCCTGGTCCGCGGGGAGAGGCCGAGATGAGCGAAGCGTCTCCGCTGAGGTTCGCCGGCGTCGACGTCGGCTATGACGACGGCCCCGTGGTGCGAGGCGCTGACCTGCTGGTGGGCGCCGGGAGGGTGGTCGGCCTCGTAGGTCCGAACGGGGCCGGCAAGTCCACGCTGCTGCGTGCCGTCACCGGCGCGGCCGGGATCCTCGCCGGGGACGTCGAGCTGTGCGGCGACCCGGTCGGAAGCCTCACGGAGCGTCAGCGGGCGAGGCTGGTCGCGGTGGTCCCGCAGTCCACCGCGGCGCCCTTCGCATTCCCTTCATTCGACTTCGTGGAGATGGGCCGCCACGCTCATCTGCCGCCGCTCGGAGGCCCCGGGGAACGGGACAGGCGGGTGGTGGAGTACGCCATGCGCCGCACCGACACGTGGCGGCTGGCGGCCGAGCGGGTCGACACGCTTTCCGGTGGCGACCTGCAGCGGCTTGTGCTGGCACAGGCGCTGGCGCAGGAACCGCGGGTGCTCCTTCTCGACGAGCCGGTCAGCCATCTCGACCTCAACCACCGGCTCCAGATCCTGGACCTCGTACGGGAGCTCGCCGACGCGGGACTCGCGGTCCTCGCGGTCTTCCACGACCTCGACCTTGCCGCGCGCTACTCCGACGAGCTGGCGGTGGTGCACGAAGGCGCGCTGGGCCCAGCCGGGCCGCCTCGCGCGGTGCTCACGGCCAGGAACGTCTCGGAGGTGTTCGGGGTCAGGGCGGTGATCGGGACGGACCCGGTGACCGGTTCGGCGACCGTGACGCCGGTCCTGCGCGACGAGGCTGTCGCGCCAACCAGGGACCAGGAGGTCTTCGTGGTGGGCGGCGCGGGGCACGGCGCGCGCCTGCTGCGGAGTCTGGCGCTGGCCGGTTTCCGGGTCTCCTGCGGCGCCCTGGAGCTGGGCGACACCGACCAGGCCGTCGCGCAGGCCGTCCGGGCGCGTCACGTGACCCTGCCCGCCTTCGGCTCGCCAGACCCCGCCGCCCTCAGTCAGACGGAGACGCTGGCGGCCTCGGCCGACATCCGCGTGGTCAGCGCGACGCCGTTCGGCCGGGGCAACATAGCGAACCTCCGTGCAGCGGTCCGGGCCGGCGACCCGCTCGTCCTCGTCGGCGGCATGGGCCCCCGGAGGGACTTCGGCGACGGCGAGGCGACCGCGCTTTGGAGAGAGGCGCTCGACGCGGGCGCTGTCGCGGTGGATGATGACGATGGCGCGTTGGCCGAGGTCGCGCGCGTGCTTGGAGGGAGCGCGGATGTCCCGTATCGATAGAGGACTGCTCCAGGTCTACACCGGCGAGGGCAAGGGTAAGACCACCGCCGCGTGCGGGCTCGCGGTCCGGGCGCGAGGACGCGGTCTGTCCGTGTGCTTCGTGCAGTTCGTGAAAGGGGGGGACCCGAGCGGGGAACTCGCGGTGCTCCGTGAGGCCGGGGTCGAGATCGTCCGGCCGGCGGTGGTCTCCAGCGGGCTGATGATCGGAGTCATCACCCCGGAGGACAGGTCGGCGGCCGCGGAGGCTTGGGAGGTCGCGAGGCGCGTGATCTCCGCGGGCAGCTGGGACGTCGTCATCCTGGACGAGGTGTGCGTTGCGATGGGACACGGGCTGGTCGACACAGGAGACGTGCTCCGGGCCCTTGTGGACCGACCCGATCACGTGGAGGTGGTCTGCACGGGCCGCAACGCGCCGATCGGGCTTCTGGACGCGGCCGACCTGGTCACCGAGATGCGCGCCGTCAAGCACCCCTACGACGGCGGCGTCGAGGCCCGCCGAGGGATAGAGTTCTAGTCGGCGACGGGCGGACCGGCCGCGTCGGCTTCCATGAGCGGGACGCACAGGTCTTCCCAATCGCATCCTTGGCATGCGCCCCTCCGCCAGGCGCCGAGGATGCTTTCGTCGATGCCGGACGCATCGAAGCACAGCGACATTCCGGGCGACGTCCCCAGGAGCTCCAGCGCCAGCGCGTCTATGCGGCGCACCTCCTCCTCGCCGCCCCCGGGGGACCCGCACCTGTCCCCATGGAGGTGCGGGCAGCAGTCGCAGACGTCGTCGGGTCCGTCGACGACGCGCACCTCCATCCGCTCCAGGTCGGACATCACCCCGCGCAGGTTGTCGACGAAGTGGTCGTCGTACCCCTCGCCGCGGAAGAACCGAAGGCAGATCAGGTGATGTGGCCGGAGCCTCCGGTGGGGAGCGGCCGTGGGCCGCGCCGTCGCAGGGTCGTTCACGCAGTCTCGCTTCCTGGCGGTCGCCCGCCGCTCTCAGCGCTGCATCGAGAGCATCTCGCGTGTCCGATGCCACGCGAGGCGAACGCCTCCGACCTGCAGCCAGTACTTCACGTACGTGATCCGTTTCATCACGATTGCGGGAATGCCCTTGAGCCTCATGGAGTACATCCATCCGACGCCCCAGCGCGGACCGACGCTCACGAACTCCCCGCGGAGGTGCGGCACGAAAGGCGCGGCCGCTCCGCCACGCGACTCGGCGAGGATGGACGCCGCGACGGCGGGTCCCTGCTGGATGGCGACTTGGGCCAGCATCGGCAGGACCTTGCCGGTCTTGGGGTGCTTGGCCGAGGCGACGTCACCGATGACGTAGACGTCCTCGAGGCCCTCGGGCTTGAGCGTCTCGCCGACACGGATCCGGCCGTCGGGGTCGGTGGGGAAGCCCCAGTCCGCCGCGTGAGGGTCGGCTTTGGCGCCTCCGCACCAGACCAGCACGGTCGATGGCACCACCCTCTCTGACTCCAGCCTGACCTCGTCGGGGGTCACCGACACGAGCTTGTCGCCGGTGATGACGATGACGCCCATGCTCTCAAGCCGCTTGATCGCCTCGACTCGCAACGGCTCGGGCAGGTCGTACAGGATCTGGGGGCGGGCCTCGATGAGGGTGACCCGCAGGTCGTCGGGGTCCAGGCCCGCCTCTCGCATCCGGCTGGGGAGCATCTGCCCCAGGGTGCCGACTATCTCGACGCCCGTCGCACCGCCGCCGACGACCGTGTAGCTGAGCGCGCGTCTGCGCCCTTGGCGGTCGGGCGTCCTCGCGGCGAGCTTGAACGAGTCCTCTATCGCGAGCTGAAGCTCCTGGGCGTCCTCGACGGACCACATCGTGATCGCCTTCTCGCGGAGACCCGGGACGTCGGGGACCCAAGGCACGGCTCCCGTGGCCACCACCAGCCGCCAGTAGTCCACCCGCTCGCCCGTCTCTATCGTCACCGAACGCTTCTCGGGGTCGATCTCGGTCACGCGGCTGTAGCACATGGTGACCGGCAGGTCGCGGAAGACGTTCGGGTGCCACAGCTCGCAGAACTGCGGGCGAGGAGGCCCGACGGCGACCAGGTCCAGCTCGGAGAGCGCCTGCTGGCACGGGTCGGGTTCGATGACCAGCACCTCGACGTCGTCGCTCGGCTGGAGGGCGCGGCCCAGCGCCACGGCGCACGTCGTGCCGGCGTAACCGCCGCCTACCACGATGACGCGCCTGGCCGCCGCAGGCCCCGCTACGGCACGTGAGCCCAACTGCCCTCCGATCGTCGCGCCCGCATCGCACCTAGATGCGGGTCCCCGCTACACATTACCCGCGAAAGCGCGTTTCTCACGCGACATCCCCGGCATCCGTTGGGAAGACTACTCCAAGAGGCAGTCGATCCCATGGAGGTCCGATGGAAGTCCACGTGTATGCGCTGACGACTTGCACGTACTGCAAGATGACCCGGAAGTTCCTCGACGAAGCCGGCGTGAGCTACGCCGTGACCGAGGTCGACAAGCTCGAGGGAGACGCCAAGGACGAGGCCGTCGCGGAGGTGCGCCGCCTGTCGGGGGGCGCCTCCTTCCCCGTCCTGGTGGTCGGCGACGAGGTGATCGTCGGATACGACAAGGTGCGCATCAAGGAGCTGTTGGGACTGTGAGCGCCAAGGGCAAGATGCGCTTCGCCGAAGGGGTCAGCGCCGACGATCTTCGGGCTTACATGGCCCCGTTCGTCGAGAGGCTGGGCTACCGATTCAACACCGACGAGGAATTCGTCGAGGTGACCTTGGGGTCGCTGCTCGATGTCATCGGCCAGACCGGGGACGCCTACTGCCCGTGCAGGGTCAGGTCGGGCGACTCCAAGGAGGACGCGCGGATCGTGTGCCCGTGCATCCCGTTCCACATGGCCGAGTTCGCGGCCATGCGCAAGTGCTGGTGCGGGCTCTTCATCCGGACCGACGTCGAGGACGGCTCTACCCTGCACGGCGTGGTGGAAGTCCCGGAGGGCGCCGTCGAGGTCCGGGTGGCCGCGGTCGACGACATGGCCGACGGCCAGGCCAGGCGGGTGAGGATCGGCGGCCGAGACGTCGCGCTGTTCCGCGTGGACGGGCGCTTCTACGCTCTCTCGGACGTCTGTCGGCATGCCTTCGCGCCCCTCGCGGAGGGCTACATGGACGGCCACGTGGTCATGTGCCCCTGGCACGGTTGGAGGTATGACGTGCGAGACGGCACCACCGACCACCCTGACGCCGACGTGCGCACGTACGCCGTGACAGTGAGGGACGGCGAGGTGTTCGTCACGGCGTGATACCCTCGACGTTCAAGCCCTCGAATAACATGCGATTCCTGCGCTTAGAACCGTTGATTCCGGGCGCCGAGCCGGGGATGATGTGACCAGGCATCCGGCCAAGGACAGGAGCGTGAGATGATCTCACCATCACCATCGGTCAGCGGGACCATCGGGCGGACCCCGGTAGTCGAGCTGGGTCGCATGGCCGAGGGTCTCGACGCCCGCGTGCTCCTGAAGCTTGAATCGCGAAACCCCGGCGGTTCGGTCAAGGACCGGATCGGCATGTCGATGATCGACGACGCCGAGCAACGGGGCCTGATCGAACCGGGGCGGTCGGTGATCGTAGAGCCCACCTCGGGGAACACGGGGATCGCCCTTGCGATGATCGGCGCCTCACGCGGCTATCGCGTGATACTCACCATGCCGGAGAGTATGTCGCTGGAGCGGCGGCGTCTGCTGGCCGCCTTCGGCGCGGAGCTCGTTCTGACCCCGAAGGAGCTGGGCATGAAGGGGTCGGTCGACCGGGCGGAAGAGGTCGCGGCGGAGACCCCGGGCGCCTGGATCGCCGGGCAGTTCGTGAACCCCGCCAACCCCGCCATCCACTACCGCACCACCGGTCCGGAGGTCTGGGCCGCCGCCGGGGAGCTCGGCATCGCGGCCTTCGTCGTCGGGGTCGGGACCGGTGGGACCATCAGCGGCGGCGGCCGGTATCTCAAGGAGCAGGACCCCGCCATCCGGGCGGTCGTGGTCGAGCCGGCCGAGTCACCGATCATCTCGCAAAGGCTCGCCGGCGAACCTCTGACCCCGGGGCCACATATGATCCAGGGGATCGGCGCGAACTTCATCCCCGACACGCTGGACCTCGGGGTCATCGACGAGGTCCAGCACGTGGCCGCTCCCGAGGCCATCGAGGTGGCCAGGCGGCTCGCCGCCGAGGAGGGTCTGCTGGTGGGCATCTCCTCGGGCGCCAACGTGGCCGCCGCCCTCAGGGTCGCCGCGCGGCCGGAGTCTCGGGGCAAGGCGGTCGTGACGGTGGCGCCGTCGACCGGGGAGCGCTATCTGTCGACCGCGTTGTGGGAGGGGTACGGCACATGATGCGGGTCTCGCAGAGGCTGGACTGCGCCCTGCGGGCGGCGGTCGAGCTCGCACGCGGCCCGCTGGCTGGGCGCGGACGAGTGAGCGCGGGCGAGGTGGCGTCCCGCATAGGGTCGCCTCGCCGCTTCACGGAGCAGCAGCTCACGACGTTGGGCAGGGTCGGCATCGTCGAGTGCCGGCGGGGTTCCGGAGGAGGTTGCGCCCTGGCGAGGGACCCCTCGGAGGTGACGCTGGCCGACATCGTGGTCGCCGTAGAGGGGGCGGTCCTCGACGTCCCGCGTGTCTCGGGATCCGCGGCCAGCGAGGCTTGGGGGAGGGTGTCCTCCACCCTTGCGAGCGAGCTCCGCTCGGTCACCTTGGCCGACATCGCGGCGGCCCAGGACGCCCTCGAGTCCGCCCGCGTGCCCGAGTATCAGATATAGCGGTCGCCGCCCTCGCGCTACCGTTCGTCATACTGCGCAAGGTCCTGCTGCAGACGTCCGGGCTTCGTTCTGCTAGCATCCGCGTCATAGTCCCTGTGGGAAACCCGGCGCCGCCGGGATAAGACTGATGGAGAGGGAAGGGATGGGAATGGCGAAGAGCATGAGGCTCGTGCTGGTCATCGCCCTGGCGTTTGCCATGGCGCTGCCGGCGGTCGGTTGCCAGCCGAAGGAGGAGGCCAAGCCGGACGCGCCCAAGGAGGCGGTCAACGTCGTCATCGGCATCGGCGCGCCCCTGACGGACGGCGCCGTGGCGCTGGGCCAGGGTATGGTCCGCGGCGCCAACCTCGCCGTCAAGGAGGCGAATGAGTCCCAGGAGCTCAAGGACCTCGGGATCACCCTCAGCACCGTCGAGGGTGACGACAAGGGCGACCCGACGACCGGAGGCAACGTCGCGGAGCAGTTCGCTTCGAACCCCGACCTCGTCGGCGTCATGGGCCACCTGAACTCTGGTGTCACCCGCGTCGCGGTCAAGATCTACGCGCAGAACGACATCCTGCAGGTCTCGCCGGCCAACACCGCCGTGGACCTGACGATTCCGCGCAGCAACGCCAACTACTTCCGCACTTGCGCCAACGACGGCGTCCAGGGCCCTGCGGGCGCTGACTACGCCGCCAAGGTCGCCGGTGCCAAGACCGCGTTCGTGGTCGACGACTCCACCCCGTACGGCGAGGGTCTGGCCGACGCGTGGGCCAAGCAGTTCGAGGTCAACGGCGGCACCATCGCTGGCCGCGAGAAGACCTCCGACAAGGACACCGACTTCAAGGCCCTCGTCACCGCGATCAAGGCCAAGAAGGTCGACATGGTGTTCTACGGCGGCATCTACAACTCGGGTGCCCTGCTGTCCAAGCAGCTCAAGGAGGGTGGCGTCAAGGTCCCGCTGATGGCGGGCGACGGCGTCTACGACCCTGAGTACATCAAGCTCGCCGGTGCGGCCAACGCCGAGGGTGACCTGTGCACCTCCGTCGGCCTGCCGACCGACCAGATGCCCAAGGGCATGGACTTCATCGCCGCGTTCGAGGCCGCCTATCCTGGCGAGGCCATCGCCGCGTACGACGCCTACTCCTATGACGCCGCGCAGGTCATCATCAAGGCCATCGTGCAGGTCGCCAAGGACATGGGTGCCGACAAGGTGAAGACCGCTGACGGCCGCAAGGCCATCCTCGCGGCCACCCAGGGCATCAGCTTCGACGGCGTCACCGGTCTTGTATCCTTCGACGAGAACGGCGACACCAACAACAAGGCCATCACGACCTACAAGGTCACCGGCGGCGTTTGGGTGCCGGAGAAGCAGTAGACTCCCCCCGGGGCTAGACCCCATACGGAGAAGACCGCTCGCGCCGGGCGGGTACCTAGGTACCCGCCCGGCGTATCGGCGGTCAGGACTGGTATCATGGCCGGCGCACGCCCGCCCTTAGAGCCAGGAGAATCGCTTGCACTACCTAATGGAACAGTTGCTGAACGGGGTGACGCTCGGCGGCCTGTACGCGCTTGTCGCGCTCGGGTACACGCTGGTCTACGGCATCCTGCTGCTCATCAACTTCGCGCACAGTGAGATGTTCATGCTCGGAGGCTACGTCGGGCTCCTGGTCCTTAAGCTTCTGTCAGACCCGGGCATGGCCGCGAAGGCGGGCCTTGGCTTCCTGGGTCCGGCTCAGGAGTTCTTCAACTCCGGACCGCTCGGCTTCGCCCTTCTTCTGGCGACGACCTTCGTCGTCTCGGGCTCGTTGGTCGGCGTGGTCGGGATGATCACCGAACGCTTCGCGTACCGCCCCCTTCGGAACGCCCCACGCCTGGCGCCTCTGATATCGGCCATCGGCGTGTCGATCTTTCTGCAGAACGCCGTGCTCCTGTGGATCAGCAGCAAGCAGCTGCCCTACACCAGGGCCGACGGGTCCCTGTTCGTTCCCGCGAAGACGCTGTTCACGGTCGCGGGCGTCGAAGTGACATCGATGCAGGTCCTTATCATCGCGACCTCGCTCGCACTGCTCCTTGGCCTTGACACCTTCGTGTCCAAGACCAAGATCGGTAAGGCCATGCGTGCGACGTCCCAGGACCGGGAGGCCGCAGGCCTCATGGGCGTCGACATCAACAAGGTCATCGCGCTCGCGTTCTTCATCGGGCCCGCGCTGGGCGCGATCGCGGGCATCTTCAATGGTATGTACTACGGCTCCGTGAAGTTCAACATGGGCTTCATCCCGGGTATCAAGTCGTTCACCGCGGCCGTCATCGGCGGCATCGGCAACCTGCGAGGCGCGATGCTCGGAGGATTCCTTCTAGGCATAGTGGAGTCGCTTGCGAGCGGCTTCCTGAGCAACGCCTACCGTGACGTCATCGCCTTCATCGTTCTGATCCTCGTGCTCATATTCCGCCCGGGCGGTCTGCTCGGCGGCTCAGCGACGGAGAAGGTGTAGCCGATGGCGCGACCGACAGTCACTGAGCGCGCGATGGGTATCACCAAGGACGTCTCCGCGGGGAAGAAGGCGCTCTACGCGGCCCTGGCCGTTCTGATCGTCGTAGTTCCACTGCTGTTTCAGGCCACCACGGGCCTGGGCTTCCTCGTCAGGATCCTCGTCATCGTCGGCATCTGGATCCTGCTCGCGCTCGGATTGAACATCGTGGTCGGCTACGCCGGCCTTCTGGACCTCGGATACATCGCCTTTTACGCGATGGGCGCCTACGCCGGCATGCTCATCGGCCAGTCCTTCAACCACGTGCTGGGGGGCGCCACCTACTGGGTGATGCTGGTACCGGGAGCGATAGCCGGAGCCATCACGGGCGTCGCGCTGGGCTTCCCCGTGCTCCGTCTCAAGGGAGACTACCTGGCCATCGTCACGCTGGGCTTTGGCGAGATCGTCCGGATCTCCCTGAACAACAACATCTTTGGCTTGACCAACGGCGCCACCGGGCTTCCCCGCGGCAACGAGGTGGTCGTCCCGCCGATCGGCGTCGAGTGGTTGCGGGACAACATCCGCTTCGAGACGCCGCTTGGCCAGTTCGTGTTCCACTCGAACCTCTACTGGTACTTCGTCGTGCTGGGCCTGATCATCCTGTCGGTCATACTGATCAACCGCCTGGACGACTCGAGGCTCGGGCGCGCGTGGGCCGCCATGCGTGAGAACGAGATCGCGGCGGCCGCGTGCGGAGTGAACATCCGCACCCAGAAGCTGTGGGCCTTCTCGATAGGAGCGCTGTCTGGCGGTGTCGCCGGTGTCACCTTCGCCTACGTGCAGCAGTTCATCAGCCCCGAGTCCTTCACCTTCATGGAGTCGGTGTTCGTGGTCTGCATCGTGGTCCTCGGAGGGATGGGCTCGATACCGGGCGCCATCGTCGGCGCCCTGGTCATCCGGGGCGTTCCGGATCTGATCCAGGGTCTGGCCGTCGCGGGCGTCCTGAAGCTGCCAGGCGAGACCATCTCGCATATCACCAGCTACCGATTCCTGGTTTTCGGTCTGCTCATGGTCATCATGATGGCCGTCAAGCCCGAGGGCATGATCCCGAGCAGACGCAGAGCCAGGGAACTGCACCCTGATGACGAGGCGATGAGGGACGACGAGGACCAGTCCCTGTGGGACGTCGAGCACAACCAGCGGCTTTCAAACCAGAAGCCGTAAGGCGAAGGGCACCCGAGATCATGGCGCTTGTAGAGGCAAGGAACGCGACGATGCACTTCGGCGGCATCAAGGCCGTCGAGGACGTCTCGCTCGACATCGAGGTCGGGGAGATCGTCGCCCTGATCGGCCCCAACGGGGCTGGCAAGACAACGTTCTTCAACCTTATGACCGGCATCTACAAGCCGACGTCAGGATCGGTGGTGTTCGACGGCCACGAGCTCGCCGGCCTCAAGCCGCACAAGGCGTGCGAGTACGGCATCGCACGCACCTTCCAGAACATCCGGTTGTTCGCGAACATGACGGCGCTCGAGAACGTCATGGTGGGCAGGCACATCCGGACCAACGCCGGGCCGCTCCAGGCGGTCCTGCGCACAGCGCAGTTCAAGCGTGAGGAGCAGCACACCGTCGACGAGGCGCTCAAGTGGCTGCGGTTCATCGGGCTGGCGGGGAAGGCCAACGACCTCGCGAAGAACCTGCCCTATGGAGATCAGCGCCGCCTTGAGATCGCTCGGGCGCTCGCCACCGAGCCCAAGCTGCTGCTCCTCGATGAGCCGGCAGCGGGCATGAACCCTCAGGAGAGCCACGAGCTGACCAAGCTGGTCGGCCGGATCAGGGACCTTGGGATCACCGTCTTCCTGATCGAGCACGACATGAAGGTGGTCATGGACATTGCGGACCGCATCTACGTCCTGGATTTCGGCGTCCTGATCGCCCAGGGGCTGCCCGCTGAGATCCAGCGTGATCCGAAGGTCATAGAGGCGTACCTCGGCAAGGGTGCCGAGGAGATGCTCGCGGCTGCGAGGGCGGAGTGACGATGTCACAGACGGTTCTGTCGGTCGAGGAGATTCACACGTTCTACGGACGCATCGAGGCGCTCAAGGGCGTCAGCTTCCATGTGGACGAGGGCGAGATAGTCACCCTGATCGGGGCCAATGGCGCCGGCAAGTCCACGACCATCAACACCATCTCGGGGCTGATAGCGCCGAAGTCCGGCGCGATCAAGCTCTACGGCGAGACGATCTCGGGTCTGCCGGTTCACGAAGTAGCCGCCAAGCGGGTCGTGCAGGTTCCGGAGGGTCGGCGCATCTTCGGCCAGATGACGGTGACAGAGAACCTCGAGATGGGCGCCTACCTGCGCAAAGACAAGCAGGCTGTGGCCCAGGACCTGGCGCACGCGTTCGAGCTCTTCCCTCGCCTGGCGGAGCGTCGCACCCAGAAGGGCGGCACGCTTTCAGGCGGAGAGCAGCAGATGCTGGCGATGGCCAGGGCTCTGATGTCCCGCCCGAAACTGCTGATGCTGGACGAGCCGTCGATGGGCCTCGCACCGGTCATAGTCGACCTGATCTTCGAGACCATCGCGAAGCTCAACGCCGAGGGCATCACGATCCTGCTGATCGAGCAGAACGCGGCCAAGGCGCTGACCATCGCGGACAGGGGCTACGTCCTCGAGGTCGGCAAGGTGGTCCTGCAGGGCTCCGGTCAGGAGCTGCTGGGCAACGAGGCCATCCGCAAGGCGTACCTCGGCGAGTTGTAGGCCCGATCGGCCCCGGCCGGTCCCAGGGCGCGGCCGCCCTGCGTCGACGCTAGGGTTCGCCGGCCCACGGCTCCTCGCTGACCGCTCGCCTCGCCTTCTCGCGGATGGCGTCGACGCGCTGGGCCTCGGCGCGGGACTCCGCCGTGGTCAGCTTTCCGTTCAGCACCCGCCAGACGCCTCCCGACATCACCGCGCGGACGGCGCCGCGACCCTCCGCCGCCAGCAGCGCCTCCACCGGCGAGTCGGTGTCCGGCGCTTTCACCGCGATGAGGTCGGCGTGGCGGCCCGGTCCCAGGAGGCCGTGCCTTGCGCCCGCCCCGAGCACCTCGGCGCCTTCGACCGTGAGGATCCGCAGGGTGCGCTCGGCCGTCAGCTCGGGCGCGAGCTCTCTTAGAGCGCGCGCCTCGGAGAACATATCGAGATCAGCGTTGCTTGCCAGGGAGTCGGTGCCCAGCCCGATGCGGCAACCGGCGGCCAGAAGCGCTCCGACCGGTGCGCGACCGTTCCCCAGCCGGGCGTTCGAGCGTGGGCACAGGACCACTCCCGCGGCGGAGGCGGCGAGCATGCTCGCGTCGCGCTCGTCGACCTCGACGCAGTGGACCGCCACCGTCCCCTTCAGCGCGCTGATGGAGTCGAGGTAGCCCACGGCCCCCCGCCCGGGCGGACGGAAGCCCTTCGCGAGCCTCTCTGCGACGCCGGCGAGTTCGCCCGTGCCGTGCAGCAGCAGACGCGATTCGGCGCGGGACTCCGCCATGTGCATCGCGAACGGGACCCCGAGCTCGGCGGCCATGGCGTGGGCCGCTCTGATCAGACCTGGGCCCGAGGTGTACGGGGCGTGCGCGCTGATGCCGCACGCGGTGCGCCCACGGCACGCGTCGGCCGCGGCCGCGGGGAAGTCCTTGGCCTGCAGATGAGGTCCCAGATCGGCCTCCTCCACCCCGAGGACCTCCCAGAAGAAGACGCCGCCGAGGCCGACGTCCGCCGCCGCAGAGGGTGACTCGGGGCCGTAGGCGATGTCCCCTACGCACGTGGTGCCGGACGCCAGACACATGCGCGCTCCGAGCGTGACCGAGGCCGCGAGGTCATCGGGGTCGAGGGCGCTCGAGGCGCGCGCTATCTGGCGAAGCCACGGCGACATGCTGGTCGCGTCGGCAATACCGGCGAGGCCGGTGAGAGCGAGGTGGGTGTGCGCGTTGACCAGGCCTGGGGCGATGATGCAGCCGGACAGGTCGTGTGTCTCCTCGCCGGGATGCGCCGCTCGCAGTTCTGGGGCGTACCCGACCTCTCGGACGAACTGCCCCCGTAGGCGGACGGCCCCGTGCCGGATCGGGGCTCCCTCGACCGGGAGGACCCAGTCCCCGGCGACGATCACGTGGCCGGGCCCCCAGGGCGCTCGTCCGGGATGCTGAGCAGGGAGGGCTTGCGGAGGTCCGCGCAGCCGCAACCCGCGTCAAGATCCGCCTCCGCGATGGTGTCCAGGATGCATCGCGCCACGGCGTCGGACTCCTCGTAGAAGATCGACTTGAGCTCCTCGTGCTCCCAGTCGCGGACCACCCCTTCGCCGTAGTTCACCACTACGTACAGGCCTGCGAAGCAGGCGCCGATGTCGCGCGCCAGCGTCACCTCCGGGGCCAGGGACTGCCCGATCACGTCGCCGCCGATGCGTCGCATGTAGTCGATCTCGGCAGGGGACTCGAACCGGGGCCCGTCGGTCACCAGGTAGATCCCGCGCCCGAAGACCCGGGGGAACCGCTCGCTGGCGCCGAGGTAGAGGTGGCGGTGGAGGTCGGGGCATATCGGCTTGCGCATGATCAGCAGGTGGTCCCCGCGGACGTAGATGTCCTGCCGCACCGTGAGGTCGATGAAGTCGTGGGGCACGACGGCGTCCCGCGGGTCCAGCAGGTGGTTGAGCGAGCCCACGCCGCCGTCCGCGACGACCTTGCGAACGCCCGCCTCGTGGAAGACCCAGAAGACCTGCAGCGAGGCGTCCGCCCGCTTCACGCCCCGCCGCCAGCCGTGCATGCGCACCGTGAGCGCCTCGCGGGGGCCCTGCGAGCCTGTCACGCGGACGTGCGTGAACGCCGGGGACCGGCCGAAGGGAGTGTCGAACACGAGCCCGTCGGCGAGGACCTCGGCGCGGGTGTCCTCGACGTCGGCGGCGGTGCCCAGCGAAAGCGAGCCGGAGCCTCCGCAGACGCCGAAGTCTACGCGGGGTACACGCTGGTCAGGCATGGCGACCTCCTCGCAGACGAGGGTACCCGATTGCGGGGTCGCGCGGCACTGCCTGCGTGACCGGCGAGCGCGGCTGACGCTGAGGGCCAGGGAGAGCATCGCGGCGCTGAGGGAAACAACATGTTGGCACGACGGCCAGATGAGGGGGCGCGAGCAGGTGCATGCACCCGTCGCAGATGCGGAGGGCGTCGTGAGCGGGACGCGGAGAGTCACATTCCCGCACATGGGCGAGTATCACGTCGCGCTCAAGACGTTCATCGAGCTCCTGGGGGCTGAGGCCGTGCCTCCGCCGAAGATGACGAGGCGGACGCTCGAGATCGGCGCGCGGCACAGCCCCGAGTTCGTTTGCGTCCCGTTCAAGTACAACCTCGGCAACTACATAGAGGCGCTCGAAGGCGGGGCGAACGTCGTCGTCCAGGCGGGCGGCGGCTGCCGCTTCGGCTACTACGCCGAGGTGCAGGAGCAGATCCTTCGCGACCTCGGTTACGACTTCGAGCTCGTCGCGCTCACGGGCCACTGGAAGGTCACCGGCTACGCGCGCTCGTTCAAGCGCATCAACCCGTCGGCGTCGTATCCGCAGGTCGTGCATGCCTTCCGGGTCGCCTGGCGAAAGGCCAAGGCGATCGAGGCCGCGGAGGACTTCATGCGCAAGAACGTCGGGTTCGAGCGCGAGAGCGGCGCGATGGACCGCGTGTTCTCCCGGCTGCTGCGCGACTTAGGGCCGCTCACGGCGTTCGAAGGGATCGATCGCGTCCGCGCCGAGGCGCTCGCGGGGCTCGGGGCCGTCCCGCTCGACAAGCCGGAGGACCCGCTGCGCGTCGGCATCGTGGGCGAGCTGTACGTGCTCATGGAGCCCTTCTCCAACCACGGCATCGAGCGCAAGATCGCCGAGCACGGCGCGGAGGTGCACCGGTTCATCACGCTGACCGGCGTCATCGAGCACGCTCTGAAGGGGCGTCCGCACATCCTGCACGTGATCGAGCAGGCGGCACCCTGGATCGAGCACCACATCGGCGCCGACGGCACCGAGACGGTGGCCAAGACCTGGCAACTCCTGAAGCTTGGCTTCGAC
Organism: Actinomycetota bacterium; assembly: GCA_037445995.1. Classification (GTDB taxonomy): domain Bacteria; phylum Actinomycetota; class Coriobacteriia; order Anaerosomatales; family D1FN1-002; genus JBBIJK01. The sequence goes on along the minus strand of JBBIJK010000007.1, from coordinate 34,546 downwards.
GGGGTCGTGCACCTCAAACCGTTCGGTTGCATGCCCGAGGTCTCGGCGATGTCGGTTCTCCAGCGCATCAGCCGGGAGCACACCTTCCCGGTGCTGTACGTCTCCTACGATGAGCAAACGGCCCAGACGGGTATCGCCACGCGAGTCGAGGCCTTCTGTGACATGCTCGAGGTGCGGAAGAGGGGTGAGCCCGTCAGTGTGTAAGGGTCACCTGGGCGACGCCCCATCAGTCTAGGGATCGACTCGGAGCAGTGCGTCCGGAATCGCTCGCGTCACGACGACGAAAGACCGGCCTTCAGCGGCGACACCATCGAGGAGGTACACGGGAAGGACGTACTGCTGGTCGTAGCCGCGAGGCTCATTCATGTAGCTGAGCGAGATCTTCTTGACAACCCCGCTGTCTTGCCTGTGGACGTCGAAGAAGGCAGCTTCGCCGTTTCGGACAGCGGTTAGCGCGTCTTGGGGGGATTTGAGGGGGTACTCGGCGAACGGCTCCACATGTCGCCACACCGACATCGCACCGAGGATCTGACCGTCCTCGCCGAACTGGACCACGATCTTGGGGCCGACGCCCTTGTCGAAGGCGATGCCGCTCAGGGGCTTGTGGCTGAAGCGCACCTCGATCATGTACGGCTGCGCAACCCACTGACCGTTCTCGAAGTCGTGCACGACATTGCCGCGATTCACACCCCGGAACTCTGCGGCTTCTTCCATGAGGCCCGCCGAGTTGAGGAATGCCTGGGCCCTCTGCCGATATTCTGCGTCAGGCAGCAGCCTCCGGACGGGCTGCGTCTGCTTCTCGAGCGCGTCTGTGGTGTAGTCGAAAGAACCGGTGAGCTTGTCGACCTCGAAGCTCGCATCAGGACCAACGACCTGGAAGCTGGCTCCGAGATCTTCCGTCGACCCCGTCAATCCGAGCTTGCGGGCGCGTGCCTCGAAGGAATCCTTGGTCACGCCGGCAGGCTTGACCCTGTACACCATCAGCTTCTTCGGCAGCGCCGTCGTGTCCGCCTCGGAGCGCAGGGATGCGAATGACCCCGAGGACCCGGTTGCGTCCATCGGAGGAACGCTCAAGACGATGACGCCGTCGCTAGAACCGGTCTCGACTTGCGAACCAGACGGCGTGACGGTGGAGGAACACCCCGCGATCATCACTGAAGCCAGCGAACAGGCAAGCAGCCACTTGCCGCCTGTCGTTCCCCTCACGAAGACCTCCTCTAGGAGCTGAGACGAGATCGAGTACTGCCCGGCTGTGCTCGAGCTGTACGCGGGCAGATCAGCATCCACGGCGCCGTAGCCCCGAGGATAGCGCTTCACGGCGGTCTTCGCTCCAAGGGCCCGTGCGAGGACCGCTCGGGGTGCGCTACGATTCAGGCATGAAGGGACCGCGCTCTCTCTTCGACGTCCTGGGGCCTGTCATGATCGGGCCCTCGTCGAGTCACACCGCCGGCGCGGTGAGGCTCGGGGCGTTGGCGCGCTCGGTGTTCGGCGGCACGCCCGAGCGGGTCAGCATCGGGCTGCACGGGTCGTTCGCTCGAACCGGTCACGGCCACGGTACCGACATAGCGCTGGTCGCGGGCCTGCTGGGGATGCGCGCGGACGACCCGGCCATCCGCGGCGCGTTCGAGGCCGCAGGGCACGCTGGGATGGAGGTCGAGTTCTGCGAGGTCGACCTCGGGGACGCTCATCCCAACACCGCCTCGTTCGACATGGCCGCCGAGGGGCGTTCGCTTCGCGTCACGGGATCGTCGGTCGGCGGCGCCGAGGTGGAGTTGAGGAGCATCGGGGCCTTCGCTGTCGAGGCGTCCGGCAGGCTGCCGTTCCTGACAGTCGTTCACGCCGACCGGCCCGGCGAGGTCGCGGCCGTGACCTCCGTCCTCGCGAAGGCTGGCGTCAACATCGCCGCGATGCGGGTCTCGCGCGCCGGCCGCGGCGGCGAAGCGTTGATGCTGATAGAGACCGACACCGTCGTGCCGGCCGAGGCGGTCGCCTCGCTCGCGTGCATCGACGGAGTCGCCGAGGTCCGGTCGGTGCCGGCCGTCTAGGGAGGTCACCACGGCTCACGAGAGATTCGACACCCTTCTGGTTGCCGCCCGCGACTCGGGCTCGATCGCGGCCGCCGCGATCGCGGCCGAATGCGAGGAGTCGGGCGAGACCCCCGAAGCGGTCCGGGACCGGTTCGCGGCCGCCCTCGGCGTCATGCGCGACGCCGTGCGAGCGGGGCTCGCGGCAGAGGCGCGCTCGCGCTCGGGGCTTACCGGGGGCGACGCGGCCAGGGTGGCCGCCTCGGCGGCCGGGCCGGTCGGGGGCGTGTTCGCGAGGGCGCTCGCCGGAGCGCTGGCCGTCGCGGAGGTGAACGCATCCATGGGGCGCGTCGTCGCGGCTCCCACGGGAGGCGCCTCGGGCGTGCTGCCCGGTGTGCTGCTGGCGATCGCCGAGGAGCGGGGATCGGGTGACGAGGAGCTGGTCGACGCCCTTGCCACGGCAGCCGCCATAGGCGCCGTAGTCGCCTCGCGGACCGGTCTGTCCGGCGCGGCCGCAGGCTGTCAGGCCGAGATCGGCACCGCTGCGGCCATGGCCGCCGCCGCGACAGCTTCGATGCTCGGGGGTTCGCCCGAGCAGTGCGGGCATGCGGCCTCGATCGCGCTACAGGGCACGCTCGGTCTGGTGTGCGACCCTGTGGGCGGCCTGGTCGAGGTGCCCTGCGTCGCCCGCAACGCCACCGGGGCGGCGATCGCGCTGGCCGCGGCCGAGTCGGCGCTCGCCGGAGTGGAGTTCCCGATTCCGTTCGACCAGGTCGCCGACGCGCTGGCCAAGGTCGGCAGGTCCATCCCCTCGGACCTGCGCGAGACCGCCAGAGGCGGGCTGGCGGCCAGCCCGGCCGCTCAGAACCTGCGGACCTCCCGGTAGAGCGTGTCGCGCTGGACCGGCTCGTAGCCGGCGTCGCGGATCAGTCGCACCAGCTCGTCGCGCGCCATCGTGAACCGCACTCCGGCTGCGGCCACGACGTTCTCCTCGATCATCGTCGACCCCATGTCGTTGGCGCCGAACGCCAGCGCTACCTGCCCGATCTTGGCGCCTTGCGTGACCCAGGAGGCCTGGATGTTCGCAATGTTGTCGAGGAAGAGCCGCGAGACGGCGAGGGTCCGCAGGTAGTCCCATCCGGTGGCGGGCGCGGGTTCGAGGCCTGACGCGGCTGCCTCGTCGGCCGCCAACTCGGTGTTGCGCGGCTGGAACGACCATGGGATGAACGCCCGGAAGCCCCCTGTGTCGTCCTGCAGCTCGCGGATGCGAGTCATGTGCTCGACGCGCTCGGCGCGGGTCTCCACCCCGCCGAACATCATCGTCGCCGTCGTGGACATCCCGATGGAGTGCGCCTCTCGCATGACGTCGATCCACTCCTGCGAGGTCGCCTTGTTGGGGGACACGTGGGCCCTCACGCGGTCGACCAGTATCTCGGCCCCTCCGCCGGGCAGCGAGTCCAGCCCGGCGGTCCGAAGCCGCTCAAGGACGTCGACGGTGCCAAGTCCGGAGATGCGCGCGATGTGGGCTATCTCAGGCGGGCCGAAGCCGTGGATGTGCACGGGGTTGCGCTCCTTGATGGCGCGCAGGAGGTCTTCGTACCACCCGATGTCCAGATCGGGGTGGAGCCCCCCTTGCAGCAGTATGGCCGTGCCCTCAAGCTCAAGGGTCTGGGCGACCTTGCGGTGCAGTTCCTCGGTGTCCAGCACATATGCGTCCGGGCATCCCGGGTCGCGGTAGAAGGCGCAGAAGCGGCATCGCGAGACGCAGACGTTGGTGTAGTTGATGTTCCGGTCGACGATGAACGTGACCTCGCCGGTCGGATGGAGCGCCCTGCGAAGACGCGCCGCGGCCGCGCCGAGGTCCAGCGTGTCCGCGTGGTCCAGCAGGTGCAACGCCTCCTCGGGCGCGAGCCTGCGCTCACCCCTAGCGGCGGCGTAGAGCAGGTCGCGGGTGTGCTCTGCGGAGCCCGCCATCACGACCCGCCGAACACTTCCAGCGACGGCACCTCGTCCAGCTCGCCCATCGCGCGGGCTTCGGACAGGTAGCGGCTCAAACCGTCGCGGTAGGCCGGGCCGAACCGGAAGCTCAGCGCCTCGAAGTAGGAGTGGAAGCGGTCGGCGCCGAACCCCTCCCATCGCGCGGCATGCTCCGAGATCTCGGCCAGGTTGGCCCTGCAGTACTCCAGCGAGGCGTTCAGCGCGTCGGCGACGGCGGCGACCGAGCCGGGGCGCTCCTGGGCGAAGGGGCGGCGGACGGCCCACACGGCGTAGACCATCGGCAGGCCGGTCCAGCCGGTCCACTCCGCTCCGAGGTCGTAGGCGTGCAGCCCGGCTTGGGGCTCCCAGTAGAAGCGGAGCGCTTCGTCGCCGATGAGGAGCGCCGCATCGGCGTCCCTTAGCATGGCCGGGAGGTCGGGGGGCATCTCGACGTACTCGGGGGCGGCGTGCCAGCGCTTCGACAGCAGGACCTTGGCCAGCACCTGCGACGTCCTCGACGTGTCGGTCAGGGCCACCCTGCGCCCGTCAAGCTCCGCAGCCGGGACCTTCGAGATCAGCAGTATGGACTGGACCACGCCGTCCGAGGAGATCGCGATGTCAGGCAGGAGCACGAGCCCCCCGGCGTGCCTCGCATACTCGATCGAGGGGATGGGGGCGACGTCCAGGTCGCCCTCGAGGAGCATCATGGCAAGATCCCTCGGATTGGCCTTGACCAGTTCGACGCCGAGCAGGGCGTCGTTCCTCACCAGCCCGTGGTAGAGGGGCAGGCAGTTGATGAACTGGATGTGTCCGAGCCTGGGTCGCACCGTCAGCGCTCGTAGACCCGCACGACATTGTAGAGGGTGTCACGTTCGACAGGGGTGTGCCCCGTCTCGCGGATCATCGCGACGAGCTGGTCCTTGGACAGGGCCTCGGGTGTCGTCGCGCCGGCCATGTGGGTGATCTTCTCCTCGACCACCGTGCCGTCGATGTCGTCGACCCCGAAGACGGTCGAGAGTTGCGCCACCTTCAGGCCCACCATGATCCAGAACGCCTTGATGTGGGGGATGTTGTCGAGCATGAGCCGCGCGACCGCGAGGGTCTTCAGATCGTCAAAGCCGGTGGTCCCCGGCAGGTCGGACAGTTCGGTGTTCGCGGGGTGGAACGCCAGCGGGATGAACGCGAGGAACCCTCCTGAGGCGTCCTGCTGCTCTCGCAGCCGGATGAGGTGGTCGACGCGCTCCTCTAGGGTCTCGATGTGACCGTAGAGCATCGTGCAGTTCGTCCTGATGCCCAGCGAGTGAGCCTCGCCGTGGATACGGAGCCAGTCGTCGGGGGAGGTCTTCTTCTCCCATGCCAGCGATCGTGCGCGCTCCGAGAAGATCTCGGCGCCGCCGCCGGGCATGGCGTCCAGGCCCGCCTCCTTGAGGCGGCGGAGGACCTCCAGGGTGTCAAGGCCGCTGATCTGGGCGTACCACTCGATCTCGACGGCCGTGAACGCCTGGATGATCACGTGAGAGGGCAGCGCTGTGCGCAGTTCGCGCACCATGTCGACGTAGAACTCGAAGGGCCAGTCAGGGTGCAACCCTCCCACCAGATGGATCTCGTGCGCGCCGTCCGGGACGGCCTCCTTGGCTGCCCTGACGACTTCGGCGATGGTCATCTCGTAGGCGCCGTCCTGGCCGGCCGAGCGCGAGAACGCGCAGAACTTGCATCGGTTCTCGCAGATGTTGGTGGGGTTGATGTGGCGGTTGACCATGAAGTGCACGCGGTCGCCGTTGAGGCGCCTGCGCACCTGGTCGGCCATCTGGCCGATTCCGGTCAGGTCGTTGCTGGCGAACAGCCTCATGCCGTCCTCGCGCGAGAGCCGCTCACCCGCTACCACCTTGTCCCAAACGGGCCGCAGTTCCTCGTCGATCAGATACGGCTCGCTCACCAGGCGCACTTCCCTTCGATGGTCTGTGCCGTCACGCGGTCGGGCGCCCGACACCCAGGTAGTCGCCGCCGCCTGCGCGCACGGAAGCGGGGTCCAGGGCGTTGCGGCCGTCGAAGACAAGCCGAGGCCCGCTCATCGTGGCGGCCAGCGCGGCCCAGTCGGCTTCGGTGAACTCCGCCCACTCTGTGGCCAGGACCACAGCTTGGGCGCTCTCCACCGCTTCGGCCAGCGACGCGGCGCGGGTGACGCCCGCGGGTGTGGTGCCGGCCATGGGGTCGTACGCGGTCACCAGCGCTCCCTCGGCCACGAGCATCTCGCAGATGTCGGCGGCCGGCGCTTCGCGGACGTCGTCCGTGTCTGGTTTGAAGGTCAGGCCCAGCACAGTCACCCGGACCCCCTCCAGGCAGTCGATCTTCGCGCGCAGGGCGCGAACCGGCAGCAGTCGCTGACGCGCGTTGACGTCGATCACGGCCCGAAGCAGGTGGAAGTCGTAGCCGTGCAGGTGCGCGAGGAAGTCCAGCGCGCGCGTGTCCTTGGGGAAGCACGAGCCGCCATACCCGATGCCCGGCCGCAGGAAGGCCTCCCCGATGCGTCCGTCCATGCCGACCCCGCGGGCCACCTGGTCGACGTCGGCTCCGGTGAGGTCGCACAGGGTGGCGATCTCGTTGATGAAGGAGATCTTCGTGGCCAGGAACGCGTTGGACGCGTACTTGATCATCTCGGCGCTGCCGATGTCGGTCGCCACCACCGGGGCATCGATGTCTGAGTACAGCGACGCCAGAAGCGATACGGCCTCGTCTGCGCCGCCGATGACGATGCGGTCGGTTTCGAACCAGTCCCGGACGGCGGAACCCTCGCGCAGGAACTCGGGGTTCGACGCGTACAGGGCGCCGCAGGCGCTGAGCTGCCCGGCGAACCTCGCGCCGGTTCCCGGGGGGACCGTGCTCTTCATCACGACCAGGGTCCCGGGCCCCGCCTCGCCGGCGACGAGGTCGACGACGTCGCGGACGAAGCTCAGGTCCGCCGCGCCCGCCGACGTGGGCGGCGTCCCGACGGCCACGAAGACGAACGGCGCAAGCCCCTGCCGTTCGTCAAGGGCCCGGAAGCGCAGGTTGCCCTGCTCGAGCCCTTTGGCCAGCAGGTCCTCGAGGCCAGGCTCGTGTATTGGCACGTGCCCGGAGGCGAGGCCGGAGACCTTGTCGCGGTCGACGTCCAGGACGGTCACTTCATGCCCCGACGATGCGAGGCACACGCCTGTGACCAGCCCGACGTAACCGGCCCCGAAGACGGTCACAGGAGCGGTCATCTTGCCTCCTCGCATCGGTCGTGCGGACGCACTGCACACTCTAACGCGACACGGCCCCCAGGTGCAGGCCGCGTGTCAGCGGGCCATCGCATGCAGCCGGGCCAGCCGCCCGTCGCCTTCGGGCACGAAGATGAAGTCCCGCACAAGCCCGCGGTCGGGCCCTTCCTGGTGCGCCGCCAGATCGAACTCCGTCGCCGGGCGGAGCGTGCCGTTCAGCATGAAGTAGGCCCCGTAGCCGATCTCGGCCATCTGCGCGATCACCGCCGACGGGTCGCCGTCCTCCCGCAGCCAACGGTCCACCTCGACCGTGACGACAGGGAGTTCGCGGGTGAGCGTCTCGATGGCCCCGGCGAGCACGGCGGTCTCGTGGCCTTCGACGTCGATCTTGACCAGCTCGACGTCGGTGAAGTGGTGGTCGTCTAGACGACGCACCGGGATCCGGAGGGTCCTGTGCGGCCCGGGAGGCTCGACGACCGAGGCGCAGGTGGTGAGCATCGTCCCGCCGCGGAGCGGTACGTGGAGGGCCAGCTCGCCGTCTGCGTCGGAAAGGCCCTCGCGGTGCACGTTCACGCCCGGCAGCCGCGCCGCCTCGAGGGTGTCCGCGCACCAGGGCTGAGGCTCGAAGCACTCAACGTGCGTGCACCGCCTGTGCAGCACCCAGGCCCAGTCTCCGCGGTTGGCCCCGACGTCGATCGCCCTGCGCCCGGGGGTGATCGCCCGGGCCAGAAGGTCGAGGTGTGGTTCGTGCTTTCCCGCAAGCCTGAGCCGCGCCCGGCGCGCCGGCAGGCGCAGCCTCGGCGGGAGCGCGTCGAACACGGCGCGTTCCACTAGTATCCGCGCGTCCTCGAGGCGTCCCATGCGGTCCTTTCAGCGGCACGCGGCATGTTAGCATGCGAGCCGACCGATGGCGTCTGGGCGGGAGGTGGTCGGCGTTGAGCGGACCGGATGGATCGCTCGCGGGCCGCGTCGCCGTGCTCGGGCCCGTGACCCCGTTCCGCGGCGGCATCGCACAGCACACCACCGCGCTCGTCGCTGCGCTCCGCGAGCATTGCGAGGTCGAGCTGCTGTCGTTCTCGCGCCTGTACCCGCGGCTGCTCTTCCCTGGGGACAGCGACCGCGACCCGGCCCTCGAGGGGCAGGTCGTCGAGGGCGCCAGGTACGTCGTCGACTCCATCCGCCCTGCGAGTTGGCGCCGGGCCGCGGACCATGTGGTCGACAGCGGTGCGGCGGCGCTCGTGATGCCATGGTGGACGTTCTTCCTCGCGCCCTGCATCGGCTCCATCGCGCGTCGCGTCGCGCGTCGCGGGGTCCCGGTGGTGTTCCTCTGCCACAACGTCGTCGACCACGAGGCCGCCTGGTGGAAGCGCTGGCTCGCAGCCAGGGTCCTCCGCCTCGGCTCGGGCTGGGTCGTCCAGTTGCGGGAGGAGGCCGAGGAGTTGCAGCGGCTCGTGCCGGGATCACAGCCAAGGTTCCACCAGCATCCGACCTACTCGGGCTTCCTGCGCCCGCGCGGCACGCTGGCGAGGCGGGCGCACCTCGAGCTGCTCTTCTTCGGATTCATAAGGCCCTACAAGGGACTGGACGTCCTGATCGAGGCGATGGGCCTCCTGGCCGGCGAGGACCTCGTGCTGACCGTCGCCGGCGAGGCGTGGGACGACATCTCGCCGCTCCGCGAGCGCGCGGGGGAGTTGGGCGTCGCGGAGCGGATCGAGTTCCTCACGCGCTACCTGCCCGAGGACGAGGTGGCCGAGCTGTTCGACCGGGCCGACGTCGCGGTCTTCCCCTACCGGTCCGCGACCGGCAGCGGGGCGGTGGCGCTGGCGCAGGGCTACGGGCGTCCCGTCATCGTCACGCGCGTGGGCGGGTTGCCCGAGGTCGTGGAGGACGGGGTGACCGGGCGCGTCGTGCCACCCGAGGACCCCGCGGCGCTCGCCGGGGCGGTACGGTCGTTCATGGCTGACCGCGGCGAGCCGATGCGGCCCGCGGTCGAGCGCTTCGCCAAGAGCCTGACCTGGGACAGTCTCGCCCGCGCGGTGCTCGACACCGCGGGTTTGCCGGCGCGCTGAGCCGCCGGGGGCCGCGAGGGCGCCGGCCTACCCGAGCCAGCCCAGCTCGCGGTAGATCTCGGCGTGGCGGTGGGCCGCCGACAGCCACGGCGTGACGGTCGGGCTGGACTCGGGGACCCGTCCGAAGCGCTCCTGCGCGGCGAGGCTGCGAAGAACCTCGCCGACCGGCGTCCCGGCGGGGAAGAGGTGGTCTCGCTCGCCGCAGTACTCCCTCGCGGAACCGAGGTCGTAGCAGGCGGCCGGCGTCCCGACAGCGTGAGCCTGGGCGAGGGGCCCGCTCGACTCGCCCACCGTGCTCTCGCGCAGGTTCAGGAGCAGGTCCGCGGCTGCCAGGTGGCGCGCGAATTCCGTGTCCGTGACCTCGGGGACGTGCGTGACGTTGCGCGGCGCCTCGGCCAGCATCCTTGCGACGCCGGCGCCGACCGGCCGCCCGACGAACATGAACGCGAAGCCCGGGAACCCGCCAGCCTCCCTGAGGACCGCCACGGCGCCGCGCTGCCGTCGCAAGAGGCCCGCGACGGCAAGGATCGGGCGCCCGTCGGGGGAGGCCGCCTCGCGGATCGGCGCCGTCTCGGTCGCCGGGAAGCGCCGCGGCCAGACGCCGAGCGGGATCACGTCGACGACGCCGGCGAAGCCGTGCCGCCGCAGCAGCGCCTCGGCGTGCCGCGAGTGGACCACCACCCGATGGCCTCGCAGCGCTGCCCGTGAGACCAGGTTGACGAAGGGGCGCACAAGCTTGCTTCTCGCGATGACGTCGTGAACGGTCACGATGCTGGGTCTGGGAGCGGACAGCATGGGGCCGACCAGGTGCCTGGTACTGTTCGCGTAGTGGAAGTGCACGGGACCGCCGTCCGGACCCGGACCCTCGGCGACCTTGGCTGGCACACCGATCTCCTCGAGCGCCCTGGCCAGGTCCTCGGTGTAGGCGCGGATGCCGATCGAGCCCGCGCCTCCGGCCAGCGTGACCGGCCCGCTCACAGCGGTCCTCCCTCCGGTCTGCGCTCCTCTTGGGCCACGGATGGAAGCCGGGACAGATAGAGGCTGGCAGGGAGTCCCAGCACCAGCACCCAGGCGATGTCGACGGCCCTGTCCACGACCGCCACAGCGAGGCCGAGCGACGCGGGCATCCCCACGGCCGCGGCACCGGCGGCCATGCCGCCCTCCCTGAACCCCAGTCCGCCCGGGACGAACGAGAAGCGTTGGGTGAGGAACGCGATGGACGCCACGACGATGGCGCCGCCGGCTCCGAGCGGGATGCCGAGGTCGGCCGTGATCAGCCAGAGCCTGACCGCCTGGAGGACCAGTATCGCGACGTTCAGCGCCGACAGCCATACCAGGAGCGGGAGGTCACGAAACAGGCTCCACATCCCCTCAGCGGCGATCTCGAGGGACCTGCCCCAGCGGGAGGAGGCCCCCTCGCCGCGATCAGCCGGACGGCCCACACGCGTCCTGCCCACGAAGAACAGGACGGCCAGCGTCATCGTCGGCGACGCGAGGAACACCCATCCGAGCGCGCCGCCGATGCCCATCCCGGCCATGAACCCGCCACCCACCGTGGCGATCGCCCAGAGGCTCATCAGGTGGTTGCCCGTTATCAGCGCGGCGAACTCCGAGAGACGGACCCCGTAGCGGACCTTCATCACGGCGCCCTGGAGGATCGTCCCGCCCTTCATGGGCAGGTAGTTGAGGGTGGATGTCGCAAGCCCGACGAGCACGGCGTCGAGCACGGTCATCCGGGCACCGAACCTGGCCGCCTGCAGCCTGATGGTCCATCCGGCGAGGTAGTAGGCGGCTATCGTCGCGAGCGAGGCCAGGAGGATCGTGCGCGCGCTGATCGATCCGAGTGTCGCCAGGTCGTCCCGTCTGGACCACAGGGCCCATCCGATCGCGGCGATGGTGGCCGTGACCAGAAGCCACTGGAAGGCGGTGCTCCGCCACCAGGGAGACCCTTGGGGGGTCACTCGCCCGGTCCGTCCCCGGCCGCGCCGTCCACGTCAAGCTTGCGGATGCGCCACTGGATGTCCTCGAGGAGCTTGCGGTTCACGCCCTGAAGCTCCGCGAGGAAGCCGACCATCGCCAACAGGAAGGCAAGCATGGTCAGGACCGCGCCGAGGATCAGCGACTGGACGTGGCCGGAGCCCTGTCCGGTCGCGAAGTAGCAAAGGAAGCGGGCGCCGATGAGCACGCCTCCGGCGCCCGACAGGAGCGCGGGGACCATGAAGAACCGCATCGGCTTGTACGTCATGAATATCCGCACGATGGTCCCGAGCGAGCGGCGCACATACGCGGGGATGCTCTTCACCAGCCGCGAGGGCCTCAGGTCGCCGTTCACGGCGACGGGCACCGAGGTGATGGCCATGCCCTTCTGGCCGGCCTGGATGATCGTCTCCACGGTGTAGGTGTAGTCGCTGAAGACGTTGAGCCGCATGGCGGCGTTCCTGCTCATCGCCCGGAACCCGCTGGGCGCGTCGGGTATGTCGGTCCCGCTCGCGACCCGTACCGCCCAGCTGCCCAGCTTCTGCAGGGACTTCTTTACGGGCGAGAAGTGCTCGATCTGGGAGATGGGCCTGGCGCCGACCACTATCTCCGCCCTGCCCTCGAGGATCGGCGTGACGAGCGCGGGGATGCACTCGGCGTCGTACTGGTTGTCCGCGTCCGTGTTCACGATCACGTCGGCTCCGAGCCGGAGACAGGCGTCAAGGCCGGTCATGAACGCGGCGGCCAGGCCGCGGTTGCGCGCGTGCCGCACCACGTGGTCGACGCCGCTCTCCATGGCCACCGCGACGGTGCCGTCGGTCGACCCGTCGTCGACGACGAGCCACTCGACCGAATCAAAGCCCTCCATCTGACGGGGCAGGTCCGCGAGGGTGATCGCGAGCGTCTCGGCCTCGTTGAGGCAGGGTATCTGGATGATCAGTCTCCTCATGCGCCCTCCTTGGGCCGGAGTCCCGCCACGGCCGACATCGCCAAGGCTCCCACGAACCACCATGCCAGCGGGGCGAAGTGGAACGCTATCCGGTTGAAGCTGTCCGTCGCGCCCAATCTGCCCGGGTGTTCGGCGGCGTGGACGACCATGGCGACCGCGAGCGACACCAGTATCGCCGACGCCACCACCGCCAGGCCCGGCGCCCTGCGCCTGAGGCTCGGGAAGAGCGCCGCGAGGGCGAGTGTCGCGGCCAGGGCGGTCCACAGAGGGCCGTGCGAGCCGAGGGCCACAAGGTTGGTCATCATCGGCGTCGCGGCCTTGACGAAGTGCTCGGGCCGAAGCGCGGCCAGGCTCGCGACGGCCACGGCCGAGGCCGCCACCCCGAGCCGCATCAGCGGTTCGCCCGACAGCCAGGCGCGGAAGGCGGGAAGCACGCGCGGCGCCACCAGCAGGACCGCCGCGAGAAGCGCGAGAGCGGCCAGGCTGGCCGCGGCGAGCCTGCCGTTGAGCTTCGCGGTCTCCCAGACACCGAGCCGCGCGTAGGCCACTCCGTACGCCAGCGCCAGCGGCGCCCAGAAGGATGCGAGGAACGCCGCCGCACGGCGCCGGACGTCGCCCTCGAGAGCAACTGCCATCGCAAGCGCCAGCGGGACCGCGGCGTAGGCCAGACCGTCGGGCCGAGCGAGTGCCACGCCCGCGGCGCCGACCCCGGCCACCGCGAGCCAGCTGGCGGAGGCTCCGGCGCGCGACATGACGAGCGCCAGGATCGCCAGCGTCAGGAAGAGCGCCGTGACCATGTGGCTGTGGACGTAGAACGCCTGCCACGCGAACATCGGCGCTGACACCATCAGCGCCACGGTCACGGCCGCCACGGTCGCGCGTGCCGCGCGTGAGACACCCGCCGGAGCGGAGCGAAGGACGCCCCAGCCGGTGATCCCGGCTACCCAGACCGCGGCTGTCGGGTATGCCGCAGTCAGCCACTCACCGCCAAAGAAGATGTGTGCGGCGTGCATGGCCGGCACGAGCCAGCTGCGCTCCTCCATCAGGCGCGAGAACACCAGGCCCGTGTCCCGGATGCGATAGCCCATGGCGCCGTAGTTGGCCCAGGAGTCCGGCGTGGCGAAGGACAGCCCCCACGCCTCGGAAGCGACGGCCACGGCGAGAGCCACAGTCCCCGCCAGGGCGAACGACGCCGGTCGCACGGTCGCGCCCGCGGGGTCGCCGGACGCTACGCGCGCAACGAGCGCGGCGAACCCAGCCACGACAACCAGGGCCGAGACGGCCACGGACACTGGCGAGTACGGGATCGCCGGTACCGAGTGCAAAGCGGCCAGCAGCGACCACCCCAGGAGTCCCGCCGGATAGGCCGCGAGGTGGAACCCGGCCTCGCCGAGCCGCCCTCTGAGAGGCCACAGCATCGCCCAGCCCAGGAGCAGCGTCGCACCCACGAAGGTGGCCCCTGGCATCACCGCGAGGCCTCCGGCAGGACCACGAAGACCTCGCGCGCGGGATCGGTGAACACCCGAAAGGCCGTGGCTCCGGGGCTCGAGCGGTCCACGAGCACCTCGTCGCCGTAGGGGACCAGCGTGCCGGACCTCCGGAGCGCATCCCAGTCCTCGCGGCTCAGGACGGGGTCGTAGGTCTCGGAAGCGACCTTACCCGCGAGCACGTCGGTGACGTACCGCGGCCATACCGGAGAGAGCATCCGGCCCCCGTACTCGATGCGGTCGCGCATCAGGTCGAGGTCCGCCGGGTACGCGACCTTCTCGAGTCGCACCTGGCCGGGGTCCTGTCGGAGCGCGATGCCCACAAGCGAGCTCGAGTCCCTGTCGGCCCGGGTCAGGACGATCGCGGCATAGTCGTCCCCGGAGAAGTCCGGAGCGGGAAGCTGCCAGTCGGAGAAGCCGCGTCGCGCGTCTCCCACGGTCAACAGCGCGAAGATCAGGACGGTTGCGAGGGTGATGGCCGAGGGGGCGTCCCACCCGGCGCGGCGCGGCCGGCTCATCTGCCCACCCCGACACGCTCGACCGCCCTGGCCCACGCCCGTCCCGCGCGCCACACTAGCGGCTGCTCGAACGGCAGGGCCCAGCGTCTGGCGGCCTCCTCGAACCTGGCATCCCCGGTCATGAGGGCCAGCGCCCGTACCTGGTCGAGCTGCAGTCCGTAGTACTGCCGCCGGGCTGGTCCGGGCTCCCCGAGCTGGTAGAGCAGCCAACCGTCCCGCTCGTACTCGGGCAGATGCCGAGCCAGGGTGTCGGCGGCGGCGTCGTAGCGGGCGCCGATGCTCTCTTCGCCGGTGGCGAGGTGCAGGTCCCGGACCCCCCACAGCGCGAAGATGTGGCCGTTGAGCACGTGGGACGGTGGCTCCTGCGGGTACTCCTCGAGCCAGGTGTCCTCGCCGTCGAGCAGCAGCACACCACCCCGGCTCACGGGAGTGTCGAGCGGGGTGTACGCGAGCCTCGCCGCGTCAAGGAACGCCGCGTCAGAGGTCACGCGATGGGCGCGCACCAGCACGGAGATCGCCTCGCCCTGGGCCATGGCCGAGATCCACCCCGACTCCAGCCCTCTGGGGAGGTAGTCGAAGCGGTACTCCAGACGCCCCTCCGGGGTCATGCGGTCCTTCAGCCAGCGAGCCTGGACCAGGAAGTCGGCTAGCGCCTTCTCGTCCCCGTGCAGGTGCATCTCGTAGAGCCCAAGGGCGTACTGAGCGACCGTAACGGGGTTGTAGTGCCGGACACTGTCGTCCTGACCCGTGTCGTCCTCCTTGTACAGCACCCAAGGGACGCCCGCGGGATCCAGAGGCGGGGTCGAGAAGGCGCCCGAGCGGATCCGCTCCACCATCGTCCGCATGTCGATCGGGTAGTGGTCCTGTTCGCCGGGGGCGGCGCCTTCGGGATGCAGGACCTCGCGCTCGGCGTTCAGCGCCTCCTCCAGGAGGGCCGCGTCGGGACGGGTGAGCCTCTCACCCAAGGCAAGGGAGCCCGCCAGCGGCAGCGCGATGGCGAGGGTGATCGCCAGCTGACGGATGCGTGGTACTGGCACTGGCGCTCCGGCGTCGAGGCCTGTCCTACCGGGCGATTGTACCAGCGCGCGGTGCGAGGAGGTCCGGCAGGGGTATGATTGACGCACGCTGCCAACCAGTGGGGGTATCCATGAAGCGCCTCGTCATCGCCTTGATGTCCGCTCTCGTCCTGGCATTCGCGATGTCAGGTTGCGGCGGGACGGAGGCCCCGAAGGCCAAGGGTCCCATCACGGTAGGGTCCAAGATCGACACTGAGGGGGAGCTTCTCTCCGAGATCATCCGTCAACTGCTCGCGGGCAACGGTTTCGAGGTCGTCGACAAGAGCCAGACAGGCACCACCGACGTGGTCCGCGCGGCCCTGCTCGCAGGCGAGATCGACATCTACCCCGAGTACACCGGCAGCGGACTGCTCTTCTTCGAGGGCTCCGATCCCGAAGCGTACAAGGACGCCGAGAAGGGATACCAGACCGTCAAGGCCGCCGACCTGGAGAGGAACTCGGTGGTGTGGCTGACGCCGGCCAGGGCCAACAACACCTGGCTCATCGCGACCCGCGCCGACTTCGCCGAGCGCGAGGGCCTGAAGACGATGTCGGACTTCGCGGCCTACGTGAAGGCCGGCAAGACCGTCAAGATCGCCGCGTCCGACGAGTTCTTCAACAACCCCGACGCCAATCCCGCGTTCGAGAAGACCTACGGATACCAGATCGCCAAGGACCAGAGGTTGACGCTCTCGGGCGGCAACACCGCCCAGACCGAGAAGGCCGCGGCTGAGGGCACCGACGGCGTCAACTTCGGGATGGCGTACGGGACCGACGGCGCGCTGGCCGATCTCGGGCTGATAGTGCTGGAGGACGATCTCGGCGCCCAGCTCGTGTACTGGCCGACACCGATCGCGCGCAAAGAGGTCATCGACGCCTACCCGGAGATAGAGATGGTGCTGGCACCGGTGTTCGAGGCGCTGACGGTCGAGGTCCTCCAGCGGCTCAACGCGCAGATCCAGGTCAACGGTGAGTCCGCGGAGGCCGTCGCCAAGGAGTTTCTGACGACGGGCGGGTTCCTGCGGTAGGCGGCGGCGCGGGCGGTGTCGGCCAAGAGGTTGAGCCCGCGGGGCGTTCACCGGGTGGGGCTCATGGCGAGCGCGTCCGGGATCGCCGCCGGGCTGCTGCTCCCGTTCGCGACCCTTCGCGCCAGCCGCATCCAGTCGGGCATCGGCGTGCCATCCCTCGACGCGCTCGAGTCCTGGCAGGCGCTGGCGCTCCTCCTCCTGTGGCTGTCGCTTGCGGCGCTCTCCATCGGCCGCGGGCGGGCCGGGGCGCTCTCCGCCGCCCGCGGTCTTGTCGCGTCCGGGGCCATCGTCGCCCTCGTTTGGCTCTCCGGTGACGCCGCGGCCCGGCTCGGGGCCCTCGTCGGCGGGTTCGCGCGCGTCTCAGTGGGCGCCGGCGTGTGGGTGGGGGTCGTGGCGGCGCAGGCCGTCGTGCTCGCCTCGCGTCGCGAGCTCCGCCCGGGCGGTCTCTGGTCGTCGGCCGTGTCGCTCGCCGCTCCGGCGGGTGTCCTGGCATTGCTGGCAAGCGGCGCGCTCGACGCGACCGGGATGGCTCGCGAGTACGCCAACCAGGGGCCGCGTTTCTGGGCGGAAGCTGGCTGGCACCTCGCGCTTTCGGCCGCGTCCGCGGGGCTCGCCGTGCTGGTGGGAGTCCCCTTGGGCGTGCTGGCGTTCAGGCGCCGCAGCACGGCGGGTCCGATCCTGGCGCTGGTCGGAGCCGTGCAGACC
This sequence comes from Actinomycetota bacterium, assembly GCA_037445995.1. Classification (GTDB taxonomy): domain Bacteria; phylum Actinomycetota; class Coriobacteriia; order Anaerosomatales; family D1FN1-002; genus JBBIJK01. Next base: position 17,518 of record JBBIJK010000007.1, on the reverse strand, counting down.
ATCCCGGGGCTGGCGATGATCGGCATCCTGGTCGCCCCACTCGCGCAGCTGTCGCACGCCCTGCCCTGGCTGCGATCGGTCGGCTTCGGCGGGCTGGGCTGGGCGCCGGTCGTCATCGCCCTGACCCTCTACGCGCTCCTCCCGGTTGTGCGCAACACCTACGCGGGGCTCCGGGGCGTGCCCCCCGAGACGGTCGACGCTGGCATCGGGATGGGGATGACACCGCTGCAGGTGCTTGCGAGGGTGAGGCTGCCCATGGCGGCGCCGGTGATCACGTCCGGTCTGCGCACCGCGGGCGTCCAGGCGATCGGGAACGCCACGCTCGGCGCGTTCGCGGCAGCGGGCACCTTGGGCCTGTTCGTCTTCGGAGGCCTCGCACAGCAGTCGGCCGACCTGATGATGGTAGGGTCGGTCGCGATCGTCGTGCTCGCGGTCGGCTTCGACGCGGTGCTGCGCGCCGTCCAGCGCGTCCTGTGGCCCGCCAAGGGAGGTGTCGCGCCTTGATCTCGCTGGAGGCGGTGTGCAGGACCTACCCGGGGTCGGAGCGCGCGGCGGTGTCGGACGTCTCGCTGGAGGTGCCAGCGGGTGAGGTGTGCGTGCTCGTCGGGCCGAGCGGGTGCGGCAAGTCGACGACCCTCCGGATGGTGAACCGCCTGGTCGAGCCCGATGCCGGACGCGTCCGTCTCGACGGCCGGGACGTCCGCGACATCCCGCCGGATTCCCTGCGCCGCGGCATCGGCTACGCCATCCAGGGCGTCGGGCTGTTCCCGCACTGGACCGTCCGGGAGAACGTGGGGTGCGTCCCGGGACTGCTGGGCTGGGAGCGGGGTCGGGTGGCCGGCAGGGTCACCGAGCTGCTCGAACTCGTCGGTCTCGACCCCGAGAGGCACGCTTCGGCCTACCCTTCCGAGCTGTCCGGCGGCGAGGCCCAGCGTGTCGGGGTGGCCCGCGCGCTCGCGGCCGATCCACCCGTGCTGCTCATGGACGAGCCGTTCGGGGCGGTGGACCCGCTGACCCGGGAGCGGCTGCAAAGCGAGTTCGCCGCCATCCAGCGCCGCCTTCGCAAGACGGTCGTGTTCGTGACGCACGACATCGACGAGGCGATCCGGCTCGGCGACTCCATCGCGGTGATGAGGGACGGGCGGCTCGTGCAGCACGACCGTCCCGAGCGGGTCCTCGCGTACCCCGCCGACCGGTTCGTCCTGGAGTTCGTAGGCGGCGAGCGCGCCCTGCGAAGGCTGGGGCTCGCCAGCGTGTCCGAGGCGCTGGGACCGGTGCTGGAGGGGTGGGCGCCAGGCGCGTCCGTCTCCGCCGGAGCCACGATGCGGGACGCGCTGACCCGGATCCTCGAGACAGGAGAGCCCGCGGTGGGTGTGGTCGACTCCGACGGACGCCCGATCGGCAGCGTCAGCGTCGAGGCGATCGTCGAGCGCTTCGGAAAGCCGCTGTCGTGAAGGTCTCGCGCGAGACGCTCCGCGGGCTCGCGTGGCCGTCGGCCGCGCTCGCCGCCTACTTGGCCCTGGTGGCCTCGCCGGGCCTCTGGGAGCCGGCCCTGAGGTGGCTGTTCCCCGCGGAGGGGAGGGTGCTCTTCCAGGACCCGGCGCTGGAGCTCGTGGGCGAGCATCTCGCGCTGGTGGCACTGTCCGCCGCACTGTCGGTGTCCGCCGGTCTGGCGCTGGGGGTCTACGTGACGCGGCCCTCCGGCGAGGACCTGCTGGGTGTGGTGACCGACCTTGCCAACCTGGGCCAGACCTTCCCGCCGGTGGCGGTGTTCACGCTGGCCGTGCCGGTGCTGGGTTTCGGTTTCGAGCCGACGGTCTTGGCGCTCGCGCTCTACGGCGTGCTGCCCGTGCTCCGCAACACCATCACGGGCCTGAGGGCCCTCCCCCCCGACGTGCTTGAGAGCGCCCGCGGGATGGGACTCTCGCCCGCACAGGCCCTGCGCCGCGTAGAGCTGCCGCTGGCCGCGCCTGTCATCATGACCGGCGTGCGGGTGTCGGTCACGGTGACCGTAGCCACGGCGACGGTCGGCGCGATCGCCGGCGCCGGGGGTCTGGGCGCGCCCATCATCTCGGGGCTGGCGAACGCCGACCCCGCGGTGACACTCCAGGGCGGCCTGCTGACGGCCGGCCTGGCGCTGATAGTGGACGCTTTCCTCGGCGTGGCGGAGCGCGCCGTGTCCCCTCGCGCGGTCGTCGCCGCCGATGCGGCCGCCTGAGAGCGCTCTGGCGGAGCCCGGCTCACGCCGCTAACCTGCTGGACATGGACGCGGACAGGGATCCCATCGGAGGCCGGGAGGCCGCAGGGCCATCGCTCGAGGAGCGCGCGCGCGACCGTGCGGCTGGCCTGTACCAGTCCGGATGGTGGTGCGGCGAGGCCGTCCTCAAGGCGGTGAGCGAGGCGGCGGGTGACCCGTTGCCCCCTGAGGTCGTACGTCTGGCCAGCGGCTTTTGCGAGGGCTTCGGCGGCTCGCGCTGCACATGCGGTGCCCTCGCAGGCGCGGTGATGGCGGTCGGGCTGCTGTCCGGCCGAGAGTCCCCGCGGGACCCGTGGGAGCCCAGCTACGATGCCGCAGGCGAGCTGAGGCGGCGCTTCGTCGCCGACCAGGACGCCTCCACCTGCGACGAGATAGCGACCCGGCACGGCGGGATGCGCCACCCGCAGCGGTGGGCGCACTGCGCCGAGCTTTGCGGCTCCTGCGCCGCGTGGGTGGTGGGGATGGCGCGCGAGAAGGGCTGGCTGTGAGCGGCGAGGCGACACCGCTGGCGGTGAGGGCCCGTGGCACCGTCGAAGAGCACTCCATGCTCCCCGACGGGTGCGTCGTAGTCGCCATGGTGTCGGGCGGCGCCGACTCGGTCGCGCTGCTCCGGCTGCTGGCCGCTGGCGGGTTGGGGACCCATCGCCTGTCGGCGCTCCACCTCGACCACGGGCTTCGGGACGAATCGGGCGAGGACGCCTCGTGGGTGGGCGCTCTGTGCGAGCGGCTGGGGATCCCTCTTCGCGTGGAGCGCATGGACGTAGGAGGGTATGCGAGGGAGCAGGGCCTGAACGTCGAGGACGCCGGGAGGCGGCTGCGCTACGCGCTGGCCGACGAGGAGCTGGACGCCCGCTGCGGCGAGGCAGGTGTCGACCCGCGGCGGGGGCGCATCGCCGTCGCGCACACGCTGGACGACCGCATCGAGACCTTCGTCATGCGCGCCCTGACCGGCGCGGGCACGGGCGGGCTCACGGGCCTGCGGCCGGTCCGGGGAAGGGTGGTCCGCCCCCTGGCGGACGCGTCGCGCGCCCAGGTCGTCGAGCATCTTGCGGCGATCGGGCAGGAGTGGCGCGAGGACCCCAGCAACCTGGATACCACGCGCCTGCGGGCCCGGGTGCGCCACACGGTCCTGCCCGCGCTCGCTCAGGCCGCTCCCGACTGGCGCGAGCACTTCGCGCGGACGCTGCGCGTGCTTACCGAGGAGGAGGACCTGCTCGGCGGCATGGCCGCCGCGTTCGCCAGGGACTTCGCAGCGGTCGAACCCGACGGGACCCTGCTGTTCGATAGGGCCATGATGTCGACCCTGACCCGGCCTGTGGCCAGGCGCACCGTCCTTCACGCTGTGCGCGGCGCCTTCCCGGAGGCCTCGAGGATCGAGGCCTCGCACATCGAGGCGCTCGTGGACGGCCTTGCCGACGACGGCTTCGCGCGCGACGTCACCGGCGGGCTCCACGCACGCACCGAGGCGGAGGCGCTCGCTGTAAGGCGCGTCGGCGCGGCGGGGTTCCGCGTCGAGCCCGGGTCGCTCGCCCTGCCCGGCGAGGTGTCGCTGGGCTCGGCCGGGAGGATGACGGCGCGGCCCTGGCCGCCCGGTGAGGTACCCCGCGATCCCGACGCGGCCCTGCTCGACGCGGGCGTCCTGGAGTTCCCGCTGGCGGTGGGTCCGCCGCGGCCCGGTGACCGCATACGACCCCTCGGGATGTCGGGCCGCAAGAAGGTCGGCGACCTGCTGACCGACGAGAAGGTGCCCGAGCGCCTGCGGCCGCTCACCCCGGTCGTCCGCTCGGGTGACACGGTGGTGTGGGTGGCCGGGGTGCGGGTCTCCGAGGACGCCAAGGTCGGTCCCGGAACCAGCCGCGCGGTGCTGCTGCGTTGGGAGCGCGGAGGTGGGGTAGAATAGCGGTTCCGCCGGGGACCCTTCGTGGCACCCCGGTTGCATGGAGACCGCCGACCGAAGCCTCGGAGGCCCCGCCCGATGCACGCCGACATCCAACAGATCGTGGTCAGCGAGGAGGCCATCCGCGAGCGGGTGGTCGATCTCGGCGAGCGGATCAGCGTCGACTACGGCGGCCAGCCGATCCTCCTCGTGGCGGTCCTGCGAGGCGCGTCCCTGTTCGTGGCCGACCTCGCGCGCCGCATCACGACCCCGGTGGAGATCGATTTCATGGCGGTGTCCTCGTACGGATCCTCGACGAAGTCCTCCGGTGTGGTCCGCATCCTCAAGGACCTCGACGAGAGCGTGGAGGGCCGGCACGTTCTCGTGGTCGAGGACATCCTCGACACCGGGCTGACCCTGAAATATCTGCTGCGCAACATCGCCAGCCGCAAGCCCGCTTCGCTCGAGGTGGTCACCCTCCTGAGCAAGAAGGGCAAGCAGCGGGTACCTATCGAGTGCAAGTATGTCGGCTTCGAGGTTCCCGACGAGTTCGTGGTCGGCTACGGCCTGGACTACGGGGAGAGGTATCGCAACCTCCCTTACGTCGGTGTCCTGAAGCCCGAGGCGATCGGCGCCTGAAGGCGCCCTCTGAGGTGAAGGGCTGCTCGTGAACAAGAACGTCAGGACCGCGCTGCTCTATCTGTTCCTCATCGCCCTGGCAGCGGTACTCGTCAGCCGCTTCACCGTGGCCGCGCCACCGCCCAAGGCGATAGACACCGCCGCCATGCAGGTCGCACTCGAGCAGGGCCGCGTGGCGGAGCTGGTCGCCGAGGCGCAGCGCGGCGAGGTCACGGGGTCGTGGTATCCCGACGAGGCCGCCAAGAAGAAGGGCGAGGCCGGCCTGGAGGCGTTCACCTCCACCTACGCCGGCGACGACGCCTTCTACGAGCTTCTCGCGCAGACCAAGAGGCAGTTCCCGGCCACCTTCAAGTACGAGATCGACGTCTCCGCCACCATCCCATGGGGCTCCATCGTGTTCAACCTGCTGCTCGTCGGGGCGCTGATCTTCTTTGTGATCTTCTTCATGCAGCAGATGCAGGGCGGCAACTCCAAGGTAATGTCTTTCGGCAAGGCCAAGGCCAAGCGGATGACCCGCGACCAGCCGCGCATCACCTTCAAGGACGTGGCCGGGTGCGACGAGGCGGTCGAGGAGCTCGAGGAGATCAAGGAGTATCTCGCCAACCCTGGTAAGTTCCAGGCGCTGGGCGCCAAGATCCCCAAGGGCGTGCTGCTGGTCGGCCCTCCGGGCACCGGCAAGACCCTCCTGGCGCGGGCCGTGGCCGGCGAGGCCGCGGTCCCGTTCTTCTCGATCTCAGGCTCTGACTTCGTCGAGATGTTCGTAGGCGTGGGCGCCAGCCGAGTGAGGGACCTCTTCGAGCAGGCCAAGGCCGCAGCCCCCTGCATCATCTTCGTCGACGAGATCGACGCTGTCGGTCGTCAGCGCGGGGCTGGCCTGGGCGGGGGGCACGACGAGCGCGAGCAGACTCTGAACCAGCTGCTGGTCGAGATGGACGGCTTCGACCTCAAGGACAACGTCATCCTGATCGCGGCCACCAACCGGCCCGACATCCTGGACCCGGCTCTGCTGCGCCCCGGCCGCTTCGACCGCCAGGTAGTGGTCGACCGCCCGGACCTGAAGGGCCGTCACGGGATCCTCAAGATCCACCAGCGCGGCAAGCCCATGACCGACGAGGTCGACATGGAGATCCTCGCGCGCCGGACCCCGGGCTTCACCGGCGCCGACCTCGCGAACCTGGTCAACGAGGCGGCCCTGCTGTCGGCTCGTCACGGCAAGAAGAAGATCGACATGGAGGAGCTCGAGGAAGCCATCGAGCGTGTCATCTCCGGCCCTGAGCGCAAGGCGCGCGTCATCTCCGACGAGGAGAAGCGGGTCATCGCCTACCACGAAGCGGGGCACGCCCTGGTCGGCCACGTCCTGCCCAACGCCGACCCGATACACAAGATCTCGATCGTGAGCCGCGGCAGGGCGCTCGGCTACACCCTCGCGCTCCCCACGGAGGACAAGTTCCTCACCAAGCGCGGCGAGATGCTCGACGACATCGCGATGCTGCTGGGCGGCCGGGTCGCCGAGGAGCTGGCCATCGGCGACATCACCACGGGAGCCTCCAACGACATCGAGCGCGCGACCAAGCTCGCCAAGCAGATGGTGACGCGGTACGGCATGAGCGAGAAGCTCGGGCCTCAGACGTTCGGCGACGCCAACCACGAGGTCTTCCTCGGACGCGATTTCACGGCCAACCCCGACTACAGCCAGGAGATCGCCTTCGAGATCGACAAGGAGGTCTCCCGCCTGATCGACGAGGCGTTCGACAAGGCCCGGACCGTCCTGGCGGAGCGCCGCGGCCAGCTCGACCTCATGGCCAAGGTGCTGGTGGAGCGCGAGACCGTGGACAAGGACCAGCTTGTGGCTCTGCTCGAGGGCCGCTGGGAGGAGTTCGTCGCCGCCGAGCGGGTGGCAGCCGAAGAGGCCGCGGCCGCGAAGAAGGCCGCTCCCTCTGGCCGCGCCCGCAAGCCCAAAGCCGACGAGCCGCCCTCGCCTGGCGCACCCGAGGGCGCGGTCCAGGCCTGATCGGGGCCGGGAGTTGAACGGCGAGGTCCACTATCTGCTCACTCGCCGATGGGCCCAGGAGGCAGGCTTCACCGAGGCTGAGGCCGAGTCGCTCGCGCGCTGGAACATCCGCACCGACTCGGGCTTCAAAGGCCGCTGGAGGCTGGAGTTCAAGCGCTATCACCTGGTGACGTTCGGGGCCTGGCGCACAGCCCGCGCCTACCTTGCCTGGGCCGTCGCGGAGAGGTCGATCCCGCACCTGGGGGTCGCGCTCCACTCCGGGCAGGACGCGGTGGGGCACGGCTGGCTCGGCTCGCTGCTCCACTGGCCCGGCATCGACCTGCCGCATCGCCGCTCGCCTCGCGTCCGTGCCCGTCTCGAGCAGCTGACCAAGGAGTGGGTCGAGGCGTACCTGGACTTCCGCGTGCCCGCGCACGCCGCCCCGTACCTCCCGGCCACCCCGCCCCCTTTGCCTCCGGACCTCGCACCGCTGGTCAGGGCGGACTGAGCTGCCACGGCCGCCCGCGGCGGCGTGGGGTGATGAGCCGCCACGTGCCCCCGCGGCGGCGTGGGGTAACCTAGTGGGTGCCCGGTGTTCGGCGGTTGAGACTGCGGAGGGACGATGGACCGCGAGAAGATAGCCCAGGGCGTCAGGCTGCTCCTGGAGGGCATCGGCGAGGATCCCTCCCGCGACGGGCTGCGGGACACTCCCGGGCGGGTCGCGGAGATGTACGCCGAGGTCTTCGCGGGCGTCGGGGCGGACCCGGGCGAGCACTTCTGCGTGACCTTCGAGGAGGGCCACCGCGAGATGGTGCTCGTCCGCGACATCCCGCTGTACTCGGTCTGCGAGCACCACCTGCTGCCGTTCCTCGGGAAGGCGCACGTGGCCTACATCCCGGGACCCTCGGGCAGGATCTGCGGCCTTTCGAAGCTGGCCAGGGTGGTCGAGACCTTCGCGAGGCGACCGCAGGTGCAGGAGCGGATGACCTCCCAGGTGGCGGACACGATCGTGGAGCATCTGGCCCCGACCGGCGTCGTCGTGGTCATCGAGGCCGAGCACCTGTGCATGTCCATGCGGGGGGTGCGAAAGCCCGGCGCGCTCACCGTGACGAGCGCCGTGCGCGGCATCTTCGAGCGCTCCTCCAAGACGCGCGCCGAGGCCATGGCGCTGATCACGGGGCGCTAGGGTGTACGGCTGGCTGGCTGTCGCCGCCGCGCTGGCGACATGGGCGCTCACTTCGATGGCGACGCCGGCCGAGGGACGATGGCGTCGGGCGGGCGTGACCCTGCTCGGCGCTCTGTTCGTCGGCGTCACCCTGTGGCTCGTGACCTTCTCGGCTGGGGCGGCCGTCCTGATCGGCGCGCAGATCGACCTCCCGCTGGGGCCTGCCGCCACGGTGGCTGCCGCAGCGGGCTTCGCGCTCTTCTGCGTCGCGACTTCTCTCGTCGGCCGGGGGCGGGCGTGAGACCGGGTCGCGTATGGCGCTGCGGGCGCTTCTCGCTCCCGCTGGACCGGCCGCTGGTGATGGGGGTCCTGAACGTCACCCCTGACTCGTTCTCGGACGGAGGGTTGTTCGCAGACCCGCTCGCGGCGCTCGCGCACGCCGGACGGATGGCCGAGGACGGCGCTGACGTCATCGACGTGGGGGGCGAATCGACCAGGCCAGGCGCGGCGGAGGTCCCGCCAGCGGAGGAGACCGCTCGGGTCCGGCCCGTGATCGGACGGCTCGCCGAGGACCTGGAGGTACCGCTGTCGGTCGACACCCGTCACGCCGAGTGCGCCGAGGCGTGCGTCGCGGCCGGCGCCAGCGTCATCAACGACGTCGGCGGGTTCCGCGACGCCGCGATGGTCAGGGTGGCCGCCGGGTGCGACGCGGGACTCGTGGTGATGCACATGCTGGGCGAGCCCGGGACGATGCAGGACGCGCCGGTCTACCGGGACGTCGTGGCGGAGGTTTGCGAGTGGCTGGAGCGCCAGGCCGAGGGGTTGGCGGCTGCCGGGGTCGAAAGGGACCGCATCTGTGTCGACCCCGGCATCGGCTTCGGCAAGCTCCTCGAGCACAACCTCGCGCTCCTGCGAGGGCTGCCTCGCCTCGCCTCGCTGGGATACCCGGTGGCGGTCGGGGTGTCTCGCAAGCGGATGATCGGGGAGCTGACCGGCGTCGACGAACCGGGCGCCCGTCTCGCCGGCAGCCTCGCGGCAGCCGCCCTTGCGGTGGCCAGCGGCGCGGACATCGTGCGGGTGCACGACGTGGCGGACAGCGTTCAGGCCCTCCGCGTCGCGGCGTCCCTGGGGGTGCCGCGTTGAAGACCGAGGCGCTCATCGGCCTGGGCTCGAACCTGGGCGACCGGGTGGACAACCTGGCGGAGGCCCTGTGGCGGCTGGAGAGCGAGACCGACGCTGTCGTCGCCCGCTGCTCGCACGTCTACGAGTCTGAGCCTTGGGGCGGACCCGAGCAGCCCAGGTTCGCGAACGCGGTGGCGGCGGTGCGGACCGCGATGCCCGCCGACATGCTCCTCGGATGGATGCTGGACGTCGAGGACTCGATGGGAAGGGACAGGAGCGCCCCCCCGAACGGCCCGCGCGTCATCGACCTGGACCTGCTGCTCTTCGGGGACGAGGAGTGGCAGCGCCCCGAGATCACGGTCCCGCACCCCAGGATGCTCGAACGCGAGTTCGTGGTGGTGCCGCTGCTGCAGATCGCTCCTGGCGCGGCGCTGCCGGACGGGCGCGCCGTCAGGAGCCTGCGAGGCGCCGCCACGGCAGGCGCCATCGTGGGGGAGCTCGGCCCCGTCCCAGGCTACGAGGGTCCCGCGGAGGACGAGCTCGAGCTCGAACGGGCGGAGGCGGCGGTCCGCGAGGCTCCGGACGTACGCGACCAGCCCGACGTCTGGTGGGACCCCGCTGAGCCGTGGGTCGAGGTCGCGTCGGCGTCCAGGCAGGCGGCCGGCCGGGTGGCGCAACTCAAGGTGACGATGCAGCAGCTGCACGCCGCCGGGATCCCGGCGGCCCTCGATCCGCCGGACTCGTTCAGCCATACTGGCGCGGTCCCCTACTTCGTCGAGGCGGGAGTCCGTCTGCTGGTCCCGGCCGCGTTCGAGGCGCGCGCGAGGGGCTTGCTGGCGGGCTAGGGCCCGGCGTCCGCGCCGCGTCGCGCGGGCGCGGACCGGTGCTACAATCTAGCCCCCGCAGGGGACCGCCTGGACCGCACGTCCGCGGCCGGGACGGTCACGGAAGGGAAGGAGCTCGCAGATGAGCGCCGTACCGTTGGGCCGCCCAGGGCCCGTAACGGCGGCCGCCCTTCGCATGATGAAGGAAGCCGGCCGCAGGATCGTCATGGTGACCGCATACGACGCCACCGGCGCGCGCCTCGTGGACGCCGCGGGCGTGGATGTCGTGCTCGTCGGCGATTCGCTGGGGATGACGGTGCTCGGTCACGACTCGACGCTGCCGGTGACGATGGAGGACATGGTCTCGCACACCGCCGCTGTCGTCCGCGGGGTCGAGCGCGCCTTGGTCGTGGCCGACATGCCGTTCATGTCCTTCCAGGTCTCGCCCGAGGAGGCGCTCCGCAACGCCGGCAGGCTCGTGGCCGGGTCCGGAGCGGCCGCCGTCAAGCTCGAGGGCGGGTCCGGCGTCGCCTCTACCGTCGCCAAGCTGGTCGACGCGGGCATCCCCGTGATGGGCCATGTGGGGCTCACTCCCCAGTCGGTCCATGCGATGGGCGGATACCGCGTCCAGGCCAGGGAGGCGGCCGCGGCGCTGCGGCTCCTGGAGGACGCCCGCGCGCTGCAGGACGCGGGCGCGTTCGCCGTCGTCCTGGAGTGCATCCCCGCCGAGCTGGCCGGGCTGGTGACAGCGGAGCTGGTCATCCCCACCATCGGCATCGGCGCTGGCCCGCACTGCGACGGCGAGGTCCAGGTCTTCCACGACATGCTCGGGATGTCCGAGCGCACCCCGCGCCACGCGAAGCGCTACGCCGACATCGGCGAAGCCGTGACCGCGGCCGTCGCCTCCTACGCCGAGGAGGTGCGAGCGGGCGCGTTCCCGGGCGCGGAGCAGTCCACGCCCATGGACCCGGCCGCCCTTGCCGAGGTCGAGGCCTCGAAGCGCCGCAGGCTTCGTCGCGTGGCGGGCGGGCCGCCCAGGCTTGGTGGCTCATGACGGTACTGCTCAGGACCAAGGCCGAGCTCAGGGAGGCGGTCACCGGAGCGCGAGCGGCCGGAGCCAGCGTGGGCCTGGTGCCTACGATGGGCGCGCTCCACGAAGGCCACCTCTCGCTGGTCCGCGCCGCCCGGGCACGCGAGGCGCGCGTCATCGTGTCGGTGTTCGTGAATCCCACCCAGTTCGACTCCGCCGCCGATCTCGCGGCCTACCCGGCTGACCTCGAAGGGGACCTCGCCGCCTGCGCCGAGCACGGCGTCGACTGGGTCTTCGCGCCCTCGGTCGGCGAGATGTACGGCGGCGCTCGCGGGGCGACGGTCGAGCCCGGGCCTCTGGCCGCCCGCTGGGAGGGCGAGCACAGGCCGGGCCACTTCGCAGGGGTGGCGACGGTCGTCACCAAGCTGCTCGCGGTCGCTCGCGCCGATACGGCGTACTTCGGCGAGAAGGACTACCAGCAGCTCAGGATAGTCGAGGGGCTCGCTCGGGACCTCGACCTCGGGACCCGGATCGTCGGGCTTCCCACGGTGCGCGAGCCCGACGGGCTGGCCCTGTCCTCCCGGAATCGCAGGCTCGGAGGGCCTGAGCGCGCCGCGGCGACGTGGCTGTTTCGCGCGATGGAGGCCGCCGCCGCGGCCCTGGCCGGCGGGGAGCGTGACGCGGGAGCGCTTGAGGCCGCGATGCGCGAGGTCGCCGACGCGGAGCCGCTGGCCAGACCCGACTACCTGGCCGTGGTCGATCCGGTCACGCTCGAGCCGCTGACACGGGTGGACGCCGACGCAAGAGCGCTGGTCGCGGGCAGCGTCGGGAATACCAGACTCATCGACAACATCGCGCTGCGCCCGTCCGGGCCCCGGGGGGCGTGAGGGCGCGTGGGATCGCGAGGAGACGGCGTGGCGGACTCGGGGAGCATGGCCGCGCAGGTGCGCCGGCTGCTCGACGCCCGTGACGCGGTGCTGCTCGCCCACAACTACCAGCGCGGCGAAGTGCAGGACGTCGCCGACTTCGTGGGCGACTCGCTCGGGCTGGCGAGGCAGGCCGCGGCCACCGATGCGTCGGTCATCGTCTTCGCGGGGGTGCACTTCATGGCCGAGACGGCCAAGATCCTCGCGCCGGACCGCACCGTGCTCATGCCCGAGCCGAGGGCCGGCTGCCCGATGGCCGACATGATGAACGCCGAGCAGGCGCGGGCCTTCAAGGCCCGGAACCCGGGGCTTCCACTGGTGACCTACGTGAACTCGTCGGCTGAGGCCAAGGCCGAGACAGACGTCTGCTGCACGTCCGCCAACGCCGTTGACGTCGTGCGCTCGCTCGGTGCGCCGCGCGTCCTGTTCGCGCCGGACCGCAACCTGGGCGGCTGGGTGGGCCGCCAGCTCCCCGGAGTCGAGGTCGTCGCGTACGACGGTTACTGCCACGTGCACGACGAGGTGACGCGCGAGATGGTCCTCGAAGCCAAAGAGGCGCATCCCGGGGCGGAGGTGATCGCCCACCCGGAGTGCCGGGCGGAGGTCGTCGCGATGGCCGACGCCGTGCTGTCCACCTCGCAGATGTTGCGTCACGCGGCCGAGTCGGAGGCCGGGACCATCGTGGTGGTGACCGAGGAGGGTCTGCTCCACGGGTTGCGGAAGGCCGCGCCGGACAAGGCGTTCGTGAACCTGACCCCGAGGATGCTGTGCCCCAACATGAAGGTGACGACCATCCGCAAGGTCCGAGACTGCCTTCGCGACATTTCCGGCGAGGTCGACGTCGCGCGCGACGTGCGTGAGCGCGCCCTCGCGTCCGTGGAGCGCATGGTGGCGATCGGATGAGCTCGCCGGGAGTCCTCCCGCCGACGCTGGAGAGGCGCTACCTGCTGCGCTTCGACACCCAGGCGATGCCGCGACGCACCTGCGACCTGCTCGTCGTCGGCTCGGGGATCGCCGGTCTCACCGCCGCGCTCGAGGCTTCCGCGGCGGGGCTGCAGGTGGTGCTGGTGACCAAGTCGCGCGTCACCGACACCGCCACATGGCTCGCCCAAGGAGGCATCGCCGGCGCGGTCGGCGTGGCCGACTCCGTCGAGCTGCACCTGGCCGACACGCTGGTCGTCGGCCAGGGCCTGTGCGAGGAGCGCGTGGTGCGCTCCGTCGTGCTGGAAGCCGCGCAGGCGCTGCGCGGGCTGGCCGCCAAGGGTGTGCGTTTCGACCTGGCCGACGACGGCGGCCCGGCGCTGGCGCTCGAGGCGGGCCACTCGCTACCTCGCGTCCTGCACTCCGGGGACGCCACGGGCGCGGCCGTCCAGAACGCGCTCGCGCGCGCTCTGGTCGACTCGCCGGGCGTGGACCTTCGCGAGGACCGCTTCCTCGTGGACCTGCTGACCGCGGGCGACAGGTGCGTCGGGGCGCTGGTGCTCGAACCCGCCGCCGGCGAGCTTGAAGCCATCTTCGCGGGCGCGGTGCTCCTGGCCACCGGCGGGTGCGGGCAGGCCTTCCGGGTCACGACCAACCCGCTGAGCGCCACCGGGGACGGCGTGGCCGCCGCATGGCGGGCGGGCGCCGACGTGGCCGACGTGGAGTTCGTCCAGTTCCACCCGACGGCCCTGGACTCCTCGGCAAGCCCCAAGTTCCTCCTGACCGAGGCGTTGCGGGGGGAGGGAGCGTATCTTGTCGACGACTCGGGTGAACGCTTCATGGTCGGCGTCCACGAGTTGGCGGAACTCGCTCCGCGCGACGTGGTGAGCCGCCAGATCGCGCGGGTGATGGCCGAGTCGGGGACGCCGCACGTGTGGCTCGACGCCCGTCACCTCGGTGCGGATCGCCTCAGGATCAGGTTCCCGACGGTGTGGGACGCCTGCGCCGACGCCGGCTTCGACCTCTCCCGCGACCGCGTGCCCGTGGCGCCCGCGGCGCACTACGCGATAGGCGGGGTCCGCACCGACGTAGACGGGCGCACCACGCTGGCGGGCCTGTTCGCGTCGGGCGAGGCCGCGTGCTCGGGCCTGCACGGCGCCAACCGCCTTGCGAGCAACTCGCTGCTCGAGGGCCTGGTGTCGTCGCGCCGCATGATGCGGGCGCTGGAGCCTGAGATCGGCTGGCCGGCGTCGCGCCGGATAGCCAGCGAGGAGGGCGCCGCCCTGGCTGGCGGAGACGCCGCCTCGGTCTCCGGCGCGGGCCGGTCGGCGCTGCAGGAGACGATGAGCGCGCACGTCGGCACGGGTCGCGACGCCGCGGGTCTGTCCGTCGCGGTCGCCCGGATCGAAGAGCTTGCCACGGGTCCGGCCCCTGAGGTGACCAGCGCCGCTGGCATGGAGACGCAGAACCTGCTCACTGTCGCCGTCCTGACGGCGCACGCGGCCTGGTGGCGCACGGAGACGCGCGGATGCCATGGGCGATCGGACCACCCCTGTCGCGACGACGACGAGTGGCGGGCGCACGTGGTGTGGAGGCGAGGGGAGCATCCGCGCGCTGTCGCGGTCGGCGCCCTGGGCGAACTGGAGGGATGAGGTTGCACGAGATGCCCGATGTTCGGGACGTCGTGGCCGCGGCGCTCGCCGAGGACCTCGGCGTGTCCGCGACGCGTTTCGCACGCGGCGCGACCGGCGATCCGGGGCTGCTCGCGCGCGACGTGACCACCACCGCGCTCGTCTCCCCCGGCGATCGGCTCGAGTTTCTCGCCGTGGCGCGCAAGGCCGGCGTCGTCTGCGGGCTCCCGGTGATGGAGGCCGTCTACTCCGTCCTGGCCTCGGCAACAGGGCGTCCCGGGGCTGTGGAGGTCTTCCCTCTGGTCGCAGAGGGCGCGCGGGTGTCGGCCGGGGACGCTGTGGCGGAGGTCTCGGGCGACGCCGGTGTCCTGCTCGCTGGCGAGCGGACCGCGCTGAACCTGCTGATGACGCTGTCGGGGATCGCCACCGAGTCGCGGCGATGGGTGGACGCCGCAGAGGGCGGGGTCGTGGTCACCGACACCCGCAAGACCCCTCCGGGCCTGCGAGCCCTCGCGAAGTACGCTGTCCGCGTGGGCGGGGCCGCGAACCACCGGATGGGGCTGTGGGACATGGTGCTGGTCAAGGACAACCATCTCAGGGCGGCGGGCGGTGTCGCCGCGGCCACGCGCGCCGCCCGCGAGGCCTGGCCCGACCTGCTCGTGGAGGTGGAGGCCGACACGGCGTCTCAGGCCGCGGAGGCCGCCGCCGCCGGAGCGGACCTAGTGCTTCTTGACAACATGGACGACGCGACGCTCGCCGCCGCGGTCGAGGCGGTGCGCTCGGCGGCCCGCGACGCCGGGAGGTTCGTCATCACCGAGGCCTCCGGGGGAATCACCCTCGACAGGCTGCCGGCGATGGCCGCCGCCGGGGTGGACCGGGTGGCCACGAGCGCCCTCACACTTGCGTCTCCGGTCGACTTCGGGTTCGATGAGCCGGTCCGCCAAGCCCCCGAGGACCAGGTGAGGTCTTGATCACGGAAACGCCGATAACGCTCCTCGAACGAGTCCTCGCACTGATGTCGGATCACGGGTATCTCATCACGTTTCTCGCGACGACCCTGGAGAACATCTTCCTTGTCGGTAGCTTCACCCCGGGGGATACCATCGTGGCCGTCGCCGCGTTCACGGCCGCGAGCGAGGAGACGCTGAACGTCTTCGCGGTCTGGGCGGTCTCCTTCCTGGGCACCTGCACCGGGACGACGGCGAGCTTCGTCCTCGGTGTTCGCGGCGGCCGCGCCTTCCTCGAGCGGATAGCCGGTCGCAACCGCAAGCTTCACGACACGCTCGACGCGGCCGAGGCCTACTTCGAACGCCACGGCACGAAGGCGGTCTTCTTGGCGAGGTTCGTCGCGGTCTTCAAGAACATCACCCCCGTACTGGCCGGCGTTTCCAGGATGCGGGTCGCGGTCTTCGCCGGGTGGACCGCGGCCGGGGCCGCCGCGTACACGAGCCTCATGGTGGCGGTCGGCTGGCTCCTCGGAGACCGGTTCGAGGTCGGCCTGCGCGTACTCGGCGCGTTGGGGTGGATGGGGTTCGTCATCGTGTTCGGCGGCATTCTGGCCGCCTGGTGGGGCCGTCGCCGTTTGGCGGCGCGACGGATCGCGAAGCTGGGCGCCGAGTATGCCGCGGCACACCCGGAGGGGCACGCGCCCGGTGAACCCGACCAGAGCTGAGGTTCTCGCCGCACTGAGGCGGAGCGGCCCTGCTGGCGTCTCGGGCCAGGAGCTGGCCGAGCGGATCGGCGTCTCCCGGGCGGCCGTAGGCAAGCACGTCACCGCACTGCGCGAGTCGGGCTACGTGGTGCTGTCCCGTCCGGGCCGCGGATACGTGCTGGCCTCGGCTCCCGACCTTCCCTTGCCCCAAGAGGTCGCGCACCTCCTGGGGGCAGGGCGCGGCTGGGTCGTCACAGGCAGGGAAGTCACCGGTTCCACGAACGACGACGCCAAGGAGCTGGCTCGCGCCGGCGCCCCGGGCTTGACCGCGGTACTCGCTTCGCGGCAGACCGGGGGGCGAGGGCGACTGGGAAGGACGTGGGAATCCCCTTCGGGCGGGGTCTATCTGTCGGTCGTCCTGCGACCTGAGATCGCCCCGCACGAAGCGGCGCCGCTCGCCCCGGTCTGCGCGCTCGGGGTGGCGCGGGGCGTTGAGCGGCTGGGGGTACCGGAGGCTGCGGTCAAGTGGCCCAACGACGTGATGCTGGAGGGTGGCAAGCTCGCGGGCGTGTTGGTGGAGGTCTCGGCCGAGAGCGACGCCCTCGAGTGGGCGGTGATCGGGGTCGGCCTCAACGTGAGGCGGCCCGAAGTCGGAGCGGCGGGCGCCGCCTACCTCGCCGAGGCGCCCGGAGGACAGACGGTGCGGCTGCCGGAGGCGGCTGCCGCACTCCTCGAGTGCATCGTCGAAGCGGTCGCCGACATGGAGGCCGGAGGCTTCGGGTCGCTCCGGACCGAGTACGAGGGGCGCATGGCGTTCCTGGGAGCCGCGGCGGTCGTGCGCGACAGAAGCGGCGCGACGGTCGCCAGCGGATCGATCGCAGGGGTCGACGACGAAGCCAGGCTCCTGCTGCGGGACGCGGCGGGCGGTACGCGCGCGGTGACCGCCGGCGAGGTGACGCTTCGCTGAGCCGAGCCGGCCGAGCCGGCCGTTCGCGGGCCATGCCACGCGTGTTCTGTGAGACTCGTCAGTAGTGGTGTCTGAGCTGAGCGATGCGCAAGTCCTCGCCCTCCACCTTGTAGACGATCCGGTGCGTGCCATCGATCCGGCGTGACCAGTACCCCGACAGCGCGTGCTTCAACGGCTCCGGTTTGCCTACGCCCTCGAACGGGGTGCGCTGGATGTCCCTGATGAGCGCGTTGATCCGCCGGACGATCTTGCGGTCTGTCGTCTGCCAGTAGAGGCAGTCGTCCCGGGCGTGCTCGGAGAACACGACCCTCATTCGGCGAGCTCCCGCTCGGTGCCGCCGCCCGCCTCGAGCTCGACAATCGACTCAAGCAGGCGCTGCGCGTTCCTCGGCCCGCGCAACAGGTGCGAGGTCTCCTCGAGTGCTTCGAAGTCGTCGAGGGAGATCATGACCACGGACGCGCGACCCTTGCGCGTCACGATCAGCGGCGCGTGGTCCTCGCACACCCTGTCCATCATCAG
>JBBIJK010000006.1:0-72478 GCA_037445995.1 Actinomycetota bacterium | reverse complement strand
AACCTGCGACCTTGGGATTAAAAGTCCCCTGCTCTGCCAGCTGAGCTAACGGCCCCGCAGGGTTCGGCTCGCCCCGGCGGGAGGCGAAGCGCATGGATTGTATCGGCATGACGGCGGAGGGGTCAAACGGCGCATGCGGGGGGCGGTCCCCGGCGACGGGTATACTCGTCGCGCGGACGGGGCCGGAGCGTGTCGGCCTCGCCCGGATCATCGAGACACCTGCGCGAAAGGGCGGATACGCGTGCTGACAAGCTGGCAGACGGCCATGGTCGTGATAGCCGCCGCACTGGCGGGGTTCGCGGTGGAGCGCGCGGCGATAGCCCTGCTGCACGGCCTGTGGCGGACTCGCAGGGCGCGTGTCGCCGAGGCGGCGGCCCGGGCCCTGGGAGGTATCCCGACCGCGTTGGCGCTGCTCATCGCCGCCTGGTGGGCGGTGCTCGAAGCGGGTCTACCTGAGCGGACGGAGGCCTACGCGCTCAAGGCGCTCCTCGCAGCGATCATCGTCGTCTCCACGGTCGCGGTCGCGAGGGTGGCGGGGTGGGTGGTCCGCCTCTACACAGAGCGCGAGGACGCGCGGGTGCCCTCGAGCACCATCTTCGTCAACCTCGTGAAGGGCCTGGTCTGGGTCGTAGGCGTGCTGTCGCTGCTGGCGGGCCTGGGCATCTCGATAGCGCCCATGCTCGCCGCGCTGGGAGTAGGCGGCCTGGCTGTCGGGCTCGCCCTCCAGCCCACTCTGGAGAACGTCTTCAGCGGTGTGCAGGTCCTGATGAGCGGTCAGATCACACCCGGCGACTTCGTCCAGCTCGAGAGCGGGCAGCAGGGCTGGGTGGAGGATGTCACCTGGCGCAACACCACGCTCAAGCTGCTAAGCAACGACCTGGTCATCGTGCCCAACGCGGTGATCGGGCGCTCGCTGATCACGAACTACACCTCCGAGGACGAGCAGCATGTGACGTGGGTCGCGGCGGGGGTCTCGTACGCCAGCGACCTCGAGAAGGTCGAGAGGGTCACCCTGGAGGTCGCCGCCGAGGTGCAGCGGTCAGTCGAGGGCGCTGCACCAGACCACGAGCCGCTCTTCCGCTACACGGAGTTCGGCGAGTCGGCCGTCCTGCTGCAGGTCGCGCTGAGGGCGGACTCGTTCCCGAACCGGTGGCCCGTGCGTCACGAGTTCATCAAGCGCCTGCACCGGCGCTACGGCGACGAGGGAATCGAGATTCCGCTCCCCCAAAGAGTGGTCCACCAGCCGCGCGACTGAGCCGGACCGCTCAGCGGAAGCCCAGACGATCGGCCGCGGCCCGCGACAGCGCCCTGCGGGCCTCGCCGTCCCTTTCGCGCACGGGGACGATCCCGCCGTAGGCGTTCGTGAGGAAGACCTCGTCGGCAGCCCAGACGCGAGCCGCCGTCAGCGGCTCGGCCCTCGCGCCAAAGCCGCACCCCGGCGCGAGGTCGAACACGACGGCGCGCATGACACCCGCCACGGCCGGAGGAGCGGGCGGCGTCAGCAGCCGGCGCCCCTCGCGTATCCACACGCTGGCGGTCGAGCCGTCGATCACGGCCCCTCCGGGACCCACCAGCATGGCCTGGTCCCCTCCTTTCAGCCGCGCCGCCCGGTGGGCGCGGTCCCACGCGCGGCGCGCCGCGGGCTTGGCCGCGCCCAGCGGCAGCCCGGGCGGTCCGGCGACCTCCACCGCCACGAGCCGGGGGCCGCCTTCGACCGCGAGCGACGAGGGCTCCCCCGACACGCCGGCTAGCGCCTCGCCGTCGGGCGTGACCGTCACGCTCAGCCGCCCGGGGCCTCTGGTCCCCCACCGCTCGAGCGCACCGGCCACGGCTTCACGGACCTTCGCCAGCACGGTGGGGCCGCAGCCGCCCGAGGCCAACCGCGCTAGGTGGTGGTCCAGAAGCGGGACGGCGCCCGCGGCGACACGGGCCGTCTCGCGAAGCGCCACCTCAGGCAGACCGTCACCGAGCGCGGGCGAAGCCTTCAGGAGCGACTCCAGCCATTCGGCCGCGGGAAGCGAGTCATGCGTGATCCCGCAACCCGCGCCCCACGCGACACCGCTCCCCGCGCGCGCCCCGCCCCGGTACTCGAGCGTGCGGATGAGAACGGACGAGTCCAACTCGCCCGGGACCGCGACCATCAGCGAGCCACAGTAGGCTCCGCGCGGCGACGCCTCGAGCTCGGCCGCTATGCGCATCGCGGCGACCTTGGGCGCGCCCGTCACCGACCCGCAGGGGAACGCCGCTTCCAGCAGCTCGGCGAAGGTCATCCCCGGCCGGAGCACGCCTCGCACCCGCGAGACGAGCTGGTGGCAGTAGGGGGTGGCGACCACCTCGTACAGCGGGTCCACCGTGACGGTGCCCGTCTCGCACACTCGCCCGAGGTCGTTGCGCTCGAGATCGACGACCATGACGTGCTCCGCGCGCTCCTTGGGGTCGGACAGCAGCTCGGACGCCATGGCCGCGTCGGCGTCCGGCGTCGCCCCGCGCGGGCGGGTCCCCTTGATCGGGTGCACCTCCACCTCGCGCACGCCGCCAGCGCCCGCCCGGACGCGCAGGAAGCGCTCGGGTGAGGCCGACGCCACCGCCCCGCCTGGCCACGCGAAGAGCGCCGACATGTCGGAGCGGGCCCTGTCCAGCAGCGTCCGGTGCGCGTCCTCGGGGGTGAGGACGCCCCGGCCCGTCACCGTGTGGGTGAGGTTGAGCACGTAGACGTCGCCCTCGGCGATGCGGCGCCGGACCTCCTCGACGCCGGCCCGGAAGTCCGCCGCGTCCATGATGCGGGCCGGCGCGATGAGCGGGCCCCGGCCCGAGGAGCCGCCGTCGGCCGAGCCGCCCGCGCCCCGGCGCCGCTCGAACCCGCCCCACGTCGCGACGACAGCTTCGCCCTCGTAACCGACCAGGGCCGCCGCGATGGGCGCTCCGCGGCCCTCGAAGGCGGCCTCCAGCGTCTCGGCCGCCTGCGCGACCGTCAGCCCGGAGCGCACGTCCAGCGTCCCGCGGGCGTCGAGGCAGCGGCCGCCGAACCAGCCGCGTTCCGACGCGGGCGCCAGGCGCAGGGTCGCCTCTCCGGGCATGCGGTCTCCGTCCCCGTCACCGCTGGGTGCCCGGCTCTCTAGCGGGCTGGCATGCGGCAAGGATCGAGTGTATCGGTTCGCCGGCGCGGCCGGGGAGCTAGTGACGGAAGTGGCGGTGCCCCGTGAACACCATCGCGACGCCCAGCTCGTCGGCCTTCGCCACGACCTCCTCGTCCCGGATCGAACCGCCGGGCTGGATGACGGCGGTCACCCCGGCGGCCGCGCAGACCTCAAGCGAATCGGGGAAGGGCATGAACGCGTCGGACGCCGCCACCGCGCCTACCGCGCGATCCCCCGCCTTCTCGACGGCGATCCGCGCGCTGTCGACGCGCGACATCTGCCCGGCGCCCACACCGACGCTGGCGAAGTCCTTCGCGAGAAGGATCGCGTTGCTCTTGACGCTCTTGGCGACCTTCCAGGCGAACAGCAGCTGCGCCATCTCCTCGTCGGAGGGCTTCCGCTCGGTCGGGACGGTGAAGGCGGCCGGGTCCTCGCCGACCGTGTCGGAGAGCTGCACGAGCATGCCGCCCTCGACCGCGCGGCTCTCGTAGTGGCTGCCCGGGTCGCGGGCCTCGCCGGTCCGGAGGATGCGCATGTTCTCCTTGGTGCGGAGCATCTCAAGGGCCTCGGGCTCGTAGTCGGGGGCGATGATGACCTCGACGAACTGGCCCCGGTCGAACACGGCGCGAGGCACGGTGGCGTCGACCGTGCGGTTGAACGCCATCACGCCGCCGAACGCCGAGACGGGGTCGGATGCGTGCGCGCGCGCGTAGGCCTCCGCCACGTCGCCGCCGATTGCGACCCCGCAGGGGTTCGTGTGCTTGACGATGACGCAGGCGGGTTCCCCGAACTCGCGGACCGCGGCCCAAGCGGCGTCGGTGTCCAGGATGTTGTTGTACGACAGCTCCTTGCCGCCGAGCTGCTCTGCGAGGGCCAGCGTGCCGGGCTTGGCGTCCGCGAACCGGTAGAACGCGGCACGCTGGTGCGGGTTTTCGCCGTAACGGCAGTCCTGCGCCTTGAACAACCTCAGGCGCACCTCGTGAGGGAAGGCCTGGCCGTGGTACCCGGACAGGTGCTGCCAGATGGCGTTGTCGTAGTGGCTGGTGACGCGGAAGACCTCGGTCGCGAACGCTCGCCGGGTCTCGAGCAGCGTGCCGCCTCCGTTGGCGCGCATCTCCCCCACAACCGAGTCGTAGCAGGCCGGGTCGGTCACGACGCAGACGCTCGCGAAGTTCTTCGCAGCCGAACGGAGCATCGATGGGCCGCCGATGTCGATGTTCTCGATGGCCTCCTCCTCGGTCACCCCCTCCTTCGCGACGGTGGCCTCGAAGGCGTAGAGGTTCACCACGACCATGTCGATCATCCCGATGCCGTGCTCCTCGGCGGCCGCCATGTGCGCGGGGGTGTCGCGGCGCGCGAGCAGACCGCCGTGCACCCGGGGGTGCAGCGTCTTGACGCGGCCGTCCATCATCTCAGGAAAGCCGGTGAGGTCGTCGATGGCGCGGACCTCGATGCCCGCCTCGGTCAGCGCCCTGGCGGTGCCGCCGGTGGAGACGACCTCGACCCCGAACTCGTCGCGCAGGGCCCTGCAGAACCCGACGACGCCTGTCTTGTCGGTGACAGACACCAGCGCGCGACGGATGGGGATGGTGTCCACGTGGACCTCCGGAGGCTTGACGGGCGGGCGGACGGCGAGAGTATAGCGCGAGGCGCGAAGGCGCGCGTCAGTCTATGTGAACCGTCCGCCCCTCGACCCTGACGCGCCCCTCGGCCAGCCACTGGAGCGCCTGCGGGTACAGCCTGTGCTCGACCTCGTGCATCTTGGCCTCGAGCGAGGCCAGCGTCTCGCCCTCGTCCACACGCACGGCCTCCTGGGCGATGATCGGGCCCTCGTCGAAGACCTCGTTGGCGAAGTGGACCGTGACGCCGGTGACCTTCACGCCGTGTTCCAGGGCGTCCCGGATGCCGTTGGCCCCGGCGAAGCTGGGCAGCAGCGCCGGGTGGATGTTGAGGACCCGCATGGGGAATGAATCGAGCACCTCGGTGCCCAACAGCCGCATGTAGCCGGCCATCACGACGGTGTCCACCTCGTGCCGGCGCAGCACCTCGAGGATCCGCAGGTCGTACTCGCGCATCGTCGGGCAGGCGGCGCGATCGACCCACACGGCAGGCACGCCGGCCTTGCGGGCCCTCTCCAAGCCGTACGCCGCCTCCTTGTCCGAGATCACGCAGACAATCTCGGCAGAGAGTCGGCCTTCGGCAGAGGCGTCCATGAGCGCCTGGAGGTTGCTTCCGGAACCGGATATCAGGACGCCCAGCCGCAGCCTGTCAGACCCCATCGACCTCGCCTCCTCACCCAGCCTGCCCCGGACCGCAGGGGGCAGTAAGACCAGCATAGCCCACGCCCGGCGGCTGCAGGAGTCGGCGCGGGCTCGGTCGGCGCGGGCTCGGTCGGCGCGGGCTCAGGGGATGAAGGCGTACTCGCGCTTGAGCAGAGCCCCCACCTCGGAGTCGTCGAGCTTGCGGAACTTCTTGCCCAGCGTCTTGATGACGTTCGGATAGCTGAAATTGAAGAACGGCAACACCGAGGAACCCGGCTCGCACTGCGAGAGGAACTCCTTCTCCTTGTCTGTCAGGCCCTGGATGGAGTATGCCTTGTAGAAGGTGGTGGCGGTCCCGTCGCCGGCGCGCTGCGAAAGCGTGTCGGTCGACAGGCGGACAAGCCACACCGGCGGCTTGGCGTACAGCGGGGGGAGACGGCGGAGCATGAGGAAGAACGCCCCGCCCTCGGACTGGAAGCCGCACTCCACCTGAACGTGCGTGCCGTCCCTGTCCTTGGTCGACCTGATTCCCCTTGGCATGTGCGGGTCCCGCTCCTGTCTGTGTCGATGAAAGGGGGGTGGCGCGGCGCGCCACCCCCCCCTTTAGGTGCCTATGAGTATGAACGAGCCTCGGCTCGTTTGGTTACTGATCTATCGCAACCGCCCGCCCGGGAGAGACGTCAGCCGTAGACGACCCGGCCGCTCCCATCCACGACCTCGCCTATCTCCCAGACCGTCTCGCCGCCCTCGCGGAGCAGGGCGGCCGCGTCGGCGGCGCAGGAGGCGGACAGGACGACCGCGAACCCGACGCCCATGTTGAAGGTCTTGAGCATCTCCTCGTCGGCCAGTCCGGCCGCCTCGGCCACGAGCCCGAAGACCGCCGGGGGCTTCCATGCTCCCGGCACGACGCGAGCGTCGCAGTGCCGGGGAAGGCAGCGGTCGAGGTTCTCCGTGATCCCGCCCCCGGTGATGTGCGCCATGCCCCTGACGTCGGCCCCTGAGCGCAGGAGCTCGAGCACCGGCTTGACGTACATCCGGGTGGGAGTCAACAGCGTCTCGCCGAGCGAGACCCCGCCCAGGTCGACCCGGGGCAGAAGGAGCGCCTCCTCGCGGCCCTCCACGAGCACACGCCGAACCAGAGAGAAGCCGTTCGAGTGCAGACCGCTTGAAGCCAATCCGAGGATGACATCGCCGGGCTCGATGCGCTCGCCGGTCACCATGCGAGGCCTGTCGACCGCCCCCACGCAGAATCCCGAGAGGTCGTAGTCGTCCGGGTCCATCACCCCGGGGTGCTCCGCCATCTCGCCGCCGAGAAGCGAGCATCCCGCCCGCAGGCACCCCTCGGCCACCCCCGCGACGATGCTCCGCATACGGTCGGGTTCGAGTCTGCCGACCGCGACGTAGTCCAGGAAGAACAGCGGCTCAGCGCCGCAGACCAGGACGTCGTTGGCGCACATGGCCACAAGATCGATGCCCACCGTGTCGTGGCGGCCAAGGATCTTCGCTATCTCGATCTTGGTGCCCACGCCGTCCGCGCCCGACACCAGGACCGGCTCTGCCATCTCCTTGAGGGCCGCAGCCGAGAACAACCCCCCGAAGCCGCCGATGTCACCGATGACCTCGGCTCGGTAGGTCGACCGCACCAGCGCGCGGATGCCGTCCACGGCGCGAGCGCCGGCTGCGGTGTCGACGCCGGCGTCGCGATATGTGAACCCGCCCCTGTCCTCGCGGTCGGTCAACCGTCTCCCTCTCGCCTCGGAACGCAGGGCAATCGTACCACCCGCCCGCGGCTCACCCGCCCAGCGAGCCCAGGAGGCCCGAGGTCGCGAGTGACACGGTGAGCGCGACGCTGCCTGCCACCAGCCAATCGAGTCCTAGCACCGTCCTGCGGCCGGCGAACGCCCCAGCCCAGGCCGGGACGGCGTAGCCGACGACCACTCCGACAAGGACCCACAGCGCCACCGCAGTCCAGCCTGCCCAGGCGGGCGCGCTGGCGAACTCGGGCGCGAGCGAGGCGCCGCCGTGCAGCTCGCGGGCCCTGCCCAGCACCCGCAGGCCGTCCCCCGCCAGCCAGGCGGTCGCGAGGGCCGCAGCCCCGGTCGTCCTTCGGGCGCGGAGGTCGGAGGTGACGTAGGCGGCCGCGAGGGCCGCTCCGGCCGCGGCCGTGAAGGGGTTGAACGCCGCGCCAAGCTCCAGGCCGATAGCGAGCATGGGGAGCGCGTCGCTCATTCGAGCGCCATCTTGCCCCTTCGCACGCTCTCGGGGATCTCGATCGGGTACTCGCCGGTGAAGCAAGCCGCGCAGTACCCGGCCCCCGGGGCACCCGTGGACGCCAGCATGTCCTCGACCGACAGGTAAGCCAGCGAGTCCGCGCCGATGTACTCTCGGACCTCCTCGACCGACTGCGAGGCCGCGATCAGCTGCTCCCGTGTGTCGGTGTCGATGCCGTAGAAGCAGGGCCAGCGCACCGGCGGGCTGGTTATCCGCATGTGCACCTCGCGCGCGCCACCCTCCCTGAGCAGCGCGACGAGCTTGCGGGAGGTGTTGCCTCGCACGATGGAGTCGTCGACCACAACCACGCTGCGGTCTGCGAGCACGCTGCGCAGCGGGTTGAGCTTGAGCTTGATGCCCTGCTGCCGCAGCGACTGGGAGGGCGAGATGAACGTGCGCCCTACGTAGCGGTTCTTGACCAGCCCCTCCGCGAAAGGCACCCCGCTCTCCTGCGCGTAGCCCACCGCGGCGGGCACCCCGGAATCCGGGACCCCGATGACGATGTCGGCCTCGACAGGCGCGCTCCTGGCGACGGCGGCGCCCATCCGGCGCCTGGCCTCGTAGAGCGTGCAGTCGTTCAGGACCGAGTCCGGGCGGGCGAAGTAGATGAACTCGAAGATGCAAAGCGAGCGATCGGCAGCGGGCACGGCCTGCTCGGAGTGGAGGCCGGACCCGCTGAGCTTGACTATCTCGCCGGGCGCGACGTCCCGGAGGTACTCCGCGCCGATGAGGTCCAGAGCGCAGGTCTCCGAGGCCACCGCCCAGCCAACTCCGTCGACCCGGCCCAGGGACAGCGGGCGGATGCCGTTGGGGTCGCGGAAAGCGTACAGCGCCTCCTCGGACATGAGGACCGCCGAATACGCGCCTCGCACGAGCTTCATCGTCTCGCGGATCCCGGCCCTCATCGAGTTGTGCTGCTTCGTGAAGTGGTCGACCAGCGTCGCCAGGACCTCCGAGTCGGTCGTCGAACGGAAGCGCACGCCCCTACCGTGGAGGCCGTCTCGCAACTCAGAGGTGTTGACCAGGTTGCCGTTGTGGGCCAGCGCGATGGTGTTGTGGCCGACGGCCGAGATCATCGGCTGCGCGTTCTCCCAGCTGCCCGAGGAGCCGGTCGTCGAGT
Organism: Actinomycetota bacterium; assembly: GCA_037445995.1. Lineage (GTDB taxonomy): Bacteria > Actinomycetota > Coriobacteriia > Anaerosomatales > D1FN1-002 > JBBIJK01. The sequence goes on along the minus strand of JBBIJK010000006.1, from coordinate 63,689 downwards.
AGCGCGTGTGCCCGATGGCGAGATGGCCCTCCAGGCTCGCGAGGTCGGAGGGCTTGAAAGCGTGCGGGACCAGCCCCAGATGCTTCGTGACCGTCAGGGTGTGGCCGTCGGCGACTGCGATCCCGGCTGACTCCTGCCCGCGATGCTGCAGGGCATGAAGCGCGAAGTAGGTGAGCTTCCCGACATCCTCTCCGGGAGCGTATACGCCAAAGACTCCGCACGCCTCCTCGGGGTGCTCGGGGGGATCTGACAGGCTCCAGTCGGTGTTGTCGGTCACGGCTTCCTGGGAGCGACGAGGAATGAACGCGTGCAGGATAGCACGGCGCGTGACGACGGTGGCCGCGAGGATCGCCGGGCGAAGCGCTCAGGGGATGTCGGCGTACTCGACGCCGTCCACCAGCAGCCCGTCGCGGGTCTCCTGGAAGACATACCGCGACTGACGCTCGCCATCGCTCCAACGTTCACCGACGTAAGCGACCCACCTGCCGCCCTGCCGGAGCGCCATCAGGATCTCGAAGGAGGCAAGATCGCCCGGTGCCGCACCCGCGAGGGGCGGCTGCATCGCGGCCGCGAACGAGGGGGTGCAGGCGGCCCGGTAGGCCGCCGCCCGGCCAGCTCCGACGTCCTTAAGGAACCCGGAAGCGGCCGCCATCACCTGCGAGGCCGTGAAGGAGGTCGAGTCGCTCGCGGTGCCTTGAGGGGGCGCGGGCGGAGCCGCGGGCGGCCGCGCGGCCGGGGGAGGAGATGGCAAGGGCGATCCGGTGGCGACGACAGTCGGCGAGTCGCCACCCGCCGGGGGCGCCGTCGGCTCGGGGCTTCCCGGCCCCGCGGTCACCGGAGAGGTCGTCACGCGGGCGCCCGGAGGAGCGGGGGTCCGCGGCGTCTCACCCTCAGGCGACGCCAAGCCGCCGACGGCAAAGACGACCAGCGTCGTCCCGACGGCGAGGGCGGCTGCTGCCGCGACCGGAGCGACCCAGCTTCGCCGCCACATCACCCCTCACCCCGCCCGCATCTCCTCGGGGACCGGCGGGTCCCCGTGCACGAGCCGCTCGAGAGTGTCCTCGTACGCGCGCGACAGAAGCGGGAGCGGCACTTCGCACATACCGCAAAGGGCGAGTGAGTCTCCGCCGACCGTGCCGGCCACCGCGTAGGGCACCTGGCGCCCGACGCACATCTGCTCGAACCTCTCCACGTCGCTCTCGGCAAGCGTCACGACGACCCTGCTTTGCGTCTCGGAGAACATGGCGGCGTGGGAGGGGAGCTCGCCTTCGAGGTGCACATCGGCGCCGATGCCGCCAGCGACGCAGCACTCCGCCAGCGCGACGGCCATGCCGCCCTCGGAGCAGTCGTGCGCCGAGCGGACGAGCCCGGCGTCGATCGCCTCCAAGACGACCTCCTGGACGTCACGCTCCAGTTCGAGGTCGAGCGAGGGCGGGCGGCCGCCTACCAGGCCATGGAGAACCTTGAGGTACTCGCTTCCGCCGAGCTCGTCGCCGGTTTCGCCGACAAGGACGATGACGTCGCCGGCCTCCCTGAACGCCATGCCCGGCGCCCTGGTCACATCGTCCACCAGTCCGACGAGGCCTACCGTCGGGGTGGGGTGGATCGCCTGGCCGAACGACTCGTTGTAGAAGCTCACGTTGCCCGAGATGACCGGCACGCCGAACGCCCTGCAAGCGTCCGCCAGCCCGCGCACGGCCTCGTGGAAGGTCCAGAAGACCTCCGGCTTCTCGGGGTTGCCGAAGTTCAGACAGTCGGTGATGGCGGCGGGCCTGCCGCCCGCGCACGCCACGTTGCGCGCGGCCTCGGCGAAGGCTATCTGCGCGCCCACGTAGGGGTCGAGATAGCAGTAGCGGCCGTTGCAGTCAGCGCTCGCCGCGATCCCCCGTGTCCCGGCGCCGATCCTGATGACGGCCGCGTCGTGACCGGGAAGGATCACGGTCCCCAAGCGCACTTGGTGATCGTACTGCTCCCAGATCCAGCGCCGTGAGCAGATGTTGGGGCTCGCGAGCAGTGTGAGCAGCGTCTCGCCCAGCGTGCCCTGGTCCGTCGGATGCGCGAGGGCCCCGATGTCGAGCGCGTGCGCCTCGTCGAGGTAGGCGGGACGGCGCATCTCCGGGTCGTAGACCGGCGCATCGTGTGCGAGGGACGCCGCCGGCATGTCGCCGACGACCCTGTCGCCCTCGCGGACCACGAAGCGACCGGAATCCGTCACCCGGCCGATGACCGTCGATCGCAACCCCCACTTGCCACACACCGCATGGGCGGCCTCGAGGTTCCCGGGGGTGACGACCGCGACCATCCGCTCCTGAGACTCGGAGACCATCACCTCGAACGGGCGCATCCCCTCCTCGCGCTGCGGCACCGCTGTGACGTCTATGTCGACCCCCACCTCGCCGCGGCTCGCCATCTCGCTGATCGAGCTGGTCAGCCCCGCAGCCCCGCAATCCCCGAGGGCGACCAGCAGGCCCTTGTCGAGCAACTCGAGGCACGCCTCGATGAGCAGCTTCTCCTCGAAGGGATCGCCGACCTGGACGGATGGCCGCTTGTCCTCGGCCTTCTCATCGAACTCCTGGCTGGCAAGGACCGAGGCCCCTCCGATCCCGTCGCGACCGGTGGTGGAACCGATCAGGAGGACGTGATTGCCCGGGCCGGCCGCGACCGCTCGGGTGAGGTTCTCCTCGCGCAGCAGCCCTATGGACATGGCGTTGATCAGGCAGTTTCCCGCGTATGCTTCCTCGAAGTAGACCTCACCCCCCACAGTCGGGACGCCGATGCAGTTGCCGTAACCGCCGATGCCAGCGACAGCGCCCTCGAACAGATACCGCTGCCGCGGGTCGTCCAGCGTGCCGAAGCGAAGCGAATCCAGCGAGGCTATCGGTCGGGCTCCCATGGTGAAGATGTCGCGGATGATCCCGCCCACCCCCGTGGCCGCCCCTTGGTAGGGCTCGATCGCGCTGGGGTGGTTGTGCGACTCCATCTTGAAGGCGACCGCATACCCGTCACCGACCGAGATCACACCGGCATTCTCCCCAGGCCCCTGAAGCACGTGCGGCCCGTCGTTGGGGAACATCCGCAGCGCCTTGCGCGAGTGCTTGTAGCTGCAGTGCTCGCTCCACATCAGGGAGTACATGTACAGCTCGGTGACGGTCGGGGTCCTGCCGAGGACCTCGACCACTCGGGCGTACTCGTCGGGCCTGAGACCCAGCTCGACGGCCAGCTGCGGCGCCAGCTCCTCGGATAGGTCTGGTGCGGGCGTTTCGAGCGGCTGGGACATGCGCGAGGCTCCTAATGTCCGGCGGGACTGGCTACCCCCGCATTCTAGGTCACACGCGTTCTCCGGTGGACGCCTCGCGCGCCCACGACCGCATGCCGGCGGCTCACCCGGCGAGCGCCGCCACCCGACCTGCGATCGCTCCGAAGAATGCGGCGCCGTCGGTGCGTCCGGTGACAGGGTCCACCGCCCGCTCCGGATGCGGCATCAACCCAAAGACGTTGCCCGTCTCGTTGCAGACGCCGGCGATCGCGTCGAGGGCGCCGTTGGGAGCGGCATCGAGGTCGACGACCCCGTCCTCGTCGCAGTAGCGGAGGACGATGCGGCCGCCCTCCTTCAGGCTCTTCAGCACCTCCGGGTCGCAGATGAAGTTGCCTTCGTTGTGATTGATCGGGATGCGCACCACCGACCCGGCCGGAAGGTCGACCCACTGGCACACGCTGTCCTCGACCCTGAGCGATACCTCCCGGCAGATGAACTTCAGACCGCGGTTCCTGAGCAGCGCGCCCGGGAGGAGATGTGCCTCGCACAGTATCTGGAACCCGTTGCAGATGCCGATGACGGGCCCGCCCTTGGCCGCGAACCTGACAACCTCGGCCATCACCGGCGAGAAGCGGGCGACCGCGCCGCAGCGCAGGTAGTCGCCGTAGGAGAACCCGCCAGGCAACACGACTGCGTCGAAGCCGGACAGATCGGTGTCACCGTGCCAGACGTAGTCCGCCTCGAACCCTAGGTGCCGGGCCGCGTGGACCACATCCTGCTCGCAGTTGGAGCCCGGGAAGACGACGACACCGAAGCGCACCCTCGATCACCCCTCGGCCTTCTCGATGCGGAAGTCCTCGATCACCGGGTTGGCGAGGAGCTTCTCGCACATCGCGCGGACCCGGTCCTCGCTCGTGCCCTCCGCGACGTCCAGCGTGATGTACTTGCCGATCCTGACGTCGCCGACCTCGCAGTAGCCCATGTTGACCAGCGCCCTTTGCGCCGTCGCGCCGGGCGGGTCGAAGATCCCTGTCTTGTAGGTAACGTAGACCACATAGCGCGCCATCAGTTCTCATCCTCCCCGGTCAGGCCCTCGCGCCTGCTCGCGTGCCTGCGGGCGACCCCCCGAACGTGCAGCCGCGCGCCCGTCGCCACACCCACACCGACGAACCACGCGACGACCGAGGCCAGCGCGACGGTCGGCATCGGATGGTAATCGGCCGACGCGAGCGAAGGCGCTCCGACCTGCCCGAAGGACAACAGGAACCCTACAATCCCGACCAGCGCGACGGCCAAGCCCGCCCGCAACGCCCATAGCGCCCACCGCACCTCGGGCGGCAGCTTCGGCGAAGTCACTGGCCACCGCCCCCGTCGGCGACCTTCGCCGCGGCCTGCTTGCGGATCCGGCGGATGACGACCAGGTCGATGTAGATCGCAGCCGCGAAGGCTCCGAACTCGATCGCCAGGCCGATCCGCGCGATCTCCGGATCCGCCTTCCAACCCTCGATGAACCAGCCCGGCACGAACATGTACGCCACCGGGACGAGCGCCGTGATGATGAACGCCCACCACAGTCTCCGCCATCGGCGCACCTCAGGTGGATCGGGCGTCCGCGCCCGTCTCCACGCCGAGGATGCCTTCCCTCGGGCGGCCGGCGCGGTCCCTGAGGTCGAACGCTTGGGCTTCAGCGAAGCGGAGCTCTTGCGCGTCCGCCCAGGTGTGCCGTGCTGGTAGCGCTGGTGTGTCGGAGAACGACGGCCCATCGCTCAGACCACACTCTCTGGGACGAACGTCGCCCCCGTGATCAGTTCGTAAGCTTGGATGTAGCGCTCGCTGGTACCCTCCACAATCTCCGCGGGGAGCGCTGGCGGCTCCGAGGACCTGTCCCAGCCCGAGGACTCCAGCCAGTCGCGCACGTACTGCTTGTCGAATGACGCCTGGCTTCGACCCGGCTCGTAGTCGTCGACCGGCCAGAACCGGCTGGAGTCCGGCGTGAGCACCTCGTCGATCAGGGTCAGTTCACCGTCGACGTCGCCGAACTCCAATTTGGTATCTGCGATGATGATGCCTGTGGACGCGGCGTGCTCACGAGCCCGGGAGTACACGCTGATCGAAAGGTCGCGAAGCCTCGTCGCCAGCTCATCCCCCACGATCCCAGCGGTCCGCTCGAAGCTGATGTTTTCATCGCGCTCGCCTGCGGCAGCCTTGGTGGACGGGGTGAACAGCGGCTTCGACAGCCTGTCCGACTCACGCAGCCCGGGCGGCAGCGGGATGCCGCATACGGTCCCGGCGCCCCGGTACTCCTTCCACCCAGACCCCGCGAGGTATCCCCGGACGATGCACTCGATCGGATGCACCTTCGCCTTCCTCACCAGCATGAAGCGGCCGCGAAGCCACTCGGCGTGAGGCTGGAACTCGTCGGGCAGGTCGGAGACTTCGGCGGACAGAAGGTGGTTCGGCAGCAGGTCCCCGAGCAGGTCGAACCAGAACAGGGAGAGTCTGGTTAGCAACTCGCCCTTGAACGGGATGGCATCAGGAAGGACCACGTCAAAGGCGCTGATGCGATCGGAGGCCACGAGCAGCAGCCGATCGCCGAGATCGTACAGGTCTCGCACCTTGCCCTGCGCATCGGGTCGGATGTCGATGGACACGCGTCGGGTCCTTCTGGTCGGCGGGAAGGCCTAGGGCACCCGGCTGTCCGAACGTCTTCGCACGGGCGGCCCGCTCCGGAGCATTCTATAGGATGCGAGAGGGCGCTAGGGGGTCGGGATGTAGCCTAGGTACGCCAGCGCACCAAGGCCGTGAAGCGCCGTCAGGGCGACGATCACCCAGGCTGTCCGTGAGTGCACCCTCATCTGCCTGTGGCCGAAGCGGATCCAACGCTTCCCCGACGCGACCTGGAGCATGAGCATCAGCGCGAGGAACACCCCGCCTGCGATGACCGTCAGCGCGGTTGGCTGCATCCTGCCTCCTGGAAACGTGTGGGCAACACGGCGACTTCGCCTCGATCGGGTTTGTACCCCGCCCTAGCCTATAGGAAGAAAGAGGGCCGCGTAAGCGGCCCTCTCGGGGTCGTGCGGTCTGTCCGGTCAGACCACTCGTCGCGCCCACCGCCGCATGATGCCGCCACTGGTCAGCAGCAGCGCCACTCCTGCCGCGAACGCTCCGTTGTCCACACCGGTGAAGGGAAGGTACTCGGGGTCTTCCTCGGTGAAGGGAAGGAAAGGCTCCTCAGGGTCCTGCGGGTCCTCAGGGTCCTGCGGGTCCTCAGGGTCCTGCGGGTCCTCGGGGTCCTGCGGGTCCTCGGGGTCCTGCGGGTCCTCAGGGTCCTGCGGGTCCTCGGGGTCCACCAGATCGTCCCAGGAAACGTGACTGAGAACGAGCTGACCGTACCCCGCTGAATCCACCGCAGCGGAGGCACCAACGATCACGTCGTGACCGGAGGTCCCCACGTAGAAGTGCTGGGTGCTGCCGTTACCCACCACCCGTCCGCTGGCGGTCACCGAGCCAGCCCCGGCGAAATTCACCGTGATGACACCCTGGCCGGTCCCGTGATCCAAACCGTTGAGTACGAAGTGCCAGACGACCGCGGCGGACAAGCCGCCGTCATCTGTCTCGTTGTTGAAGGTCTCGCTGCTGGCGCCAACATGCGCACTCTTGAGAGGCACTACCACCGATGCGTAGGCCACCGTCGCGTAGGTGAACGCCACGGCTAGCGCAACGAACACCGACAGTGCGATGACGCCTGTACCGGAGGACCTTCGAGTGCGGGCCACTTGCCCCATCATCGCCCTCATCGTTCTCGCCTCCTCGCACTTCCGTTGTGACAATCTCTAAGGACTACATCCCCGTTGTTAGTCCTCTCTAATCCTATGACTTCGCCCTCTCTAATCTGGTTGTCTCGGACCATACGAAAAGGCCCCGGGGCGAACGCCCCGGGGCCATCAGGAAACTCGCGGGAGCCCCGCGGGCGCACGGCCTAGCGGACAGCCACCACCTTCGCCAGCTCCTCGCCGTCCACGAAATAGGGCTTGTCGGGGCTTTGCTCGAACCTCTTGGGGTCGAACTCGATCTTGTTCGCCACCCCGCGGTCGGCGTGCAAAGCCACGATGAGCGTCGGAAGGAGCTCCGCCTCATCGTCCAACTCCACGCGGACGTCGGTGGAGACGCCCTTCTCGACCCTGGCCAAGCCCACGCGAGGGCCGGGCATGCCATCCTCGTCCATGTGGACCGCTATCCAGGAATCGGACGGCGCGAGGACGCGCGCGACCGTCAGGTAGCCCGTCTCAGCGGTCTGGTCCTCGACCTCGAGCGCCGCGTTACGCTCAGCCACTATCACTCCGATCATCATGTCCTCCTCTTCGCCTGCGTTGGCGAAGGAGAAGAGTGTCACACCGGCAAGCGCAGCCAGCGCGAAGACCGCGGCCGCGATGTTCAACACCTTCCTCATCACTATCCCTCCGTTCGGCGTCACGCCCGTGGCGTGGACTTCGCGAGACTGGGCTTGAATCTCCTGAGCAGCAGCGAGCTGGTCACAACGCTGACCGAAGAGAGCGCCATCGCCGCGCCGGCCAGCTCCGGACGCAGGAGACCCAGAGCCGCCACGGGTATCCCGAGCGTGTTGTAGCCAAGCGCCCAGAAGAAGTTCTGGTGGATCTTGCGCATCGTGCGCTTCGAGAGTTCGATCGCCGTCACGACGTCGCGCAGGTCGTTCTTCATCAAAACGATCCCGCCGGTCTCCATGGCGACGTCGGTGCCAGCACCCATGGCGATCCCGACGTCCGCCTGTGCGAGCGCCGGTGTGTCGTTGATACCGTCGCCCACCATCGCGGTCACGAACCCGCGCGCCTGGAGCTTGCCGACCTCTTCCGCCTTGTGCTCGGGCAGGACCTCAGCCAACACGTGGTCGGGGTCGATCCCGGCCTGAGCGGCGATGGCCTCTGCCGTCCTGCGGTTGTCGCCGGTGATCATGAAGACCTGCACGCCCAGCTTCGTGAGCCGCTCCACCGCCTCGCGCGAGTTGTCCTTAAGGGTGTCCGCCACGGCGATCAGGCCCGCGAAGCGCCCGTCGACCGCCGCCAGCATCACGGTCTTGCCCTCTCTCTCAAGGGTCTCTATCCGGGCCGCGTGTCCGGAGACGTCGATCGACTCCCTGGCCATCAGCTTGCGGTTGCCAAGCACCACCCTGCGCGACTCGACGGATCCCTCGACGCCGTGGCCGGGGACCGCGGCAAAGCCGCTGACCTGCGGAAGGCTCATCCCGAGCTCTCCTGCGCGCGCGACGATCGCCTCGGCGAGCGGATGCTCACTTGAGCGCTCGATCGACGCGGCCAGCCTGAAGAACCCCGCCGGATCAGAGCCGTCGGCCGACTCGTACTCCGTGACCACGGGCTTGCCATACGTAAGCGTCCCGGTCTTGTCGAAGACGATCGCCTTGATCTTGTACGCCGTCTCCAGCGAGTCGCCGCCCTTGATCAGGATGCCGTTCTCGGCGCCCTTCCCGGTACCGACCATTATCGCGGTCGGCGTGGCGAGCCCGAGCGCGCACGGGCACGCGATGACCACGACCGCCGTGGCGGCGAGTAGCGCCTTCACGAACGGGGTCATGTCCGCGTAGAAGGCCGCGTCCACGAAGTTCGGTACGGCGAACAACCACACAAGAAACGTCATGACCGCAACCGCCAGAACAGCCGGCACGAACACCGCACTGATCCGATCAGCGAACCTCTGGACCGGCGCCTTGGAGCCTTGGGCGTCCTCGACCAGCTTGATGATCTGAGCCAGGGCGGTGTCCGCCCCGACCTTGGTGGCCCGGAACCTGAAAGACCCCAGCTTGTTGATGGTGGCACCAATGACGGTGTCGCCTACGTTCTTCTCCACCGGGATCGACTCGCCGGTGAGCATGGACTCGTCGACGCTGGATCGGCCGTCGATCACATGGCCGTCCACTGGGACCTTCTCGCCCGGGCGCACGACCACGACGTCGCCGACCATCACGGTCTCGACCGGCACGTCCACCTCGACGCCGTCGCGGACCACTCGGGCGGTCTTCGCGGCCAGCCCCATCAGCTTCTTGATCGCGTCAGACGTCCTGCCCTTGGCGTGGGCCTCGAGCAGCTTGCCCAGAATGACGAAGGTGATCAGCAACGCCGCCACCTCGTAGAAGATCGGCTCACCCGCGAGCTGCGGGACGAACGTCGCCGCCACGCTGTAGATGTAGGCGGCGGACGTGCCTATCGCGATCAGAGTGTCCATGTTCCCGGTGCGGCGCCTAAGCGCGTGCCAGAACCCGCGGTAGAACTGAGCGCCCGCGACGAACTGGACCGGGGTGCTGAGGATGAAGCCGAGGTACTTGTTGACCATCCAGGGGTCCCACGCGCCGCCGACGGAGCCAGCGAGCCAGCTGGCGACAGTCTTCGGGATGACCTCCATGAACGGAGGGATCATCGAGAACAGGAACGCGGGCACCGCCAGCACGAGCGCGAGCAGGAACAGCCGCGTCTGATGGCGGGTGTGCCGCTCCTGCGCCTCACGCTGGACGTCCGTGGCCGACTTCGGGGCCGGGGCCGCCTGCGCGGCCGGCGCCGGAGTCGTGGTCGGCTGGAGGACCGCGGAAGCAGGAGCGGCGAGGGCCACGCTGGTCTCGCTGAGCGGAAGCGCCTCATACCCGGCCTTCTTGACGGAGGCCGCGATCGCGGCCGCGTCCGTGACGGCAGGATCGAACGTGGCGGCGAGCTTCTCGGTGGCGAGGTTGACCCTGGCCGAGGTGACGCCAGGCGTCTTGGACAGCGTCTTCTCGATCACCGCGACACAACTTGCGCACGTCATCCCTGTCACAGCGAACGACGCCTCCGCGGACGCGGCGCCTTGTGGCACCGCCGGGGCGATGAGGGCAGGAGCGTCAGCCTCGAGCGCCGGCTCGTCCATCCGGTGCACGTGATGGGCGGCAGCCTCTGATTCGGCGATCCGTGCTGTCGCCCCGAGGTTCTCGACCTCGGGCATGCCCTCCCCGGCTGGAGTGAAGCCGGCGGCGACCACGGCTGCGGTGAGCCTGTCCAGCGAAAGCGTCGAACTGTCCGCGAACAGGATGAGCTCGCCGGTGTGCGCGTCCGCCGACGCGGACTCGACCCCCGGCACCTGGAGGACGTGCTCTGTGAGCAACTGCTCGCAGGATCGGCACGTCATCCCCTCGATCCCGACGCGGTACACCTTCTTGGTGGTGGTGTTCACGTCATTCTCCTATTCAGCGATCAAGACGCCATGGACCATGTCCATGCCGCATCTGAACGTGTAGTGACCGGCGTCCAGCGCGGGCAGCCTCACGACCGCCCCGCCTTGCCGGAGATCGGCCCTCACACCCAGGCCGTCAAAGACGACCTCGGACAGGCAGCCGTGCCCTTCGGAGAACCCGATCTCCACCGGAATCCCTGCCTCGACGAGGATGGTGTCCGGGTCGTATCCATCGGTGACCTCCACCGACACCCGCTGCACCGCCTCGGTGCGCGCCCGGACCGGCTCCTTGGCGGAAGCCACCACCCCGAGCCGCTCGGCTTCCGCGCAGGTCAGCGGTCGGCCATGCGCGGGGGCAGGGTAGCGAAGCGTCCTCACGGCGGTCGGCTCGAACCCGGCCGCCACCGCGCGGGTCACGACCTGGTCGGCGACCTCGGCGCCCGGAAGGGACAGCACCAGCAACGACCCCTTGTCGTCCAAGGTGACCGCATCCACACCAGCGATGCGCCCCAGGTTGAGCATCAGGAGCTCGCCTGCCGACCTGCACCTCTCGCCTGCGAGGCTGACACGGAGTATCTCCCTGACAGCGGTGCTCATCTCACTGCACCGCCTCGACGACGAACTTGCCAAACAGCATCTCCATGCCGCAGCTGTACCCGTACTCGCCCGGCTCCAGCGCCGGAAGCTTGACGGTCTTGGGGCCGGTGGTGAGGTCCTCGAAGAACCCGAGGCTCTTGCTCATCACCTGCGCGGTGCAGCCGGATGACTCGGTGAAGGTGATCTCGGCGGGGACGCCGGCGACAAGGACGATCGTGTCGGGGTCGTAGTAGCCCTTCGTCACGTCGACCGTCAGCCTCTGGACGCCACCCTCTACCACGGCGGTCCCTACGATCGGCTCGCCGGTGGGGTTGCCACCACTACAGCTGCCGCAGCTGCTGCATCCACCTCCGCCCGCGGCAGGACCCGCCGCGGCCGGGAAGATGGCCCCGTACGGGTCCGCGCCGACTTGCGACGGGACGGGGCCCCTGGCAGCCAGAGCGTACGCATACGCTCCGAAGAAGGCCACGCCGGCCAACGCCACCACTGCCAGGTAGCGCACCCGCTTCTGGCCGTCCATGGTGTGATTGCTCATGTCAGTGTTTCCTCTCGTATCGGTGTGTCAGTTGAACATCCCGCCAGCAGCGAGCCCGGCGATCACCGCCGCGGCGAACGCCGCCATCGCAAGGATCATCTCGGTGGGGGACAAGCCGAACAGGCCTGAGGGCACCTCGGCTGCGACGGAAACGGTCGGGCCCTGGCTGGCCGCGGCCATGCGAGCGCGCTTGCGCCCACGTGTCATCCACCATCCCGCTCCAGCCACGGCCGCCAGGCCCAGCACGGCGGCGGGGAGACCCGGACCGCTGGCGCCGGCGGTCCCGCCGACCACAAGCGAGCCCGACATCATCCCCATACCGCATGTCAGGGTGTACGAACCGGCCTTCGCAGGAGGCAGCTCCACGACCGTGGTGGCGAACGGAGCCAGGTCCTTCAGGACGCCCAGCTGCGGGACCGCCAGCTGGTCGGAACACGCGTTGTCCTCCCGGCGGTCCACGACCAGGCGGACGGGCCTGTCGGCCGGGATGCTGACGGCCTGCGGCGAGAAGCGGACGTTCTCGATCGCGAGCGGGATCTCGACCACCCCGTCAGCCGCTGTCGTGTACGCGGAGGGCTCCACAACCTCCGGAGCGCCGATGACGCTCTGCGCGATCGACTGAGCTGTGACCGGAGAGCCGACCAGCATGAGCCCGCGGTTGAGCAGCACGAGGCCGAACCCGATGATCACGACCGCGGCCACCACGTTCATGGCGGCCTTGACGCGCTGCGACAGCATGCCCGACACCGCCCCGAAGCCCAGCATGAGAGGCGCTGTGCCGAGACCGAAGCCGAGCATGATCACGGCGCCGGAGACCGGCGAGCCGCTCGCAGCGGCTGCGGCCTGCTGAGCCATCAGCGGCGCGCAGGGCATCAGGCCGGTGAGCAAACCGAACGTCACCGGCGTGGTCAGGGTGACCCGGCCCGCGGATGCATCCTCGCGCGCCTTACGGCGGGCGTTCGACAGCGTGCCGGCAAGCCACTTGGGCGGGCGAAACGCCAGCCTGTTGAGCACGGGGAACCAGCCGGTCATCTGCAGACCGATCAGGATCATGAGCGTCGATGCGAACACGGTGAAGTAGCCGCGAAACCCGCCGAGCGTCTCGTCGAGGCCCAGCAGAGCCCCGATGCTGCCCAGCAGTAGACCGACGGTCACGTAGCTGGTGATCTTCGCGCCTTGGTAGGCGACGTGCGGGAGCATCCGCCGATACCATGGTCCGCTGGAGTCGCCCTTGACCGCGTAGGTCAGGACGAGCCCTCCGCACATGGCGACGCAATGAACGCTCGTCACGAGTCCCACGATGAGCGCGGGGATGAACAGTTCCACAGTCAGAGCCAACCCTTCTCTTCAGCGCGGACGTAGAAATGACAGGTGTCCGCAGAGTCTGAGCCCGGGCCCCCGAGGGCCGGGCTGCCGCCGCCGCTATCGGACCGCGGCCAGAAGAGAAGGGGGTGTCAGTTGAGCATTCGGGTCCCGGCGCGCGCCTCAACCGGGGCGGCCAGAGCCACCGCGCGAGAGGGCCGCGGGAACGCCACCGTGAGAGCCATCAAGAGCGTCAAGACCGTCACGGCCGCGACAAACTGCTGGATGAGCGGGAGCATGGCTGTCAGCTCGCCGGAGCTGTGAGAATGCGAGTGCGACACGCCCTCGTGCCTGCACGCGCCGGCTGGCATCGCACCCAAGGCGCAAGCGACGTCGCACGCTCCCGCGAGGAGCAGCGGCATCACCGAGATGGCGAGAATCGCCACGACCAGCCATGGCGTGAGATGATCCCGCATCCTTGTCGCGTACCCGAGCAATCCGACCCCCGATGTCACCTGGCGCCTGGTCACGCGGTGCAACCCTCGTGCCAAGGCATTACTTACCCCGCCGGGAAGGTCATCGAACCGATGAACACATCCCTGAAGCCGGGGTCCATGGCAAGGTCGTGAGTCCTCACCACTCTCGCGACCGAGGCGGCTTTGGCTCTGGCGGCCGAGCTGACCAGGGCCGCGGCCGTGCCCGCGTGCGCCGCGTTCCCGACCACCCGCACCCTTGGCCGCCAATCGCTCGGCAGCATCCCGACGCGCTGAAGCGATGCCTCGTCCAGGGCGGCCCCGAGCGCACCCGCGAGCACGACCTCTCCTACCGCATCCTCGTCGATGCCGCCCACGGCCAACAGCCTCTCCACCCCTGCCCTGACCGCGGCGAGCGCGAGCTGGAAAGCGCGGACATCGCCCTGAGTGAGCGCCACTCCCTCCGAGACCCGGAAGACGAGCTGCCCCTCGCGCTCTTCGACTCGGGCGCCCAGCGCCCCGTGGGGCGACATCCGGCCGTCCGGAGCGATCACGCCAGCGTCCAGCAGCGACGCCACGAGCGCCAGAAGGCCGCTGCCGCAGAACCCGCGCGGGGCCACGTCGCCGATCGTGTCGAGCCTCAGCTCCTCGCCGTCCCAGCCAACCCTCCAGATCGCGCCGGGCTCCGCCCGCATGCCTGACGAGGCGGCTCCGCCCTCGAACGCCGGGCCAGCCGCCGCCGAAGTGGCCAGCAGGCCTTCCGGTGTCCGCAGCACGATCTCGCCGTTGGTCCCGAGGTCGATGAAGAGCGCGACGCCCCCGCCCTCTTCGAACCGCGTCGCGACAAGCCCCGCCACCACGTCGCCGCCGAGAAAGGCCGATGCGGCAGGCAGGACGTAGAGGTCCGCGTCACCTGCCCCGCGGATGCCCACGGACGCGAGGTCCCGCACCGTGGCTTCGAGATGCGCCCCCTGGTAGGGCGCCGAAGCCAGGGGCGAGACATCCTGCCCGAGGAGAAGGTGCGTCATCACTGTGTTTCCGGCCAGAGCGGCCTCGCAGATGTCGTGCGCCTGTGCGCCCGCCTCTTCGAGCATCGAAGCGAGCAGTGCGCTCAGAGCGTCCGCTACGGCTTCACGCAGCGCAACGGATCCTCCGGCCATCGCGTGCGACACGCGAGACATCACGTCAGCGCCCCAGGCCGCCTGCGGGTTGGCCACGGACGCGGCGGTCACCGAGTCCCCGTTTCGCAGATCGACGATGGAGGCCTCGATCGTCGTGGTGCCGAGGTCGATGGCGACGCCGAGTGCCCTCCCCGTGCACGCCAGCCCCCGCGCGCCAGGAGGGTCGACGACGTACCCCGCCACCGTGACAGGCGCCGCGGAGAGAGTCTCGACCGCCCCGCTCGCGCCCAAGGGCCGCACCACGACAGGACCGGTCACCCTCGCGCGGCACGCCAGGCGCATCCCGCGCGCGAGCTGGTCGGCGCTCAGCAGCCTGCGCTCGTCTCGCGTGGGAGGCGTAAGCTGCCCTTGGACGAGGACGGCGCATCCGGCGCACAAGCCGGCTCCGCCGCATGGCGCCGCGACCCGCACACCGGCGGCGCGAGCCGCCTCGAGCACGGTCGTTCCGTGCGCGACCCCGGCGAGCGCGCCATCGGGCTCGAACGTGACGATGACGGTATCCACAAGCAGATGATATCGCTGCGACGGGGCGCGGAGAGGGTCGACGACCCAAGCCGTAGTATGCTGGACACCGATGACCGGAGCGCGGGCAGGGGGCAAGCCATGAGCGACGTGTGGTTCTGGTTCTGGGCCGTGCTGGCTGCGGTCTTGGTGGTCGCCGAGATCTTCACCGCCGGATTCTTCCTGCTGCCGTTCGGCGTCGGTGGAGCGGTGGCGGCCGTCCTGGCGCTCCTGGAAGTCAGCGTGGGGTGGCAGTGGGGGGCGTTCCTCGTCGTCTCGGCGGCCACACTGCTGGCCATGCGGAAGCTCGCCGAGCGCTTCACGCACGAACCCCCCGAGAAGGTCGGGGTCGACCGCCTAATCGGGAAGACCGGCGTCGTGATCGAGCGCCTCGATACCGACTCCAACGTCGGTCGCGTGCGCATCGAACGCGAGGAGTGGCGCGCCGACGCGCCGGGCTTCGGAACCGTGCCGGAGGGCGCGCGGGTGGTGGTCGTCAGGATAGACGGGACGCACCTGGTCGTGCGCCCCGCAGACGAGGGCGCCCAGACCGTGGCGCCCGGCGACGAGTAGGGGGTGGCGATGTTCCCGACGGTGGTCTTCCTAGGGGTACTGCTTCTTTTCGTCCTGTTCTTCTGGGCTGTGGCTGGCATACGGATCGTGCGGCCGTACCAGAAGGGGCTGACCGAGCGGCTGGGCAAGTACCAGAAGACAGTAGATTCGGGGCTCCACATCATCATCCCGGTGGTCGACCGGATGACCCGCGTCGACATGCGGGAGAACGTCGTGGACGTGCCTCCGCAGGAGGTCATCACCAAGGACAACGTCGTCGTGACCGTGGACGCCGTCGTGTACTACGAGGCCACGGACCCCGTGAAGCTCATGTACAACGTCGCGAACTTCTACCTGGCCGCCACGAAGCTCGCGCAGACCAACCTGCGAAACGTCATCGGCGAGATGCAGCTCGACGAGTCGCTGACCTCACGCGAGAAGATCAACGCCGCGCTGCGGCAGATCCTCGACGACGCCACCGACAAGTGGGGCGTGCGCATAGTGCGCGTCGAGCTTCAGCGCATCGAGCCCCCCGTCGACGTGACCGACGCGATGCACCGCCAGATGAAGGCCGAGCGCGACCGTCGCGCCAAGATCCTGGAAGCCGACGGCGACAAGCAGGCGGCCATCACACGCGCCGAAGGGTTCAAGCAATCCGCGATCCTGGAGGCGGAGGGCAAGGCCGCGGCCATCAAGGAGGTCGCTGAGGCGGAGAAGTTCCAAAAGCTGACCGTGGCCGAGGGCGAGGCTCTGGCGATCAAGTCCGTCTTCGGGGCCATCCACGAGGGCGACCCCACCAACGACCTCATCGCTGTCCGCTATCTGGAGACCCTGACCGCGATCGCCGACGGCGCGGCCAACAAGGTGTTCCTGCCCATGGAGGTGGCGGGGATCATGGGCAGCATCGGCGGCATCGCCGAGCTGTTCAAGGACGGGAAGCCGGAGGCGCCGGCGGGCTAGACCCGCCCCCTATGGGCCGGTCGTCAAGCGTTGAACGCCTCGAAACGAGAAGAGGGCTACATGGACACACGAACGCAAGTGCTTGAAGCCATGAAGGCAGCCGGCAAGCCGGTCGCAGCGGGGGAGCTCGCGACCATGACAGGCCTGGAACGAGCCGATGTGGACAAAGCGATGGCTGAACTGAAGAAGGACGGGTCCATCGTCTCGCCGGTCCGCTGCAAGTGGCAGCCAGCCTGATACGCTGACCCGCTCAGAACCCGAGCGCCTCCAGACGCTCGAACACGACCCCGGCACGAGCTAGGAACGACCGCGGGTCGAAGATGCTCTCCAGCCGCTCGCCG
The DNA here is from genome assembly GCA_037445995.1 of Actinomycetota bacterium. Taxonomy (GTDB): domain Bacteria; phylum Actinomycetota; class Coriobacteriia; order Anaerosomatales; family D1FN1-002; genus JBBIJK01. The sequence goes on along the minus strand of JBBIJK010000006.1, from coordinate 46,761 downwards.
GAGAGCGGGCAGTCGCCGTCCGCCTCGAGACGCTCGCGGAAGCCCAGACCGGGCCGGGCGGACTGGATGTCCTCCCAGACCGCCATCGCGTTCCGCTGTACGATCGCGTACGCGTCCTCACGGAGCATGCCCGTGTCGACGAGGGCGAGCAGCACTCGCGAGCTGTAGATGAGTCCCCTTGTGGCCTCGAGGTTCACCCTCATCCGCTCGGGGTAGAGTACGAGCCCATCCAGCACCCGCTCGAGCTTCGCCAGCATGTAGTCCAGAGCGATCGTCGAATCCGCCAGCACGACCCGCTCCGCCGAGCTGTGCGAGATGTCGCGCTCGTGCCAGAGCGCGACGTTCTCGAAGCCGACCTGCGCGTTCGCCCTGACCACCCTCGCAAGTCCGCAGATCCGCTCGGCCGTGACCGGGTTGCGCTTGTGCGGCATCGCCGACGAACCCTTCTGGCCCTTCGAGAACGGCTCCTCGGCCTCAAGGGTGTCCGACCTCTGAAGCGCGCGGACCTCTGTCGCGATCTCCTCCGCCGTGGCGGCGACCGTGGCAAGGACAGCCAGGAACTGCGCGTGGCGGTCGCGAGGGACCACCTGAGTGGAGAGCGGTTCGGGAACCAGGCCCAGCCTCTCGCACACGTACCGCTCGACGAAGGGGTCGACATTGGAGTAGGTGCCCACGGCTCCCGAGATCGCACCCACGGCGACGGCCTCCCGGGTGCGCTCCAGGCGCTCGACGCTGCGCTTCATCGCCCAAGCCCAGCGGCCGAACTTCATCCCCATGGTCATGGGCTCGGCGTGTATCCCATGGGTCCTGCCGACGCACAGCATCTCGCGGGTCTCCAGAGCGCGTCGGCGGCACACCTCGCCGATGCGCCGCACGTCTTCGATGAGGATGTCGAGCGCCTGGGTCATCTGGTAGCACAGCGCGGTGTCCCCAAGATCGCTCGAGGTCATCCCGTAATGAACCCAGCGGCTCGGCTTGGGTGCGCCCTCGTCCAGGCCAGCGTCGATGTGCTCGGCCATGTTGGTCAGGAACGCGATGACGTCGTGATCGAGAGTGGCCTCGAGCTCGTCGATGCGCGCCACCTCGAACGCAGCGCGCTCCGAGATCACCGCGAGGTCTTCCGCCGGGACGATGCCGAGTTCGGCCTGGGCCTCGCATGCGAGGACCTCGATCCGCTTCCAGATCTCGAACTTGTTCTCCAGTGCCCAGATGCGGCCCATCTCTGGCCGCGTGTAGCGTTCGATCATCGGATCCCCTCACAGAGCCGCGTCACTTGCGTCTCCATTATCACCGAGCAGCGCGCGGGACGCGACGCGCCCGGAGCGGCCCTTGAGGGCCGACGCTATGATGCTCACATATGCCTACGTCCGAGAGACACTCGATGGCCCCATTCGCCCTCCTGCAAGCCGCCGTGGTGGCTTCCGGAGCCGGCAACGGCGTCGCGGCGGTCGCGATCCCATGGCTCGTGCTCGACCGCACGGGAGACCCCGCGGCGGCCGGCCTGGTGGGGGCGGCGAGCGCTCTGCCCCTGCTGCTCAGCGCGATCTTCTCGGGCACGGTGGTCGACTCCCTGGGCCGTCGCCGCACCTCGGTCATCTCCGATGTCCTGTCCGCCCTATCGGTCGCGGCCATCCCCGTGATCGACCGCGTTCTCGGTCTCGACCTCGGACTGATCGTGGTGCTCGCTGCGATCGGCGCGCTCTTCGACCCGGCCGGGGCGACCGCCCGCGAATCCATGATCCCGGAGGCGGCGCGGGCTTCCGGCCTGGGTCTGGAGCGCGCGAACGGCGTCCACGAAGCGTCTTGGGGCGTCGCCTACATGATCGGCCCGGCGCTGGGAGGCGGCCTTATCGCACTGGTGGGCGCCGCCGCGACTCTCTGGGCGACGGCGGGGGCTTTCGTCCTGTCCATCGCCGCGATCGCCCTGCTACGCGCTCCGGGCATGGGAAGACCGCCTGTCGAGGAACGGCCCGAGGGCCTGCTGCGCGGCAGCCTCCAGGGGGTGTCCTTCGTCTGGCGCACGCGCGTCCTGCGGACGCTGGCGCTGGTGATGATGCTGATAGTCGCGATCTACATGCCGATCGAGGGTGTCCTGCTCCCCGTCATCTTCGAGGCGCAGGAGGCGCCGGGCCGCCTGGGGGTGGTGCTGATGGCCATGAGCGGCGGAGGGGTGGCCGGCTCCCTGCTCTACAGCGTCGTCGCGAAGCGGCTGAGCCGGCGCGCCTTCTTCATCGGGGCGCTGACGCTGGCCTCCGCATCCATCCTAGGGATGTCCACGCTGCCGGCGTACCCGCTGCTCATCGCCTTGGCTGCGATGGCCGGGTTCTTCTGGGGCCCGATGGGGCCGCTGCTCAACCTTGAGATGCAGATACACACGCCCCCGCAGATGCGAGGGCGGGTCTTGGGGGTCCTGATGGCCGTGTTCTACTCCGCAGGTCCCGCCGGTTACCTCGCGGTCGGATGGCTGACTCGTGCGCACGGTGCCGAGGTGGTGTTCACAAGCCTCGGCGTCCTGATAGTCGTCGCGGGCCTGGGCTGCTCGCTGCTCCCCTCCCTCCGGGACCTGGACGAGCCGGGGCCCTACGAGGCCGAGCTCACAGCCAGGGACCTGCACCCGCCCGTCACCCTGTAGGCCGCCGACCGCGCTCGCGCTGGCGCGCGACGTCGGCGATACTTCTCCCATGGGCGTCGTGCAGACAGCGCTGACCGCGGCGTGCGTGTTTGTGCTCGCGGAGACATTCGTGTTCTTCCTCCACCTCGCGTCGCTCCGCTCGCTCTCGCGGATGCAGCCGCCGGACCCAGGCCGCTGGCCCAAGGTGTCCGTGATCCTGGCCGCGCGCAACGAGGAGCGCGACATCTCCGACGCCGTCACGAGCCGGCTGGCTGACGACTATCCGGACTTCGAGCTCATCGTCGTGGACGACCGCTCGACGGACGCCACCGCCGACAGGGCGGCGGCCGCGGCCCGGGATGATCGGCGCTTCAGGGCGATCCGCATCGAAGCGTTGCCCCCGGCCTGGCTCGGCAAGGTCCACGCTCTTCACCGGGGCGCCGGGGAAGCGACGGGGGAGTGGCTGCTCTTCTCCGACGGTGACGTCACAGTGAGACCCGGCACTCTGCGACGCGCCATCGCGCACTGCGTCGATGAGCGGATCGACATGCTTGCGCTCGTGCCGGCCTTCGACACCGGCAGCTTCATGGTCGACAGCGTCTGGACCGTCTTCATGCGAGCCCTCTGCGTGCTCGTCGACCCGCGCGCGGTAAGAGACCCCCGCAGCAGGATGTCGATGGGCTCGGGCGCGTTCAACCTGGTTCGCAGGGATGTTTTCGACAGCACGCCGGGCTTCGAGCAACTGCGTATGGAGACCGGCGACGACGTGGGGCTCGGCCTCATGGTCAAGCGGGCCGGCGGCAGCGTCGAGATGATCGACGGCCGGGATTACGCCTCGGTCCCGATGTACCGCGACGTAGGGCAGTTCCTGCGAGGGATCGAGAAGAACGGGAGCACGACCGCGATCATGCCCTCGTGGGTTTTGGCCTTGGCCTTCGTGCTCCTGGCCGCGGTCCTGCTCAGCCCTGTGGCCGCGATCGCCGTCGGAGGGCACTGGCTGCGCGCGCTCGGCGCGTTCGCGCTGGTCGCGTACAACGCCGCGGAGGTGGCCGCGCTGTGGGTCAACACCCGTCGATGGCTGCCGGCCCTGGCGTGGCCAGCGGGTTTCGCCCTGATGGCCTACGGCATGGTCAGGGCCACGTGGCTGGCCCGGCGCAACCGAGGCGTGGTGTGGCGCGGGACGTTCTACCCGCTGGCGGATCTGGCGCGAGGGCGGCGGGTCTCGCTGTAAGACCCGGATCCCGGATGTCGCTCGACAGGTCTCGGACACAAAGATGCGAGGCCCCGGAGCCCCCAGACGAACCTTGCGTTGCCGCAGTGCCCATCCGGTTTCTCAAGAGCCTCGCATGACGTACTCTACGCCATCTCCGGCGCGGCGCAAGGGTGTTCAGGGGTCTGCTCGGCCGACGGTCGCATGGCCACGGCCGGCGGACGTTTCCACAGGGTTGTCCCCGGAAGCGTCCACAGGGACTGCGCGCTCACCCCTGACGCTTGTGGTGGTCCTTGAGGGACTTCATCGCCGAGCGCCACTCCGCCCGGGCCTCCTTGCGCTTCAGGGCGTCCTGCCGCCGCTCCAGGGCGGCGGCCTCCTTGAGCAGTCTGTGCCAGCTGTCGAGACGCCCCGCGGCCAGATCACCGGCGTCGACCGCCTCGGCGACCGCGCACCCCGGCTCGCCCTGGTGCCGGCAGTCCCGGAAGCGACAGCTCGGCGCGAGGCCGGCGATGTCGGGGAAGGCCGCCGGCAGACCCTCTTCAAGCTCCCAGACCCCCAGGGCGCGCATCCCCGGGCTGTCGATGAGCACGCCACCTCCTGGCAGTGCTACCAGCTCGCGCGAGGTGGTCGTGTGACGACCCTTGCCGTCCCCCTGGCGCACCTCGCCGACAGCCTGACGCTCCTCGCCGAGAAGCGCGTTGACCAGCGACGACTTGCCCACTCCCGAAGGCCCTATCAGGGCGACCGTGGAGCCGGGCCCTGCGTAGCGCGCAAGCTGGTCGATCCCGTCCCCGGTCTGGGCGCTGGTGACCAGCACGTCCACGCCGATGGCGACGGCCTCCACCTCGAGGCGAGCCGCCGCGGTGTCCTCGGCAAGGTCTCCCTTGGTCAACACCACCACTGGGGTGGCCCCACTCTCCCACGCCACCGCAAGCTCGCGCTCGATGCGGCGCAACTTCGGGGCCTCCGACACCGGGTGCACGATGAACACCGTGTCGATGTTCGCAGCGAGAACCTGGACCGCGACCGCGCCGCCGGGATCGGCCCTCTCGAACGCCGACCGGCGCGGCAGTACCGCCTCGATAAGGGCCTCATCGTGCCCGGGCGGCTGGCACAGCGCCACCCAGTCGCCGGCCGCCGGCCGCAGAGTGCCGGGACCGCCCCTGGCCAGTCGCGCGGCCAAGCCCGCCCGGACCATGCCGGAACCGGTGATCACGGCGGCGCTGCCGCGGTCCTCTCGCAGCACCCTGCCGGGCTCCAGTCCCGCAGCCGAGTGCTCAGCGAACAGCGCTCGCCAACGGTCCGACCAACCGTAGGGCTCCAAGCCGGTCAAGTCATCGTCAGCCACCCGCGAGCAAAGCCTCCTTCAAGGTCGCCGCGCTCCCACGAGTGTAGCGCGGCGCGCGACGATCCTGCGCGAAGTGCGCCGCACCAAGCGGGGACCCGGGTGTTAGTATCGGTCGTCCGCCGACATCCGCATCGGATGCAGGCGGCCCGTGCGAAACCTCGGTGCGGCGCAAGGGAGGCGGGATGTCGCGCAGAAGGCACAGCTTGATCGAGGGGATGCGCGACGTCTCGCCGATCCTGATCGGCGTCGTCCCGTTCGGGCTAGTCGCCGGGGCCGCGGTCGTGCAGGTGGGATTCGGGCTGCCCGAGGCGCTCGGGATGTCGTTCATCGTCTGCGCCGGGGCCTCGCAGATCGTCGCGACGACGCTGTTCGGAGACGGCGCGCCGCTGTGGCTGGCGCTCGGGACCGCGCTGGTCGTGAACACCCGGATGTTCATCTACAGCGCATCGATCGCGCCCGTCCTCTCCCACGCCTCTGCGAGACTGCGCCCGGTGCTGGGACACATGCTCGTGGACCAGAACTACGTCACCACGATGACACGCGGGCGCTTCCGCGAGGACGTCGACGTGATCCCCTACTACGTCGGAGCATGGGTCGCCCTTTCCGGGACTTGGCAGGTGTCCAACATCGCGGGAGCTCTGTTGGGACCGATGGTGCCGCCGTCGTGGGGGCTGGACTTCGCGGTGCCTCTGGTGTTCCTCGCGATGCTGGCGCCCACGCTCAAAGGCACGACCTCCGTGACCGTCGCGATCGTCACCGGGGTCGCGTCGGCCCTGCTCGTCCCGACGCTCCCGATGCAGACCGGCCTGCTCGTCGCGATCATCGCCGGGATCGCTTTCGGAGCGTGGCGTGACGGGCGCCCCGTCGAGGAGGCGGCATGACGCCCCGCGCGCTGTTCTGGTCCCTGATCGCGGCGCTCGCCGTGGGGACGTGGGCCATGCGAAGCCTGCCGATCATGGCGCACGGCCGGGTGCCGCACCCGCCCTGGCTGGAGCGGCTGCTGCGACACGTCCCGGTCGCGGCGCTGACGGCGCTGGTGGTGCCCGGCTCGCTGTTCGTCAAGTCCGGCGACGCGTGGGCGGCTGCTCCCGCTCGGACGATCGCCGCTGTGCTGGCCGCCGCAGTCGCGCTCAGGACCAAGAACACGGCCTTGACGCTGGCGGTCGGGATGGCGGCGCTCTGGGCAGGTCAGGCGGCGCTGTCGGCCTTCTGACCTCCGCCCGCGACCGCACCGCCGACCGGAATCGCGGGCCGAACGGCCGCGCGATCGGACCCGGGCGGTCGCGCGCTCCCTCGCCTACCGATACCATGCCCCCATGACTCTTATCGTGGACATCGCGATCATCTTCGCGGTGGCCGTGGCGACGATAGTGCTGTCGCACCGGCTGCGGCTGCCGCCGATCGCCGGTCTCCTGATCGCGGGGGTGGTGGCCGGTCCGAACGGTCTTCGCCTCGTGGGCGCCACCGAAGAGGTGGAGGTGCTCGCCGAGATCGGCGTGGTCCTGCTGCTGTTCGTCATCGGCATGGAGTTCTCGCTGCGCGGGGTCCTTGAGCTGCGAAGGCCCTTCCTCATAGGAGGAACGATCCAGCTGTTCGGGACCGCGGCGGTCATCGGCATCGGCTCACGGATGATCGGCTACTCCTCGGGCCAAGCCGCCTTCCTCGGGTTCGTCGTGGCCCTGAGCAGCACCGCCATCGTGCTCACCGTGCTCCGCGAGCGAGCAGAGCTGGACAGCCCCCACGGACGGATGGTCGTGGGAACCCTCATCTACCAGGACATCGCTGTCGTGCCACTCATGCTCGCAGTCCCTCTCCTCGCTGGCGGTCATACGGGGGAGGTGGGGTGGGGTCAGGCGCTCGCCATGACCGGCCGGATAGCCGCGGTCGGGGTACTCGCCTACGCGTCCTACAAGTGGGTGGTCCCCTGGGCCCTGTACCAGATTGCGAAGACACGCAGCCGCGAGGCTTTCCTGCTCGGGGTCCTGGTCATCTGCATCGCCATCGCGGGGTTCACCTCCAGCATCGGCCTGTCGCTCGCGCTGGGGGCCTTCCTCGCGGGGCTGATCATCTCCGAATCCGAGTACTCGCATCAGGCCGTCGGCGTGATCATGCCCTTCCGCGACGCGTTCACGAGTCTGTTCTTCGTCTCGATCGGCATGCTGCTGGATCTGTCGTTCGTGATGGAGAACCTGGGTTCCATCGCCCTCCTGGCGTTAGGCCTGCTGGCCGTCAAGCCGCTGGTGGCGGGTGGAGCGGCCCTGGCGCTGGGGTCCCCGCTCCGCTCAGCGGCCCTGGCCGGGGTGGCGCTTTCGCAGATCGGCGAGTTCTCGCTGGTGCTGGCGGAAGTAGGCGTGCATGAAGGTCTGCTGACCCACGACACTTTCCAGCTGATCCTGGCTGTGGCTGTGGCGAGCATGGTCCTGGCGCCTCTGGCGATCGCCGCGGGACCCCGCATCGCGGACGCGGTGCTGCGCCTCCCGTTCCCCGAGAGGCTCAGGAACGGCGTGGGCGCGGCGCGCTACGTATCCGCCCACCCCTACGAGAACCACATGGTGATAGTCGGCTTCGGCGTGACCGGCCGCAATGTGGCCAAGGCCGCCAACCGGAGCGAGCTTCCCTACGCGGCCCTCGAGATCAGTCCCGAGAGCGTCCGCGAGGGCCGGTCCGCGGGGTGTCACGTGCACTACGGCGACGCCACCCAGGAGGCCGTCCTGCGGCACGTCAACGTCGAGAGAGCCAAGGCGGTGGTGGTCGTCATCGACGACCCGGCGGCCGCACGGCGCGTCGTCGAGCTCTCGCGCAGGCTCGCGCCCGACTCGTTCATCGTGGTTCGAAGCCGCTACCTCAAAGAGGTCGAGCCTCTGCACTCGCTCGGAGCCGACGAGGTCATCGCGGACGAGCTCGAGGTGTCAATCGAGGTCTTCGCCCGGGTCCTCGGGAGGTTCCTCGTCCCTCGCGAGGACATCGTGTCGGCCATCGACGAGATGAGGGCGGGATGGCGCGAGATGGCCCGCAGCCTCGGCTCCACGGGCGTGGCGGGTCACCAGATCCGGGTGGAGCTTCCCGACCTGCGCACCAGGACGTTCCGGCTGAGCCCACACTCGCCCCTCGCAGGACGGACGATCGCCGCGAGCGGGCTCCGCGCCGAGCAGGGCGTCACTGTCCTCGCGATTCAGCGCGGGGGCGTGACCCTGCCCAACCCGGTGGGAGCAACGGAACTGCGCGTCGGCGACGTGCTGTTCGTCATCGGCCCGCAGGACTGGGAGCCGACCGGCGTCGCCTAGGCAGCCGGGGAGCCGCCGCGCGGACGGATCGAGACCTAGCCCAAGAACCTGCGTATGAGAGCCGCGCTGAGCAGCAGGTCTCCGGCGGCGGCGTCGCGCCCCTCGTCCATCGTCTCACCTAGCCTGCGCACGTAGTCGAGGTGGTCCTCGTCGGGCTCCCAGTCGAAGCCCGCCCGCCTCAAAGCGTCCCGTAGGCCGGGCGAGCACAACGGCCCGTCCAGGTCCGAGAAGCGCAACGCCTCGGCGACGTCGAGGTCGAACGAGGGGTAGACCTCGCGAACGTACCTGAGGTCCGAGTCGTCCAGGGCCTCGAACGCCAGCAGCTCAGGCGGCATCCCGGCCGAGTACAGCGCGCACGTGAACGAGATCGCGCGAGGCAGCGTCACGCCCTCCATCTGCCGCGCATACCCGAACAAGCCGATATGCAGCTTGCGCGCGCGCCGGGCCGGCACATGCTTGGCGAAGCGCGTGATGGCGGGTGCGAGCTCGATCACCCGCTCCCGGTACGCCTCGCTGTAGCGCTCGATGATCCGCATCGCGCGCTCGACGTCCACCGGGGTGGGCGGCCCGATGACACGGGCGCGGAGGTGCTCTATCGCCGCGCGGCTCGAGTCGGGCGGGTGATCGTACTTGAACGCCGACTGGATCGTGAACGTCACGACGCTCGGGTACTCGCCCCCGACCCGCTCCGCGGTCAGAGGGCTGAGCCCGCCCCGGAACGGGGCGGAGCCCACCCCTAGGATGGGGTGCATCCGCACCCCCCTTCGTGCGGCCAGCTCATCGAGCGCCTGCAGAGCCATCTTGTTGGACAGCGCGGCTGACACGAGCCCGTAGTTCATCGCGGTGTCCGACCGGGCCAGGAAGACGCGCTGATCGTCAACCTCCTTGTCGCGGAGGTACTCCTCGACGATGTCGGCGGCGCCGAGCATGCTGGGAAGGTCTTCGAACAGGGGGATCACGGCGATCCGGGAGGGACAGAACTCGCCGATCCACTCGGCGATCGTCTTGTCTCCGTCACGGAACCTCATGTCCTGCCGCCCGACGATGAAGTCCGCGTAGTAGCGGTAGATCCGGTCCACGCACTTCGCCGAGGTGGTCATGGGCAAGATGACCTCGAAGATGGGGCTGACGTCGCGCTTGTAGAACAGCTTCGCGGCGTCGTACGAGCGCGGGATGCTCTCGAGCGTCTCGAGGAGCACCTTGGCTTCCGCCTTCTCCACCGTGGGGTTCGGTACGCGCAGCGTCAGCCGCACATCCTCGCCCAACGTGTTCTCGCGGAAGTACCGTTCGTAGAAGGAGAGCAGCTTCTTGACGACGTACGTGTCGATCTCCTTGCCTTCGCAGTCCCACATCTGCTCGTCGCAACCCAGATGCGAAAAGGCATAGTAGGCCTCGCGGATCTCGTCCTCGCCCGCCAGCACGGGCGAGTCGGCGAAGAACGGGACCGTGGCATTGTCGGGATGTTGCGTGCTCATGCAGTGAGGGAAGTGACCCATCCTGTTGCCTCCCGGGAGAGCCTGGGGACCGCTCCTATCTGGAGGAGTCTTCCCTTCCGGCGCGCGCTACGGACACGGCGACAAACGACCGGTGGGCACGCGGGCTTCGCGCCGACCCCTGTTGTCGACGACGGCCGCTTCGCTCCGCGGAGCCGCGGATGCGATACTCCCCGCATGCCGACCACACCGTACAACGCGACCAAACTGGCTGGCGACACATGGATCGTCCCGGGCCTCACCTACTCGGGCTGGGTCGACGGGCTGGTCATCGACACCTGCGACGACGATGCGCCCTTCGCGCTGACCTCGGTCGACAGCGTGGCGATCAGCCACGGCCACGCCGACCACTTCTCGATAGCTCACGCCCTGCGCGAAGGCGGCGCAAGGGTGTACGTCGCGCGCGACGACGCCGCCCTCGTGGAGAACCCCGACATCAACATCCGCGGGATGTTCTCCTGGGCCAGACCGGGCGACCTGTTCGTGACCAGACTGTTCAAGGGGGTGCCGTGCGCCGTGGACGGCTATCTGGAGGAGTGGAGGGACGACAGGGCCGTCGCTCTGCCTCTCCCAGGCCACACCCTGGGTCACAGCGGCTTCCTCACCAGGGACGGCGTCCTGTTCAGCGGCGACGCGCTCTACATCGACGAGCTATGGGAGCGCCACCCGCTGCCCTACTGCATCGACCCCGGGATGGTCGTCGCGTCCCTGGAGCGGATCCGCCGGACCGAATGCGAGTGGGTGGTCCCGGGTCACGGCAGGCCGATCTGGCGCGAGGACGTCGAGCGGCACGTGGACTTCCATCTGAGGGAGATCAGGAGGATCGAGGAGATCCTGCTCGAAGGCCTGAGCGAGCCGCGCACCACCGAGCAGGCGATCGCCCATGTGTCGTCCGCGAGAGGACTGCCCGAGAACCCGGCGTCGTACTGGCTGGCGGTCACGACGGTCAAGGGCTTCCTCGGAGAGCTGCTGGGGCGCGGAGCGCTGGAGTTCTTCGTCCAGGGCCACGCCGGATGGTGGCGCGCGGTCTGACGCCCGCGGCAGAGCCTCGGCGATCCTGGCGCCTCAGCCGACCGCGTCCGCGAACGCGGCCGCATCGTCGCAGCGGAACACCGCCTTGGCGTGCCTCCCGTCACCGCTGGTCGCGAACACCCAGTGGATGTCGATCCCGGCGTCGGCAGCCCGGGCCGCGACCTCGGCCAGCGCCCCGACGGTCTCGTCGAGCTCGACGACGGCCACCGGCCTGCGAGCCACCTCGAACCCGGCGCGAAGCAGGGCGGCCTCCGCCGCGTCATCATCGCCGGTCAGCACGATGAACTCACCCTGCCCGTCCTTCTGGTAGCCGGCAATGGCCACGATGTTCACCCCGGCATCAGCCACGGCGGCGCTCACTGACGCCAGAAGCCCTACACGATCGGGTCCGGTGGCGAACAACTCCTCTGTTACGTAGGTCCGCATGCGATTCCCCCCTTCGTCGCCCCGGGCACTCCGGAGCGCCGCACACCGCTCCATGCTGTGTGCATACCCCGCCGTGGCCGTCAGCGGCCGCGCCGGGACGGCGCGGTTTGGATGCCACAACTGTTACCTCGCGAGAAGTGGCCTCGCGGCACGGCAGATGTTAGTCTCGGTGTCGTTCATCCCGCCTCGCCGGCACGGGGCGCGCATCCAGCACCGCACGGAGGCGATCCCCATGGCGCACATCCGCTCGCTGTTCTTCAAAGGACCGCTGGCCGACATCGAGGACAAGGCACTCACTGCTTACCGCCTGGGCAGGCCGAGCGAGGTCATCTGGAACATCACCGACCGGTGCAACCTCCTTTGCGACCACTGCTACATGTCGGCCGACGGCAGCGCGCGCGCTGACCAGCTCTCCGCCGCTCAGGCCATGGACGTGGTCCGCCAGATCGGCGAAGCGCAGGTGCCGCTGCTCTTCCTGACCGGCGGAGAGCCGCTGATGAGGCCGGACTTCTGGGAGCTTCTGGCTGCGGCGCGCGGCTACGGCATCCGGGTGACCGTGTCCACGAACGCCACGATGATCGACTCGACGGTGGCGCGCCGGCTCAAGACGCACGGGATCGACTGGGTCGCCACATCGCTGTACGGCCCGGCCGACTTCCACGACCGCATGGTCGGCGTCGGGGGGACGCACCAGCGTGTGGTGCGAGCCATCCGCACACTGCGTGAGCACGGCGTCGGCGTAGCGCTCAAGTCCGCCGTGAGCAGGTCGACCTGGCCCCACCTCCCCGGCCTGATCGCCACGGCCAAGGATCTCGACTGCGGGCTCATCTACCTGTGCGACCTCATCGCCTCGGGCCGCAGCGCCGGCGAGGACGAAACGCGCGTGACCGCCGCCGAGTGGCGCGCTCTGGCCGACGACATCCTCGAGGACGTCCTGGCGTCTGAGGACGGTCTCGAATACGACATCGGAGCGCTGCCCTCGGTGATCCCATACCTCGCCGAACGCCTCACGGAGCGCGGCATCGACGTGTCGCGAGGACTCGAACGGCTCCGAACCATGAGCGCATGCCCGGTGGGCAAGGGCCACATGAACATCAACTCTTCCGGCGGGGTGATGCCCTGCCAGTTCGCGCAGGACTGGACCGTGGGAGACATACGCGAGATGTCGCTGATGGAAGCCACCCGGGCGCTGTTCGAACTGGACCGCCCGGAGGCCAAGGGGCGCTGTGCGCCGGACTCCTGCGAGTACTCGCGGATTTGCCGGGGGTGTCGGACCAAGGCGTGGCAGGCGACCGGCGATCCCATGGCCGAGGACACGACGTGCATCCTCCGCGGCGCAGGGGCCGAACCGGAACCGCGAGCACCCGCCTCCCGGCAGGCTTCGTCCTGCTGCGCCCCGGGGGCCTGCGGCTGAGGCCGGGCTCGGTCACCCTACGGTGGCTGTCTGAAGGCCCGATCCTCCCGAGCCGCGCCAAGATCAGGCCGGGAACAGCAGCTCGACGGCGATGAACAGCGAGACGAACAGGCCCGCCGCGATCGCGAAGTAGACGATAGGCGAGCGCTCGCGGCTCAGCCACACCGCCAAGACCCCTGCGAGGGCCGCCGCCAGGGCAGTGGCCGCGGAACCTCCGGCGGTGACATAGAACGTCCAGCCCCCGCCGACGGGCGCACCGAGGCCCACTGCGAGCAAGAAGATCGTGGCGAACAGCGCGAACGCGAGGAGAAGCCCGAAGGCCCACCTGCCCAGAGCCGAGGTCGGCGGCCCCGAGGTCCTTCGCCGTCGCCAGCGGTGAGCGCCGCCCCTGTGGGTGCCATGAGCCGCCATGCGACACACCTCCCGCCGAGATGGTCGCTAGCAATAACCGTTCCGGGCTCGAGCGCTGGCGTACCGATCCGTGGCCAGAGCCGAGGTCGGCGGCTTCCTCAGCGATGGATGAGGCGCCCCAACAGCGGCACCTCGATCTCTATCGCGCGCTCCGGGCACATCTCCTGACAGCAGTAGCACCGCGTGCACCGCGAGTGGTCGTGTTCCGGCGGCATACCGGCCCCCGAACCCCCAGCGGTGGTCCAGTCGACCGCCTTGGGGTCCAGCGGACAGACGTGGACGCAGGTCCCGCACGCGGTGCACAGCGCGGGCCTGATTACCGGCTTCGGGACCACCCATCGCCGCATGAACCGGGAGACCCGACCGGAACCGGTGGTCGACGCGTGGCTGCGATTGGCCACGAAGTCCGGCACCACGAACTCCTCGAGCGGGTCGCCGAGGTACTCGAGGGCGTCCATCGAGCCAAGGCCGAACGCCTGCCCGTGCAGGCAGGTCCCCACCAGGAGGGGGTCGAGCGACATCAGGCGGCAAGCCGTGGCGTCGAGCGCCACCGGGTCCTCCGAGAAGAGCAGCGCTCGAACAGGCCTCGGGTCCCCCGAGCGAGGACCGTTCCCCTCCATCGCGACCACCGCGTCCATGACGTGCAGCCGCGCGGGCAGGGTGAGGGCAAGGTCCACCAACATCTGCGAGAACAGGTCCACGTCGGTCATCCTCGCGTGGAACTCGCCCTTGAGCAGGCCCGGCACGCAACCGAACAGGTTCTTCACCGCGCCGGTCAGACGCGTCAGCCCGTGCGTCTTCATCTTGGGCAGGTTCACGATGCCGTCGGAGTCCAGCACCCCGTTCGCGAGATGCCACGTACGAACGAGCCTGGCTCGCTCGCTGTCGACCTCGCGACCCTCCCTGAAGTCAGCGAGCCCGATCCCCATCTCCTCGGCGATCTGCGCCAGTCCCGCCTTGCGGGCCACGCCGGCCGTAGAACCGAAGCCGGGCGAGTCGCCGTAGGTCAGATGGGCGCCAGCGTCGCGAAGGACGCGGGCGACCGCTCCGAACACCGTCGGATGCGTCGTGACGCAGGACTCCGGGGCGGAAGCGACAAGGAGGTTGGGCTTGAGAAGGATGCGCTCGCCGGGCTCGGTCACGAACCGCTCGGGACCCCCCAGCAGGGCGAACCCGCGATCGACCGCAGCGCTGACGTTGCTCTCAGCGTAGTCGTCACAGCGCACGATCGCCACCTTGGCAGCCACATCGTCCTCCGCTTCGCTTGCATGGGCCTTCGCCCGGCCATCGGCGCGAGGGTGCGCGAACCGGCCGCGACGGGAGGAGCCTATCTCACGACGTACAGCAGCACTGTAAGCACATGACAGGCGCTTCCCGCGATCACCCAAAGGTGCCAGACCATGTGGAAGTACGGCACCCGCTTGAACACGTAGAAGGGCGTGCCAACGGTGTAGCACAGCCCGCCTGCCACGAGCAGGGCCACCCCCGCCCGGTCCAGCCCCGCGAGCAGGGGCCCGAGGGCGAAGACGACCGCCCAGCCCATGCCCAGGTAGATAGCGACCGACAGCCACCGCGGACGGTACGCCCAGAACGCCTCCGTCGCGATGCCGACCACCGTCAGGCCCCATACCGCGCCGAACAGCCACCAACCGCCGGAGTCGCGGAGCGTGACGAGCGTGAAGGGCGTGTACGTACCCGCGATCAGGACGTAGATGCCGGCGTGGTCGAGGATCTTGAAGACGTGCTTGGCTCGCGGGTGCGACAGCGCGTGGTAGAGGGTGGACGCGGAGTACTCCAGCACCAGCGCGACCCCGAGGACGATCGCGCCGGCCAGGCGGAACCCGTCGCCGCTTGCTGCGGCGAACGCCACAAGGAGCACGAGAGCCGCGACGGACAACGCGATTCCGACGCCGTGGGTGACGGAGTTGGCGATCTCCTCGCCGAGGGGGTAACGATGCTGGCGCATGTCCCGCCGTGCGGGCCGAGATGCGGCGGTCTCCATTGCGGCTCCGCTCGGTCGGCTTTGACAGGCTCCGATGGTATCACTCGCGGTCATGGCATCGCCCGAAGTTCGCTCGACGCGGGCGCTGCGAGAGTGGGATGGACGCCGACCGGTCTGGGCGGCGCATCACCTCCGCACGACGAACCCCCTGAGCCCCTCCGGCTCACCCCATTCGACCTCGAACCGCTCCACGACGGCCCGCGCCGGGCCGTTGCGCGCCCACGCGACCGCCTGCTCCACGCGCTCGCAAGGACCCTCGAACACGGCCTCGACCCGCCCGTCGGACAGGTTTCGCACCCATCCCGAGACGCCCATGGTCTCGGCCGCCTCGACGGTCGACGCGCGAAAGAACACTCCCTGTACGACGCCGCCGACCAAGACCCTCGCCCTTGCGAGGGAGACCGACGCTCCGCCCTCCATGCGCCTCCCTGCTCCGCCGTTGAAAAGGTGTATGTTCCCTCCGAAGACTCGTCGCGGGAGGGAGACGGCGGGGATGGCCACAAGGGCGCTCCTGTTCGCGACGGTGATGCTGTGCCTGGTCTCCGGCTGCCGACCCGCGGCGCCGGAGACCCTGCAGAGCAATCCGCCGGATCCCGCCGCCGCCACAACGGCCGCGCCCGATGCGGGCGGCTCCGCTCGCCCTGACTCGACGGTCCGGTCGCTGCTTCCCTCGGACCTCCCGACGGGGTTCCCTCTTCCCCAAAGCGAGCTCCTTGGGTGGACGGGAGGCGAGGTCGAGGAGGGTTCGTCGTTCACCTTCGCGCTCAAGGTAGGCATGAGCGCGCCGTCAGCGCTGGCCTGGTACAGGGGGGCCCTGGAGGGCGCGGGCTACGTGGTCGGCGGGCTGCTCGGCGACCTCGGCGAGGGCGGCGGATCGTTCACGTTCACCAAGGGCGGGCAAGCCGAACAGGGTCTCGTGACTGTTGAGCGCCACCGCGCGGGCGCGGTCGTGAGCGTGACCTTGACCGTGGAGGAGTCCCGCTAGGGCGCGCCAAGCGCCGAGAGAACCGCGAAGCAGTGTGGCGAGACGGCCGCTTCAGCACCCAGCACCCGTATGAAGCGGATCGCCGGCATGCAGTCGACCAGGAACGTCGACGACTCCTCGGTCAGGTGGGCGCTCCTGGTGAGCAGCAAGGCCCCCCCGACCGACCCCATCGCCGCGCCGCCCGACAACGCGTCGGGGAAGCGCTCGCCGGTGGCGACCCCCACGGAGGTCGGCGTCGTCCACCCGCGAGACATCGCGTGCCTCGTCAGCGCCACGGCCGTGGCGTACCGGTTGGAGCCGTGGACCCGCGTCCAGGGAAGACCCAGCCCCGTCACCGCCGCGTCGGACAGCACGGCGGGACCTCCGGCAACCACCACCTCGGACGCTCCGGAGCCGCGCGCCGCAGCCACAGTGACCTCCGGCGCACCGTCCATGCGGGTCAGCAGGATCGGGGCGCGCTGGGAGTAGGCGTACGGTGAGGCCGCAAGGGCGTCCGCGAAGCCATCGCCGCGAACGAGGAACACCACCGGCACCGCGCCGCGCAGCCGGACGATCTCGGCCGCGACCGCGGCAGCCGTCCCGTACCGATCCGCGCCCCAGACGCGGCTCCATCTGACTCCCGCTCCGGCGGCGGCCCGTTCGAGCGCGCGATCAGACACCGCGCGAGCCCCGCCGACGGCCACGATTCGCGACGCGCCGAGCCGGCGAACCTCGGCCACCACCTCCGCGGGAACCTCGTCAGGGCGCGCGAGCATCACCGGGGCCCGGAGCGCGCCGGCCAGTCCCGCCGCGGCCAGGGCATCAGGAAACCCTTGCCCCGTCGCCAGCACCACGGCCGCCGCCGTGGCGAAGGAGCTCTCCGACACCTTGACCGCGGTGAGGTACCTGTCCGCACCCGCCAAGCGCTCGACATCGGTCGTCTGGCCGGCGACGACCGTGAAGGTGGCGGTCCTGGCGGACTCCCGGTTGCCGACGGCGTCGGTCGACCGGTACTCCAGCGTGTGCGTCCCAAGCGAGGCGGCGCCCGCGACGGCCCCCGCCCGCCACTCGGCCCCGTTGAGCCTCCAGGCCGTCGAGGCGACCCCCGACCCGCCGTCGGCGGCGGACAACGTGATGGTGGCGGCGTCGGCGTAGAAGGTCCTGACGTCGGCCGACGTCACCGGTGGCGACTTGTCCACCCGGATGGCCGCCGAACGCGCTGTTTCGACGTTCCCGGCGTTGTCCTCCGACCAGTACCAGAGCGTCGTGTCCTGGTCCGTCGAAAACGACACGGGGCCGGAGTAGATGTACGCGGGTCCCGACCCCACCCTGTAGTAGGTTCGCCGCACCCCTGAGCTGTCGTCGGCAGCGGAGATGGACGCTACGACCGTCTGCGAGGTCCAGCCTGACGGGACGCCGCTGACGCTGCTCGTCGGCGTATGCGAATCCGAGGATCCGTAGATGTAGCGGATGCCCGCGATATCGTGGGCGTGGAGCTCGCGCTTGCGTGAGCCCCGCGTGCCGATTCCGTACATGACCTCGGCGACGTCGCCCGCGCCGTACAGGTCTCGCAGGTTGAGCCAGTGACCGAGTTCGTGGAGAACCACTGACTGCACGTCGAAGGTGTCACCCGTGCCGTCACCCCAAGGATGGGCGGTGTTGAGCGCGATGTCGCAAGAGACGATCGTGCCGGTGGCGGTCCCTGGCATGTAGCTGATGTATGCCCGGCCGAGGTCGCCGGTGGCCAAAGCGTCCCAGTAGACGTCGTTGGTGGAAGCCGTCGGGGCCGCTATCGGCCCGCCGTCGTGCATGCGGAAAGCTGACACGGCGCTCCATGTCGAAGCCGCGGCGTCCACCATGGTCTCGAACGAAGCACTCGGAGCGGCGACGCGGTAGGTCATGGAGGTCCCCGCCCACTTCACCCCCCCGAAGGCGAAAGTCACTACGAAGTCGTGTCCCGGCGAAGTCCGGCCAGAGGAGTCGGTCACCGTGACCGGCCCGCTGCCCGCCGCGGCCTGGTACCCGTTGACGGTGGCCGTCGGCACCTCGACGGTGATGGCGGTGTCGCTCCAGCTCACATACCTCGCGGCCTGTATGGGGTCACGGCCGTCACGGTAGAAGAAACTGACCTTGCCCGACCCCCTGGACACCCCGAAACCCGATCCCGAGACGGTCACCCTGCTGCGGGTGCCGGCAGATGCGCTGCCGGGCGTGATCCCGGATATCACGGGGACCCCGGCCACCGACACGGAAGCGGCCGACACGCCGCTGGCGGGCGCCGAGAGCACCGGGCCCTCCAGCCTGCCCGCCGCGACGAGCACCCGGTCGCGAACGTGCGCCCAGGACTGCCGCTCAACGGCGACCATCCCGGAGGCCACATCCAGGCGCCCGTCCGTGCCCCCGATCACCCGTCCGCCCGCATCGAGGAAGACGAGCGCCCGACGGCCGACCACGAAGGCGGGGGTGTCGGGCGACCAGACGACGAGGTCGTCGGTCGCGCCGCCTGGCAACACCACCGGGATGCGGCGCGGCGGCTTGCCCTTCAACGCCGAGATCGTCGACAGCTCCACGACCGTCTCGATCGCAGGCCCCCGCGACGAACCTCCGGTGCGAACGCGCGACGACACGATGTCGGCGAGCACGACCGTGTGCGCGGCGAGCACGCGGTCCTCGAGCGACATCTCCACGGACAGACCGCGTGCGACGGTGGGCAGCGAGAGCGCGAACGCAAACATGGCCGCGACCAAGGCGGCCCGGCTCCCCGACGATCTGTGGCGTCCGGGCAATCTCACCCCTGTATTATCGGCACGCGGGCGTCTGAGCACACCATCGAGCGGCCAGCGAAACGCGTGCCGCCGCGAGAAAGGCGCGGGCGATGAGGCAGGTCCTGAAAGCAGCGGCGTCGATCGCACTGTTCGCGGCGGTGATACTCGCGGTGGCGCACGTGATCGTGCGCCCCGTGCATCCCGAACAGCCGGTCCCGGAGCGGCACCCGCCCGGCCCGTGCTGGCTGTGCCATCTGGTGACCCCAGCCGCCGAACTTGTCGAGGACTGACCATCCTCGCGAACCACTGAGGACGTAGCCGGGCTCAGCCTTCGGACCGCGGCGACGCCAAGAGGACCGGGCACGCGGCCCTCGCCACTACCCCGGCGCTCACAGCGCCGAGGAACCTGTCGGTGGTCTGCGAACGCCCGCGGCTTCCCATCATGACGAGCGAGTAGCCCCCTGAGGCCGCCGCCATGGCGACCTCGGCGGCAGGGTCTCCGTGGACTATCGACGTCGTGACCTCCCGCGCGCCGAGGTCGAGAAGGCGCTGCCTTCGCTTTTCGAGGCGAAGCGTGTCGGTGGTGTCGTACTCGCGAAGGATCCCCGGAGCCGTACCGAGCCTCGCGATGTCCTGGACGTGCAGAAGGTGCACGCTCCGAGAGCCCCATCGCATCGACTGCTCCAGACAGCCGCGAGCGGTGGTCGCGGCCTCCGAGAAGTCTGTCGGGAAGAGCACCCTGTCCAGGATGGAGCCCTCCCGCCGTCGCCCCACGCTCGCGAGAACCGGCCTGGTGCTCACCCGGGCGATGTCCGAGGAGACGGCACGATCCGAAGCCGACCCGAGTGCGTCCAGCCCCCGGCCGCTGACGGCCACCAAATCCGCCCCGAATCGATCGGAGACATCCTCGAGGGAGTAGGAAACGTGACCGACCGGGACGTCGACCCGGACCTTCAAGCCAAGCGATTCCAGAGCGGCGATCTGGTCCGAGAAGGCCCGATCCGCCTCCGGGCCCGGAGGCCCGATGCGCGACCGATCGCCGAACGCGTCCACCACGTGCACGAGGACCACCTCGCGCACACCGAGCTCATAGACGTCGCGCCCCAACGAGACCACCCGGTCGACGGGTTCCTCGAGGTCGGCGCAGACCGCGGCGACACGGAACAGCGGGGCCTCTGCGTCGCTCATCGCGGGACGGCTTGTCGCGGACGCCGGATTCCGAGCATGCACTGTCCTTCCCTTACCCCCGCTGCCCATGGTCGCGGTCAGCTCGAGAGACTCGACGCGCCGGATCCGCTTCAGTCTCCCTCGGCAGCAAACCTCTCAGAGTATGTCTACTCCCCGGCCTTCGGCGCAACACAGCCTTGCGAGGAGAGCGCGTGATCCGGCGATGCGAGGGGACTGATGCGCCGATCTGAATGTGACCGTGATCACACAGAACCGTCCACTACTACCGTTCATCCCGGCATTTTGCCGCTCGGTGCCCCCTGCGCCCGCCTGGAGCTGCGTAGACGCCCTTTGCGGCCCGAGGGCTAAACTCTTTGTGCTGACAGCGCCGATACTCCTCTTACGGGAGAAACTGGTTTGTTCCCTCGCCGGTGACCAAGATGGAAGGCAGTGTGGCCTCGCCGTGTACGACCTTGAGGGGGTTCTCGGTCCCCCGGTGATGCGATTCGTGGACGAACACGTCAACTCCCTGCTGACGTGGGATTTGCTCGTGTTCTTCCACCGCAACCCCGAGGCCGTCCTAGACCTCGAGGGTCTTGCCACGCGCCTTGGCAGGAAGCCCGACGAGTTGCGCGTGGAGGTGGAGGCCTTGACCGACGGGCACATCCTCCAGTACGCGGGGGGGCTCGTGCGATACAAGCCCGACGCGGCCACCCGCGAATCCATCGGCCGCTTCTGCGACGCCTGCCAGGAGCGCGGCAGGCGGCTGGCGCTCATCGCGCTCGTGCTGCAGAAGGTCAACCCGCACCCCGCCGCCAACGGCCGCTAGGACCCGACCCCGATCACAGGCGCTCGGCGACCTCGACGGCCAAGGAGTCAGGCTCGATCACTTCCACGATCGTGACCCCGGCCTCATCCAGTCTCAGCTCCGGGGGCTCCTCGATCTCGATACCGTCCGCCTCGAACAGGACGCGTACCCGCGGCGAGAGCGCGTCGCTCCCGGCCCCGCAGACCACGCCGACGCGCATGTCCGACAGCCGGACGAGGCAGCCGACGGGGAACACGCCCATCGCCTTGGCGAACAACCTCGCGAACAGCGGATCGAGCGACCCGCGGGATTCGCGCAACACCTGGGCGACGGCCCGGTCGGGAGTGAGGGCCATCCCGTAGGCATCCGGCTTGGTGAGGTTCTCGAACCTGTCCGCGATGGCGACCATGCGGCTGTAGGGATGCGGCACGTAGTCAGCCGGGCGCTCCGGGAACCCGGAGCCGTCCATGCCCATGTGGTGCTCGTACGCGACGAGCATCGGCGCCTTGTCCTCGTCGGGCAACCGCCCCAGGACCTGCGCTCCCACAGACGGGTGCAGCAGCTTCATCGCCTGGGCCTGAGACGCGTCGGCGGCGTCAAAGGCGGCCTTGCCGATGTCGTGGAGGATCGCGGATATCCCTAAGGACGTCAGACCCTCCTCGGGCAACCCAAGGGAAGCCCCGAGCGTCAGCGCGTAGATCATGACGTTGCTGGCGTGGAAGAGGTCGGCCTCAGTGGTCGAACGCATCGCCGCGAGCGCGAGGATGGCCGACTGGTCCTCGCCAAGCCTCCCGGCGATGCCCGACACGACACTCCCGGCGGCACCGACGTCCAACGCTCCCCCGGCCGACATCCGCTGCTGGACGGTCCTGAGCGCGCCGATAAGCTGGTTGTACATCGCTCTGTCCTGCTGGCGGCGACGATCCCGCTCCTCGCGGTCCTCCTCGTCCTCGTCAGCCAGGAACGCCAGAGACACGTTCGAGACGCCTCGGGCGGCGAGCTCCTTCTCGACGTCCAGCGCGAGACCGGGCTTGAGGCCGAGCGTCTCCGTCAATCCCAGCGCGTCGGTATCGCCAAAGCCAGGGTGCAGCGACATGCTCTCGATCCGGCGCGCCTCGAACACTTCGGCCATGGCGGACACGCCAGGGGTGTCGTCGGAGAGCACAACGCTGTCATGGTAGAGGTGCCCCTGATGCAGGTTGAGGGTGAACGGACCGGAGGCGGTCGCGTCGTGGACGGTGGAGACCAGCGCGTCTATCGCCTCTCCGAAGCTCGGATGGCTCGGGGGGTAGAGCTGTGTCGCCTTGCGGGCCTGCGCCATCGCCGAGACGATCCGTGCGCCCGCCGCGATCATCGGTCCTCACCCCGCTTCGCCCGGTAGTCGAGCGCCTGGCGGGCCAGCTCCTGCACCTCTGCGAAGTGCCCACGCTTGATGAGCGCCCTGCGAGAGGCCAGCTCGCGAAGCGCGGCCTCGGCGCTCGCGTCGTCGACGCGCGCCAATGCCCCGATGACCTCCCTGCCGATCGCGAAGTCCCGGCCGTCGATGTCCATCTCGGCCAGCAACCCGCCAAGCGCGGCCGCCCCGGCCCCGCGGGCCTTGGCCAGCGCGCGCACCGCCACGGTCGCCACCTCGGCGCTCAGGTCCTTGGCGAGCCGGACTAACCCGGGGACGGCATCAGGCGTACCCGCGGCCGCGAGGCCCTGCGCGACCTCCCGTCTTGACTGCTCGTCAGAGCGCGCGGAGAGCTGCCTCACGGCCTCGACCGCCCTAGGGTCGGTCTCCCGCGCGAGCCGGGCCACCACCGGGGCCAGCTGGAACCACTGCGCTCCGGCCACGGCGGCCGAAAGCAGGTCCACGACACGCCGGCCGACCAGCCTCTCGGCAGCCGCGATCCCCTCCTCCTTGCCGGCTATGGCCTCCTCGGCCAGCGCAGCGTCGGAGCCCTCCCCGCCCATCCTTGCGATCTCGCGCGCATACGCCGCCAAGCTCTCGTCTTCCGTGACCGCCTTGAGCAGCGCGGACATCGTCCTCCGTCCCGTCGCCCTCGCGAGAGCCGCCCTGACCATGTCGTCCAGGTCGGGCCACGGGCGCTCGGATCGGGCATCGCGTGCGTGCAGTTCCGCCAGCACCTTGGCCGCCAGCGCCAGATCCCCCTCCTCGACGATGACCGGGACCATGGCCGCCAGGCTCTGGACCGTTCGCTCGAAGAGGTCGTGGTCCTTCTCCTCGTCGAGCAGGGCGAGCATGGTGCCGACCGCCCGGGAGGAGGCTCGAGCCGAGTTCATCTCGCCCCTGGCGCGCTCCATCTCGTCCTCGGACACCTCGGCGAGCCGAGCGACGGTGCTGTACGTCTGGTCCGCCTCGACCAGCGCGGGCTCGGGCTCGACCCGGCCGCGCACCTCCATCATGTGCGCGAGGAAGTCGGCCTCCCTGACCGTGCGTCCGGCCTCGGGGAGCGCGCGCCGGACCTCCTCCATTATCGAGGCGAGGCGCTCGCCGAAGGGCAGCTCGGTCATCGCGTTGGACAGCGACAGCATGTTGCGGCCGTACAGCCCGCCGGTCAGGGCGCACGCGAGGTCTCCCGCTGCGAGCACCTCGAACGCCCGACCCGAGATGTCTCGCGGGGCGCCGGTGCCCATCGCGGCGCCGAACAGCGCGTCCTTGCCAAGCGCATCCTGGGCTTCGAACGCCGCGGCCAGGGTCGCAGCCAGCTCGTCGGCCCCGCCATCACCTACCGCTGCCACCAGCTCCGCAAGCCCATCGGCCAACGCCGAAGGATCACGTTGCGCGACAGCCGCGAGCCAGGCGGCCAGCTTGTCCCTGTCCGCGGCCAGATCCCGGAAGAACTCGTCGATGTCCCCGGCCTCCGGAATCTCCTGCTCGGACAGGACGGTCAGCTCGACGTCCATGGCCCGGACGGCCTCGATCCCCGCGTCGGCCAGCATCGCGCCGACGCCCCCGGCCGCCTGGGTCTGGTCAGGGTCCCGCATGACGATCGAGAGGAAGCCAATAAGGTCGTCGGCGGTGCAACCCGGGGTGAGCGCCACCTCCGCCACGCCGTGCCCGCGAAGGTCCTCCGCCATGTCGGCGACGCCCGGGCTGCCTGGCGCCAAGGCCTCCCCTCGGAAGGTGAGCCCGTCGCGGCCCACCGACAGGGCGAGCACCGGCTCGACGGCCAGGTAGGAGTTCAGGGACGACACGGCGGCATCGACGGCCTCGCGAGGGATGGGACTGGTCGGGGGATAGAGGCGCAGCGCCTTGGAGGCGGACGCCAATCCCCGGACGACACCGTCAAGCTCGCGACGGGCCTCCTCGCTGGCCATGCCGATCCTCCCTCGCATCGACCGCAACTCCGACAAGGGTATCGGATACCCGGGGGCGAGGCACGACCGCCGGGGTACGACAGGGCACGTACTGGTAATCTAGGTCACATGGGAGGATACACGGGAGCGGCGCTACTCATCGTCGGCCTTACCGTGCTCAACGGTTGCTTCGCCGCGGCCGAGATCGCCCTGATCAGCGCCAGACGCGCCTCGCTCAAGGCGGACGCGGACAGGGGCTCGCGGGGAGCTCGCGCTGCGCTGCGGCTGCTGGAGGAGCCGTCGCGGCTCCTCTCCGCCGTGCAGGTCGGCATCACGCTCATCGGGTTCACCGCGTCCGCGGTCGGAGCCGTTTCGCTCGCCGAACCCGTCGCGACCTGGCTCGAAGGACTGGGGTCCCGCTGGCCAGGCGACGGCTCGCGTGCCGTTGCGATCGGGCTTGTCACTGTCGCAGTCGCGTACCTCAACATCGTCGTGGGGGAGCTGGTGCCCAAGCGCATCGGGCTCTTGCGAGCCGAGTCGGTCGCGAAGGCCACGGCCGGACCGGTGACCCTCCTGGCCGCCGTCGCCGCCCCTGTCACCTGGCTGCTGGTGAGGTCGACGGACATCCTCGGGCTTGCGTTCGGGATCAAGCCGGGGGTGGGCCGCCCGGGGGTCACCGAGGAGGAGATCAAGCTGCTAGTGACAGAGCAAGGGACGCTCCTCGAAGAAGAGAAGCGAATGATCCACGAGGTCTTCGAGCTTGGAAGCACCGTCGCCAGGGAGATCATGGTCCCCCGCGTCGACGTGGTCATGATCGAGGACACGGCCATGCTCGACGAGGCTCTGCGCGTCTTTGACTCCTCGGGGTTCTCTCGCCTGCCGGTATTCCACGACGACCCGGACAAGGTCTCGGGGGTGCTCCTCCTCAAGGACATAGTCGGGGACGCGGCCGCCGGGCGCCTCGCCGGACGGCCCGTGACCTCGGCGATGCGGCCCCCGATCTTCGTCCCGGAGACAAAGCGCATCCACGAACTGCTCGCCGAGATGCAATCCAGCAGGGTCCACCTTGTGGTCGTGGTTGACGAGTACGGTGGCACCGCGGGGGTCATCACGATGGAGGACATCGTCGAAGAGGTGGTCGGCGAGATCGCCGACGAGTTCGATCCGGACAATCGGAACGTCGTCCAAACCGACGCCGGATGGGTGGTCGACGCCAGGATCCCCGTCGAGGACGCGAACCGCACGCTGGGCATCGGAGTAGAGGAATCTGACGAGTACGAGACCCTAGCCGGCTGGCTTCTGGCCAAGCTGGGACATATCCCCGCACCGGGCGAGACGGTCGTTGACGGAGGCTTCGAGTTCCGGGTGCAGGCCGTGCGCCGAAGGCGCATCGCCCGCGTGCTCGTGAGCCGCCACGCGGAACAGACCGGGGGCGACCAGGCCGACCAGGAGCACGCCTGATGGAAGAGAGACTGTACCGAAGCCGAGAGGACCGCATGATCGCGGGGGTGTGCGGAGGGCTGGCCAGTCGCTTCGGGCTTGACCCGACGTTCGTTCGAATCCTCGCCGTCGTGGCGCTGGTCGTGGGCAACGGAGTCACATTGATCGCCTACTTGGTCATGGCCCTGGTTGTGCCGGAGGCTCCGGGCGCGGGAACGACGGATGCGAGGCCGTCACCCGGCACAGTGCGGGCCGACGCGCCGAAAAGGACGCATGGCGGGGCGGGGGTCACCTTCGGGGTCTTCCTGATCCTGCTCGGGGTCGCCATCATCGCCGGACGGATGCTCGGCAGCCTCCCCCCTGTCTGGACGCTGTGGCCGCTCGCGATAGTCCTTATCGGAGCGGTCCATGTCTTCACGCCCGGCAAGGACGGCTGGGGGGTCGCACGCGTGGCCGACGGCCTGTCGACCGTGGCGTTCGGCGCGGTCCTTCTCGGGTGCACCACCGGCTTCGTCGGATGGGACGTCTGGTGGAGGTTCATCTACCTGTGGCCGCTCCTTGTGGTCGCGCTCGGCCTGGCGATCATCGGGAAGAGCGTGCGTTCCGACTGGCTGGGCGCAGCGGCGTCCGTGATGGTGATCGGCGCCCTCGCCTTCGCGACGTGGAGCTCGTGGTCGGGCGAGGAGATCCGTTCCTTGCTCGCCGGCGACGCCCGGGGAGGGGACTTCTCGTTCACGGAAGCCGTAGGGGACGTCGAGCAGGCGGTCCTTGACCTGGACGCCGCGGCGGGTGACGTCTCGATATCCGACGGCGGTCCGCTGGTCTGGGCGGAGGGCGTGGCGCCGTACGGCGCTCCGGAGTTCTCCGTCGCCCGCAGCGGCGAAGAAGCGGAGGTGAGGCTCAGCGCCACGGGATCATCCCGCACCTGGGTATGGCCCGACGCGCCGGCCGGGATGACCGAAGTACGGCTCTCCGACCGGGTCCTGTGGCGCAAGGTCCGCGTCGACAGCGGGGTGTCCAGCCTCGACGCCGACCTGAGCGAGCTCGACGTGGCTGACGTGACTGTGAACGCGGGGCTGTCGGACGCCACGCTCCGGCTGGGGGACGTCCCGCTGGGCTACGACGAGGCCTCGGCTGAGATCAAGGCCGGGTTCGCCAACATCGTGATCGTTCTGCCCGCGGATGCTCAAGTCCGGGTGGTCTCGGACTCGGGGCTCGCTCCCGCCACGATGGACCCGCGCCTGCGCGAAGCGGACGGCGGCTGGCAGACGGCGGGGTACGAGTCGGCACGCCGGGACGGCGAGGGCGTGTGGTCGATCCGCATCAAGGCCGCGTTCGGCGCCGTCAGCGTGTCGCTGCGCTAAGGAGGAAAGATGTCCGCGGAGAGCAAGCATGACCAAGCCCTCACCCTTGTCGGGGCTGGCGTCATCGCGGTAGGCGTGTGGTTCATCCTCGAGAGGCTCCTGGGTGACCTCCTCGCACCCGTGCGAGCGGTGATCGACGCGACCCGCGGCATGGGCTGGGGGCTGGCGCTGGTCATAGCGGGAGTGGCCCTGATCGTCTACACCAAGCGGCCGGGCTTCCGGGCGCCGGCACCGGGCGCGAGGCTGCTGCGGTCGCGCCGCGAGCGGCTGGTTTCGGGAGTGTTCGGAGGGCTCGCGCTCTACCTCTCGGTCGACCCGACGTTCCTGAGGCTGGCCTTCGTGGCGTTCACGCTCCTGTTCGGCCTGTGGCCCGGGCTCGTGGCGTACGTCGCCGCCAGCATCATCATCCCCGAGGGGCCGGAAGCCCCGCCCGCGTCAGGGCACTCTGCCTCGGTCGGCCCGCCGCCACCGCCGCCTCCTCCCGCGCCCCCCGAATAGGCCGTCTCTCGATGCTGGAGCCAGCCGCACCGACCGGACCGGGCGACATCGTCGACGCTCACGTCCACCTGTTCACGCTGCCGCTGCTCCGGGAGTACGTGGAGGGCGACCCGGACGCACCACCCGGGTTCCGCCAGGCCCTGGAGGAGAAGCGTTTCGGACGCCGCGGCCAGGAGCTGCCGGACCTCTCTGCCGAGGAGGCCGCCGCCTGGTACGTCGCACGCATCCGCGAAGCGGGGGTCGCCAAGGCGCTGGTGGTCTCGGTCGTGCCCGACTCGCAGTACACAAGGGACTTCGTGACGGCCGCGAACGGGCACATCGGCGCACTGTGCAACCTCGACCCGAGAGACCCCAGATCCCCGGGGCTGCTCGAGCGCGAGATGGAGGCCGGTTTTCGCGGCGTGAAGCTGCTGCCGGTGAACCGCTGCTACAGGCTGTCCGACGACGCCTGCCG
This sequence comes from Actinomycetota bacterium, assembly GCA_037445995.1. Classification (GTDB taxonomy): domain Bacteria; phylum Actinomycetota; class Coriobacteriia; order Anaerosomatales; family D1FN1-002; genus JBBIJK01. The sequence continues at coordinate 18,764 of JBBIJK010000006.1, read as the reverse complement.
ACCGTTCTTCGCCAAGGCGGAGGAGCTCGGGGCCCACGTCATCGTCCACTACGGCGTGACGGTGGACCCGCGCGGGGACCTGCGCTACGCCGACCCTGTCGACCTGTCGCCGGTGGCCCGGGACCACCCCGGGTTGACCTTCGTCGTGGCGCACTTCGGCGCGGGCTACCTGGACGCCGTGTTACGGCTCGGCTACCAGTGTGCCAACGTATGCGTCGACAGCTCGGGGACGAACAACTGGCTGGACAACCATGTCCCGAAGATGACGCTGGCCGAGGTGTTCGAGAGGTGCCTGACCGCGCTCGGTCCCGAGCGCGTCATGTTCGGCACCGACAGCAACACGATAGCCCCGTACCGGACATGGATACGGTGGATGCAGCAGCGGACGCTCGAGGAGATGGGGCTGTCCTCGCGCGACATGGACTTGATCCTGCGCGGCAACGCCGTGAGGGTCTTCGGCCTGGACAGGGAGACCTGATGGCGAGCGACGACAGGAACGGCCAGGACGCCACCGACTACGACTCGTTCGTCGACTGGGGACGCCGGCTGGCCAGAGAGACGCCCTTCTACTCCGAGGCGTTCGCGGAACGAAGCGTGCGCTCGGTAATCGACGTGGGATCGGGCAGCGCACGGCACGCCATCGTGTTCGCGGGCTGGGGCCTAGACGTCGCCGCGGTGGACCCCGACGAGGGGATGCTGGAGCAGGCCGGGCAGAACCTCGCGGCGGCCGAGGACCGCATCCTGTCGGCCGGCGGCCGCCTGCGGCTGGTCAAGGGCGGGTTCGGCGAGCTGGCCGCGGCGGGCCTCGGCCCGGTGGACGCCGTCACCTGCACCGGCAACGCGCTGCCCCACGTCGAGGGGGAGGCCGGCCTTGAGCGCGCTCTGGCCGACTTCGCCTCGGTCCTGCGTCCGGGCGGCCTGCTGGTGCTGCACCTGCTGAACCACGCGCGCCTGATGGAGGGCGAGATCCGCACGATCCCCCCCGTCGTCCGCGACACCTCCGACGGGGGCTTGCGCGTCTTCCTCCGCGTGATCGACCACCCCGCGGGCGGCGAGACGCTGGATTTCGACTTCGTCACGTTGGAGCGCGACGCAGAAGGGTCTTGGAGCGTGTCGAGCCGGCGCTCCGCGCACACCACCCTGCCGCTGGCGGCGCTTGACGCCGCCCTCCGCCGCGCGGGCTTCCTCGAGATCCGAGCGTACGGCGACCACACCATGCGGGCGCTCGACCTCGAGCGCGACGAGAGCGTGCTGCTGACGGCCGTCAGGTCGCGGTGACGAGCGGACCGAGCGAGCACCGGCGAGACAGGGCCTCGTCGCAAACGCCGACCGGCGAGAGAAGGCTCCCCGGCAAGCACCCCTGGTCCAGCTCGCGCAGCTCGGCGAACAGGTGACACAGCGGTATGCCTGCCACGTTCTGGAAGCACTCGTCGAGGGCCACCTCCGCGACCTGGCCTTCGATGTTGTAGGCGCCCGCGCAACCCATGTACTCGCCGCTGGCCATCCACTGCGTAATGTCGGCATCGGACAGATCCCTCATCTGGACGCCCGTCCTCACCGCCCACGCGCGCGCGTCACTCCCGGGGCAGCCGATCACGAACCCCGTGACCACCTCGTGCGCTCTGCCTGAGAGCTCGCGCAGCATCCGCCGCGCGTCGACGGCATCCTCGGGCTTGCCCAGAACCCTCCCGTCGAGGACGACAAGGGTGTCGAATGCCAGTACGACCTCGGCGTCCCCCCTCGCCTCCCTGCAGGCGGCCGCCTTCTCCAACGCCAGCTCGCGAGCGAGCGCCGGCGGGTCAGACGCCAAGGGGGAGGAGAGGTCCTCGGGGGTGTCGAAGGCGGCGGACTCGTAAGGGATCCCGAGCCAGCGAAGCAGCCTGCGCCTGCGGGGGGAGGCGGAGGCCAGGATGACGGCGTGTCGGTCTGGGCTGCGCATGCGAGCCGATGATACCGCCCGCTGCCCGGGCTGGACGGGACCTCGCCCGGTCAGGCAGACTCGGCGCATGGCTTTGACGCTCGGACAGTTGCTGGAGATCGCGTCGGGGTGGGAGTCCCGCGCCGCCTCGTGCTACCGCGAGATGTCCTCGCTGTTCTCGGCCCACCCCGCGATCGCGACATTCTGGAACGACATGGCGGACGAGGAGGACGCCCACCTCACGCTGCTCGCGCAGGCGGGCGCCGATATCTGCGAGGAGACCCTCGCCGAACCGGTTGATCCCGCACTGGAGCAGACTGTAAGGGACACGGACAGGATGCTGGACGCCGAGTGCCCAGACAGCGTCGCGAATCTCGACGACGCCTACGAGCTGGCCCATCTGTTCGAAAGCTCGGAGGTCAACGTCATCGTCCGGTTGCTCCTGGCCAGAGCCGTGGGCGGCGATCACCACCAGCAGTGGCTGACGTCTCAATTCGAGGAGCACGTCGAGGACCTGATGGCGTTCGGCAGGAGCCACCCGCGAGAACTGCGGCGCGCCATAGCGGCCGGTGACGGAGCAGGCCCGCCCGACTCGGACGGCAGCTGACAGAGTCGGGGTCTTGACCGCGCCGTGTAGCCGCACACGTGACTTGTCTGCCGACGCAGCCGCAGTCATGCCCCCACTTTCGTGCGCCAAAGCGCCTCGATCGGCAACGCCCACATGCCCTCGCCCATCGGCACGGAGGCGGTACCGCCGTGCAACAGCACACCGCGGCAGAAGCGCTCGCCCACGCTCGCGGCAAGCGCGCGCAGTCCCTTGAAGTCGCGCTGCGACGGTGTCGCGGTCGACTTCACCTCGACGCCGACGATGCGTCCGGTCGCGTCCTCCAGCACCCAGTCCACCTCGTTCCCGCGGCTGTCCCTGAAGTGCATCAACTCGACTCGGGAGCCGATGGTGGCGAGCTGCTTCAGGAGTTCGGTGCCCACGAACGTGTCGAGCAACGGGCCCAGCCGATCCGGGTCAGAGAGGAGCCGTTCGGCGTCCAGTCCGACGAGGTGGGCCGCCAGCCCGGAGTCCGCGACGAGCACCTTGGGCGCCTTGATCAGGCGACGCGCCACGTCGCCCGACCACGCCGGGATCAGCCGCACGACGAACGTCCGGTTCAGCACGGCGAGGTAGCGGTCCAGCGTGGCCCGGGCGATCCCGGTGGCCCGGCTGAGGTCCGACACGTTGAGGAGGGTCCCGCTGCGCGCCGCGAGGATGCGCAGCAGCCTGGGCATCACCACCCGGTCGCCGATGGCGGCCAGGTCGCGCACGTCCCGTTCCAGGAGCGTGGTCGCGTAGTCGCGCATCCAGCCGTCACGAGGGGCTCCTTCGGGGAGCGAGACCGCCTCCGGGAATCCGCCCCTCGTGATCCGCCGGGCCAGCGCGATGCGGTCCAGCGTCCCCTCGACCCGCGGCAGCGGAGCGGCATCGAACAGCGCCTCGACGAACCCCGGCGGCTCGCCGTCGATCTCGCCCTGCGACAGCGGCCAAAGCGTCACGATCCGCATACGCCCCGCGAGCGAGTCCGACACCTTCGGCATGAGGAGCACGTTCGCCGAGCCCGTGAGCATGAATCGCCCCGGGCGGCGGTCCGCGTCCACCACGAGCTTGATGGGCAGAAAGATCCCCGGCGCCCGTTGCACCTCATCGACGATCACGGGGTCCGGCAGCAAGGTCACGAACCCCTGCGGATCCTCCCGCGCGCCGGCCAGGACCACCGCGTCGTCGAGCGTCACGTAGTCCGCGGGCCGCTTCTGTCCCACCAGGTCTCGGACGAGCACGGACTTGCCTGCTTGACGTGGCCCCTCGACGAGCACGACCGGAGCCCACTCCAGCGCATCCAGCACAGCCTTGGTGGCCCAGCGCTCCAGCAGCACCGCTCCACTCCCTTCGGACCACCGGTGATATTTCGATCACGCATGGTATCACATATCGCCCACTGCATGGGCGATATGTGCTACCTAGGAACGTCACGAGCTAGGGCTTCGAACGACACCGCGGACCGGATCACCATCATCGCCGCCCGGAACGACAAGTGGCCGGCACCCGATACGGGCCGGCCACCTGCTCGTTGTCTTGGTGGAGACGATCGGGATCGAACCGACGACCTCAGGCTTGCAAAGCCCGCGCTCTCCCAGCTGAGCTACGTCCCCGTCGCGCGCTGGCGAGTATAGCATCGCCTCGCCCGGCAAGACCGCCGTGGGTCATCGCCCGGGTGGACCGATGTCGAGACGAGAATGGGCCGGGACAGCCTTCGCACCGCCCGAGGCGCCCCTCCAAAGGGCCATCCTAGCCGTCCGCCGCCCGAGTGAGTTTCCGCCCTCTCGGGCGCGGACCCGCTGTTGCCAAGAGCTTATGCCCGGTCTCCGGTGGCGGGCCGATCATTCACCCGTGAAGCAGTAACGCAGTGCTTTGCGCAAACAACCTGACGCGTTGAACCTCACGCCGACCCGGAGCCTTCATCTGCCGTCCCGGCCGAAATCTCGCTCATCTGCGAGTCCACCCTGATAGGTCCACCTCCGGTGACCGCCGGACGGTTGCACATCGGGCCCGCCGCCGCGGTCCGCGGTCGCGACCCTCATGTGGTGGATACCCGCACGCGGGGCGCACATCACCTCGACCTACTTCAACGAATCGAGCCGCTGCCGCATCTTGGCCTCGCCGATCGCCCCTATGTCCGTCCCCTTGATGGAGCCGTCAGAGTTCACGAACACGAACGTCGGGACGTACCTGACCCCGATCATCGCGGCGATCCTCTCGCCCTCCTCGTCGGCGCCGTCCAGGTGGATGGTGAAATCGACCTTGCCCTCATACTCCTGCTTCAGCCTGTCGACCACAGGCTTCATCTCGACGCAGGCGGGTCAAGTGTCTGAGCTGAACTCGATCATCCGGGGCCTGCCGGAGGTGGCGATGGCTCCGGGGCGATCGCCCGCCTGGGCGCCGGTCACAAGATCGCCCTTCCACGAACCGATGCCACCGCCCAGGTCGTAGACCCTCGTGAACCCCTGCGCCGTGAGGTAGCCCGCCGCGTTGGCGGAGCGTTCACCCGACAGGCAGTACACGGCGATCGGCACCTCGCGGTCCCAGACCCCCGCCGCCCCGGGAAGCTGGTCGACCGGGACGTTCTCGGCCCCGGGGATGTGGCCACCCTCGTACTCGATGGGGGTCCTCACGTCGATGACTCGCGCACCACCGGCGAACAGGCTCGCGAGCTCATCGCCCGAGACGACACCGCCTTGCGGGCCTGCGGGCCGGGACACGAGATAGCCCACCCCCGCCACGGCCACGGCGATTGCCGCCCAGATCATCCACCTTCTGGATGCCACTTCGCCCTCCGATGTCTCGAGCCGGAAAGAATGCCCCTACAGGCATCCGCCCCGCAAACGCCGTGCCGCGCGCGGCTGCGCGAGTCGGGAACCGTGCGAGAATAGCACCTGCGGGAGAGGGCGCCCCGGCACGGGGGACCTCCGGGCGCGGGGTCGCGCTACGAGCGGACGGGCGGCATGGCCGGAACCTACTCGCCATACACAGGAGACGTCCCCGCGCCCATGCGAGGGAACATCCTGTCAGCGGAGGCCGCGGCAAAGGCCGCGGAGGCCCTCGCGGGAACCCAGGCCTGGACGGTCAAGGGCCTCGCGCCGGCCAACCCGCTGCTCAAGCTGCTGGACGAGGCCGCCAGTCACGTGGCCTGGTGCAACGATCAGCTTGCCGCCGCGGCCCGCGAGCAACGAGCCGTCTCGCCGGCGGCCGAGTGGCTGCTGGACAACCACTACCTTGTGGAGACGCAGATCCGCACGGCTCGCCGCGACCTGCCGGCGCACTACAGCATCGAGCTCCCACGCCTCCTGTCGGGGGACCTCGCCGGATTCCCGCGCGTCTTCGAGGCGGTCACCTACCTGCTCACCCACACCGACTCCAGATTCGATGAAGAGCACCTCGTCCGCTACGTGATGGGCTTCCAGGAGGGCTCGCCCCTCTCGATCGGCGAAGTGTGGGCTCTGCCGATAATGCTGCGCATCGGACTGGTGGAGAACGTGCGGCGCATAGCACATCGCGTCGCGATGACCCAGATCGAGGAGTCGGCGGCGGACGACGCGGCCGACGAGCTCATCGTCGCCGCCCGGGCTGGCGCAGACGACGCGGCCGCCGCGGTCGCGCGGCTGGACGCTCGGCGGCACCACGCCGAGCAGGTCTTCCTCCGACGGCTGGGCCAGCGTCTCCAAGGCCGCGAGGACGTCACGGCGGAGATGACGTCGTGGCTCGGTCGCAGGGTCACGAGGACCGGGCGAACCTTCGAGGAGATGGTCCGGGCCGAGCAGCAGGAGCAGGCGGCCGACCAGGTGTCGGTCGCCAACTCCATCACCGCGATACGCTTCCTCGAAGCGCTGGACTGGCAGACGTTCTTCGAGCGGTGCTGCCTGGTCGAACACATCCTGTCCGAGGATCCCGCCGGCGTGTACCAGCATATGGACTTCCGGAGCCGGGACCGCTACCGCCACGCGCTCGAGGGCATGGCCCGCCGCTGCCCGATGAGCGAGATCGAGCTCGCCGAAGCCGTCATCAGCTGGTCGCTCGACGGCCTGAGGCGTGACGCCGCCGACACCGTGGGAGCGCACGTCGGGTGCTACCTCATCGGGAAGGGGCGGTACTCGCTGGAGCGATCGGTCGGCTACCGCCCTCACGCACGCGAGTACCTGTATCGCGGCCCCCTCTCGCACAGGGGCGCGATCTACTGGGGCATCCTGGCGGGCAACACTCTGGCGCTCGCGGCGCTGCTGGCCGGACTCGTCGCCGCCTCCGGCGCCTCTCTGGGCGTGGTCGCCGCAGTGATGACGCTCGCTATCGTGCCCATGAGCGACCTGTCCCTCAACATCGTCAACCGGCTGGCCGCCTCGCTGTGGCCGCCTCGCGTCCTGCCCAAGCTCGACTTCCGGAAGCCGATCGCCGACACCCACCGCACGCTCGTGGTCGTGCCCGCTCTCCTGTCCTCGGCCCCGGCGGCCCAGTCGGTGGTGGACAACCTCGAGCGCGCCTATCTGGCCAACCCCGACCCCAACTTGCGCTTCGCGCTCCTGGGCGACTTGCGGTCGGCCCCGCAGGAGAGCGTCCCGGGGGACGCGCCGGTCGTGGAAGCCGCCCGAAGAGGCGTAGCGGAGCTGAACGACCGCTACCTGCGAGAGCACGGGACGACCCCGTTCCTTCTGTACCTGCGAGAAAGGCGGTTCGCCAGCGGCGAAGGCCTATGGATGGGGTGGGAGCGCAAACGAGGGGCGCTTGTCGAACTAACGAGGCGTCTGCGGGGCTCGCAGGGGACGAGCTTCTCGCATGTGGAAGGGGACACGTCGTTCGAGCCTCTGGTCACGTTCGTGATCACGCTGGACGCGGACACGATCCTGCCGCGAGACGGCGCGGCCAAGCTCGTCTCGACGATCGCGCACCCCCTCAACCGCGCCAGACTGGAGCGCGGAGCGCGACGGGTGACCGCCGGGTACGGCTTGGTCCAACCCAGGGTGGGGATGTCCCTGCCGTCGTCAGGCCGCTCGATGTTCGCATGGCTGTACTCCGGGGTCACCGGCATCGACCCCTACGCGGGCGCGGTGTCGGACACCTACCAGGACGTGTTCGGCGAAGGGTCCTTCACCGGCAAGGGGATCTTCGAGGTCGACGTCTTCGACGCCGTGTTCGAAGACCGCATGCCCGACAACCAGCTCCTCTCCCACGACCTGCTCGAGGGCTGCTACCTCCGGACGGCGCTCGTGTCCGACGTGGAGGTCTACGACGACTACCCGGCCACCTATGCGGCCCAGGCGGCCCGGGTGCACCGCTGGGTGCGAGGTGACTGGCAGACTGCCCCGTGGTTGGCCCCACGAGTCCCCACCGCCAGCGGGACGGAGGCCAACCCGCTTTCCGGCCTTCACCGGTGGAAGATCGTCGACAACCTCCGCAGGAGCCTGTTCGCCCCCTCGGTCCTGCTGCTGACCGTGTCGGGATGGTACCTGCTGCCCGGCGGCGGAGGGCTCTGGGCGCTGGCCATGCTCCTGACCGTCTTCTTCCCCGCGTACTTCTCGCTGGCCGATTCGGTGCTGTTCCCGCCCAAATCCGTCTCTTTCTCGACCTCCGCGAGGACCGCGTGGCGGGACTTCGGCCGAGACTCGGCCAGGGCCCTCCTCACCCTGGCCATGCTCCCCCACCAGGCACAGCTGCACGTGGACGCCATCGGCCGCGCACTGTGGCGGATGACGGTCTCGAAGCGGGGGCTGCTCGAGTGGGAGACCGCCGCGGACGCCGAGCGCCGCTTGGGCTCCTCGCTCGCGGGCTCGGTCCGGCGGATCGCGCCCTCCTCGCTCGCGATCGTGGCCGCCCTTGTCCCGGCGGCGTTCCTCGATGCGGCTCGCATCCCGGTGCTGGCGGCGTTCGCCGCGGTCTGGGCCGCAGCGCCGTGGGCGGCCTGGTGGGTCTCGCGCCCGACGCCTCCCAGGACCGTCGGACCCGACGAGTGTCAGGCGGCCGAGATCCGCAGAATCGCGAGGCGCACCTGGCGGTTCTTCGACACCTTCGTCACGCAGCGGGACCACTGGCTGGCGCCCGACAACTTCCAGGAAGACCCCGGGGGCGAGGTGGCCCACCGCACGTCGCCGACCAACGTGGGCCTTCAGCTGCTCAGCTACCTCTCCGCGTACGACCTCGGGTACATCACCGCACCCGAGGCGTTCGAGCGGACGCGCCTGACGCTCAACTCGCTGGCCGGCCTGCAACGCCACGAGGGGCACTTCTACAACTGGTACGACACCCTGACCCTCGAACCGCTCCGCCCCGCGTACGTCTCCACAGTGGACTCGGGGAACCTGGCCGGACACCTTCTCGTTCTCCGCGTCGGCCTGCTCGAGGCCTCCGAGGCCCCACTGCTCGGCCCCCAACTCGTGGACGGCATCTCCGACACGGTCGTCCTGGCGCTGGAAGACCTCGCGGGTCTGGCGCCGCCGGAGCGGTCCGCAGTCGCGACAGAGGCCGCCGCGGTCCTCGAGGAGGTGCGACGCCACGTCTCCCTCGAGCCGCCCCCGGCGACCTTGGGTGAGTGGTGGGTGCTGCTCGAGTCGCTCGAGTCGGTCGCGGAGGACCTCGACGGACTGACAGCCCGCCTCGCGGACGGCGGGATCGCGGCGGAGGCTTTGAGGATGGTCTCGGAGTCGCTGCGCGCGCCCGGGCGCACCCTCTCGCAGATGGCGCCCTGGGCCGAGATGATCGCCGACATCCCCGCCAGGGTCCGCTCCTGCCCTCGCTACGAGGACCTCGAGCCGCTGCTCGAGCACACGCCCTCCATCGTCGGGCTGGGCGAGGGGCTCGACGGCGCTCTCGACGCCTTAGACGAGCTGGCCTCGCGAGACGCCGAAGGGGACGATGGATGCGGCCGGGCGTCGGTGTGGGCCGCCGCCGTGGCCGCCGGTGTCCGGGACAAGCGCCCCCTGTGCGCGAGCGTCCTGGCCGAGATGCGGCTCCAGAGCGACATCGCGCGCGAGATGTGGGAGCACACCGACTTCCGGCCGCTGTACGACCCCAGCCGGCGCCTCTTCTCGATCGGATACAACACCGCGGAGGGTCGGCTCGACGGCTCGTACTACGACATCCTGGCCTCGGAGTGCCGCCTCGCGAGCTTCCTCGCGGTCGCCAAGGGCGACGTTCCGCAGGACCACTGGTTCCGGCTGGGCCGCTCCATCACCGACACCGGCTCGGGTCACGCGCTAGTCTCGTGGAGCGCGTCCATGTTCGAGTACCTGATGCCGCTCCTGGTGATGAGGACATGGCCCGACACGCTGCTCGACCGGACGTACGCGTCGGTGGTCGCGAGGCAGATCCAGTACGGCCGACAACGCGGCGTGCCCTGGGGCGTGTCGGAATCCGCCTTCAACGCCAAGGATGTCAACCTAACCTACCAGTATCAGGCGTTCGGGGTCCCCGGACTCGGGCTCAAGCGTGGACTGTCGGACGACGTCGTCATCGCGCCCTACGCGAGCGTCCTCGCTCTTCAGATAGACCGCGAGGCGGCGCTCGCGAACCTTGACGCCTTGCGGCTCCGCGGAGGCGAGGGGCGCTACGGCTTCTACGAGTCGATCGACTACACCCCGGCCCGGATCCCCGCTGGCGCCAAGAGAGCCGTCGTGCGAGCGTACTTCGCCCACCACCAGGGGATGAGCATGGTCGCCCTTGCCAACGAGGTCACCGGGTACCGGATGAGAGAGCGCTTCCACGCCGACCCGATGGTGCGCTCGGCCGAGCTGCTGCTGCAGGAACGCGTGCCCCGCCACGCGCAACTGACGACGCCCCACGTCGAGGAGGTGCGGCTCGCGGGTTCCGTTCGAGAGCTCCCCGCAATCGCGGGCCGCTCGTACTCCGACACCGGCACCTACACCCCCGCGACGCACTTCCTGTCCAACGGCAGCTACTCGGTCATGGTGACGAACGCCGGGGGCGGCTACTCGCGTCGCGCGGGTCTCGCCGTCACCCGGTACCGGGAGGACGTCACGCGGGACTGCTGGGGCACCTTCCTCTACGTCCGTGACATCGCGTCCGGAGACCGCTGGTCCGCCGCCTTCCAGCCGCTCCGGGTCCCCGGCGACGAGTACCGGGCCACCTTCTCGGAGGACAAGGCGGAATACTGGCGCCGCGACGGTGACATCGACACCCGCTGCGAGGTGATCGTCTCTCCCGAGGACGACGTGGAGGTCCGGAGGCTCGCGTTCACGAACCACGGCCGCGACACCCGCCATCTCGAGGTCACCTCCTACTTCGAAATCGCCCTGTCCCCACAGGGCGCCGATCAGGCTCACAGAGCCTTCTCGAACCTCTTCGTCGAGACCGAGGCGCTCCCCGACAGCCGGGCCGTCCTGTTCTCGCGGCGTCCGCGGTCCTCGGAGGAGGCCCGGCCATGGGGGTTCCACGTCCTGGCGTGCGAGCCGGAGACCGGCTGCGACTGGTCATGCGAGACCGATCGCGCTCGATTCATCGGCCGGCTTCGAAGCGTGCACGACCCCGCCGCCCTCGCCTCGGCCCCCGGGTCCCTGTCGGGCACCCTGGGCGCCGTGATAGACCCATGCTGCGCGTCCAGGGGGACCGTCAGGGTGCCTCCGGGCGGGACCACGAGACTCGTGTTCGCCACCGGGGGCGCGGACACCCGCGAGGAAGCGGAGGCGCTTGTCGAGAAGTACGCCTCCATCACGGCCGCTCAAAGGGCGGCTGACCTCGCATGGACGGCCGGCCAGGTAGAGCTGCGGGACCTCGGGATCACCTCCGAAGAAGCCGTCGTCTTCCAGCGGCTGGCCTCTCGCCTGCTTCTGACGGACCCGTTCTCGCCGCTCAAGGTCAAGACGCCGGTGGAGAACGGGCTTCGGATGGACGGGCTGTGGTCTCTCGGCATCTCCGGCGACCTGCCCATCCTGCTGGTCCGCATCGACCGGCTGGAGGACGCCCCCATGGTGAGGCAGGCCCTCCTGGCGCATCAGTACTGGCGGCACAAGGGGCTCGTCGCCGACCTGGTCGTCCTGAACACGCGCCCCACGGGATACGCTGACGATCTCGACGAGCGCCTGAAGCTCCTTGTCCGTACCGGCCACGCGCTGCAGCTGGCGGACAAGCCCGGCGGGGTCTTCCTGCGCCGGGCCGACCAGATGCACCCCGACGTGCTGAACCTGCTGGTGTCGGTCGCGCGGGCCACCATCGAGGGTGATGGCGGCACGATCGCGATGCAGCTCGGGCAACGCGGCAGGCGGCCGGAGCCGGCGCCCGCGCTGACTACCCTCGCCGATCCGCCTGATCGCGCGAGGCGGGCCCCCAAGGCGCCGTTCGACAGGCCGGAACTGGCGTTCGACAACGGGCTTGGCGGCTACGACCTGGACCGCAGAGAGTACGTGGTCGTGCTGGAGGGCGACGCCACCACTCCGGCCCCATGGGTGAACGTGATCGGAAGGCCGCGTTTCGGGACCATGGTCTCCGAGGCGGGGATCGGCACCACCTGGGCGGAGAACAGCCACGAGAACCGCATCACCACGTGGAACAACGACCCCGTGTCGGACGGGTCGGGCGAGCTGACCTACGTGCGGGACGAGGACACTGGGGAGTTATGGTCGCCCACACCGCTCCCCGTTCGCGACGAGGACCCCTATGTCGTCAGGCATGGCCGGGGTTACTCGGTGTTCGAGCACACCACCAGAGGCATCGCGCACGAACTCACCTGGTTCGTCCCGCCCGATGAGCCCGTCCGGATCGCGCGCCTTCGGCTCACCAACCTCTCGGAGCGGTCCCGCCGCCTGACCGTGACGCACATGGTCGAGTGGGTCCTGGGCTCGTCGCGCAGCCGGGCCAACCAGCAGGTGGTCACGTGGTGGGACCCCGGGGCCGCGATGCTGACCGCGCACAATCACTTCAACGACGACTTCCCCGGGAGGAGCGCTTTCCTCGCATGCGACAAGCCGCTGCACTCATACACGGCCAGCCGCACGGAGTTCCTCGGGAGGAACGGCGACCCCGCGTCTCCCGCAGCCATGCGCGCCGCCTCGCTGTGCGGGACGACCGGGCGCTATCACGACAACTGCGGGGCGCTCATGGTGCCCGTTGAGATCGGTCCGGGTCAGACGTCGGAGGTCAGCTTCCTGCTCGGTCAGACGACGATCCTCGATCTCGCTCGGGACCTCGTCAGCTCCCTTCGCGAGCCAGGCGCGATCTCCAGCGCGCTCGATGCCGCGAAGGACGCCTGGGAGCGGGACCTGGACGCCATCCAGGTCTCGACGCCTGACCCGGCGATGGATGCGCTGGTCAACTCGCACCTGCTCTACCAGGCTCTGTCCTGCCGGTTCTGGGGCCGAACGGCGACGTACCAGTCGTCGGGCGCCTTTGGATTCCGAGACCAGCTGCAGGACTGCCTCGCGCTGCTCGCGGTCCGTCCCGACCTCGTGAGAGACCACATCGTGGAAGCCTCGCGACGGCAGTTCCCCGAAGGTGACGTCCTCCACTGGTGGCAGCCGGTCAGCGGGCGCGGGGTGCGCACCCGCTTCACGGACGACCGGCTCTGGCTGCCCCTGATCGTCGCTGAGTACCTGCGCGCGACCGGAGACTCGACGGTCCTGGATGAGACCGTCGCATTCCTCGAAGGTCCGGCACTGGAAGAAGGCGCGGAAGACGCCTACATCCAGCCCTCTTGCTCAGAGCGGCAGGCGTCGGTCTACGGTCACTGTGTCGCCGCCATCGAAGCGTCGCTGGGCACCGGCCCCCACGGACTGCCGCTGATGGGCGGTGGTGACTGGAACGACGGCATGAACCGCGTCGGACTGGGCGGACAAGGCGAGAGCGTCTGGATGGCGTGGTTCCTCGATGTCGTCCTCGGGCGGTTCGCGACAGTCGCCCAGGAGCGGGACGACGCCGAGCGGGCGGCCTCATGGAGGGCGTTCGCGGCAAAGGTCGTGGCGGCGGCGGAGCGAGAAGCCTGGGACGGCTCGTGGTACCGCCGCGCGTACTTCGATGACGGAACCCCTCTGGGGAGCAAGTCGGCCGAGGAGTGCCGCATAGACGCCATCGCTCAGGCGTGGGCGGTGATCTCGGGTTCGGGCGACTCCGCGCGCGCGATGAGGGCCCTCGATGCCGTGGAGCAGCGCCTGGTCAGATGGGACGACGGGGTAGTCATGCTGCTGACCCCGCCCTTCGACCGCATGGAGCAGGACCCCGGGTACATCAAGGGGTACGTGCCCGGCGTACGCGAGAACGGCGGCCAGTACACCCATGCAGCCGTCTGGGTGGCTCTCGCACACCTGATGATGGGGGACGGAGACGAAGCTCACTCCCTGCTCGACCTCATCAACCCGGTGAACCACTCACTCACGCCCGAGGACGTCGACAGGTACAAGGTGGAGCCCTACGTCGTGGCGGCGGACGTCTACGCCGTCGAGCCGCACGTGGGAAGGGGGGGCTGGACCTGGTACACCGGGTCGGCCTCCTGGTATCACCACGTGATCGTGAGGCACCTCCTGGGACTGGACGTCGTCTCCGAGGGCGGGCGACGCCACATGGTGGTCGACCCGTGCATCCCCAAGACCTGGAGCGGCTACTCGATGCGATACCGCAACGAACGGACCCTCTACGAGGTCGAGGTGGAGAACCCCCGAGGGGTCAACCGGGGCGTCGCGTACGTGGAACTCGACGGCGTCCGCCTCCCCGAACCCAGAGTGCCCCTGGAGACGGACGGCGGGACGCGCAGGGTCAGAGTCGTCCTGCTCGGCGGATAGCCCGCTCCGGCGCGTCGCTCCCGCCCGACGGCGGCGGCCTAGACCCTCTCGACGTCGCGCGCCAGCATGGCGGCGAACGCCATCACCGCATGCGCGCCCATCCAGCCTGAGTCGATCAGGGACCATGCCGCGCCCGGTATGGCGATGCCGGTGGCGTCCAGGGCGTAGTACGCGGTATCCGCCGTGCCGAGCAGGATGGCAGCCAGCACCATCGCCCACCAGGGCCATGCGAGCCGGCCCGTTCCGAGATTGCGGATCACAAGGGCGACGAACACCGCGGGAACGACGAGCAGGGCCGCGTCGAGAACGGGATACGCGGTCGCCAGCGCCTTAGCGGCCAGACCCAGCTCGGCGTCGGCCCACACGTAGGGGCGCGTGAACGACGCGAGCCCGACCGACACCAAAGCGATCCCGACTGCCGAGGAGATCAAGACCGGACCCCTGACGTCGACGAAGGAGCGGTACGCAAGTCCGGCCCCAAGAATGGCCGCGAAGAGGAACCCGTACTCAGAAAGGTAGAAGATGTCGGCGAGGCTGGGCCATGGCGACAGCCCCATGCCGGCCTCCAGCACGGTCCAGATGACGTCGCCTATCGCGAAGGCCGACACACCCAACCCCACCAGCATCCAGCGCCGACGCACCGCCTCGCCTCGCGCGTAGCCGAACGCAACCGTGAGTATCACCGCGGCCGCGGCGGCGTTGACGAGGGCGCTGCCGGCGTCGGACACCCACAACCCCAGCGTCTCCCCGCCGAAGTCCGCCCAGCCCCACAAGCTGACGAAGGCCGCACCGGCGAGAAGGCCCGCGGTCACGCCAAGGGTCCTTGGAGACACGACTCTCAAGTTGCCTCTCTTCCGATCTTCTCGATCAGGGCATCGACCGTGCTGCTAGGAGCGATCGGCGCGAGGAGGCGCCTGACGCTGTTCCCGAGCACCTCGAGATCGGCGATGTCGAGGGTGTCGGCGGTCTTGCCGCATGAGAGCGCGGTGGCGCGCACACAAGTGTCCGCGACCACGTGGCCGACGTACGGCTCCAGGACCCCCCTGGTCACCTCGGCGATGCCCATGCCCCCACCCGCGTCCGGCGACGAACCCAGACGCATGGTACGCCTTCCCAGCCCGGCGGGCAACGGCGGCGTGCATCGTCGCACTTCGGCACGTATACTGCTTGTGGACATCCACAGAAGCCAAGACTCGGTCGATCTCCTCCCGTTGCAGACGCGAACAGGAACGACTGCGTCTGCAACAGCGCGCAGATGCGCGCGGAAGGAGATTCGGAACTTGGGATTCGACAATCTGGGGCTAGACGAGCGGCTTCTCGCCGCCGTCAGATCGATGGGGTACAACGAGCCCACCCCGATCCAACGCGACGCCATCCCGCACGTCGTCGAAGGACGCGACGTGGTCGGGTGCGCGCAGACCGGAACCGGCAAGACCGCGGCGTTCGTGCTCCCGCTCCTGCAGCGCATACCCGCCAAGCCCGGCGGCCCCGCCGCGCTCGTGGTCACACCCACCCGTGAGCTCGCGCTACAGATAGCGGAGGTCGCGGGACACGCCGTTAAGCACACACGCCACCGCGTGACGGTCGTCTACGGTGGCGTGGGCTACGACCCTCAGGTCAAGGCGCTGCGTCGCGGCGTAGACCTCCTGGTAGCGACCCCGGGTCGGCTGCTCGACCTTCACCAGCGGAAGGAGGTCGATCTGTCCGAGGTGCAGGTCCTGGTGCTGGACGAGGCCGACCGGATGCTCGACATGGGTTTCTGGCCGGACGTCAGGCGCATTCTGGCGCTCCTTCCCGAGCGGCGGCAGAACCTGCTGTTCTCCGCCACCATGGGCGACGACGTCATGAGGGTCATCGGGTCCACGCTGGACCAACCGATCCGCGTCGAGGTCGCCCCTGCCACCAAGCCGGTGGAGAAGGTCGAGCAGACGCTCTACCCTGTCGGCGGGCAACAGAAGGCCGAGCTGCTCAGGAGCATCATCGAGGACAACTCGCTCGATCGCGTGCTGGTGTTCACTCGCACGAAGCACCGCGCGGACCGCGTCGCCAGGCTCTTGGCGAAGTCGGGATTGTCCGCGGCTGCGATCCATGGCGACCGTTCACAGGTTCAGCGGCAGAAGGCGCTTGATGGGTTCAGGGACGGAAGGTACCGGGTGCTGGTGGCCACGGACGTCGTCTCGCGGGGCATCGATATCGAGGGCATCAGCCACGTGGTCAACTACGACGTCCCCAACACCGCCGAAGACTACGTCCACCGGATCGGCCGCACGGCCAGGGCGGGTCGGACGGGGGCGGCCATCACGCTGCTCGCTCCCGAGGAGCACGAGACGCTGCGTGACATCGAGTGCAAGATCGGCGCTGTGATCGAGGTCAGCGACCACGAGGGCTTCGACTACACGCACGACAGGCTGGTCCCCAAGGCCGAGCGAACGGCCGTGCGTAAGCCGCGCTCGGTCTTCAGCTCGGGCGTGCGCCGTCGCGGCGGTCCCGGACGCGTGCGGAGACGCTGAGCGTCCGGTCTGCGAACACGCCTCAGAGCGACTTGCCTCCTCCGGAGGTCAGGAAGTCGATGAGGAGCATAGCCTCGTTGTCGGTGAGATCCGCGCCCCGGCCGATCATGCGCGACACGACCTCGGTCCACCCGTCCCGGTCGTAGTTCGCAGATGCGATGCGCCCGGTATCGTGGCATCTCGCGCAGCGGGACGCGACGATCTCGGTTCCGTCCCTGAGCTCCTTTGGCGCCTTGGAGCCGCAGGCGGCCATCATCGAGACGGCGGCGGCGAGTGCCGCAAGGGCCGCGACCGAGGCCAACGTTCTACTCATCGGGCACCTCCGGAGGGTCGACTTCATGGCTTGTCACTATACCCGTAGCCGGCCGTGACGGCGGCGAGTGCGCGATCGGCGCTCATGGAGTGCCGCAGGCGGCAGAGGCGGCGCTGACGCCGCTCACCGACGCACTTAGACCATGCGCCGGAATGGGTACGCCGTTCGGACGAGGATTCGTTATGGTGGTGTGCTTGGGCAACTAGATTCGCCCGTTCAGCAGATCATGAGGCGCAGTCCGACACGAACACAGCGGAGGTAAGTCGACGATGCAGGATTCGAGAGCAGCTACGGCTGTCATGCAGGGCAGCGGGCTGGCGATCTCCAGATGGAGCGTCCCGTTCGCGGGGTTCCTGATCACCCTCATGGGCGGTATCTCGTACGCTTGGGGAGTCTTCGTGGTGCCCTTGACGGAGACATACGGGTGGAGCCGGGCGGAAGCCATGCTGCCGCTCTCGGTCTACCTGCTCACCTTCTCGCTGGCGGGGATGGTGTTCGGCGGGATGTTGCAGGACAGGCTTGGCCCCCGCATGGTTTCAACGATCGGCGGAGCCCTCTTCCTGGTCGCCTACCTGATGGCGATGCAGATCAGCCGGGTCCCCCACGTGTGGTGGCTCGTGGTCTCATACGGCCTGATCGGCGGACTCGGGTGCGGCCTTGCCTACAGCGCGGCGGTTCCCACCGCAAGGAAGTGGTTCCCTGACAAGACGGCGCTCGCAGTCGCCATCGCTGTGACCGGCTTCGGGCTGGCGGCCACCGTTTTCGCCCCGTGGATCACCCGGCTCATCGAAACCGTCGGCATCGAGGGCGCCTTCCTGACGTTGGGTCTTGTGACATCGGCCGTGACCCTGCTGGCGGCATGGCTCATGAGGCTGCCGGCCGAAGGATGGGCGCCGCCGGCTTCGGCCTGCGAGGCAGCGTCAGCGAAAGCATCCGCTTCGACGTCGATGTTCGCTCCTAGAACCGAAGCGACCCTCGGCGAGGCCTTGAAGACCCCGTTGTTCTACGCGATCTGGATCGGGTTTTTCGGCGTGATCTTCGGGGGCCTGATGGCGATGGCACACGTGGTGCCCTACGGCGTGTCGGTCCTGGGGATGGAGAAGTCCCACGCGGCCTTGGCGGCGGTCTTCTTCGGCCTCGCCAACGGGTTCGGGCGGCCGGTGGCCGGGTTCATCGCCGAGAAGGTCGGGCCTGTGGCGCTGATGCTGGTGACGTACGTGATCACCGGCGCGACGTTCCTTCTCTTCAACACCGTGGCGACAACGCCGTCCGCGCTGTTCGCGTGCGCGTTCATATTCGGCTGGGGCTTCGCCGTCACGCTGGGGCTCTTCCCGACGTTGACCACTATCGCGTTCGGGGTCAGGAACCTCGGGGCAGTCTATGGCGGGATATTCACGGCGTTCGGAGCGGCGGCATTCTTCGGCCCCATGGCTGCGGCTTGGGCCTACGACGTGCTCCAGAGCTACGTCCTGCCGTTCGCGTTGGCCGGCGCACTGGCCCTTGCCGGATGGTGCATCTGCCTGTTCCTGTACAAGTTAAAGTTCAGGCTGCCGTAGCGGCAGCCGGCTGACCCGATCGCCCGATTCGTGCATCTCCCCCGTCCAACAAGAAAGCCCGCCCTCTGCTCCGTGGCAGGCGGCGGGCATATCTTTGATGGTGGGCCCGAGTGGATTCGAACCACTGACCTCACGGTTATCAGCCGTGCGCT
>JBBIJK010000005.1:16432-80200 GCA_037445995.1 Actinomycetota bacterium | reverse complement strand
AGCGGGATGGATATCGATGATTGGCGTTGACGGGGAGTAGTACAGGCCAATCCCGCCCCAAGAGAGCCGGGGATGGTGGGAAACCGGCGCGGGACGTCTGGAATCTGGCCCCTGAGCCACCCGGAGGAACGTACCGGCGCTGCCGCGCGGAAGACCTTCGACGACAGCCGGGACAAGTAGATCGGGTCGGTGGCATCCGTTACCTGCCGCACGAGTGGGCGTGACCAGCCTCCGCAGCCCGGGGGATGCAGCGCCAAGCGGGGTGGTACCGCGGGAGTGTCTGGCTCTCGTCCCTGGCCGGGATGGAGCGCGCTCGCCGCGGTCTCTGCATCTATGGCCTCCTCGCTCGACCGTCCTCCACGTGCGGCAATGACGGCTCGCCACCCCGGAGAAGGAGTGGACATGGAGCTGCGAAGCGACCGCATGAAGCTTGGGACGGCCAGGAGCCCCCATCGCAGCCTGCTCAAGGCTGACGGGCTCACCGACGAGGAGATCTCCAGACCGCTCGTCGCCGTCGTCGGCTCCACCAACGACGTGATCCCCGGTCACGTCATGCTCGACCGCATCGCCGCGGCCGTGCGCGACGGCGTCCTGATGTCGGGCGGCACGCCGCTCGGGTTCTCGACGATCGGCATCTGCGACGGCATCGCGATGAATCACGCGGGCATGCGCTACTCGCTGCCGAGCCGCGAGGTCATCGCCGATTCGATCGAGCTGACCGTCCAGGCTCACGCGTTCGACGCGATGGTGATGATCCCGAACTGCGACAAGATCACCCCCGGCATGCTCATGGCCGCCGCGCGTCTGGACATCCCGACGGTGATCGTAAGCGGGGGGCCCATGCTGGCCGGGCGCTTCCGCGGCAAGCAGGTGGACCTCGATACGGTCTTCACCGCCGTCGGCAAGGTCAAGGCTGGCGAAATGACCGAGGACGAGCTGTGCGAGCTCGAGGAGGCCGCTTGCCCGACGTGCGGCAGTTGCGCCGGGATGTTCACGGCCAACTCGATGAACTGCCTCACGGAGGCCATCGGGATGGGCCTTCCGGGCAACGGCACGGTCCCGGCGGTCTACTCCGAGCGCATCCGCTTGGCCAAGCGCGCCGGGATGCGCGTGATGGAACTGTTGCGGGATGGGATCACCGCCCGGGACGTGATGACGGCCGACGCCATCCGCAACGCCTTGGCGCTCGACATGGCGTTCGGCGGGTCCAGCAACACCGTGCTCCACCTGACCGCCATCGCGCACGAGCTCGGTTGCCCGATCGGCATGGACGACTGGGCGGAAGTGTCCGCGAGGACGCCCAACCTCTGCCGCATCTCCCCGGCCAGCGACATGCACATGGAGGATCTCCACGCGGTGGGCGGCGTCCCGACGATCATGCGGGAGCTCGGGAAGAAGGGGCTGATCTTCGGTGAAGCGCGCACGGTCGCCGGGCGCACCATCGGCCAGATCGCGGACGCCGCGCCCGACGCTGACGGCGTGGTCGTGCGCCGCATCGACGACCCCTACTACCCGGAGGGCGGGCTGAAGGTCCTGCGCGGCTCCCTCGCGCCTGACGGGTCCGTGGTCAAGCAGTCCGCCGTCCCCGCCGAGATGCGCCGTCACACCGGCCCCGCGCGGGTGTTCGAGTCCGAGGAATCCGCCGTGGAGGCCATCTTCGGCGGTGGCATCAGGGCAGGTGACGTGATTGTCATCCGCCACGAGGGCCCGCGAGGCGGGCCTGGCATGCGCGAGATGCTGACCCCGACGTCCGCGGTGAGCGGCATGGGGCTGGCAACCAGTGTCGCCCTCGTGACTGACGGCCGATTCAGCGGCGCGACCAAGGGGCCCGCAGTGGGTCACGTCTCGCCGGAGGCGGCGGCTGGCGGGCCCATCGCGTTTGTCGAGGAGGGGGACCCGATCACGCTGGACATCGACGCGGGCACGATCTCGCTGGACGTCGCCGAAGACGTGCTCGCCCGGAGGCGGGCCGGATGGACGGCCCTCGAGATCAAGGCGACCTCCGGGTATCTCGCGCGGTACGCCCGCACCGTCTCGAGCGCCGACAGAGGGGCGGTGGTGACGTGACCGACAGGATGACCGGGGCCGAGGCTCTGGTCCGGGCACTCGAGGCCGAAGGCGTGGACACCGTCTTTGGCTACCCGGGCGGCGTGGCGTTGCCCATATTCGACGCGCTGTACGACTCGAAGTCGATACGTACCATCCTGCCGAGGCACGAGCAGGGCCTGGTGCACATGGCGGACGGCTACGCCCGGGCGACCGGCCGCGTGGCGCCCGCGCTCGTCACGAGCGGTCCTGGGGCCACCAACACGGTGACCGGCATCGCGAACGCGTACATGGACTCGATACCGCTCGTGGTCTTCACGGCCCAGGTGTCGACCGCCGTGATCGGGACCGACGCCTTCCAGGAGTCCGACATCACCGGCATCACGCTGCCGATAACCAAGCACAACTACCTCGTGAAGAACCCCTCCGAGCTGCCCGAGGTCATCAAGGAGGCGTTCCACATCGCGACTACCGGCAGACCCGGCCCGGTTCTGATCGACGTGCCTGTCGACGTGAGCAAGGGCGAGCTGGCATTCCGCTACCCCTCCTCAGTGAACCTTCCCGGGTACAGGCCGACCGTCAAGGGGCACGGCAAGCAGATAAAGCAGGCCGTGGAGCTGATCAAGCGAGCCCGCAAGCCGCTTCTCTACATCGGCGGCGGCGTGATCGCCGCAGACGCGCACCGGGAGCTCAAGGATCTGGCGGAGCTGATGCAGCTCCCCGTCGTGACCACGATGATGGGGAAGGGCGCGTTCCCCGAGGACCATCACCTGTGGGTCGGCATGCCGGGGATGCACGGCGCGAAGTACACCAATTACGCGATGACAGAGACCGACCTCCTCGTGGCGGTGGGCGTGCGCTTCGACGACCGCGTCACCGGCAAGCTGGCCGCTTTCGCCACCAAGGCCAAGATCATCCACGCGGATGTCGACCCCGCCGAGATCGGCAAGAACAAGGCCGTCGACGTCCCGATCGTCGGAGACGCCAAGGTGGTGCTCGGGGCTATCGTGGAGGAGCTTCGCAGGGGCGACGCGCAACCGCGGACCGAAGCATGGATGCGGGTCATAGACGACTGGCGCAAGCGCTTCCCGCTCCACTACGGTCACGACGGCGAGGGCGAGGTGCTGCACCCGCAGTATGTCGTGGAGCGCGTGAGGGAGCTGACCAAGGACCGCGAGACCGTCGTGGCCACCGAGGTCGGCCAGAACCAGATGTGGGCGTGCCAGTACTACACCGTCCGCTCGCCACGGACCTGGGTCTCGAGCGGCGGCCTCGGGACGATGGGCTTCGGGCTGCCCGCGGCCATCGGCGCTCAGGTGGGGCGTCCCGACGCGCTGGTCGTCGATATCGCCGGGGACGGTTCGATCCAGATGAACAGCCAGGAGATGGCCACCGCCGCGCTCAACGGGCTCCCGGTCAAGGTGGTCGTCCTCAACAACGGCTATCTCGGAATGGTCCGCCAGTGGCAGGAGCTCTTCTACGGAAAGCGCTACTCGGCCTCCGTCCTCTCGCAGGAGTGCCCCGACCTTGTCAGGCTCGCCGAGGCTTACGGTTGGCTGGGCCTGAGGGTCACTGAGCGGGAAGGTGTAGACGCGGCCCTGTCGAAGGCGTTCGGGCATGACGGCCCTGCGCTCGTGGACTGCCGCGTCGAGCGCGAGGAGATGGTCTACCCGATGGTCGCGCCGGGCGGCTCGATCGACGAGATGCTCGGCGGAGTGCCGGGCGGACCCGTCTCGGAGATGCTGGACGACGAGTTGCTCGAGGAGGTGTGGGAGTAGATGCAGCACACGATCTCGGTGCTCGTCGAGAACAAGCCGGGCGTCCTCACGCGGGTCGCCGGCCTTTTCGCGCGGCGCGGCTTCAACATCGATTCACTGGCGGTCGGCCCGACCGAGGACTCCACGCTCTCGCGCATGACGATCGTCGTCTCGGCGGCGGACACCCCGCTGGAGCAGGTCACCAAGCAGCTTTACAAGCTGGTGAACGTGCTCAAGATCCAGGATCTCGACCCGGCCGACATGGTCGACCGCGAGCTTGTGCTGTTCAAGGTGAACGCCCCGCCCGACAGGCGGCACGAGATAATCGAGATAGCCAACGTGTTCCGCGCCAAGATCATCGACGTGGGGCGCAACTCGCTGACGATCGAGGCGACCGGCACTCCCGACAAGCTCGGGGCGATGGAGGACCTCCTGCGGGCGTACGGCATCAAGGAGCTGGCCAGGACGGGCCGCATCGCGCTGGCCCGCGGTTCGAGGGAACAGTAGCCGCGCCGCCGCGGCGCGACCGGAAGAAGGAGCTGGGAGAATGGCGACCATGTACTACGAGGGCGACTGCGACCTGTCCCTGATCAAGGGGCGGCCCATCGCCGTCATCGGATACGGCTCGCAGGGACACGCTCACGCTCTCAACCTGCACGACTCGGGTTGCGACGTCCGTGTGGGCCTGCGTCCCGGGTCCGCGAGCTGGGATAAGGTCAAGGCCGACGGCCTGAAGGTGATGACGCCCCGGGAGGCCGCGCAGGAGGCCGACATCGTCATGATGCTCGTGCCCGACGAGCTCGCGGCCCATGTGTACTACTCGGAGATCCACGAGTCCATGAGCGCGGGCAAGGTGCTGGCCTGGGCGCACGGCTTCAACGTCCACTACGGCCAGGTCGAGGCCCCCTCCGACGTCGACGTGGTGATGATCGCCCCGAAGGGCCCCGGGCACATGGTGCGCCGCGTCTACCTCGAGGGCTCCGGGGTCCCGTGCCTGATCGCGGTCGATCAGGACGCGAGCGGGCAGGCGCGCGACATCGCGCTTGCATGGGCGCTCGGCATCGGCGGCGCCCGCTCCGGCGTCATCGAGACGACGTTCGCCGAGGAGACCGAGACGGACCTGTTCGGCGAGCAGGCCGTGCTGTGCGGTGGCGCCACGCATCTGGTGCAGGCCGGCTTTGAGACGCTGGTCGAGGCGGGCTACCAGCCAGAGGTGGCCTACTTCGAGTGCCTCCACGAGCTCAAGCTCATCGTCGACCTCATGTATGAGGGCGGAATGGCCAAGATGCGGGACTCCATCTCCAACACCGCCGAGTTCGGCGACTACGAGACCGGACCCAGGATCATCACCGACCAGACCCGCGAAGCGATGGCCGAGGTCCTTTGGGAGATCCAGAACGGCGAGTTCGCCCGGAAGTGGATCCTGGAGAACAAGGCGGGGCAGCCCCACTTCAAGGCGATGAGGCGGATCCACGCCGAGCACCTCATCGAGGAGGTCGGCGGCGAGCTGCGGGGCATGTTCGCCTGGCTGAAGAAGGACTGAGCGGCACTCGGCAGGACAGGAGCCTCCCGGCGGCCGGGCCGAGGGGGGACAGCGAAGGAGCGCCAAGGCATGCAGAAGAAGTACCTGATGACACCGGGGCCCACTCCCGTGCCCGCGGAGGTCCTGCTCGCGCAGGCCAGACCGATGATCCACCACCGCACGCCGGACTTCTCGGCGACGCTGATGGAGGTGGTCGAGGGACTGAAGTACGTCTTCCAGACCACCGCCGACGTGCTGCTCTTCTCGTCGTCGGGGACGGGCGCGATGGAGTCGGCGATCTGCAACAGCTTCTGCGCCGGCGACAAAGTCATCGTCGCGCGCAACGGCAAGTTCGGGGACCGGATGGTGGCCATCGCGACCGCCTACGGCCTGGACGTAGTCGACCTTCGCTACGAGTGGACCTCCGTCGTCGACCCAGGCGACATCTCCAATGCGCTGCGAGACAACCCCGACGCGAGGGGTGTCGTCGTCACTCACTCCGAGACGTCGTCGGGGGTCCTCAACGACGTCCGGGCCATCGGTGAGATCGTGCGGGAGCACTCCGAGTGCGTGCTCATCGTCGACAGCATCACCGGGATCGGCGCGGTCGAGTGTCGCACCGACGACTGGGGGCTGGACGTGGTCATGACCGGCTCGCAGAAGGGCCTGATGCTGCCGCCGGGCCTGGCGGCGTGCACGGTCTCGGAGAAGGCGTGGCGCGCGTATGAGCGCGCGACCCTGCCTCGCTTCTACTTCGACTGGAGGAGGTACCAGAAGAACCTGGCGGACCAGACAACGCCCTTCACCCCGGCCGTCTCGTTGGTGATCGGCCTTGCCGAGGCGCTGCGGATGATTCGCGAGGAGGGCATCGAGAACACCGTCGCCCGCCACGCGAGGCTGGCCCAAGCCACTCGCATGGGATGCGAGGCCCTCGGTCTGCGGCTGTTCGCGCCGCCCGAGGGTCGCGGCAACGCCGTCACGCCGGTCTGGGTGCCCGAGGGTGTTGACGGCAAGGCGCTGGTCTCGACGATGAAGAACAGGTTCGGTGTCACCATCGCGGGCGGCCAGGACGAGTACACGGGCCGCATCTTCCGCGTGGGTCACCTCGGCTACTTCGGCGACTTCGACATCATCGTGACCCTGTCCGCGCTGGAGATGGCGCTCGCGGCACAGGGCTACGCGTTCGAGCGCGGCGCGGGGATCCGCGCGGCGGAATCCGTCTTCATGGAGGGGCAGGGAGCATGAGCGAGCGGCTGAGGGTGCTGGTTGCCGAGAAGATCGCGCCCAGCGGGATAGACAAGCTCAAGCAGGGGTTCGACGTAGAGCTCAAGACCGACCTGACCCCTGAGCAGCTGGTGGCGGAGGTTCCCGGCTACCACGCCCTTATCGTGCGCTCCGCCACCCGGGCCAGCCGCGAGGTCATCGAGGCCGGGACCGAGCTGCGGATCATCGGACGCGCGGGCGTCGGCGTGGACAACGTCGACGTCGAGGCGGCCACCGAGCGGGGCATCATCGTGTGCAACGCGCCGACCTCCAACATAGTGTCGGCGGCGGAGCACACGGTCGCGCTGATGCTCGCGATGGCCCGCAACATCCCGGCGGCCTCGGCGTCGATGGCTCAGGGCAAGTGGGAGCGCTCCAGGTTCGTGGGAGCCGAGCTGTACGAGAAGACGCTCGCGATCTTCGGGCTGGGTCGCATCGGGTCGCTGGTGGCGGAGCGCGCCCGGGCCTTCGGCATGCGGCTGGTTGGCTTCGACCCTTACACCACGCCCGAGCGCGCCCAGGCGATGGGCGTCGAGCTCATGGACGACGTGGACGCGATCCTCGCGCAGGCGGACTTCATCACCGTCCACCTTCCCAAGACCAAGGAGACCATCGGCATGTTCGGCGCCGAGCAGTTCGCCAAGATGAAGGAGGGCGTCCGGCTCGTGAACACGGCGCGCGGGGGCATCTACCAGACAGAGGCGCTCGCCGACGCGCTCCGTTCGGGCAAGGTCGCCGGCGCGGCCATCGACGTCTACGAGGTGGAGCCGTGCACGGACTCGCCGCTCGTCGGCGTCGAGAACGCCATCCTCACCCCGCACCTGGGTGCGTCGACCTCGGAGGCCCAGGACCGCGCCGGCGAGCAGATAGCGGAGTACGTCGCCGCCGGCCTGCGCGGCGAGATGGTGCCCACGGCCGTCAACATCGCTCCGGTTCCGCCCGAGACCCTTGAGAAGGTCGGGCCCTACATCTCCCTGGCGGAGGACCTGGGCAAGATGGTCGCCCAGATAGGCGGGGGTCTTGGGTCCCTCGACATCATGTTCGTCGGAGGCTTGGCCGAGGCCGATACCCGCATACTTCGCACCGCCGTGCTCAAGGGCGTGCTCACCGTCGTGTCGGCCGAATCGGTCAACTTCGTCAACGCCGACTACTACGCCGAACAGCGCGGTATCCAGGTCACCGAGACCAAGCGGCCCGAGACGCACGATTACGTCTCGATGGTGGTGGTCCGCTCGCACGGCCCGTCCGGAGAGGTGGATGTGGGCGCGGCCCTGATGGGCAAGGCCAACGAGCCGCGTCTCGTGTCGGTGCTGGGCTACGACATCGACATCGCGCCGGCGAAGAGCATGGCGTTCTTCCGCTACCCCGACCGGCCCGGCATGATCGGCAAGGTCGGAACCATCCTCGGCGAGCAGGGCGTCAACATCGGGTCCATGCAGGTCGGCCGTCACGAGGCGGGCGGTCCGGCCCTCATGTGCATCACCGTCGACTCGCCGGTCAGCACCGAGCTGCTCGCGGCCATCAAGGAACAGGCTGGCATGGACGACGTCTGGGGCGTCGAGCTGTGAGACGAGCTTCGGCGTCAACACCTCGCGAATGGAGCTAGGAGCGATGAGCGGCGACAGGCTGTGGGTGTTCGACACGACGCTCCGGGACGGCGAGCAGTCGCCGGGCGCCAGCATGAACACCGACGAGAAGCTCGAGATCGCCAGGCAGCTCGTTCGTCTCGGCGTCGACGTGATCGAGGCGGGGTTCCCCATCTCCAGCCCCGGCGACTTCGACAGCGTGCGCCGCATCGGCGAGGAGGTCGGGGACGCGGCTGTGGTGTGCGGCCTTTCGCGCGCGATACCCAAGGACATCGAGGCCGCCGCCGACGCGCTCAAGACGGCGTCGAGGCCCAGGATCCACACGGGCATCGGCGTCTCGGACAACCACCTGGCCCACAAGTTCAAGATATCCCGCGAGGAGGCGCTGGAGCGGGCGGTCGCGGCCGTCAGGCTCGCCAGGAGCTTCACCGACGACGTGGAGTTCTACGCCGAGGACGCTGGCCGCGCTGAGCCGGCGTTCCTCTACAGGATGGTCGAGGCGGCGATCGGCGCTGGCGCCACCGTGGTCAACATCCCCGACACGACCGGGTACGCCTGGCCCGACGAGTTCGGCGCGCTCATCGCCGGGCTTCGCGAGAACGTCGCAGGCATCGAGGACGTGACCATCTCCGTCCACTGCCACAACGACCTCGGGATGGCCACGGCCAACGCTCTTGCGGGTGTGGCCAACGGCGCCAGGCAGGTGGAGTGCACCGTGAACGGGATCGGTGAGCGCGCCGGCAACACCTCCCTCGAGGAGGTTGTGATGGCGATCCGCGCTCGCAGGGACGTGTTCGGCTGCGACACCGGGGTGAACTCGCGCGAGATCACCCGGACGTCGCGTCTGGTCTCCAACATCACCGGCATCGTCGTGCAGCCCAACAAGGCGATCGTGGGCGCGAACGCCTTCGCGCACAGCAGCGGCATCCACCAGGACGGCGTGCTCAAGGAGCGCTCCACCTACGAGATAATCGACCCCGTGGAGGTCGGCGCCGGAGGCACCAGCATCGTGCTCACGGCCCGGTCGGGGCGGCACGCGCTCAAGCACCGCCTGACCGAGCTCGGGTTCAACCTTGAGGGGTCGGATTTCGAGGAGATCTACGCGGCCTTCCTCGACCTCGCCGACAAGAAGAAGGAGGTCTGGGACGAGGACCTCGAAGCGCTGGTGTCCGACCGCGAGCGAGGTCTGTCCGAGATCTACCACCTGGAGCGCGTCCAGGTCGTATGCGGCGAGCCCGGGATACCCACCGCCACCGTCGAGTTGGTCGATGCCGACGGGGTGTGCCTCGTCGATTCCAGTCACGGCACCGGGCCGGTGGACGCCGTCTACCGCGCCGTGAACCGGATCATCGACGTGGACAACGAGCTGATCGAGTTCTCGGTCAAGTCCGTGACCAAGGGGATCGACGCCCAAGGAGAGGTCACGATACGGGTTCGGAGCGGCGCCGGGGACGTGTTCACGGGCCGCGGTTCGCACACCGACATCATCGTCGCGTCAGGCAAGGCCTACATCAACGCGCTCAACCGGCTGATGACCGCGGATCGGCCGAACGTCCAAGACGAGGTGTGACCACCGCTCCTGTTGTCCGCGACCGACCCCGAGCCCCACAGAAGGAGCCTAGATGCCCCGCCCGATGACGATCACCGAGAAGATCCTCGCAGCCCATGCCGACCTTGAGGAGGTCGTGCCTGGGCAGCTGATCGAGTGCCGTCTGGACATCGTTCTGGCCAACGACGTGACCGCCCCTATCGCGATCAAGGAGTTCCGCAAGATCGGCGTGGACAGGGTCTGGGACCGCGACAGGATCGCCCTCGTGCCTGACCACTACACCCCCAACAAGGACATCAAGTCCGCCGAGCAGGCCAAGATGATGCGCGATTTCGCTCGCGAGCAGGGGATCACGCACTACTACGAGATCGGTTGCATGGGCGTCGAGCACGCGCTCCTGCCCGAGCAGGGGGTCGTGGTCCCCGGTGACGTCGTCATCGGCGCCGACTCGCACACCTGCACGTACGGCGCCCTCGGAGCGTTCGCGACGGGTGTCGGGTCCACGGACGCCGCCGTCGGCATGGCGACCGGCGAGGCCTGGTTCAAGGTGCCCTCCTCCATCAAGTTCGTCGTGGAGGGCGAGCTTGGCGCATGGGTCTCCTCGAAGGACCTCATCCTCCACATCATCGGCCTGATAGGCGTCGACGGCGCCCTCTACCAGGCCATGGAGTTCACCGGGTCGACCATCACGGCGCTGGACATGGACGCGCGCCAGACCGTCTGCAACATGGCGATCGAGGCCGGCGGCAAGAGCGGGATCATCGCGTTCGACGGTGTCACCGCCGACTACTGCGGTCCGCGCGCCCAGCGCCAGTGGGAGATCCACCTGTCGGACGAGGACGCCGCGTACGCCCGGACCATCGAGATTGACGCCTCCGAGATCGTGCCCACGGTCTCCTTCCCGCACCTGCCCAGCAACACCCGCGCGGCCGCCGATTCCCGGGACGTCACGGTCGACCAGGTCGTGATCGGGTCTTGCACGAACGGGCGGATGGAGGACATGAGGGTCACGGCCGAGGTGCTGAGGGGCCGGAGGGTCCACCCCGACGTCCGCCTGATCATCATCCCGGCCACGCAGGCGATATGGCGCCAGTCCATGGATGAGGGTCTGTTCGACGTCTTCCTTGACGCCGGGGCTGCGGTGTCCACGCCGACGTGCGGTCCGTGCCTCGGCGGGCACATGGGAATCCTGGCCGCTGGGGAGCGGGCGGTGGCCACCACCAACCGCAACTTCGTCGGGCGCATGGGCGACCCGACGTCGGAGGTCTACTTGGCGTCCCCGGCCGTGGCCGCCGCCACGGCGGTCGCCGGGCGCATCGCGATACCCGAGGACCTGGGCTAGGGGGTCTTCGACTTCGAGCGGGCCGCGAGTTCGGCCCGAAGCCTCTCCTCAGCGACCGGCGGCAGCTGGTGCGAGAGAGCCGCCGAGGCCGCCCTGAGGAACCCCGGTTCGTCGTTTCGCAGCGACGCCGCCAACGCGTCGATGTAGTCCCACAACCCCGAGTCAGGGTCGGCGGACCGGCCAGCGTCCAGCGCGGCGGAGAACCCCTTGGTCGTCTCTATGCCGGTCCGGACACCGTAGTGCTGGTGAAGGCGCGCGGACGTCAGCGCGAGGTCCACGTCGTAGCCCATCTGCGGCGCGGCGACGGCAGCCAGCTCGAGCGCTTTCTTGAGGTCGGCGTCGGAGCCCGCGGCCATGCGCTTCTCCAACGCCACGCGGGCGTAGGTCGCGTCGGGCCAGGATGCGTAGTCCGCCTCGAGGACCTCCGCCGGGGCTCTCCGGGTGTGGTCGGCGACGGCCCAGCGGATCTCGGTGAAGGCCGGTCCCGCAAGCAGGACGAACAACGTCGCGCACCCGGCCGCCGCCAACCATGCAGGCGGCCGGACCCAGCGGCCCGGGAGCGCCTGACCGGTGGTGACGGTCCCGAGGATCACACCTGCGAGCAGCGAGGCGACGAACGCCGGCATGGGGGAGACCCAGGCGAGCCGCAGGGAGAGCGCCCATGCCAGCAGGGCGGCCCACAGGACGGTCATCGCCATCCCGCCTCGGCCGGCGGTGGAGCGGATCAGGGCGTCGCCGAAGAGCGCGAAGGCCGCGGATCCGAGCAGCAGGCCGGGCACGCCGGCGGACACCAGCAGGTACAGCAGGACGTCGTGCGGGTCGTGGACGCCGGTCGATTCGACGATGGCGGGGTCGTTGACGGTCCAGGTGCCCCAGCAGGAGAACTGGTCGGGACCCCTGCCCAGATACGGGTCGGTGCCAGCGATGGTGTAGGCCGTGCCCCAGATGTTGGCCCGGTCCGCCACCAGGGCCTTCACGGCGCGAACCGGCCCCTCGCCGAGCCTGCCGTCGAGCGCGGCGGGCATCAGGGCGACCGTCGCCAGCGTGATGGCGACCGCCGTGACGAGGGCGATCCGGCGGGTCCTGGCGCTCGCCCTGTGAAGAGCCGCCGCGATGACGACGGCCGCGACGAGCGCCAGCCAGGCGGCGCGCGACTGGGCCAGCATCAGGCCCATCAGGGACGCCGCCCCCAACACCCCAGCGACCAGCTTGGCGCCCGGCTCCCTCGCGGTCATGGCCCAAGCGATCGAGCATCCCAAGGACAGCACGAGCAGCTGCCCGAGGGACAGGGAGTTCTCGAGGAACCCCGAAGCTTCTATGGAGAACCGTCCCAGACGGTCGAGCACGCCGGCCGCGTCCAGGACGGCCCCGACGGCGAACACCCCGCCCAGGACCGAGATCGCGGCTACGAGCAGACGCAGCGTCCGAGGACCCGCCATCGCGGCCGCCGACCAAGCGAGTACCGCGCACACGACCCACAACAGCGCGCCGTCGTGCTGGCCGACGAGCCCGAAGAACGAGACTCGCGGCTCGATGGCGAGGGCTGAGGTCAGGGTCATCCAGCCCGCGAGCAGCAGCAGAGCTCCCAGCGCGGGCAGCGCCCGGGGGACGAGGGTCGACGGCCTCAGGGCCGCCTGGGCCGCGAGCAGCGCCGCTCCGGCAAGCCCTGCCATCGTCGCGGCGACCGCGGCGGCGGCCACAGGCAGCGCGATGACGCTGAGGGCCATCGCGGCCGTCACCCACAGGGCGAGCGTCATCGCAGGGCGGTCCGACACCGGCGTCGACGTCACGTCTCGCATGTTCCTCCCGACAGACAGCTTGTTCGATGCCCCCATGGGCCGCGACTATGGTATCAATAGCGCACGCTCGCCACGGCGCGGGGCGCAGGACAGGGAGGGCTCACGTGAGGTTCCAGGGGAAGGCTCATCGTTACGGCCGCGACATCGACACGGACGTGATCATCCCGGCGCGCTATCTCAACACCTCCGATGCGGCGGAGCTGGCCGCTCACTGCATGGAGGACCTTGACCCGGCGTTCGTGTCCAGGGTGGCTCCCGGTGACATCATCGTGGCCGAGGAGAACTTCGGATGCGGTTCCAGCCGCGAGCACGCGCCGATCTCCATCAAGGCGGCCGGCGTGTCGGTGGTGATAGCCAAGAGCTTCGCGCGCATCTTCTACCGCAACGCGATCAACACAGGGCTGCCGATCATGGAGTCGCCCGAGGCGGTCGACGGCATACGGGACGGTGACAGCGTCACCGTGGACGCGGATGCCGGGCTGATCACCAATGAGACCTCCGGCGAAACCTTCGCGGCGCAGCCGTTCCCGCCGTTCGTGAAGGCCATCATCGAGAAGGGCGGCCTGGTCGAGGCGGCCAAGGAGAAGATGGCTGGCCGATGAGCATCGGCTGTCGCGTATGCCTGCTCCCCGGTGACGGTATCGGCCCCGAGGTCAGCGCCGAAGCGGTCAAGGTCCTGCGCGCCGTGGGCGAGCTGCACGGCATCGACTTCGATGTCCGCGAGGCCCCGATGGGCGGGGCGGCCATCGACGAGACAGGGTCGCCACTCCCCGAGGCGACCCTGGCGGAGGCTCACGCCGCGGACGCCGTGCTGCTGGCGGCGATCGGCGGGCCGAAATGGGACACGACCGATCCTGCCAGACCAAGGCCCGAACAGGGTCTGCTCGGGCTTCGCAAGGCGCTTGGCGTGTACGCAAACCTAAGGCCGGTCCGCCTCTTCCCCCCGCTTGCCGACGCCTCGTCGCTCAAGCCCGAGGCGCTCACCGGGGTCGACATGGTCATCGTCCGCGAGTTGACCGGCGGGCTGTACTTCGGCGACAGGGGCCGGCAGTACGACGTGGCGGGGGCCGGTTCCGGTGGCGCCGCGGGTCAGAGGGCGTTCGACACCATGGAGTACCGCGAGTACGAGGTGGAGCGGATCGCGCGCGTCGCCTTCGAGATCGCCAGGGAGCGGCGCAACCTCGTCCACTCGGTGGACAAGGCCAACGTCCTTGAGTCCTCGAGGATGTGGCGGGAGGTCGTCCACCGCGTCCATCGCGAGGAGTATCCCGACGTCGAGCTCCACGACCAGCTCGTGGACAATACGGCGATGCAGCTGGTCCGCAGGCCGGCCCAGTTCGACGTGGTGGTGACCGAGAACATGTTCGGTGACATCCTGTCGGACGAGGCCTCGATGCTGACCGGCTCGCTCGGGATGCTCGCCTCCGCGTCGCTGGGTGATGGCGCGGCGCTGTACGAGCCGAGCCACGGAAGCGCGCCCGACATCGCGGGCCGGGGAGTCGCCAACCCGCTGGCGATGCTGCTGTCTGTGGAGCTCCTCCTCCGCCACAGCCTCGGGATGGATGCGGCGGCCGACGGGCTCGGGGCGGCGATCGCCCGGGTGCTCGACTTCGGGTGGAGGACCGCCGACATCGCCAGCGGCGAGACGCCCGCCGAGATGGTGGTCGGGACCGCCCGCATGGGGGATCTGGTGGTCAGCGCGTTGTAGGGCTGCGCGCGGTGCGGAGAAGCCCTTGCGAGGAGCCTCCGACCGTGTAGAATATCGTTCGCTCCACGGGCCGTTAGCTCAGCTGGCAGAGCAGGGGACTCTTAATCCCAAGGTCATAGGTTCGATCCCTATACGGCCCACCATGATCACCGCAGGCTGGAGGCCATAAGCCTCCGGCCTGTCTTGTCTTCCAGACAACAGCATCGGGCTAGGCCGGGGCTGAACAGATCGTCAGTGCTTCCGTGATGGACAGCAGGGGCTGCAGGATCGAGTCGAGGGTCGGCCGTGTCGGCTGTGGCTCAAAATGGTTGACGACGGGGGGTAGCGCTTCAGCTCCACCTACCTCAAGATATTGCCTCAACGAATCGGGCTCCCATGTCTTCAGGACTTATCGTGGGCGACGACCCGGACACCTGCTGGCGACATGAAGGCGTGGCTTTGACTCCCGGGAGGCCCCACCTGAAGCGAATGCGACAGTTCACGATGCGGTGGCTCGTGGCCGTCTGCCTGTGGTTCGTCGTGTCCGAAGGCGATGTGGCGGCGCTGGGCGTAGGCATGGCCGCGGCGTTGTTCGCCGCGGCCGCATCTCTGGCGCTCGCCCCGGGCAGCCCGCTCGGATTAAGCCTCCCCGGCCTTCTCCGATTCATAGGCTTCTTCGCCTTCCAGTCGGTGCGCGGCGGCATCGATGTCGCGTCGCGGGCCATGCACCCTAGCCTGCCGATAGACCCAGGCATGGTTGCCTACCCTTTGCGCATCGAGCCGATCGCCGTCAGGGTCATGTTCGCCAACACGGTGAGTTTGCTACCAGGCACCCTGAGCGCACACCTCGACCGCGACTACCTGATGGTGCACGTACTCGACCACAACCCGGCGGCCCTCGAAGAGGTCGAGGTCGTGGAGCGGCGCGTGGCCGAGGTTTTCGGCCTGACACTCGGGCCGCCCGCAGAGCGGGTAGCGTGATGGACCCCGTACTCGCAGGGCTCGCGTCCGTACTCATAGTCACCGCGTTCCTCGGGATCCTGCGGATCCAGCGCGGACCGACCGGCGCGGACCGCATGCTGGCCGCGATGCTGTTCGGTACGACCGGCACGGCTCTGGTGCTGGTGGTCGCCGAAGCCACCGGCACCGCGGGGTCGCGAGACGCGGCGCTGGTGTTCGCGCTGCTCGGCGCCATCACAGCGGTGGCGTTCGTGCGGCGCGCATGGGGGGCGGGAGACTGATGCCGTCGCTCGAGATCCTCGGCGTCATGCTTGAGTACGGTTTCTACCTGGCCGGCGCATTCTTCTTGCTCGCCGGGTCGGTCGGTCTTGTGCGGTTCCCCGACGTCTACACACGGCTGCACGCCCTCACCAAGGCTGACAACCTCGGTCTCGGGCTCGTGTGCGTGGGGCTCGCGATCCGGTCGGGCTCCGCGATCGTCGGGCTCAAGCTGCTGCTCGTCTGGCTGCTGATTCTGGCCGCCAGTGCCACCGCCTGCTATCTGGTCGCAGAGGCGGCGCGTTCCGCTGGTGTGGAGCCGTGGACCAAGGAGGCCGCTGAATGAGCGCGGTTTTCGACCTGCTGCTCGCAGGGCTGCTCGTGTGGATCGCCATCGTCTCGCTCAGCGAGGTGAAGCTGTTCAAGTCGGTCGTCATGTTCATCGTGTTCGGCCTGTTCCTTGCGATCGTGTGGGTGCGACTCGGCGCTCCCGATGTCGCGCTGGCCGAGGCGGCCCTCGGAGCGGGCGTGACGGGTGCCCTCATGCTCGACGCGGTCGGTCACATCCGCAGGCGCCGGACGCCCTATCCCACAAAGCTCCCCGCCGCGGAGCCCGGCGATGTCTAGGCCGTCGCGTACCCTGCCGGCGCTGCCCGGCATCGTGAGTCTCGCAGTCTTCGTCGTCATCGTGCGCGCCGTGCTGTCGATCCCGCCGACCGGGCAGGGGCTTGCCACACAGGTATCCCAAGCGGCCGATTCGATCGGCTTCAAGAACAGGGTGACGGCGGTCCTGCTCGACTTCCGCGGGTACGACACACTTCTCGAGGTCGCCGTGCTCATGCTCGCCACCGTTACGGTGCTCTCGCTGCGTGAGGAACCGTGCGTGCTGCGGCGGCCGATCTCCCGTCGCGCCACGGCGGTGCTCGCCACTCTCAACAAGGGGCTCGTGCCGCTTGCCGTGATAGCCGCCGTCCATCTCGTCTGGATCGGCGCGAGTCAACCCGGCGGCGCCTTCCAGGCGGGGGCGGTGCTCGGTGCCGCGAGCATCCTTCTGGCCCTGAGCGGCTTCGCGCGTCCTCGGTGGGTCGGCCGGGGCGCCATGCGGGCGACGCTCGCTGTGGGGGTCCTGACGTTCCTCGCGATCTCGCTGCTCGCCATCTACGCCGGGGGCGATCTGTTGCAGTATCCGGACGGCGCCCGAAAGACGCTCATCCTCGTCATCGAGCTCCTGCTGACACTGTCGATCGGCGTGAGCCTCGCGATCCTGTTCCTCTCCTCGGCATCCGCCGAAGATGGAGTCGATCGCTGATGAGCCCCGCGATCATCTACTCGATCGCGGGCGCGGCCCTGTTCGCGGTGGGCGCGTACGGACTGCTCGTCCGCCAGCACCTGCTGCACAAGGTCATCGCGTCGAACTTCCTCGGTTCGGGGGTCTTCCTGGTCCTCATCGGGCTCGGCCGAAGGTCCGACGGGCCGTCGTCGGATCCCGTGCCGCAGGCGATGGTGCTCACCGGCATCGTCGTGACCGTGGCGCTCACCGCGCTGGCGCTGGCGCTCATCAAGCGCTACTACTCGGCGACCGGCCTGACCACGATGGAGCCACCCGAGCCGGAGGAGGGCGCACGATGAGCCTCGCGCTCCATCTCCCGGCGCTCCTCGTCGTCGTACCGCTCGCCGCCGCGGCCGTCGCCTTCGTGGTCGGGCCCCGGGCCGCCTCGTGGATAGCGCTCGTGACCGGTGCCCTGACAGCTGCGCTCGCGGCGGCGATGGCGTGGCTCGCTGTCACGACGGGCCCCGTGAGCTACGCGATCGGCGGGTGGGGTGCGCCGCTCGGCATCAACCTGATCGCTGACGGGACCGCGGCGGTGTTCCTCGTGCTCGTCGGCGTAGTCGGTTTGGCCGTCACGGTCTTTGCCACCGGCTATTTCAGGCCCGCGACGGCCGACGACCCCGGACCCGGTCACGGCATGTTCTGGACGCTGTGGCTTTTCATGTGGGCGTCGCTCAACGCCCTGTTCCTCACGGGCGATGTGTTCAACGTATACGTCTGCCTCGAGCTGGTGGGGCTCTCGGCGGTCGCGCTCGTGACTATCTCCGAGGGTGCCGAGCCGCTTCGCGCGGGCATGCGGTACATGTTCGCGAGCATCTTCGGCGCGATGACGTACCTGCTCGGTGTGGCGCTGCTGTACGGGGCGGCCGGGCGGCTCGACATGCGCCAACTCGCGGAGTCACTCGACCACTCGGTGGCCGCGCAGACGGGTCTTGCGCTCATGATAGCGGCGCTCCTGCTCAAGACCGCCCTCGTGCCGCTGCACTTCTGGCTGCCGAGCGCGCACGCGGCCGCCCCGGCACCGGTGAGCGCGGTGCTCTCCGCGCTCGTGGTCAAGGGCTCGTTCTTCGTGGTGCTCCGCCTGCTCCTCGACGTGATGCCGCCTGGCTACCTCGGCGATGCGCGGGTGCTGCTCGGGGTGCTGGGCGGGGCCGCGATCGTCTGGGGTTCGCTGCAGGCGCTGTTCCAGCAACGGCTGAAGCTGATGGTCGCGTACTCCACGGTCGCCCAGGTCGGCTACCTGTTCATCATCTTCCCGCTCGCCGCCGCTGGCGGCACCGTGCTGCCCACCGCGCTTCTCGGCACGCTCGTGCACGCGACCTCGCACGGCCTGGCCAAGGCCGCGATGTTCCTTGCGGCCGGCATGGCGCTCAAGCGATACGGCCATGACCGCATCGCCGATCTCGCGGGCGCCGCGCGTCGGACC
Organism: Actinomycetota bacterium; assembly: GCA_037445995.1. Lineage (GTDB taxonomy): Bacteria > Actinomycetota > Coriobacteriia > Anaerosomatales > D1FN1-002 > JBBIJK01. The sequence goes on along the minus strand of JBBIJK010000005.1, from coordinate 61,675 downwards.
CCCGTGCTCGCCGCCACGTTCGCCCTTGCGGGCGTCACGATGATGGGACTCCCGCCGAGCGGCGGGTTCGCGGCCAAGTGGCTGCTGGTCGGCGCTTCGCTCGAGGCCGGCCAATGGTGGTGGGCCCTCGTCGTGGTCGTCGGGGGGCTCCTCGCCGCCGCCTACATGTTCCGTGTGCTCGCGCATTTCATCGCGGACCCCGGTGACCGTCCCGGACCCGTCGGCAACCTCAAGCCGTTGCGCACCGAGTGGGTCCCGCTGGGGCTCGCCGCCTGCGCGTCCCTGCTCCTGTTCGCCGTGCCTCTCCTGACCCGCCTGGTCGAGTCGGGAACGGCGATGGTGGGCGCCGGGGTGATTCCGTGAGCCCGTGGCTGCCCGTCCTGCTGCCTGCCGTCGTCAGTCTCGTCACGTTCGTGGCAGGCGAGGAGCGCGGTCGGCTGCGCGTCGCGGTGAACTTCGGGGGCGCGCTGATCTCAGCTGTCGTCGTCATCCGGCTCGCGGTCGACGCATACGCGGGGCGCGTCCACACTTGGGAGATCGAGACGCTGCCGGGACTCGCGGTCGGCCTCTCGTCGGACCTGCTCGGCCTGTTGTACGCGACGGTGGCGACGGTGCTCTGGGGCGTCACGCTCGTGTACGCGTTCGGCTACATGTCTCATGCCGAGGACAGGGCGCGCTTCTTTGGCTTCTTCGCTCTATGTATCGCGAGTGCCAACGGCATCGCGCTCTCGAACGACCTGCTGACGCTGTTCGTCTTCTACGAGGTCCTGTCGCTCGCGACGTATCCGCTGGTGGTCCATTCGGGTACGGCGAAGGCCCTGGCGGCGGGCCGCCGGTACCTGTACTACGCGCTCGGCGGCGGTGCGGCATTGCTCGTGGGGCTGGTCTGGCTGCACGTGCTCTCCGGCTCACTGGCGTTCGTCCCAGGTGGCGCGCTTGCTTCCGTCGCTGACCACGTCGGCGAGCTGCGTGCGATATTCGCGCTGCTGGTGATCGGTTTCGGGGTGAAGGCCGCGCTCGTGCCGCTGCATGGGTGGCTGCCGGGCGCGATGGTCGCGCCCGCCCCGGTGAGCGCGCTCCTGCACGCGGTCGCGGTCGTGAAGGCGGGCGTGTTCGGCATCGTGCGACTCGTGAACGAGGTTTACGGCCCCGAGTTGGCACGGTCGATCGGCGTCGCGCAGCCGCTGGCCATACTGGCCGCCGCGACTATCCTGTTCGGTTCGATCGTCGCGCTGCGGCAAGACGACATCAAGAAGAGGCTCGCCTATTCGACGGTGGCGCAACTCTCGTACATCACGCTCGGCACGGCTCTGTGCTCGCCGCTCGCGGCGATCGGCGCGCTCGCGCATCTCGCGCATCACGCGGCGATGAAGATCACCATGTTCTTCACCGCCGGCAGTCTCGCCGAGACTCATCACATCAAATCGGTCAGTCGCCTCGACGGCATCGGCCGGGTGATGCCGCTCACGATGTGGTCGTTCGCGATCGCCTCGTTCGGCCTTGCGGGACTGCCGCCGGTCGCCGGGTTCTTCAGCAAGTTCCCGCTCGGCGTCGGAGCGGCGCAGGCCGGCGAGATCTGGGCCGTCATCCTCTTCGTGACGAGCGGGGCGCTGGCCGTGGGATACCTCGCGCCGATACTGATCCGAGCCGCGCGGCGAGGCGACGCGGACGCGTTCGGCGATCGCTCCGCCGACGAGGCACACGACGCCGCTCGCCGTCGGCCAGAGAGCGATCCGCGCATGTTGTGGCCCATCGTCACCGTCGCGCTTCTGGCGCTCGCGATGGGTCTGCTCGCCGGGGTTCCCGGTAGCCCCCTCGACTGGGCGGCCCGCGCACTGGCCCCCTCGTTCGTGGGGTGGACGCCGTGATCGACTGGATGACGCTCGTGCCGGGCGGAACCGCCTACACGGTCGACGAGCTTGCGACCGTGTACGGCCTGCTCTTCGCCGTCATCTGGCTTCTGTCGGCGGTGTATGCCTGGATGACGGTGCCGGCCCGGGAACGCTCGAGGTTCCTCTCCTACTACGCCCCGGCGGCGGCCGGCGGCATCCTCGTGGCCTTCGCGGCCGACGCGATCTCCTTCTACTTGTGCTTCGCGCTCATGGCGCTGCCGAGCTGGGGGCTCGTCGCGTGGTCCGGCGACGCTCAGGGACGACTGGCGGGGCGGCTCTACCTCGTGGCGACAGTCGTCGGTGAGGCGCTCCTGCTCGCGGCCCTGGCGCTCACTGCCGCCGAGGCCGAGAGCATCGCGCTTCCGGCGTTGCGAGACGCCATGCTGACATCGCCCTACGGCGACCTCGCATTCGCCCTGACCATCGGCGCGTTCGGCCTCAAGCTCGGCGTGGTCGGCGCGAGCGGGGTGCTGCCGCTCACGTACGGGCACGCACCCGCTGGAGCCGCGGCGGCGCTTGCGGGCGCGGCGGCCAAGGTCGGTGTCCTCGGGCTTCTACGGCTGCTCCCCTTGGGGCAGGCGAGCGAGCCCGGCTGGTCGTCCGTCGTCGTGGGCATCGGTGTGGCGTCGGCGTTCGTCGCCGTGGCGCTGGGTGTGCTTACGACGACGCCCCGCGCAGTGCTCGGTTACTCCAGCGCGAGCCAGATGGGGCTCGTGCTGATCGGAGTGGGAGTAGGCCTTGCAGACCCCGCCGCCGGGGCCGCTGCGGTAGCCGCGGCGGTCGCCTACTCGCTGCATCACGGCCTCGCGAAGGCGACGCTTTTCATCGGCGAGGACGTGGCAAGAGGCTCGGCGGGACGATCGCGCGGCGCGATGCTGGCGCTCGCCGCCCTGCCGGCGGCCGCGCTCGTGGGCCTTCCGTTCACGAGCGGCTTCGCGGCCAAGTACGCGCTCAAAGACGCGGTCCACGCGGTCTCGACCGAATCCGCCCATCTGGCGGAAGCGCTCCTGCCGTGGGCTGCCGTCGGGACCGCGCTCCTGATGCTCCGCTTCTTCGCGCTGGCCGCGGGCCAGCCGGCGGGCGGGGACGGGCACCGCCCTGGGCCGCGCGCGGTCTACGCGGGCCTGATCGCGTTCGTCGCCGGTGCGGTCTGGGCGTGGCCAGCCGACTGGGTCGCTTCCGCGGCGAAGTCGCTGACAGCTCCCGCGTCCCTATGGGCGGCGACGTGGCCGGCGCTTGCCGCCGTTGCCCTCGGCGCGGTCGCGATGCTCGTCGCCCGGTCCGCGGATCGCGATCTCCTCGGCGTCGTGCTGCCCGGAGATGCGTGGACCCTCGCCGGCAGGGCGCTCTTGCGCCGCCGCCCGGCGCCGAGCGCGCCTGCGGCCACTGGGGGGTCTGCCCGACAGGACGAGGCCCGGGACGCCGTCACGCGATGGCTCGTGCGCGCGGACGGAGCACTCACCGTCTGGTCGGTCGCCGCGGGCATGTTCGTGGTGCTCGCCACAGTGCTCGTCGTTCTCGCGACCTAGGGAGCGGCCGTGACCTGTTCACCGACCCAAAGGCACAGGTTTGATCCCTACGCGGCCCCCCATGGACATCTAGGGCCGACCGCCTGCTTGGCGGCTGGCCTTTGTGTATAGTTGTGTGTCGGCTCCGTACGCGGGCGTGGCGGAACGGCAGACGCGCCGGGTTTAGGTCCCGGTGAGGCGACTCGTGGAGGTTCGACTCCTCTCGCCCGCACCAGACGTCGTCCCCGGCAGGGCGTCGGACCGGCCTTCAGGCTGCTCCATCGCCCCCCATCCTAGGAGGATCCTTGCAGACCAGTGTCAAGCGTCTCGATAGCGACAGGGTAGAACTGACCGTGACGGTGCCGGCCGATAGCGTGGCCCTTACGCTGTCCGAGGCCTACTCGGCCGTGGCCAGCCGCATCCGGATCCCGGGCTTTCGCAGCGGGAAGGCCCCGCGGCAGCTGATCGACAGCCGCGTCGGGCGGGACGCCGTGCTCTCCGACGCCCGCGAGACCATCGTCGAGGACTCGTATCCGCTGGCCCTGGACGCCGAGAGGCTCCGTCCCATCGGTCCGCCCGAGATCGGCGATCTTGCCGAACTCGTGGACGGCGAGGAGTTCACCTTCAAAGCGACGGTCGAGCTGCGCCCGGAGTTCAAGCTCGCGAGCACGGAGGGGCTCGCGGTGACGGTGCCGCCGACCAAGGCTTCGGATCGCGAGATCGACGCTCAGATAGGCCACACCCGCGAGCGCTTCGCGAGCCTGGAGCCCGTCGACCGCGGCGCGCGGGAGGGGGACTTCGTCCTGGTCTCCTTCGTCGGCAAGGTCGACGGCGACGACTACCCGGGCAACACGGTGGACAAGTACCTCTACGAGACCGGTCGCGGGATGATGCCGGCCGAGTTCGATGCGGCCCTGTGGGGTGTGACGGCGGGCGGCACGGCGCGCTCGGAGTTCCTGATCCCGGACACCTCGGCCAACCCCGACTTCGTCGGCAAGACCGCGACCTTCGACATCGAGGTCCACGAGGTCAAGGCGAAGGTCCTCCCCGAGCTCGACGACGCCTTCGCGGCCGAGGTCGGCGGGTACGAGACGTTCGACGAGTTCCGCGAGGACGTCCGTCGCAGGCTTGAGGAGGCGAAGGGCGTCGCGCACAAGCAGGAGGTGGAGCGCGCCGCGCGCAAGGCGCTGGCGGAGCGCGCCGAGGGTGACGTTCCCGCCGCCATGATCGAGCATCGCTCCGAGCAGCTGTCCGAGGAGTTCTTCGGCGCCCTGCAGCAGCGCGGGGTCACGGTAGAGGACTACTCCGCGGCCACCGGCATCGATCGCGAGCGGATCGACGCCGACATCGCGCTTCGCGCCGAATCCGTGCTCCGCGAGGAACTGGCGCTGGAGGCTCTTGCGCGCGCCGCGGGCCTGGAGGTTGACGAGGACGAGGTCGACGCCGAGATCGCCGAGATGGCCGGGTCGGAGGCGGGCGCCGCCGAGCGCATGAAGGAGCGCTTCCGCGGCGCGGGCATGATACCGCTGATCCGCGAGCAGATAGTGCATCGCAAGTCGATGGCGTGGCTTGTCGAGAACGTCGTGGTCACCGAGGCTGAGCCGTCCGATGACGGCCCTGCGGCAAAGGACGCGGGCGAGTAGCGGCCCGCCTGCGAGAAGGAGACGACATGCTTCCAGACCTGAGAGCGGACCTCGTGCCCATGGTGGTCGAGCAGACCAGCAGGGGCGAGCGCCACTTCGACATCTACTCGCGACTGCTCAACGATCGCGTGATCTTCCTCGGGCGCGACATAGACGACCTGAGCGCCAACCTCGTCATCGCGCAACTGCTCCACCTGGAAAGCGAGGACCCCGACAAGGACATCAACCTTTACATCAACTCCCCGGGCGGTTCGGTCAGCGCCGGGCTGGCCATCTACGACACGATGCAGTACATCCGCTGCGACGTGGCGACCATCTGCATCGGCCAGTGCGCCAGCATGGCCGCCGTTCTTCTGGCGGCGGGCGCCGCCGGGAAGCGTTCGGCGCTCCCCAACAGCCGCATCCTCATCCACCAGCCGTGGGGAGGGGCGCAGGGTCAGGTCACCGACATCGAGATCCAGGCACGCGAGATGCTTCGCATGCGCGAGTCGCTGGACCGCATCCTCGCGAGGCACACCGGTCAGTCGCCCGAGAAGATCCACGCCGACACCGAGCGCGACAACATCATGACGGCCGAGGACGCCAGGACCTACGGGCTGGTCGACAACGTCTTCGAGCACCGGGCCAAGGACTAGGGGTGTCCAGACATGGCGAAGTCTGACGAGAGCACGGCACATGTGAAGTGCTCGTTCTGCGGGAAGAGCCAGCGGCAGACCCGCAAGCTCATAGCGGGCCCCGGCGTCTACATCTGCGACGAGTGCATCGATCTTTGCAACGACATCGTCGACGAGGATTGCTCGCAGGCCGAACTGCATCCCATGATCGATGAGGTCCCCACGCCGGCCCAGATCCGCGCGGTGCTCGACGAGTACGTCATCGGCCAGGAGCGCGCCAAGAAGGTGCTCTCGGTCGCGGTGTACAACCACTACAAGCGCGTGCGGGCCATGCCCTGCGACGACGAGCGTGATGTCGAGATCGACAAGTCCAACATCATGCTGCTCGGCCCCACCGGCTGCGGGAAGACCCTTCTTGCGCAGACCCTGGCCCGCGTCCTGAAGGTGCCCTTCGCCATCGCGGACGCCACGAGCCTCACCGAGGCCGGGTACGTCGGCGAGGATGTCGAGAACATCCTCCTGAAGCTGATCACCGCCGCCGACTTCGACGTCGAGCGCGCGCAGGTGGGCATCGTCTACATCGACGAGATCGACAAGGTCGCCCGCAAGGCCGAGAACCTCTCCATCACCCGCGACGTGTCCGGGGAGGGCGTGCAGCAGGCGCTGCTCAAGATCCTCGAGGGGACCGAGGCCGCAGTGCCCCCGCAGGGCGGCAGGAAGCACCCGCAGCAGGAGCTGATACGAATCGACACGGCCAACGTCCTTTTCATACTGGGCGGCGCGTTCGTCGGGCTGGACAAGATCATCGCCGACCGTCTGGGCAGCAAGGGTGTGGGCTTCGGCTCCGACCTTGTCGACCACGCCAAGCACACCACCGGCGACCTGCTGGCCAGGGTGCTCCCTGAGGACCTGCACAAGTTCGGCATGATCCCCGAGTTCGTCGGGCGTCTCCCCGTGACGGCGGCCGTCAACGAGCTCGAGGAGGAGGACCTCGTCAGGATACTCACCGAGCCTAAGAACGCCCTGGTCAAGCAGTATGGCCGCCTGTTCGCCCTGGAGGGTGTCGAGCTCGAGTTCACCGACGGGGCGCTTCGCGAGGTGGCGGCGCAGGCCATCCGCAGGGCGACCGGAGCGCGCGGCCTTCGCTCGATCCTCGAGGCGCTGCTCCTGGACACGATGTACGAGCTTCCCGATCGCGGCGACATCGAGAAGGTCGTCGTCACCGAGGCCGTGGTCGCAGGCTCTGAACAGCCCACCCTCCTGCTTGCGAGGGGCGCCAGGGGCGCCAGCGCATGAGCTTGCCGCCCGCCGCTTACGATCCTCGCGAGGTCGAGGGCCCGATACTGGAATCCTGGCTCGCCGGCGGATGGTACGGACAGCCCGTGCTCGAAGGACGCCCGCCCTTCACGGTCGTCATCCCGCCGCCAAACGTCACCGGCTCGCTCCACATGGGGCACGCGCTCAACAACACGATCCAGGACGTGCTGGTGCGCCGGGCGCGCATGACCGGGCGTCCGACGCGCTGGGTGGTCGGGACCGACCATGCCGGGATCGCGACGCAGAACAAGGTCGAGCAGAAGCTGGCCGCGGAGGGCCGTGACCGCCACGAGATCGGCCGTGAGGCGTTCGTCGAGGCGTGCTGGGAGTGGCGACGCGAGCACGGCTCCATCATCATCTCGCAGCTCAAGCAGATGGGCTGCTCGTGCGATTTCGAGGACGAGTGGTTCACGATGGACCCCTCGTACCAGAAGGCGGTCCGCAAGGTGTTCGTGGACCTCTTCGAGCAGGGCCTCATCTACCGTGGTGAGCGCATCATCAACTGGTGTCCGCGCTGCACGACGGCCCTCTCGGACATCGAGATCGAACACGAGGAGCTCGAAGGCCGGCTCTGGCGCATCCGTTACCCGCTTGCCGACCCCGCTGGCGACGTCGATCACCTGGTGGTTGCGACCACCAGGCCCGAGACCATGCTGGGCGACACGTGCGTGGCGGTGCACCCCGACGACGCGCGGTACCGCGCGCTGATCGGCGCCACGGTGGTCCTGCCCCTCGTCGGCCGCCGCATCCCGGTGGTCGCGGACGAGCACGTCGATCCTTCCTTCGGGACCGGCGCGGTCAAGGTCACCCCGGCGCACGATCCCAACGACTTCGAGATCGGTGAGCGCCACGGCTGCGAGAAGGTCAACGTCCTGACCGCCGACGCTCGCGTCACGGCGGAGGGAGGGGCCTACGAGGGTCTCGACCGGTACGAGGCGCGCAAGCGCATCGTGGCGGACCTCGAGGAGCAGGGGCTCCTCGTCTCGGTCGACGACCACGTCCACTCCGTCGGCCACTGCTACAGGTGCCACACGGTGGTGGAGCCCTGGCTGTCGGACCAGTGGTTCGTCGACATGAAGCCCCTCGCGGCCCCCGCGATCGAGTGCGCGAGGGACGGCCGTGTGCGGTTCCATCCGGCTCGCTGGACGGGCGTCTACTACCACTGGATGGAGAACATCCGCGACTGGTGTGTCTCCCGCCAGCTGTGGTGGGGTCATCAGATACCGGTGTTCTACTGCGACTCCTGCGGCGAGATGGCCGCGTCGATGGAGGACCTGGCGGCGTGTCCCGCGTGCGGCGGCCCGGTGCGGCAGGATCCCGATGTCCTCGACACGTGGTTCTCGTCGGCCCTGTGGCCCTTCGCGACGCTGGGCTGGCCCGAGAAGACACCCGAGCTCGACTACTTCTATCCCACGACCGTGCTGTCCACGGCGCGCGACATCCTGTTCCTGTGGGTGGCCCGCATGATCATGCAGGGGCTGAAGTTCGCCGGCGACATCCCGTACGCCGAGGTCATCATCCACCCCACCGTGTTCAACGCCGCGGGCAAGCGGATGAGCAAGTCGCTGGGCACGGGCGTGGACCCGCTCGACCTGATGGAGCACTACGGGGCCGACGGGATGCGGTTCGGGCTGATGCTGCAGACCACCGGGAGCCAGGACATCCGCTTCGCGGAGGAGAAGCTGGCGCACAGCCGGAACTTCGCCAACAAGGTCTGGAACGCGAGCAGGTTCGTGCTCATGAGCCTGCGTGAGGACTACGAGCCCGGCCCGCCCGAGCCGCTCACCGTCGCGGACAGGTGGATACTGTCCCGGCTGGCCGATCTGTCCCAGACTGTGGACGTCTGCCTGGACGCCGACCGCGCCAGGGAGGCGGGTGCGGAGCCCTTCCAGTTCGGGGAGGCGGCAAGGGCGCTTTACGACTTCTTCTGGAGTGAGTTCTGCGACTGGTACATCGAGCTGGCGAAGGGTCGGCTGGCCGAGGGCGGTCCGCCAGGCGCAGCCGCCAGGCGCAATCTGGTGTTCGTGCTGGACCGCGCGCTCCGGCTGCTGCACCCCATGATGCCCTTCGTGACCGAGGAGATATGGCGCCGCCTCCCGCTGCCCACCGAGGACCGCGCCGACTCCCTCATGATCGCGGAGTGGCCGCGAGGTCTTGCGCACATGCGGGACCCCGCCGCCGAGGCATCGGTCGGCGTCCTCCAGGAGCTCGTCACGGAGGTCCGTGCGATCCGTGCCCGCTACGGCCTGTCGCCCAAGGCTCGGGTGGACCTGGTGGTCAGGGCCGCCGGTGCGGACGCCGCGCTCGTCGAGGCCCAGGCGCACTACCTTCACGAGCTCGCTGGCGTCGGTTCGCTGTCGGTGGACCCGGCCGCCGTGCGACCCGCATGCTCGGCCGTCGGTGTCGCGGGCTCGTTCGAGCTCTACGTGCCGCTCGAGGGCCTGGTGGATTTCGCGGCCGAGCGCGAGCGCGTCGTCCGTGACCTGGGCCGCGCGCGCGAGGACCTCGAGCGGCTCGAGCGCAAGCTCGCCAACGAGGGCTACCTCGCGAAGGCCGCGGCCGAGGTGATCGAGAAGGACCGAGCCAAGGCCGCGGAGCTCGCACGGGCCGTCGTCACCCTCGAGGCGCAGGCCGCCTCGCTGTCGGACTGACGGAGGACCCCTCCCGTGCCGGAAAGCGGCTTGGGGCAGGCGATCGCCGCGCTGGAGCGCGCCGCGAGGTTCGGTGTCAACCCTTCGCTCGAGGCGATGGAGCGTCTGTGCGAGGCGCTCGGTGACCCCCAGCACGCGGTGCCGTCCGTGCAGGTCACCGGCTCGAACGGCAAGACCTCCGTGACCAGGATGACCGCGGCCCTGCTCGCGGCGCACGGGCTTCGCACCGGCTGCTACACGTCCCCGCACCTCCACTCGCTCACAGAGCGTGTGATCGTGGACGGTGTGCCGGTCGGGGCTGAGGCGTTCTCGGCCGCTGTCATGACGGCGGTCGAAGCGGCCGGCCCGGAGGGGGCCACGCAGTTCGAGATCCTCACCGCGGCGGGCTTCCTCCTGCTCAGGGACGCCGGGGTCGAGGCCTCCGTCCTGGAGGTAGGGATGGGCGGGCGCTGGGACGCCACGAGCGTCGCGCGTCCGCTGGTGTCGGTGCTCACCGGGGTCGGCCTGGAGCACACCGAGCACCTCGGCCCGACCGTCTGGCACATCGCGCGAGAGAAGGCGGCGATCATCCGTCCGGGCGGCACCGCCGTGCTGGGGCCGGGCACGATCGAGACCCAAGCCGTGTTCGCCGGCAGGGCGAGCGAGGTGGGTGCCGCCGTCGTCACGGTCCGGGAGGATCGCGGGGACGCGCGATGGGCGGTTCTGGACAGGCCGTCACGGCCCGGCGGCGGCACGCTCGTCCGGATCGAGGGGAACCGCGGCACCGACGTGACCGTCCGGGTCAGGGGACCCGCGTACCAGGCGCCCAACGCGGCCGTCGCCATAGCCGCGGCCGAGGCCTTCCTCGGGCGCGCGCTTTCGCCAGACAGCACAGCGACAGCTCTTGGGGCGATGCGGTTCCCCGCGCGCTTCGAGACGCTTCGCGAGGCCCCGCCGCTGGTCGTTGACGGCGCCCACAACCCGCAGGGGGCGGCCACGCTCGCCCGGGCGGTCGCGGACGCGTGGCCCGGTTCGAAGCCGACGGTCCTCCTGGGCGTGCTCGACGACAAGGACGCCGAAGGCATCGTGATGGCGTTGGCACCCGTGGCCGCCGCGTTCGTGTGCTCGCGCAGCGCTTCCGACCGCGCCCTGTCACCCGAGAGGCTCGCCGGCGTCGTTGAGGGGGTGACGGGAGAGCGCCCCGAGGTGTTCGCCGACCTGGAGGCGGCGCTGGGCCGCGCGACCGGACTCGGTGGCGAGGCGGGCGTGCTCGTCACGGGGAGCCTGACCATGGCGGCCGATGTCCGGAGGCTGACCGGCTGGGACCGTGAGGGCTTCTGATATCATCCCTACAGCCGCCTGACCGGCCCGTCCGCAGCCGGGCACGAGTCCCGAGAGGGGAGAGATGGGAGACATCCTCGCTCCGCTGTTCCGGAGCCCGGAGTTCAGACTGGTAAGCCAGCTTTGCTGGCTGTTCTTCGTGGTGTTCTCGCTCGCCCTGATCTTCTGGACCTGGAGGGACGCGAGCAAGCGCGGCGCCATGGCCTGGTTCTGGGCGCTGGTCGTCGCCTTCTTCAACATCGCCGGCTGGGCCGTGTACATGGTCGTCCGGCCCCCAGAGTTCCTCGCGGACGTGCGCGAGCGCGACCTCGAGATCCGCGCCAAGGAGATAGCGCTTCAGCGCGACATGGAGACCTGCTCCTCGTGCCTGCGTCCGGTCGAGCGCGATTTCCTCATATGCCCCGCATGCCTCAAGAAGCTGCGCAAGCAGTGCACGGAGTGCGGTCGCGCCCTCAAGCTCGAGTGGGGCGTGTGCCCCTACTGCAAGACGAAGCAGTAGCGCGGTGGCGGAGATCACGGTCATCCTGCCCGACGGCACCGGGCTGTCCGTCCCCGAGGGCTCCACGGCCCGGGACGCGGCGAGCGCCATAGGCGCCCGGCTCGGTCAGGCGGCCGTCGCCGCCAAGGTCGACGGGGAGCTCTCCGACGTTCGCCGGACGCTTCACGACGGCGAGCGGCTCGAGGTCCTGACCGACCGCTCCCCCGAGGCGCTCGAGGTGCTTCGCCATTCCGCCGCCCACGTCATGGCGGAAGCGGTCAAGCAGCTGTTCCCGGCCGCGACGTTCGGGATAGGGCCCTCCATCGAGGACGGCTTCTACTACGACTTCGATGTCGGCCGGCCGTTTACCCCCGAGGACCTCGAGGCCATCGAGGAGCGCATGCGCCAGATCGTCGCCGAGGCTCTCCCCTTCGAGCGCAGCGAGGTCGACCGGACGGAGGCCGACGACGTCTTCGAGGGGCAGCCGCTGAAGCAGGAGCTGGTCGCCGAGCTCGACGCCGATGCGACCATAAGCGTGTACTCGCAGGGCGCGTTCACGGACCTGTGCCGCGGCCCGCACGTCCCGGACACGTCCTTCGTCCGGGCGTTCAAGCTCCTGAAGGTGGCGGGAGCCTACTGGCGCGGCGATTCGTCGCGCCCCATGCTCCAGCGCATCTACGGCACCGCGTGGTTCAACGACGCCGACCTCGCCGCCTATGTAGAGCGCGTCGAGGAGGCGGAGCGCCGCGACCACCGCAAGCTCGGCCGTGAGCTGGACCTGTTCTCCTTCCACGAGCAGGCGGGCGCGGGGCTGGTCGTCTACCACCCCAAGGGTGCCAGGGTGCTCAGGCTCCTGCAGGAGTGGATGAGGCAGGAGCTGTACCGGCGCGGCTACGAGGAGGCCATAACGCCCCACCTGTACAAGTCGGACGTGTGGAAGACGTCGGGTCACTACGACTTCTATCGCGAGAACATGTACTTCTTCGAGACGGACGAGGGCGATGGCAGGGTGGCCGAGTACGGCGTCAAGCCGATGAACTGCCCGGGCCACGTCATGATCTACGCCAACGACGTCCGCTCCTACCGGGACCTGCCCATGCGGATCTTCGAGTTCGGCACGGTGTACCGCCACGAGATGAGCGGTGTCGTGCACGGGCTGATGCGCGCGCGCGGGTTCACCCAGGACGACGCCCACATCTTCTGCACGGCCGAGCAGGTCCCCGGCGAGGTCGACCGGATGCTGGACCTGGTCGACTGGGCGATGGGGGCGTTCGGCTTCGAGTACAGCGCCGAGGTCTCCACCCGGCCCGAGAAATCCATCGGCGACGACGCGGACTGGGACCACGCCACCGCATCACTGATATCAACACTCGAGGCGCGCGGTCTGCCTTTCGAGGTCAACCATGGGGACGGAGCCTTCTACGGGCCCAAGATCGACATCAAGCTGCGCGACGCGATCGGCCGCACCTGGCAGTGTGCGACGATCCAGGTCGACTTCAACTTCCCTGCGCGCTTCGACCTTTCCTATCGCACCGCGCACAACACCGAGGCGCGGCCCTACATGCTCCACAGGACCATCCTTGGATCCATGGAGCGGTTCCTCGGGATCCTCATCGAGCACTACGCGGGGGCGCTGCCGGCTTGGCTCGCGCCCGTGCAGGCCGTCATCGTCCCGATCGCGGACCGTCACGTCGACTACGCCGGGTCGGTCCGTGACGATCTCACCACCAAGGGCGTGCGCGCCGAGGTCTACTCGGACAACGAGCCGATGCGCGTCAAGATCGCCAAGGCGCAGGCCAAGAAGGTCCCCTACATGCTCGTCGTCGGGGACAAGGAGGTCGAGGAGCTCACGGTGTCGGTGAGGGACCGCGCCCGTGGCGACATCGGGGGCATGGGGGTCGCCGAGTTCGCTGAGATGGTCGTCGAGCGGGGCTGCTGATCTCGCCACTCGCGGTCATCCGACGGACGGTGTTGCCCGCTCGGCTTCTGCGGAGCAGTATGTGTCCGGAAGGGTCCGACGCGAGGGAGCGGCGTGACGGCAGGGGCACATCCCAGGGGCACCTACCCCGTCGAGGGGGCGCCGATAGAGTGGCGAACCCTGTTCGACGGCATCTCGGAGGCCGTCATGGTTGCCGGCCTCGACTACAGGATCAGCCTCGTCAACCGGGCTATGTGCGAATTCGCGGGTCTGGCGGAGGCCGAGATGCTGGGACGGCGATGTCACGAGGTCGTGCACGGAGCATCTGAGCCCGTACCCGCCTGCCCCACAAGGCAGATGCTGGAGCTCGGCTCCACGTGCGCGACGATCGTCCCGATTGGAGATCGGATCTGCGAGGTGGCGGTGTCTCCCGGCGGCGATTCGCTGGAGACCGGGGTCTTCGTGCACGTCCTGAGGGATATCACCAGGTACGTCCTGGCTGAGGAGCGGGTGAAGGAGGCCAACCACATCCTGGAGGCCACCGTCGAGGCGCGCACCGACGAGTTGCGCACGCTGGTGAGAAGCCTCGAGGCCGCCGGTGCGGCGTCGGACTCCTTCCTCGCCAACATGAGCCACGAGCTCAGGACGCCGCTCAACTCCATTATCGGGTTCTCGGGCGTGCTGCTGTCCGGACTCGCCGGCGAGCTGAGCGAGGAGCAGCGCAAGCAGATCGCCGCGATCAACGCCTCGGGCCGGCACCTGCTCGCGATCATCGAGGACATGCTGGACCTGTCGAGGATACGCGCGGGCGAACTGCGGTTCGAGCAGGAGGCGGTCGACCTGGCTGCCCTCACGGGCGAGTGCGTCGAGTCCGTCCGGCTGCTCGCGGAGGAGCGTGGCTTGGGGCTCAGGTTCGAGTCCGCGGAAGGTTCCGTCCCGGTGATGTCGGACACGACGCGCGTCAGGCAGATCGTGCTCAACTTGCTGTCCAACGCCGTCAAGTTCACCGAGACGGGTCTGATCACCGTAGGGTGCGAGCTCACGACGGACGGCGCCGAGGTGTCGGTGTCGGACACAGGCTGCGGTATCGCCGCCGCTCAGATCGAGCTCGTCTTCGACGAGTTCTTCCAAGCCAAGTCTGCGAGGGCCGGCAAGCCGAAGGGTACAGGTCTGGGTTTGGCGGTGTCGAGGCGGCTGGCCAGGATGCTGGGCGGCGACGTGACAGTCGTCAGCGAGCCGGGCGTCGGGTCCACCTTCACGCTGCGCCTTCCGCGGGAGCATTCGCCGCTGGACTCCGCGGACGCCTGACAGTATACTCACGCTCCACAATCGAACATCGGAAGCGGGACCCCGCCCCTCGGGGTCGAGGTGGTCCCCACCTTGCGGCGCGCTCCCTGAGCGCGGCTGTCTGGTCGAGAGAGCGCGACCCGGACCTGTGCCGGGGCATCGCGTCGTTCACGCCCGGACGGCTCCCGCCGCCGGGCGTCCTGCTTTCCGGAGTGCGATGGAAGGGCCCCGTATGCCGGGGCGTGACACGCGGAGGTGACGGACATAAGCGCAGTTGACGCGCGAGTGAACGAGAAGATCAGGGCGCCTCGGGTGCGCCTGATAGGTGTCGACGGGTCCCAGCTCGGGATCTTCAACACCGCGGACGCCCAGCAGATCGCCGACGAACAGGGCCTGGACCTCGTGGAGGTGGCGCCCAACGCCGACCCGCCCGTCGGTCGGATCATGGACTTCGGCAAGTGGAAGTACGAGGAGGCCATCAAGGCCAAGAAGGCGCGCAAGCACCAGACCATGATCCAGATCAAGGAGATGAAGTTCCGGCCCAAGGTCGACCGGCACGACTACGAGACCAAGAAGAGGCACATCATCCGGTTCCTGGACGGCGGGGCGAAGGTGAAGGTCACCATCATGTTCCGTGGCCGCGAGATGGCACATGCCGAGCGAGGCCTTGCGATCCTGGAGAGGCTCGCCGGCGAGCTCAGGGAACTCGCCGTCATCGAGAACGAGCCCAAGCTGGAGGGGCGCAACATGTTCATGCTGATCGCCCCGACCAAGAAGGACCCCAAGAAGGAAGCTAGCGCCGACGCCGACCCGGCCGAGGCCGCGACAGACGCCGATCCCGGTTCCGGGGACGCGGCGGCGGTCGCCGAGGAGTAGGGAGCAGCCCATGCCGAAGATGAAGACACACAAGGCCACAGCGAAGCGTTTCAGGACGACCGGGTCGGGCAAGCTCCGCCGGGGCAACGCGTTCAAGAGCCACATCCTCGAGAAGAAGAGTCCCAAGCGCAAGCGCGCCTTCCGCGAGGCTTCGCTGGTGCACCCCTCTGACGCGAACGTCATCAAGAAGAACCTCGGCATCGGGTAGACCCGGTTCGCCGCCGAACAACGATTGGAGTGAAGTCCGATGCCTAGGGTGAAGAGGGGCGTTGCCGCCCGGAAGAAGCGTCGAACAGTCCTCGCTCGCGCGAAGGGCTACTACGCGACCAGGAGTCGTTCCTACCGCAAGGCCAAGGAGCAGGTCCAGCACTCGCTGCAGTACGCGTACCGCGACCGCAGGAACCGCAAGCGGGAGATCCGCCGCCTGTGGATCGCGCGCATCAACGCCGGCGCCCGTCAGAACGGCCTGTCCTACTCCGCATTCATGCACGGGCTCAAGGTGGCCGAGGTCACCTTGGACCGCAAGATCCTGTCCGACATGGCCGTCAACGATCCGGCGGCCTTCGCCAAGCTCGCCGAGCTGGCCAAGGACAAGGCGAGCGCCTGACAGGAACGCACCGCCACGCGGCGTAACCCACGATGAGGCCCACCGGACACGGCGGGCCTCATCGGCTTTCTAGGGCAGGTCGAAGGCGATCACCGAGTCTTGCCCGCTGGCGTGGCAGCCCGCGCACGCTGGCGCGGCCTCGCCTTCGATGATGACGCGACCGTCGGGCTCGTACTCAGCCCACAGCCATGCGCCGTCGCGCTTCCACATGGCCGCGATCACCACCAGTGAGCCCCCGGCCCGGGCCTCCTTGACGACCACTGAGCCCTCCGGCCACGCGGACGCTCCTGCCCCGGTCGCCGCGACCACGTCGTTGATGTAGAGGTCGACCTCGTCACCGTGCGGTCCCTTGGACGATATCGTGTCTGCGGCACCGGCGGGCCGGTCCCACGAGAGGTAGTCCTCCGCTGTGATGATGTCCCACAGGCCCGCCGCGTCGGTGCTCTTGATGTCGCCGGCGGTGCTGGTCGAGACGTCGGTCGAGCTGGAGCCCGCGTCGGATTCCTGGCCGCAGCCGGCGACGAGTGTCATCAGCAGCACCAGGGCCGTCGCCATCGTCGCCGTTCGCATGCCGCAACCCCTTCCCGAAGCCTTCCTGAACTTGATACCCGTACCCCGTCGACCGGTCAAATCCTTGCGCGGTACGTCCGGGGTTGGAGCGCGGTCATCCGCTTGCGCGAGTCTTCCCACGGGCGCCCGCGGGGCGTCGCAGCCGGATGAGCCTCCCCTCGGCACGATCGACGGAGGTGCGGCATGAAGAGGTTGTTGTTGGCGGTCGGTGCGTTGGCGGTGGCGGCGGGTGCGGGCAGCGCGGGAGCGTACTTCACCTCGCAGGCGGCGGTCCCGGAGAACGTGATCACGGCGGGCCGGGTGGCAGTCTCCGCCGAACCCACGTCGGCCGCGCTCAGCGTCAGCGCCCTGGCTCCCGGGGTGGTCGAGTGGAGGTCGCTGACCGTTGTCAACGGCGGCACGCTCGCGGCGGACATCGTTGTGACCGGGGCCAAGAAGGCTGGCTTCACCGAGATGTACGAGGCTCTCACCTGCAGGGTCCTCGACGAGAGCGGGCGAGTGCTGTACGACGGCAAGATGTCGTCCATGCGCACGGCTCCCGTCACCCTGCAGGCCGGTGCCAGGCATCAGCTGAGGTTCGGCGTGGGGCTTCCCGCGACAGCGGGCGTCTCGCTGATGGGCGACTACGTGAAGTTGACTGTGAACGTGGGCGCTGAGCAGACGCGCTGATGGGGACGGGAAGGTCGGGCGTCGCGTGGGTGCCGGTTCTGGTCGTTCTAGCGGCGCTGCCGGCGGTCTACAGGCCGATCCTGGTAACGGGTTCGTCGATGGAGCCAGCCATGTCATGGGGGGACGTCTGCCTGGTGGCGCGTCCATCCACGCTCCGCGCCGGCGACATCGCCTTGTTCGAGGGGCCGGGGGCGGCACCGGTGCTGCACAGGGTCGTGAGCGTCAGAGGTGACGGCGCTCTGGTCACCCGCGGAGACGCCAATCCGTCGGCCGACCTCGACCCTGTCGCCGCCAGGTCGGTCATGGGGAAGGTGGTGGTGGTCCTCCGGACCGGGAAGGCCTGCTCGGCGCTACGCTCGGCTGCTGCGGCGTGTGCTAGAATCTCGGCTCAATCGCACAGGCAGAGGCGCTAACGGAGAGGCGGTCTTCGGCCACCCGCTCCAAAGGGAGGACCCCCCAGACTGCGAGGGGTCCGAGCGGGGGAGGACCGGTTCACTCCTCAGTCGCGAACCGAAAGGCCCGCTAGGGTCGAGTAGGGGAGCCGGTGCCCCCGATATCGGGCTTGCCGGTCGCAGGGCCGGGGCCGCCGGCACTGCCGGCGGCGATGAGAGGGTCGCCAGAGGCGGCCAACCGAGGTGGTACCGCGGGAGCCGGCTCCCGTCCTTGGAGGACGGAGCTGGCTCCTTTACATTCGTACGGAGGAGGTGGTCCATGGACATCCTCGAAAGGCTCAGGGAACTTGAAGGCGCGGGGCTGGCCGACATCGCGGGCGCGACCGACACGGCGTCACTCGAATCGGTGCGCGTGAGCTACCTGGGCAAGAAGGGCTCGCTGACGGGCGTTCTGCGAGGGCTGGGTTCGCTCCCGGCCGAGGAGCGCCCGGCCATCGGCCAGGCCTCCAACGCCGTGAGGGAGGCGCTTGAGGAGGCGCTCTCCGTCAGGGGCGCGGAGCTGGGCGGCGCCGAGCGCGCCGCTCGCATAGCGGCCCAGGCGGCGGACGTGACCCTTCCGGGCCGTCGCCGCGCTCCTGGGCATCGGCACCTGATCGACCGCATCGTCTCCGAGATCGTCGAGATATTCGTCGGCTTGGGCTATCGGGTCGCGGAGGGACCCGAGGTCGAGCTGGACCACTATAACTTCACCGCCCTGAACACCCCTCCCGACCACCCGGCGCGCAGCCTCCAGGACACCTTCTACGTCCGTGACACGTCCGGGAGTCCGGGCGCCGAGAGCGGCGGTGACCTCCTTCTGCGCACCCACACCAGCCCGGTGCAGGTTCGGTACATGGAGGCGAACCAGCCGCCCATCTACATCGTCGCGCCCGGCAAGGTGTACCGCCGCGACGTCGCGGACCCGAGTCACCTGCCTCAGTTCTCGCAGGTGGAGGGTCTGGTCGTCGACGAGGGCATCACGTTTGGCGACCTCAAGGGGACGCTCGACCACTTCTGCCACGCGATGTTCGGTCCGGACCGCCGGACGAGGTTCCGGCCGCACTTCTTCCCGTTCACGGAGCCTTCGGCCGAGGTGGACGTGTCCTGCGGGATCTGCGACGGCGAGGGCTGCCGCTTCTGCAAGGGGACCGGCTGGCTGGAGATCATGGGGTGCGGGATGGTCGACCCCAACGTCTTCGGGTTCGTGGGCGTGGATCCGGAGCGTCACACCGGGTTCGCGTTCGGCATGGGCGCCGAGCGTATCGCCGCGCTGCGGTACGGCATCCCGGATCTGCGACTGCTGGTGGAAAGCGACATGAGGTTCCTGCGGCAGTACTGAAAGCCGCTCGCGAAGGGTGGAAGGATCAGGATGCTCGTATCGATGAGATGGCTGCGTGAGCTGGTCGACACAGACCTGTCGCCCGCCGCGCTGGCGGAGCGCCTCGAGATGACCGGTACCGCCGTGGAGGCGGTGCATGATGACGCCGCCGGTTTCGAGGGCGTCGTCGTGGGCAGGGTGGTGACCAAGGAGCGTCACCCGGACGCAGACAAGCTGTGGGTCACGCGGGTGGACGTCGGCGGCGCTGAACCCCTCTCGATAGTCTGCGGCGCGGACAACTTCGAGGCTGGCGACAGGGTCCCGGTGGCTCTTGCGGGGACGACACTCCCTGGCGGCGCGACCATCAGGAAGACGAAGCTCCGGGGCGTGGTCAGCGAAGGCATGAACTGCTCCCCCGGGGAGCTCGGCCTACCCGGCGACGATCGCGGCCTGCTCATCCTCCCCAAGGACGCGCCCGTGGGCACCCCCTTCGGCGAGTACCACGGTGAGGGGGACGCGGTGCTCGAGCTTGAGGTGACACCCAACAGGCCGGACTGCATGTCCATGGTCGGGATCGCGCGGGAGGTCGCCGCTATCCTGGGCACGAGCCACAGGACACCCTCGTCCTCGCCGGTCGAATCGGGAGAGGCGGCGGGGTCCGCCGTGGAGGTCCGCATAGAGGACGCCGACCTGTGCCCACGGTACGCCGCAAGGCTGATACGCGGGGTGAAGGTCGGGCCTTCGCCCAAGTGGCTGGCCGAGCGGGTGGCGGCGTCGGGCTCGCGCCCCATCAACAACATCGTGGACGTCACTAACCACGTCCTTTACGAGCTCGGGCAGCCGCTGCACGCCTTCGACGCCGCCACCTTGGGTTGCGAAAACGGCCGGACGACCATCGTCGTGCGGCCCGCGGCGGCCGGGGAGCGCCTTCGCACGCTGGACGGGCAGGACCGTGAGCTCGAGCCCGGGATGCTCCTGATCTGCGACCCGCGAGGTCCGGTCGCCCTCGCCGGCGTGATGGGGGGCGAGGACACCGAGGTGTCCGGGTCGACGGTCGACGTGCTCCTTGAGTCCGCCTGCTTCGCGCCCGCTTCGATCGGCCGCACCAGCCGCTCGCTCGGCCTCGTGAGCGAGGCGTCGGTCAGGTTCGAGCGGGGCGTCGACCCCGACGGGTGCGTTGCGGCGCTCGACCGGGCCGCCGCCCTCATCGTCGAGGTGTCGGGCGGCACGGTGGCGCCCGGCGTGGTCGACGAGTACGCCCGGCCGGCCCACCCTCGCGTGATCGAACTCAGGGTGGCGAAGCTCAACTCGGTGCTGGGGACCTCGCTAGGGCCCGGGGAGGTCACCGACCTCCTTACGCGCCTCGGGCTGGGCGTGTCTGGAGGGGAGACGCTCGAGGTGACCGTGCCGACGTACCGGCCCGACCTGGAGCGGGAGATCGATCTTGTGGAGGAGGTCGTCCGTCTCTGGGGGATGGACCGCGTACCGGGCACGTTGCCCGCGGGCCGTGGGCGGATCGGCGGGTTGACCCGCGAGCAGCGGCTTCGCGAGCGGGCTGGCGAGGGCATGCGGGCCGCCGGCCTGAGCGAGACCCTGACCTATGCGTTCGCGGACCCATCGGACCTGGAGCGTCTGCGCTGGGGACCGGCTGGTGGCCAGGGCGTCGTCGAGCTGCTGAACCCGATGTCGGTGGAGCAGTCGGTGCTCCGCCCCACGATCGCGGCGGGGCTGTTGCGCGCTGTCGCGTCCAACCAGCGCAGGGGCGTGGCCGACGTGCACCTCTACGAGATCGGCACGGTGTTCTCGGCTGTCGAGGGGCGCAAGCAGCCCCTGGAGCGCCAGATGGTGAGCGGCGCGCTCGCCGGGAGATGGGCCCGTCCCTCGTGGAGCGACCCGGCTGACGGCGGCCCGGCGCCGGCTCGCTTGGGCTTCTTCGACGGCAAGGGCGTCCTCGAGACCCTGATGGAGACGCTGAACGTCGGCGCCTGGTCGGTCAGGGCCGCCGATCTGCCCTTCCTCCAGCCTGGCAGGGGCGCCGAGGTGCTCGTGCGCGGTTCGGTGGAGGGATGGCTGGGCGAGGTCCACCCCGACTGCCTGGACGCCTTCGGGGCCGACGGCCCGGTCGTGCTGTTCGAGATCGGCCTGGATCCCGTCCTGGCCGCGTCGGAGGACGTTCCCTCCTTCAGGCCGCTCGGCCGCTATCCGGCCGTGGAGCTCGATGTCGCGCTGGTGGTCGACGACGATGTCCCCGCCGAGAAGGTGGCCGCCTCGATGCGAAAGGCCGGAGGCCCGCTTCTGGATTCGGTGCGCCTGTTCGACGTCTACCGTGGCGCGGGGGTGGGAGAGGGCCGCAAGAGCCTGGCGTTCGCGCTCGCCTACCGCTCGACCGAGCGCACGCTCACCGACGCCGAGGTGCGCGAGGCTCACGAGCGGTTGGTCAGCAGGGTATGCGGAGCTCTCGGCGCCAAGCTGCGAGACTAGTCGGCGGCGGATCATCCCTGCGTGCTAATGCATACAGTTGCCATTTCATGCAGTTGAGCGTATCATCGGTTCTGACGGCCTCGACCTTGGAGGAAGGCCATGACCGATGTGGTGGTGGTTGGCGCCGCCGGATACGCCGGAGCGGAGATCACCCGGTTGGTGCTCGGGCATCCCGGGATGCGGCTTGTCGCGGTGAGCTCGGACTCGGACGCCGGCAGGCGCGTTAGCGACCTGTACCCCGCACTGGCCGGGTGTGACCTCGCCTACGTCCCCCACGCGCAGGCGGTCACGCTGGACGCCGACCTGGTCATGCTGGCGGTCCCGCACACCGCAGCGATGCCCTACGTCCCGGACGTGCTCGCCCGCGGGGCCATGGTCGTCGACGCGTCCGCCGACTTCAGACTGAAAGACGCCGCGCAGTACGAGCGCTGGTACGGCGTTCCGCACTCGGCGGCATCTCTTCTCGCGGGCGCGGCCTACGGGTTGCCGGAACTGGGCCGCGAGGCGATCGCCGGAGCCCGGCTGGTCGCGTGTCCGGGCTGCTATCCGACCGCCGCGCTCCTCGCGGCCGTCCCGGCGGTCGAAGCCCGGATCGCTTCGGCCGACGGCGTGGTGATCGACGCCAAGTCCGGGGTCTCGGGCGCGGGCCGGACGCCGTCGGAGGCCACGCACTTCCCCTCGTGCAACGAGTCCGTGTCCGCATACAAGGCGGCGGGGCACAGGCACTCGCCCGAGATCGACCAGCAGCTGTCGGCGGCGGCCGGACGCTCCGTGCACGCCACGTTCGTACCGCACCTGCTCCCGTCCACCCGCGGGCTTTTGGCGACCGTGTACCTCCGTGTCGCCGAGGGTATCGACACGGAGGCGGCACACGCGGTCTACGCTGACAGGTTCGCGGGCGAGCCATTCATCACGGTCCACCCCTTGGGCCGGATGCCCTCCACCCGCGAGGTGTGCGGCGGCAACCGTGCGCACATCGGAGTGGCCCTGGACGAGGTCTCCGGGACGCTGGTCGTCACCTGCGCGATCGACAACCTCGTGAAGGGCACCGCCGGGCAGGCGGTGCAGTGCGCGAACCTCGCACTGGGCTTCGATGAGACCGCGGGACTCACGGCGTACGGGCCGGTGGTGTGAGTGGCAGGCAAGGTCGCATACGACATCCGCGACGTCCCGGGCGGCGTGACCGCGCCAGCGGGATTCCTCGCCTCAGGGGTCATGGCCGGCGTCAGAAGGTCGGGGAGGCGTGACGTGGCGCTGATCGCCGCAGCCGAGCCGGTGCCCGCGGCCGCCGTGTTCACCCGCAACCGGATGGCGGCGCCTCCCGTCTCGCTCAGTCGCCGCAACGTGGCGTCGGGCCTCGCACGCGCCGTGATCGTGAACGCCGGCAACGCCAACGCGTGCACCGGTCCGCGGGGTGAGGCGGACGCCGAGGCCATGGCCGGCGCGGTCGCGGAGGCGCTCGGTTGCGACCCTGGCGACGTCCTGGTGGCGTCCACCGGAGTGATAGGCGTGCCCATGCCGATGGACGCCGTGCTCGGTGGTGTGCGCGAGGCCGTAGCGGCCGCGGACCGCGCGGGCGGCGGTATGGCGGCCGAGGCGATCATGACCACGGACACCTTCGTCAAGGAGACGGCCGTCAGGGTCGAGTGCGAGGGTCGCGGCTTCACGGTCGGAGGGATGGCCAAGGGCAGCGGGATGA
Source organism: Actinomycetota bacterium (assembly GCA_037445995.1). Taxonomy (GTDB): domain Bacteria; phylum Actinomycetota; class Coriobacteriia; order Anaerosomatales; family D1FN1-002; genus JBBIJK01. Next base: position 38,396 of record JBBIJK010000005.1, on the reverse strand, counting down.
TCCGCCCGGACATGGCGACCATGCTGGCGTTCGTCACCACCGACGCTCCGCTGACGCCGCGCGCCTGTGACGCGGTGCTGCGCGCCGCGGTCGCCAAGACCTTCAACCGCATCACGGTGGATTCGGACACCTCCACCAACGACATGTGCGTGCTCTTGGCCAGCGGCGCCGAGGGAGGGGAGCCGGTCGAGGAGGGCACCGCGTGCTTCGCGGGTGTCCTCGCCGCACTCACGGAGGTGTGCGAGCGCCTCGCGATCATGGTCGCCAGGGACGGCGAGGGAGCCACCAAGCTCATCACCGTGGACGTCCGGGGAGCGGCGACGGACGAGGACGCGGCCGCCGCGGCCTTCGCGATAGCCGACTCCCCCCTGGTCAAGACGGCCATATTCGGGGCGGACGCCAACTGGGGGAGGGTGGCGATGGCCGTCGGCAAGTCCGAGGCCGCGGTGGACCCGGCGGCCCTGGACGTCCGTTTCGCGGGGATCCTCACCTGCCGGGCGGGGGTGGCCCAGGCCTTCGACGAGGAGGAAGCGGCGGCCGCGCTGGCGCGGCCGGAGGTCTCCATCGAGGTGGACCTGCACCTCGGCGAGGGACGGGCCCGGGTTTGGACCTGCGACCTCACGTACGACTACGTCCGTATCAACGGCGATTACAGGACATGAGGTGAGGCGCGGTGGAGGACCTGCTCGCCAAGGCTGAGACGCTCACGGAGGCCCTTCCGTGGATCAAGCGCGCCTGGGGCAAGACCGTCGTCATCAAGTACGGAGGCGCGGCCATGACGGACCGGTCGCTTCGCGACATGGTCGCCTCCGACGTGGTGCTGATGAAGCTGATGGGCATGAACCCGGTCATCGTCCACGGGGGCGGCCCTGAGATCACCCACTACATGGAGCGCCTCGGCATGGAGGTCCGCTTCGTCGACGGGCTGCGCGTCACCGACGAGGCGGCGATGGAGGTCGTCAAGATGGTGCTGGTCGGCAAGGTGAACAAGGAGCTGGTGGCCGCCATCAACTCTCACGGCCGGCTGGCCGTCGGGATCGCCGGCGACGACGCCAACCTGATCAGGGCCACGCAGTCCTCGCCCGAGCTCGGCCGCGTCGGCGAGGTCGCCGCCATCGACACCACCGTCGTCACCAACCTCATCGAGGACGGGTTCGTACCCGTGGTGGCGTCGGTGGGCGCGGGGGACGACGGCGGGAGCTTCAACATCAACGCCGACGTCGTCGCAAGCGAGCTGGCCGCGGCCCTGGGCTCGGAGAAGGTGATCTTCCTCACCGATGTCGATGGGCTGTACGAGGACTTCTCGGATCCCGGTTCGCTGATCAGGGGCCTGACCCTGTCGGAGGCAAGGGACCGCGTCGACGCGGGCGGCATGGGCGCCGGGATGATCCCGAAGGTGGGGGCCTGCATAACCGCGCTGGCCGCGGGGGTGCGCCGCGCGCACATCCTCAACGGCACCATCCCGCACGCCCTGCTGCTCGAGGTCTACACGGACGAGGGCGTCGGCACGATGATCACGCACGACGTGGAGCCCGCGCGCGTCGAGGAGGTCGTCGTCTGATGGGAGCCCTCCTGGAGGCGGCCGCGGCGATCGACTCCGCCCACCACATGCGGACCTACGCCCGCAAGCCCGTGATGTTCGTGCGAGGCGACGGGATGCGCCTGTACGACGACGAGGGCGCCGAGTACCTGGACTTCGTCGGGGGGATAGGGTCGGTCAACCTCGGGCACGCGCATCCCGCGGTGGCCGAGGCGGTGAGCGGCCAGATGGCCCGACTGGTGCAGACGACGAACCTGTTCTACGTCGAGCACCGGTCGGAGCTCGCCGAGACAGTGGCCTCGCTCCTCGGTCCGGCCAGGAAGGTCTTCCTCTGCAACTCCGGCGCGGAGTCCGTCGAGGGCGCGATCAAGCTCGCCCGCCGCTGGGGGCGCCAGGCGCGCGGCGAGGGCTGTCATCGCGTCGTGGCCGCTGAACGCTCGTTCCACGGCCGGACCTTTGGAGCGCTGTCGGCGACCGGTCAGCCCTCGAAGCAGGAGGCGTTCGCGCCGCTCGTGCCCGGGTTCTCGCACGTGCCCCTCAACGACATCGACGCGCTGGACGCGGCGGTCGATCAGGGCACCTGCGCCGTCCTTCTCGAACCGATCCAGGGCGAGGGCGGGGTCCACCCCTGCCAGCCCGGCTACCTCGAAGCGGTGCGCCGTCTGTGCGACGAGCGCGAGGTCCTGCTCGTCCTGGACGAGGTGCAGACCGGCTTCTGGCGGACGGGAACGGCCTTCGCGCAGCAGGCGCACGGCGTCGAGGCGGACGTCACCTGCCTGGCCAAGGCCATGGCGAACGGGCTGCCGATGGGCGCGGTCGTCGCCAGGGCGGAGGTGGCTGAGGCCTTCGCGCCCGGCGACCACGGTTCGACGTTCGCCGGGGGCCCCGTGGTGTGCGCGGCCGCGCGCGCCACGATCGCGTCCCTGCGCGCCGAGAGGCTTGGCGAGACGGCCGCGCGGGCGGGCGCGTACCTGAGGTCGCGCCTGCAGGGTCTGGCGGAGCGCACCGGCGCGATCACCGAGGTCCGCGGCGAGGGTCAGCTCTCCGCCGCGGAGCTCGCGACGCCCCGCGCCGCCCGGGTCGCCGCCGCCGCGCTGACTCGAGGGATGGTGCTCAACAACGTGGGCGAGAGCGTCCTTCGCTTCATCCCGCCGCTCGTGTGCGGGAAGGACGAGGTCGACGCGATGGTCGAGGTGCTCGGGGAGCTGCTGGAGCGAGAGGACGGATGATGTCGGGCAACCCACTCGCGGGTCGCGACCTGCTCACGATGGCGGACCTGGACCCCGCCGAGCTGCGTCTAGTGCTGGACCGGGCGCATGCGATGAAGGCCGGCGGGGACCCGACGGCCCCCGGCTCGGGCGGCGCCGTCGCGCTCGTCTTCATGAAGCCGTCGCTTCGGACCAGGGTGTCGTTCGAGGTGGCCTGCCGCAATCTCGGGCTCCATCCGGTCGTCCTGGGCGCCGGTGACGTCTTCTCGCGCAGCGAGACGGTGCATGACACGGTCAGGACGCTCGAGCGCTACGTCGACGCCATCGTCCTTCGCACGTTCGCTCAGTCCCACGTCGAGGAGGTGGCCGAGCAAGCTGCCGTGCCGGTGGTCAACTCGCTGACCGACGACCATCACCCTTGCCAGGGACTCGCGGACCTGATGACCATCGAGGAGCGTTTGGGGTCCGCCGCCGGCAAGCGCCTCGCCTACGTCGGCGACGGCAACAACATGGCTAACACCTACCTGCTCGCCGGGGCGCTCGCGGGCATGCACGTCACGGTCGCCTCGCCAGCCGGTTTCGAGCCTGAGAGGCGGGTCGTGGAACTCGCGGCGTCACTGGCCGAAAGGCACTCGACCGGCGCCGGGATCTCCGTTGTGCGCGATCCCGAAGAGGCGGTCGCCGGGGCGGATGTCGTGGCCACCGACACGTGGGCCTCGATGGGGCAGGAGGAGGAGCACGCCGCCCGCGTCGAGGCTTTCGCGGGATGGACGGTGGACGAGGGGCTGATGGCGCTCGCCGCCGACGGGGCCGTGTTCATGCACTGCCTCCCGGCCCACAGAGGCGAGGAGGTCTCCCCCGGCGTGATCGACGGGCCCTCATCGGTGGTCTTCGACGAGGCGGAGAACAGGCTGTGGGCGCAGCAGGCGCTGCTGGCCCTGCTGCTGGAGGGATCGCGATGACGAAGCGGTACGACAGACAGGACGCGCTCCGCGCGATCGTGCGGGAGGGCAAGGTCAGGACCCAGCAGGAGATCGTCGACCGGCTGCGGGCATCGGGCTTCGTGTGCACCCAGGCCACCGTGTCCCGGGACGCCTCCGAGCTCGGTCTGCGCAAGCTGGCCGGGGGCGGCTACGTGCTCCCCGAGGACCTGCATCTGCACAGGATGTTCGAGGACCTGGTCACGGGCGTCGTGCGTTCGCAGCAGCTGATCATCGTCAAGACGTCCGCGGGCGGGGCCCAGGGGGTCGCCGCCGCGATCGACGGGGCCGCCCTGGGCGAGGTCCTTGGCTCGATAGCGGGTGACGACACCGTGCTCCTCGTGACGCCCGGCGAGGACGCGGCCAGAGAGCTGACCGGGCTGCTCGAAAGGTACGTGCCCGAGCGTCGGGCCCACAGGTGAGCACGGGCGCGCGGCTCGCACCTTAAGACTGAAAGGACAAAGAGACCGTGGCTGACAGGGAGAGAGTGGTCCTGGCGTACTCCGGCGGGCTGGACACGTCGGTCGCCATACCTTGGCTTCGCGAGAACCGCGGAGTGGACGTCATAGCGCTGGCGATCGACGTCGGGCAGGAGAGGCAGGACCTGGAGTTCGTGCGCCGCAAAGCGCTGGACATCGGGGCCGTCGAGTCGATCGTCAAGGACGTCCGCGACGAGTACGTCGACGAGTTCCTCGCAAAGGCGCTCAAGGCCAACGCGCTGTATGAGAACAAGTACCCGCTGGTCTCGGCGATGAGCAGGCCGATCATCGTCAAGCACCTGGTCGAGGAGGCGCATCGCCATCAGGCGCGCTTCATCGCCCACGGATGCACGGGCAAGGGCAACGACCAGGTGCGCTTCGAGGTGGGGATAGCCGCGCTCGACCCCGACCTCACAGTCCTCGCGCCCGTGCGCGAGTGGGAGCTCAGGACACGCGAGCAGGAGATGGAGTACGCCCTCGAGCGCGGCGTCCCCGTCCCCACCACCAAGGCAAGCCCGTACTCGATCGACGACAACCTCTGGGGCAGGGCCATCGAGTGCGGGGTCCTGGAGGACCCATGGGTCGAGCCGCCCCCGGACATCTACACGCTGACCGCCGACTCCCGCGGCGACGCGTGCAACGAGCCCGAGTACGCCGAGATCGGTTTCGAGCAGGGTCTGCCGGTCGCCCTGGACGGGCAGGCCCTCGGCTTCCGCGAGATCATCGAGCGGATGAACGACCTCGCGGGCAAGCACGGCTTCGGGCGGATCGACATGATCGAGAACAGGCTGGTGGGGGTGAAGTCCCGCGAGATATACGAGGTGCCCGGCGCGCTGACTCTGATCACCGCCCACAAGGCTCTGGAGGATCTCTGCCTCGAGCGTGAGCTGCTCCACTACAAGCTGGGGGTGGAGCAGAAGTGGGCGGAGCTCGTCTACAACGGGATGTGGTACTCGCCGCTCAAGGAGGCGCTCGACGGCTTCGTCGACACGACCCAGCAGCTGGTCACGGGGGACGTCCGACTGAGGTTCTTCAAGGGCTCCTGCGTCACCGTCGGCCGCCGCTCCCCGTACTCGCTGTACGACTACGATCTGGCCACCTACGATGAGTCGGACAGCTTCGACCACGCGGCGGCCAAGGGCTTCATCGACCTGCACGGTCTGCCCGTGAAGGTGTGGGCGCGCCAGCGCCGCAAGGTGGGCAAGGAGGGGGAGGTCTGAGGTGTCGATCGGCGCACAGGAGCTCTTGGCCATAGGCGTGCTCGCATTGCTGCTGTTCGCGCCAGCGCTCGCTCTGTGGTGGGGCGGGTACGCCGCAGGGCGCCGTCGCGGCAGGTCCGAGTCGGCCTCCGGCGCGGAGGTCGTAGAGCGGCAACAGGGCGAATCTCATGAGCGGGAGGACTTCGAGGGCCGGGGCGACGAGGGCCGGGGCGACGAGGGCCGGGGCGATGACGATGACTGACCCGAAGACACCTTGGGGCGGGCGGTTCACGGACGCGACCGACGACTTCGCGATCCGCTTCGGAGCCTCGCTGCCGTTCGATCGCCGCCTGTGGGCCCAGGACATCGAGGGTTCGATCGCCCACGCCCGGATGCTCGCGGAGGTGGGGCTGCTGGGCGCCGACGACGCCGACGCCATCGAGAGCGGTCTTCGCAGCATCGGCGAGGAGATCTCGGCCGGGCGGTTCGAGTGGCGCGTCGAGGACGAGGACGTCCACATGGCGATCGAGCGCGTCCTGACCGAGCGCATCGGCGACGCCGGCAAGCGGCTGCACACCGCCCGGTCCCGCAACGACCAGGTCGCCACCGACACCCGGCTGTGGGCGATGGCTGCGGCGTCGGGCCTGCTCGCGCGGGTCGACAGCCTTCGCGGGACCGTGCTGGAGGTCGCCGAGCGGCACGTCGCCACGATCATGCCGGGCTACACCCATCTCCAGCGGGCGCAGCCGGTGTCCTTCGCCCATCACCTGCTGGCGTACTTCTGGATGCTGAGCCGGGACGCGGACCGTATGGCGGCGGCTCACGCGGCGGCGGACTCGCTGCCGCTGGGAAGCGCGGCGCTGGCCGGCACGCCACACCCTGTCGATCGCGCCTCAGTGGCCGAGAAGCTCGGCTTCTCCTCCGTCATCCCCAACTCCATGGACGCCGTGTCCGACCGCGACTTCCTTCTCGACCTCGTGTACGCGTGCTCGATGATCGCGATGCACCTGTCGCGGCTGGCCGAGGAGATCGTGCTGTGGTCGAGCGAGGAGTTCGGGTTCGTCTCCCTCGACGACTCCTGGTCTACGGGCTCGAGCATCATGCCGCAGAAGAGGAACCCCGACTTCGCCGAGCTCGTGCGCGGGAAGACCGGCCGGGTCTACGGCGGCCTCGTGTCCTTGCTCACGACGATGAAGGGCCTGCCGCTGGCCTACAACAAGGACATGCAGGAGGACAAGGAGCCGGCGTTCGATGCGGTCGACACGGTGGGAGACTGCCTGCTCGCGATCGAGGGGATGCTGGCGAACATGACTGTGCGCGAGGACCGCATGCTCGCCGCCGCCGAGCAGGGCTTCATGGCCGCGACGGACCTCGCGGACCATCTCGCCGCCAGCGGCGTGCCCTTCCGCGAGGCCCACGAGATCGTGGGCAGGCTCGTCCTGGAGTGCGAGCGGACCGGCCGTGGCATGGGCGACCTGACCGCCGCGGACCTTGAGGCGGCTGACCCTCGCTTCGGGGACGCGGTCATCGCGCTGGGAGCGGCCGAGGTGGCCGCGCGCAGGCGCGGAGCGGGAGGCACCGGGCCGGACGCCGTGGAAGCGCAGATCGATCAGGCGCGCGCTTTGCTGGAGGACAATCGCTGGCGGTAGCGGGCGCCGGCGGTAGCGGGCGCCGACAGTGTCGTCTCGTGTGACGGCGCTCACAGCGTCTGACATTGAATCGGCCGATAATCCGTATTAAGGTGTCAGGGCGGCTATCAGCCGCGCTGGTCTTCGTCTCGGATACGGGAGCGCAAATGCGTACGCTGTCGAGGCGCTATCTGGCCGTTGCACTCGCAACGGCTTTCGCGCTGTGCGCGGCCGTCGCGGTCGCGCTGAACGGCGCGGGGTCGCCCCTCGCCGCTGGCGGGCGCATGCCCGAGACCCCGGCGATCTCGGGTCGCTGGGTGGTGTGGGCGGACCGCTCGGGGGGCTCGTTCGACATCATGCTGATGGACTCGGCGTCCGGTGTGACGCGTGCAATCGCGTCTTCGGCGGCCGATGAGATCCAGCCCGCTATCTACGGTGACCGCGTGGTCTACGTGAGCTACGCGGCGGGCACGGCCGACATACACCTTTTCGATATCCCCTCGGGGACCACCCGGGTCGTGTGCGCGGCCGCCAACGACCAGGTCAATCCGTCGGTCTGGGGCGACCTGGTGGTCTGGGAGGACTATCGCACCGGCTACAGCCCCGGTGTCTACGGCTTTGACATCTCCCTTGGCGCCGAGGTTTGGATCGACTCTGGCTACAACCGTCCCAAGCGCCGCCCGCAGGTGGCTGGCGACCTGGTGGTCTGGGAGGACTACTCCGGGCAGGCCGGCGGCCGCGGTGACGCGGACGTTCGCATCTGGAACCGGGTCAGCGGCGTCAAGACGACCATAGCTGGCACCTCGGTCAACGAGATGCTGCCCTCCACCGACGGCCGTTACGTGGTCTGGGCCGCCGCCGCAGGGGACAGCCTCGACCTCAGGGCCTGGGACTCGGCCACCGGCGAGACCTTCGACGTCTTCACCGGGCCGGGGGAGCAGACGCTGCCGACGGTGGGCGGCGGGGTCGCGTACTGGATAGACAACAGCGCCGGCGAGCGCCTCCACATCGACGGCTTCTCGCTCTCGGACCGCAAGCCCGTCGTCTTTGACTCCCGCGGCTCGGGGCCGATGTCGGGCGTGGAGGCGCAGGGCGACGCGGTCGTCTGGCTCGAGCGCAACGCCGGACGCTGGCAGGTCCGCGCCTATCCCGGCGCGGGGCCGAGCCTGACCTTCGCCAGCTACATGTCGCCGGCCAAGGTCTGGAGCCCCCTGCGGCTGCGGATGGCCTCGGTGCGCGATCGCGTGCCCCCGCGTTTCGTCGCCGCATCTGTGCCGACGGGGGCCACCCGCGTCCGCGCGGACTCGTTCACGCTGACCTTCTCGGAGAGCCTTGACCCGACCACGGCCGAGCGCGGGGTCAGTCTTGCCGACGCCGCTGGCAAGCCGGTGTCGGCCGAGGTCACCTACTCCGCCCGTGAGAGGGCCGTCAGACTCAAGCCCAAGGTGGCGCTGGCTGGCGGCACCTACGCCATCCGCATCTCGCCGGCCCTCCGCGACCGCGCGGGCAATCCGCTTGGCGAGGTCGAGCCCATCACCTTCTCCACCGGTCTAGAGGTGCTCGACGTCACGCCGCCCAGCGCGCCGTCACGGCCCTTCGCTCGCGTCGACGGGTTGTCCTCGGTCACGGTGACGTGGAACGCCGCGCGCGACGACCAGAGCGGAGTCACCACCTACACGGTGTGGCGCTCCCGCACGGTCACCGCCACGCCGATGCAGGTGGCGACGGTGCCCTCCTCGGTCACCTCGGCCACGTTCGCGAAGGGCACCACCGAGACGCTGCCCGCGAAGTACACCTACTACTACACGATCCGCGCCATCGACGCTTCAGGGAACGTCTCGGCGACGTCGCCGATGTCCTCACCAGACCCTCACGGGACCTATCTCTCGGGCTACAACATCGCCAACTGCACCAACTGCCACACCCCTCACGGCGCGGCCCAGTCGCTGTCGCTGGGGGCCAAGAGCGCGCAGTCCTGCTACAGGTGCCACGGCGCGACCGCCGGCACCGCTGCCTTCGGCTGGGGCTCGACCTACGACTCCCAGGGCGGTTTTGGCGACGACACCGTCGTGGCCACCACCGGCCCGTCGGTCAGCGGCACGCGCTGGGTGCATCGCAACGCCTACATGGCGTCGATTCAGCGCGAGTGCGACGCGTGCCACACCCCGCACCGTCGTCCGGCCACGACCGGGGTGGACCCGAACCCCGCTAACGCCTTCAACCTGCTGCTCCGCACGCAGATCACGACGCCCGCCGTCACCTACCGCTACAACAGCTACTCGAACCCGGTCGGGAACCAGGTCTGCTTCGACTGCCACGGCAGCGCTTCCGACTCGGCCGCGACCCTGATCGCGATAGTCGGCGGCTCCGGCGCCTACGTGAACTCAGGCGGCGATCACCGCACCGGCTGGACGCCCTCGCTGAACCTGCACGCCGACGTCTCGAGGGTGCCCTCCACATCGTCCAATCCCGGCATCCAGTGCACCGCCTGCCACGACAACCACGCCAGCCGCGTCCCTAGACTCCTGGGGACGTACGACGCGACCGCGGCGGTCTCGCGCATCGGCGCCCGCACCCTGACCGGCAACAACGCCACCGTCTGCTACGGCTGCCACTCAGGCGCTCTTACCGCCTACTCGCGCAACGCTTCGGGCTACCCGCTCACGGGCCGCTGGCCCGGCGAGGCGACCTACGCGGTCGTCTACAGCCCCGCCGACCACACCGGTTCGCTGCACGGGACCTCCACGGCCAACATGATCTGGCCCTCGTCGGGTCTTGCGACCGGCGATTGCAAGAACTGCCACGTCATGCACGGGCCCTCCAACACCCTCGACATCCTGCGAGGCGGGACGACTACGACGCCGAACTACTCGGCTGGGACCTTCGCGTTCTGCTTCACCTGTCACGACGGCAGCCCGGCTGCTGACGACATCCGCCGCTACTACCCGGTGGCGGCCGGCGGGACCGCGGTCCAGTCGGCGTTCGGCGGCGCTAGCAGCCCCGGCACGCGCTTCGGCCACCGCACTCTGTCGCCAGGCTCGCTCGCCGCGGGCAGCGCGCTGCCCTGCTACGAGTGCCACAACCCGCACGGCACCGCCTCGCCATACGGTCTGAAGGTCGTCACCCGCACGCGCGGGGCGACCATCACGATCGGCGACAGCACGGGTGAGATCACGGTCACCGGCACGCCGACCCCCGCATCGGTACGCCGGTTCTGCTTCAGCTGCCACGGCTCGGCGGAGTCCACCTCCACTTGGGCGTGGAACGGCTCGACGATGGTCACCCTGCAGGCCGGGGACGTCCACCTCGGCATCTCGCGCACGGCCTACGACGCCAACGGCGCCCACCTGAAGATCCCGCCGGTGAGCGGCCACTACAACGCCGACACCCAGTCGTGCTACGGATGCCACGGCAGCGACTACACGGGGGCGACCACCAACAACGTCCACAACCCGAGTCCGGGCGGCTCGAGCGGCGGGAGCGCGTGCTACAGCTGCCACACGGCCTTCCGCGAGACCATGGACATGGCCGGCACCCAGAAGACCAACGCCTACCACCATGTGCTGGGCACCTCGACCGTCGCCTACACCGGCGACATGGCGCCAGGCGCCGGGACCTACCCGACATCGAACCAGGACGTCTTCTGCGTCTCGTGCCACACCGACCACAACTACTTCAACGGCTCGAGCCCGACTTCGCCCGCCGCCAACCTGCGCATCGCCATCACCAACACCTCTGGCGCCCTTGCCACCAACACCGACTTCATCGGTTCTGGCAGCTTCGGCATCTGCGTCTCGTGCCACTCGACGGCGCGCACCAAGGACCTCACCAACCAGCGCAGTGACGGCCGCAACGGGGTCGCGGCGATAAGCGGCTCGGTGTTCACCACCTCCACGCACAGCTACAACGCGACCTCTACGTTCGGCTCATCGACCTTCCGCGCCAACTGCGTCAAGTGCCACGACTCCGACAGCCCCACGGAGCAGTTCCAGAGCTCTGCCAACAAGTTCTCCGCGCACGTCTCGCCCGAGCGCCGTCTGCTCTCGGCTCTTGGCGGCACGATGGTCGACCCGCTGCTCGAGCAGTCCTGCTTCCGCTGCCACAACGGCACGACGACCGACCACTACGGCGTGGCGGCCATGTCGGTGGCGGACCGCGCGACCCAGGCGGTCTTCTCTCGCGCATCCACGCACCCGGTCTCTGGCAACGCCTCTGGCTCTCGCGTCGCGTGCGTGAACTGCCACAACCCACACGAGGTCTCGAACACCTCCAAGATCTCCTCGCCGACCAACACCTACCTGCCGGCCGCATGGGCCACCAAGGACGACAGGACGCAGTTCTGCATGAGCTGCCACAACGGCACCGTGCCCTCGGCGTGGTCCGTCTCGCCATCGCTCGTCCCGACGCCTGTCGTGATCGGCGCTGCCAAGACCGCCATCTCCAACAAGTCACCCAACCAGGCCCGCAGCCACTGGATCCCCAACGGCTCGATATCGGCCGGCGAGATCCAGACCTGCGACGACTGTCACGACAAGCACGGCTCGGCGGCGCCCAAGCTGCTCGGCACCTACCAGGCCGCCAGCAACGTCAACACGATCGGCGCCCTGACGATCACCGCAAACGACAACCGCGTCTGCCAGGCGTGCCACAACGTCGCCTCGACCGGGTTCCCGGCGCAGGCCCATCCATCGCTGACAGCCTCGTTCTACCCGACCGACGGCGCCTGGCCGGGCTTTGCCACCTGGATCGCGCGCGGCATCCACAACACCTCGACGGTCAACGTGCGCTGGCCCGACTTCTCGCCCAACCCCTACGTCAGCGGCGACTGCAAGCAGTGCCACGATGTCCACGGGACCGCCAACCCCCTTGACGACCTGCGAGGCACCCCGTCCACCAGCACGTTCACGAACACCTCGTTCACCTTCTGCTTCACCTGCCACGACGGCTCGCCATCGACGCTGGACATCAGGGCCAAGTACCCGACGTCGGTCGGCGGCTCCAGCACCGACCCCCGCTCGGGCCACCGCACCGTGTCCACCACCGGCACCGTGTTCGCCGGCGGCTCGCCGATCCCGTGCTACGCGTGCCACAACCCGCACGGCTCGGGCGAGACCACGTACGGCCTGCAGGTGATCACGCAGTACAACGGCACGACGGTGACCGTCGGTGACGGCGTGGGCGAGCTCAACGTGGGTACCGCCCAGGGTGTCCGCAACTTCTGCTTCAGCTGTCACACCACCGCCAGCGGCAACTCGGGCTGGAACGGCTCGGCGATGCAGTCCGTCACCGTCGGGGACCGCGCCCTTGGCTTCAGCCGCTTCACGCAGTCGGCGGTCGGGCAGGCGGTCGGCCCCAAGCTCAGGCTCCCCAACGTCAACGGCCACTACCACTACGACACCACGCAGGACTGCCTGCAGTGCCACGCAGACCCGCACCAGCCCACGGGCGGCATCTCCAACGGCGGCTCGAACTGCTACAGCTGCCACACGGCCTTCCGCGAGACCATGGACATGGCCGGCACCCAGAAGACCAACGCCTACCACCATGTGCTGGGCACCTCGACCGTCGCCTACACCGGCGACATGGCGCCAGGCGCCGGGACCTACCCGACATCGAACCAGGACGTCTTCTGCGTCTCGTGCCACACCGACCACAACTACTTCAACGGCTCGAGCCCGACTTCGCCCGCCGCCAACCTGCGCATCGCCATCACCAACACCTCTGGCGCCCTTGCCACCAACACCGACTTCATCGGTTCTGGCAGCTTCGGCATCTGCGTCTCGTGCCACTCGACGGCGCGCACCAAGGACCTCACCAACCAGCGCAGTGACGGCCGCAACGGGGTCGCGGCGATAAGCGGCTCGGTGTTCACCACCTCCACGCACAGCTACAACGCGACCTCTACGTTCGGCTCATCGACCTTCCGCGCCAACTGCGTCAAGTGCCACGACTCCGACAGCCCCACGGAGCAGTTCCAGAGCTCTGCCAACAAGTTCTCCGCGCACGTCTCGCCCGAGCGCCGTCTGCTCTCGGCTCTTGGCGGCACGATGGTCGACCCGCTGCTCGAGCAGTCCTGCTTCCGCTGCCACAACGGCACGACGACCGACCACTACGGCGTGGCGGCCATGTCGGTGGCGGACCGCGCGACCCAGGCGGTCTTCTCTCGCGCATCCACGCACCCGGTCTCTGGCAACGCCTCTGGCTCTCGCGTCGCGTGCGTGAACTGCCACAACCCACACGAGGTCTCGAACACCTCCAAGATCTCCTCGCCGACCAACACCTACCTGCCGGCCGCATGGGCCACCAAGGACGACAGGACGCAGTTCTGCATGAGCTGCCACAACGGCACCGTGCCCTCGGCGTGGTCCGTCTCGCCATCGCTCGTCCCGACGCCTGTCGTGATCGGCGCTGCCAAGACCGCCATCTCCAACAAGTCACCCAACCAGGCCCGCAGCCACTGGATCCCCAACGGCTCGATATCGGCCGGCGAGATCCAGACCTGCGACGACTGTCACGACAAGCACGGCTCGGCGGCGCCCAAGCTGCTCGGCACCTACCAGGCCGCCAGCAACGTCAACACGATCGGCGCCCTGACGATCACCGCAAACGACAACCGCGTCTGCCAGGCGTGCCACAACGTCGCCTCGACCGGGTTCCCGGCGCAGGCCCATCCATCGCTGACAGCCTCGTTCTACCCGACCGACGGCGCCTGGCCGGGCTTTGCCACCTGGATCGCGCGCGGCATCCACAACACCTCGACGGTCAACGTGCGCTGGCCCGACTTCTCGCCCAACCCCTACGTCAGCGGCGACTGCAAGCAGTGCCACGATGTCCACGGGACCGCCAACCCCCTTGACGACCTGCGAGGCACCCCGTCCACCAGCACGTTCACGAACACCTCGTTCACCTTCTGCTTCACCTGCCACGACGGCTCGCCATCGACGCTGGACATCAGGGCCAAGTACCCGACGTCGGTCGGCGGCTCCAGCACCGACCCCCGCTCGGGCCACCGCACCGTGTCCACCACCGGCACCGTGTTCGCCGGCGGCTCGCCGATCCCGTGCTACGCGTGCCACAACCCGCACGGCTCGGGCGAGACCACGTACGGCCTGCAGGTGATCACGCAGTACAACGGCACGACGGTGACCGTCGGTGACGGCGTGGGCGAGCTCAACGTGGGTACCGCCCAGGGTGTCCGCAACTTCTGCTTCAGCTGTCACACCACCGCCAGCGGCAACTCGGGCTGGAACGGCTCGGCGATGCAGTCCGTCACCGTCGGGGACCGCGCCCTTGGCTTCAGCCGCTTCACGCAGTCGGCGGTCGGGCAGGCGGTCGGCCCCAAGCTGAGGCTGCCCAACGTCAACGGCCACTACCACTACGACACCACGCAGAGCTGCCTGGGCTGTCACGCGGACGTCCACCAGCCCACGGGCGGCGGCTCCAACGGCACCCTGCCCTGCTACGGATGCCATCCGTATCAGGCGATGAACACGGGTCAGACCGGCTTCTTCCATCACGTGCTCGACGGCTCGCCGCCTGACGCGGCGCCCGGCACCGGTGCCTATCCGACATCGACGTCGGTGCTGCAGTGCGTCTCCTGCCACGTGGACCACAACTACTTCAACGCCAACCCCGCCGCGAACCTGCGCTTCTCGATCGGCGCCCAGCCTTCGACGGGGGGCACCAACACCGACTTCATCGCCAGCGGCAACCCGAGCTACGGGATCTGCCTGAGCTGCCACTCCTCCAACATGCCAAGGGACAACGTCAACCAGAGGGCCGGCGGCGGCCCGATCGTCTTCGGGATATCCCCGCAGGACTACGCCGCCTCGGCGCACAACTATTCGGTCCCGGGCACCCTGGCCGCGGGGCAGCCCAACTTCAGGGCGAACTGCTCCAAGTGCCACGACGACGAGAACACCGGCAGCAAGGCGATCGGCCCCGACCGCTTTGGCCTCCACTTCTCCGCCGAGGCCACGCTGCTGGCCGGCATGGGCGTCTCCATCAACGCGACGGGCACCTCCTACCCGACGCTGTGCTACCGGTGCCACGGCTTTGGCAACCCCAACGCGGTCAAGCGGCGCGACTACTACGATTCCCAGCCGCTGACCTGGCCGGCCAGCCGCGTCGAGAGCGACTTCGCGCGTCCGTACCGCCACCCGATCGGCCGGGAGCGGCACTCCGCGCAGGAGAACACGGCCGCGGGCTGGAACGTCGGTGCCACCCGGCACGCGAGCTGCATGGACTGCCACAACGTCCACGCGACACGTTCCGGTGCATCGACCCTGCCGGAATTCCACAGCGTGAGGCCGACCGACACTGCCGTACCGCTCGGAGGGGCCCTGTACGGCGTCTGGGGCGTCACCATCTCCGGGTCGGTCAACGGGACGTGGACGGGGAGCGGGACCACCATCACCCCCGCCTTCCCGACGTACTCCAAGGTCGAGACGATCTCCTACCAGTGGCAGCTGTGCCTGAAGTGCCACAGCCGCTACGCGTGGAGCACCGCCGCCACGCCGCTCGTGAGCCTGAGCACGGCCAACCAGTCCGGCGCGGGCGCAATGGGCGGCGGTCAGCAGACCGACGTCGGTCGCGACTTCAACCCGTCGATGACCTCATACCACCCGGTGTTCGCTCGCGGCTGGAACCAGCCCCCGGTCAACGCCAACACCAACTGGAACACCAGCGCGGGGCGCCGCCGCATCGGCACCGCGGAGATCAACAACGGCCTGTCCAACACCTTCACCAACGGATGGCAGGCCGCCAGCCTCGTGACCTGCACCGACTGCCATACGCCTCACGGCTCCTCGAGCCGCTGGCAACTTCGAGGTAAGGACACCGCCGTCAAGGTCACGGTCGCTGGCGGATCGGTCCTCCTGCCCAACAACAACACCAACACCAACGCGTCCAACTTCTGCGTGAACTGCCACCGCGCCGACGTGTATGTCAACGGCGCGACCTACCGTAACCTGTCGCGATTCAACCATTCGGGGTGCAGCAGGGTCGACGACGCCGGCACCGCAAGCTGGGGGATGGCTCACCTGATGAACATCGGCTGCTACCAGTGCCACGGCGCCAGACCCCGCACGGGCTGGCCGTCGTCGGGCGCCCTCCACGGCACCAACCGCGAGGCGTCCCCGACGGCGCAGTGGACCGCGGCGGGCTATCGCATGATGAACGGCGCGGTCTGGGGAGCCTCGCACCGGTACGAGGACGTAGGGGCGAACCTGCCCGACGGCGCCGCCAACTGCGTGACGCAGGAGTTCACGTCGACCTACGCTACCTGCAACGAGCACGGTCCCACCAACCCTCGCGGCTCCGACGGCGTCATCTACTACTACAGCCGACGCAGGTAGGGCCGCCGTACGGCATGACGTGATCGGAGGTCATCTAGCTTGATGCGCACGCCGGTACGGCGCGCCCTGAGTCTGTTCCTCGACGCCATGTCGTCGCGCGTCGCGTCCTTCTGGGTGATCGGGGCGTGGATCGCGCTGGCGCTGGTGTGGCTGGTCCCGTTCCAGCTCACCGGCCAGCCCGAGGCGACGCTCCGGGGCATCGGCAACGACTGGCTGCCCTTCAGGGCAGCCCACTGGGCGCTGGTGGCCACAAGCGCCGTCTGCGGCCTGGCGCGCTTGGGCAAGGACCTCGGCCGCCTGCGGCTGAAGCGCTCCGCCGGCCGCCCTCTGCCTCTTGAGCCGATGGATAGTTGCGTGGGGGACTTGGAGGCCGCGCAGGCCGCTCTGGGCCGAATGGGATTCGCGGTCTCGCGCCTTGAGGACCGGGTCACGGGCGTCCAGAGGCGATGGTCGCTGCTGTCGGGCTCGCTCTTCCACCTGGGCGTGCCTCTGCTGGCGGCCGGGCTGGTGGCGCACGCCGCGACCGCCGGCTCGATCCAGTTCAGGCTCATCGAGGGTCAGAGCAGCGACGTCCCGCTCGCTGGCCTCGCGGCCGGAGAGGGGGATTGGGAGGCGTTGCCCTCATCGGCGGCCAGCCTGACGCTTGAGACACTCGAGCCGTCCTTCTTCCAAGACGTGCTGCTGTTCGAGCGGCTGGCGGCGACGGTGGTGGAGGAGGGCACCGGGAGGACGCGGGGGTTCTCCCTGTCCTCGCCTCTTTGGCTGGACCCGTTCACGCTGATGTCGGTGCAGGATTTCGGGTACGCCCCCCGCATCCAGCTGCTGTCGCCATCCGGCGAGGTGGTCGAGGAGGTCATAGCCGCCGCGGCGCTCTTCCCGCCCGGCTCGCTCGACAGGGTGCGCCTGCCGGGGCATGGCTACACGGTGTCGATGGTGGTGTACCCCGACCACGCGAGGATGGGGGGCCGTGACGTCTCGGCCAGCTACAACCTGCGGAACCCAAAGGTGCTGATGGGGGTCGAGCGCACCTTCCCTTCAGGGGTGGTGGAAGGCAGGCGTCTGGTGTCGGTGGGTGAGACGCTCGGCGTGTCGGGCATGGACGTGAGGGTGGCCGAGATGCGGCGCTTCGGCGTCCTTCGCGTGTGGCGCTCGTACGGCTGGCCGCTGCTGGCGCTGGCGGGCGTGATGATGACGGCCGGGCTTGGATGCCGTACCCTTCTCCCGGCCAGGCACGTGGTCGTCTGGAGGCACGGCGAGGGGCTCGGGGTCCTCGCTCGCGTCGACGGACGGCCGGGGCGCGCCGCCGGCCTTCCTCTGGCCCGCGAGGTCGGGCGCCGTATCTCGGATGGCGCCTCGGGTAAGGGGGCCGGGACGTGAGAGCGGCGTTCGAGGTCTCGCTGGCCGTCTACTCCACCGGGGTGATCGTCCTGTGCGTCCTGCTGTTGTGGGCGGTCGCGCGGGGGCCGCTGGCGTGGTCGCGGTGGGTCTGCCGGGCCGTCGCGGTCCTGGGCACCCTCGCGGTGGCCCTGAGGTGGGCCGCGGCCGGCCACATCCCGATGTTCGGGACGTTCGAGAACACGCTCCTGGCGTCGGTGTTCCTGGCCTGGGCGGCCGTCGTCACTTCGCTGCGGCGTGACTCCGCGGGCGCGTGGGGCTGGGCGGCGCCCTGGTCCCTGGCCCTCCTGCTTTACGGGGCTTTCTTCCGGCGGGAGCCTCTGCCGCTCACCATCTCCGAGCAGTCGCTCTGGGTGGAGGCGCACGCGATCTTCGCGTGGGTGGCGTTCGCCGGCTTCCTCGCCGCCACCAGCGTGTCCGTCCCCAGACTGCTCGGCCGTCCGGCCTGGGGCATGACGCCCGAGGCGTCCGACGACGCGATCGGCTCGTGGCTCAACGTCGGCTTCCTGGCGATGACGGCGATGATACTGACCGGCGCTTGGTACCTCTACCTGCTGTTCGCCGAGTTCTGGCGCTGGGACGTGGTGGGCACGCTGTCCATGGTCGCATGGCTCGCCTACGCCCTCGTCATCCACGCCCGGCTGTTCTATAGTCTGTCCGGCAGAGGGCTTGCCGCAGCGGTCGTGTCGGTGCTCCCGCTGCTGCTGCTCGCGCTGTGGATATGGAGCGTCTTCCCGGGGACTTACCACCATTTCGAGATCACGCTCATCAGGCCATACTGATCACGGAGGACCATGGACCGGCGGACCGTGCGCGGCATCGTCATCGGCAGCGCGGCTATAGCGGCCCTGCTGGGCGCGGGGTTCGCGACCTACCTGTTCGGCGGGGCGGGGAAGCCGCCGCCTGAGCTCGTGCCACAGGTCGACCTCTCGCAGCCTCCAGCGCTCGACCTTGAGCCCACGGTCGTGCTGCGCCTGCCGTGGGGCACGGGAGACGGCGACGTCTGGGCGGACCCCGAGGGGTCAGGCTCGACGGTGGGCAGGCTGGCCGTGACGCCGGACGGGAGGATCCTGCTGGCCGATCATCCCGGCTGGCACGTCGGCGCCAGGGTTCGCCGCTTCTCCCCTGAGGGGAAGCTGGAGGCCACCTGGATGACCCCTCCGGGCTCGACGCTCTTCGAGCCGTTCGGCAACGGCATCATGTACGTCACCGCCCGGGGGGAGTCCATGAGCGAGACGCTGAGGCTCCTGAGTGAGGACGGTTCCGTGGAGGCCAGTTTCCCCATACCGGCCGAAGTGAACAGCGCGAACCTGTTCAGGGCCGAAGACAGGTTGTTCGTGACGTCCGAGATCTTCATGTTCGACGACGTCCCGGCGGCGATGCGGTTCGAGCCCCAGGCGGTGCCAATCGTCGAGCTGCTGGCCGAAGGTCCGGCGCCCGTCGAGGAGCAGGTCGCGGTGGTGGGCGCCGGCGCCGACACCGCGGGCCGCATGTACCGCAGGCTCCTGGAGGAGGACGGGTTCAACCCCACCGAGGACAGCACCCACACGATCACGTGGCCTGACGGCTCGATGCTGCGCGTGCCCGGCATGTCGACCCCTCTGGGGGTTGACGGAGACGTGGTGTGGGTGGTCATGCCCCGGAGCTTCGCCCCCGAGGTCGCTGTCGGTCGCGCGGGCTGGCCCTACGCCCTCGTGCCCGAGGCGGAGGTCATAGCGGCCTCGCATACCGGGCGCCTGATCGCCAGGGAGATCGTTCCCTGGTCGGTGTTCCTGCCCGACCTGCTGCCCCGCGCGCGCGTGGCGGCCGGCGCCCTGTGGCTGCTGGACGCCGACGCCGAAGGGGTAACGGTCCTGAGGTACGGGGAGGTCAAGCGGTGAGAGGCCGGATCGGCAGCGCGGCGCTCGCGGGGCTGCTCCTTGTCGCGTTCGCCACCGGCTGCGCGGGAGCGCCCGGACAGGGCGGCTCGGGTGGCGCCGCTGAGACCGTCGTGGTTGTCACGGAGGAGCGCGGCCTGACGCTCAACCCCTACTCCCCCCGGACATCGGACCGTCGCATCGGCCGGCTGCTCCTTCGCGGCCTGTTCGCCGTCGGCCCCGACGGCGGGCCCGAGCCCGATCTGGCCGTGGAGGTGCCGACGGTGGCCAACGGCGGCTTAGGCGACGGGGGCAGGACCGTGACCTACCGCGTGACCGAGGATGCCGAGTGGTCTGACGGGACCCCGCTCACATCGCGGGACGTCGCGTTCACCATCCGCCTGCTCGCGGACGGCCGGCTGACGGACGACCCGGCGGAGGACATGTCGGTCATAGAGAGCGTCGACACCCCCGACGACCGTACGGTCGTGGTCAGGATGTCTGGCCCGGACTCCGTCCTGGCGTGGAGGCTGGCGCCATACGTCCTTCCTGAGCACGTGCTTTCCGGGAGCGCGGACCCCGCCCGCGACTCCTACTGGCAGGCGCCCGTCGTCTCGGGCCCCTATGAGGTGGAGTACGCGGCTCCAGGGGGCGAGGTGGACCTTGCGCCGCGGGCCCCGGGGGCCCCCTCGCTGACCATCTCGCCCCACCGGGACTCCGCGGAGGCGGCTAGGGCGTTCGACCAGGCCGCGGCCGCCGTCTGGCTCGACGCTCCGCTCGGCCCCGCCAGTGACGCCGAGTCGCTTTCGACCACCTGGGGGCCCGTCTGGAAGCGGCTGGCCTTCGACACCCGCCCGGGGCAGAGGTGGAACGACGTCGGGCTGAGGCGCGCCGTGGCGGCGATGACCTCGACCACAGTCCCGCCCGACCTGCCCGAGGCGGCCTATCCGTTCGGGATCGCGCCTCCCTCGCGCAGCCGTCCGGACACGCGGGCCGCGGCCCGGACCTTCGAGGCGGCCGGGTACCTGTTCGACGCCGCCCGCGGGGTCAGGATGAAGGAGGGCAAGCGGCTGGACCTGTTCACGGGCACCCACGCGATGACGCGCGAGGATGCGGCCGTCACGCAACACATCACCAACGTGTGGGCCTCTTCGGGCATGTACGGCGTCATCGGGCAGGGCTCGACCTGGCCTCGCACATCGTGGGTGGAGTACGGCGACGTCGCCCGCGGCGTGAAGCCCGCGTACTACCTGGCCATCCCGGAGGGGAGGCCGTGGGGGTGGGCGTTCCAGTTCGTGGCGGGAGACCATCCTTCATGGGAGCGGCCGTGGGGGCTGAACTTCGGCCACCTTGACGATCCCGAGGTCGAGGAGGCGTACCGCCAGGCCAGGTCCGCGCCCGACCCTGAGGCTTCCAAGCGGGCCATGCAGCGCGCCGGACGGCGGCTGTACGACCTCGCTGTCGTCATCGACCTGTGGCCGCTGCCCGAGAGGGTCCTGTCGAAGGGCGTGCGGGGTGTGAAGGCATGGCCGGCTCCGGACGAAGCCCTCGCGCAGGCGCCTGAGTGGAGGGTAGGGGACCCGGCGGCTGCCGGGGACGGTCGATGAAGGCCCTGAGGGCCCTCGCTTCCATCAGGCTGGCGGCCGCTCTCATCGCGGTGCTGCTCGTCATGTCCGTGTTGTCGGTGGTCGTGCCCCAGAGCGCGACGCTCGGGACCAACGTCGTCGACCGGTGGCGCGAGTCGGAGCCGTGGCTGGCCGAGCCGGCGCTCGCGCTCGGCCTGGACCGGGTGTTCCACTCATGGCCGTTCTATGTCGTGACCGTGCTCCTGTCCGTGAATCTCGCGGCGTGCACGGCTCTGAGGTCGAAGCGTCGCGACCGGCGGTTCGGCTCTGTCGGAAAGCCTCCGGAATCGGCTCATGAGATCGCCTGGCGTCTGGGGCCGGCCGAGGCGGCCCTGGCGCTCGGGGGCGGCTGGAACGCCAGGGCGTGCGCGGAGGCGCCGGGGGGAGTGGTCTGCGTCTCGGGCCGTCGAGGGCACACCGGTTCGCTGGTCATGCACTGGGGCATGGTGGCTGTGATCCTCGCCGGGGTCGTCACGGCCATGACCAGGTTCGAAGGGGAGATGCTGCTGGTCGAGGGCGTCGAGACGCCCGATGTAAGGGAGTCCCACCAGCGGATAACGCAGCTTCCTGATCGCGGCGTCCCCTTCACCGGAGCGTTCATCACCCTGGAGGACATGGAGTTCGACTACCAGGGACCGGTGGTCACCGAGGCCAGGGCGTACCTGGCGGTGCGGGAGGGAGACAGGGTCTGGCGGCGG
>JBBIJK010000005.1:0-16332 GCA_037445995.1 Actinomycetota bacterium | reverse complement strand
CACCGAGGCCAGGGCGTACCTGGCGGTGCGGGAGGGAGACAGGGTCTGGCGGCGGCTGGTCAGGGTCAACGAGCCTCTTCGCATCGGCGCCAAGTCGTTCCTGCTCAAGGACACCGGGTACACGGTGGGACTGCGGGTGACCGGCCCCGACGGATCGGACCGCACCGACGCCCTTGTGAACCTGGGCGAGGCGAGGCCGGACGGCTGGGCCGACAATGTGACGATAGGGCCGCTTTCCCTGGAGGTCCTGGCGATACCGCATGCGGAAGCTCCGCGCGGGATGCCCGTCGCCGAGCTGCTGGAGCCGGTGGATCCCGCCGCTGTCGTCACCGTGACCGTCGCGGGCCAGGTCGAGGCGGCCGGGGAGCTGGTGCGGCCGGGCGGCTCGGTGTCCGCGGGGGTCTGGACCGTGGAGCTTCTCGAGGTGCGCCAGTGGACCCAGGTGAACTCCCGTCTCGACCACGGGATGTACCTGGCCTACGCCGGGTTCGCCGCGATGACGCTGGGGTTCGGGCTCAGGATGCTGGACCCGGCGGCCGTCGTCCGGGTCGCGCTCGACGGCCAGGTCGCCCGGGTCTGGGGCAGCGCCCGCTGGGGCGAGGAGTTCGCGGGGTCCGCCATCAAAGCGGCGGTCGGCCGGCTCGCCCGGTTCGACACTGAGAGGAGCGGGGTGGCCTGATGAGCGCCGAAACCGTGCTGTTCTGGGCGACAGTCCTCACGTACTCGGCGGCGACCGTGGCGCTTTCGGCCGCCTTCGCGTTCCGCGCGCCTCGCCTCGAGGCGATCGCGTACTGGTTGAGCGTGGCCGGTCTTGCGGCCGCCACCGGCGCGATAGGGGTCCGCTGGGCCGCCGCGGGCCGCCTGCCCTACGTGGACGAGTACGAGAACGTCATCGCGGGCGCATGGTGCATCATGGCTGTCTACGTGGCGCTCAGCCTGTGGAGGCGATCGCTGCGCCCGATCGGGATGGTCGTCCTGCCGACGGTGATACTCTCCTACGGCTACACGCTGTCCCTGGATCGCGGCATCCCAGCCGAGCAGCCGGCGACCAAGTCGATCTGGCTGGTCATCCACGTCGTGTTCGCGTGGGCGGCGTACGCCGCCTACACGGCGTGCGCCGGCCTGGCGGTCGTGGAGCTGCTGAAGGGTCGCAAGACCCCGCCGAAGCCCGGTTCGCTCCTGGAGCGGGCGCCGGGGATCCCGGAGCTTCAGGATACGACGTTCAGACTGGTGGTCTTCGGCTTCCTGGTCAATGGCGTGATGATCGCCTCGGGGGCGATATGGGCCTACGAGCTGTGGGGGGCGTACTGGAAGTGGGACCCGGTCGAGACATGGTCGCTGATCACGTGGCTGGCCTTCGCCTTCTACATGCACGCGCGTCTCACCCTGGGGTGGAGAGGCAAGACGCTGGCGTGGCTGGCGATATTCGCGCTGTTCGGGGTGATGATGACGTTCTGGGGCGTGCAGTTCTGGCCCAGCATACTGGGGAGCACGTACCACCTGTTCGGGGACTTCGGCGCCGGGATGGAGGAAGGTTCGAGAGTGCGCTGAGCGCCAGGGGAGGCGAGTCAGCGGGCGATCGCGGCCCTTGCCTGGGCTTCGGCCGCTGACCCGACCGCCAGGGTGCCGCCGAAGACCCTCATCTGCTGGATCGCGCCTGACCCCTCGGCGAGGAAGCCGCCCGTCTCCGGCGCGAGCGAGGATGGCGGCGTGAGGAGCATCAGTCCGCCGCGCGACCCTGCGAGCACACCGCCCGCCAGCGCGTCGGGGAAGCGCTGGCCGGACGCCACCGCCACGAACGGGCGGCCCGGACGCTCGCTCCGCGCGATCGCCACCGCCGTGGAGTAGCGGTCGGCGCCGTGCAGGCGCTCGAAGGTGAGCCCGCCGGGCCCGCCGGTCCAGCCCAGGTCGCGCAGGACCTCGTCGCTGACGGCCGCGGTGCCCCCGAGCACGGTCACCGAGCCTATCGCGAAGTCCGAGACCACGCCCACGACCGACGAGGGCGCCTCGCTCGGCTTGACGAGCAGGATGGGGCGGATGTCGCCAAAGGCGAGCGGAGCGGCGGCCAGGGCGTCGGGGAACCTGTCGCCGCGGGCGATGAACGGCTTTGGCGACATGACCGGCAGTCCGGGCGCCGCGCTCAGGTGGCGGTAGACGGCGGCGGAGGTGTCGTAGCGGTCCGCGCCCGCGACGCGGGTCACCTCCAGGCCCCGGCCGGCCAGCGTGGCGGCCAAGGCCGCCGAAACGGCTCGTTCTCCTCCCACCACGACCAAGCGCCGGGTCTTGAGACGCTCAAGCTCACCGGTCAGTCCGGCCGGCAGGGACGTCGGGCGGGTCAGCAGCAGCGGCGCTCCGTACGCGCCCGCCAGCGCGGAGGCCGACAGGGCGTCGGCGAACCCTTCGCCCGACGTCAGGACGACCGTGCCCGCCTGTGCGTGCGACGATCGCGAGATGGCGAGCGCCGTCGCGTACCTGTCGGCGCCGGCGGTCCGCGCGGCCCGCTGAGCCTCCCACGCTGCCGTGGTGAGAAGCGATGCGTCCGCGCGGGCGTGCGGGGCAGGCGAGGCCTCGACGCGCACGCGGTCGCCCACGGCCGGAGCGAACGGCCCGGCCGGATAGGACATCGGGGCGTGCCGGCCTGACGGGTCCTCGAAGGTCAGCCAGTACTCGCCGGGCTCCAGGTGGTCTATGGCGTACGAACCGTCAGGGGCGCTCGATGCCGAGTGGGCGCGGTACGCGCGGAAGTCCGGGTCGCCCGGATCGAGGCCCCAGGCGGTCACCCTCACGCCCTCGAGCCCCGCCGAGCCGTCCCGCGACCTCACAGTGCCGCCGATGGAGCCGCTCGCCGCCGGCTCGAAGTCAAGATCGGCTTCCACGCCCGAGGAGATATGGTCGGTCCCTCCCATCAGGACGACCCTCGAGATCCTGCCCAGGTTGCGGTGGATCGTGGACTTCGCCGAGTGGCCGAGCGCGTCTCGGTCCGCGAAGAGCACCGCTCCTCCCCGGGCGCCCGCGCGCACGCCGGCTGCCAGCCCGTGGGAGTGATCGGTGTTGCTGGTCAGCACGACCGTGCTGAGGCCGCCTCAACCCCCCGCTTCGGCGAATTCGCCCAGCGCCTCGCCGAGCCCCGCACGCGAGGTCTCGGTGATCCTGCGGACCTTCAGCCCCGCGTCCCGCAGCTGCGCGTCCACGGAGGGGTCGACGTACGCCTCGCTGCCCAGGATGAGCGCCACCCGGACACCGGCGTCGGCGATCGTGCGCATGGTCTCAGAGGGGACCGAGGATCGCCCGGTGAACAGGATGGGGCGGGCCCGGTAGGCGTTGGGGGCCAGTGCGTAGGTGACTCTCCAGTCGAGCCGGGGTTCCGTGACCGCCAGGAGCGCGATCCCCATATACATGGAACCGGCGCGCTCGCGAGTGGCCAGTGCCACGGCATGGGCGTCGCCGTACAGGTCGGATCCCCCGTGCCGCTCTACAGTCAGGCCCATGGCCGTGAGGCTGGCTTCTACCCCGGGGCTCACGACGCCGGGCCCCCCGACGATGAGCGCCTCGGTGGCGCCAAGCGCGCGGACCGCGTCGGCGGTGTGGGGATCCAGGCTCTCGCCGGGGGTGAACAGCAAAGGACCGCCGAAGGCGCCGGCGAGGGACGCGCCCAATTGACTGGCCGCCGCCGCGCTCGCGTCGCCCGAGGCGATGACCACAGTCCCGGCCCCGGTCGGGAAGATGTCCAGCATCGCCGCCGCGGCGGTGGCGTAGGGGGTGGGACCCTCGATGCGCGCGGTGGGGAGCGCCGCCGCCCGGACCGCCGCCGACGCGAGCAGCGCCGGGTGCGCGCCCGAAGTCGTCAGCACGAGGGCTATCGTGAGCAGCAGCGCCAAGCGTCTTCGCATCCAGCCAACCTCAAGTCGGGGTGGGACCATGTCGAGACTAAGATGCGAGGCTCGTGCCATCAATACTCCGCGCGGCATCGGAAATCGCACCTCGCGAAGCGGGTTCGCCCGGCTCCGACCGCTGCTACCATGTGGAAGGTGAACTGATCGCATGAATCGGCTGGCTCTCATATCGCCCCCCTTCGGCGAGGGCGGACAGAAGTCCAAGGGGCTGCCCATCGCGCCCCCGGTGCTCGAGTACCTGGCCGCGCTCACCGATCAGGCCCGTCCGGGCGAGTGGGAGGTCGTCCTGACCGACGCCAACCTCCGGGACTTCGACCCAGCTCACTGCGACGCCGACCTCGTCGGCATCACGGTCCTGACCCCACAGGCTCCGTGGGCGTACCGCACCGCGGACGCGCTGCGCGCTCGCGGAGTCCAGGTGGTCCTCGGGGGCATACACGTCCACGCACTGCCGGACGAGGCCTCCGCCCACGCGGACGCGATCGTGGTGGGCGAGGCGGAGACGGTGTGGGGCGGGATACTCGACGACGCGGCCGCAAGGAGGCTCTACCCGCGCTACGAGGGCTGCTTCGCGCCCCTGGAGGGGCTGCCGCGACCTCACACCGGGCTCCTGCCCGACAGCTACGCCTTCGGGTCGTTCTTCACATCGCGCGGCTGTCCGTTCTCGTGTTCCTTCTGCTCGGTGCACGAGTTCTTCGGCCGCACGGTGCGGATGCGTCCGATCGACGAGGTCGTGGCCGAGGTGGCCGCCAGTCGCAAGCGGCTGTTCTGGAACATCGACGACAACGTCTGGGGCGTGAACGTCGCAAGGTCGATCGACCTGTTCCGGGAGATGGCCGGCGGGGTCGCCGGCAAGTGGTGGTTCGGTTCAGGCGATCTGGTGACGCTGCAGCACTCCCGCTCCGGCGAGCTCCTCGACTGGGCCAGGCGCGCCGGGATGACCGCGGCGATGGTGGGCTACGAGTCCGACAACCCGCTGGTCCTGGCCGAGCTGGACGCCGCGGGCAAGCAGGGCCGCGACCGGCTGGACGCCATCCGCCGCGTACGGGCGGCCGGCATCGAGGTCATGCTGTTCATCATGGTGGGCAGCCGCGCCGATTCGATGCGCGACTTCGAGCGGATCCTGGAGCTGACCGACGAGCTCGACATCTCGGCGCATCCGGTCATGACCACGCCGTTCCCGGGGACGCGGCTTCACGAGGAGTACGCGCCCTACCTGATCCCCGGCCAGGACTGGGACCTGTTCGACGGCAACCACGCCAACTACGTCCACGATGACCCGGCGATGGACCCCCGCTCCAGGGAGGAGGCGCTGGTCCGGCTCCGGGCCGAGCTGTTCACCCTACCGCGGATCCTGAAGCGCATCACGAAGGTCGGCGCCAAGGGCTTCCCGATGTCGCACGTCACCTCGTGGATGGTGCAGTATCCTCAAGGCCGGGCGTTCCGGGAGTTCGCGAAGGAGCACTCGTCCCTGAGGGCTGGTCAGTGATCTTGGTAGAGGCGGTAAGCATGCATCCTGCTCTGACGGTCGCCGTCATCATGAACAACTACTTCCACGACGTCGCCACGGCGTTCCTCTTCGCGTCGGCTCTGCTGATGTGGGGGCTCCTCCGGCGCGCGGAACGCGCCGGAGGGGGGCCTCCGCTGGAGGGGCTCCGCGCGGCGCGGCCGCTGCTGACCAAGGTCGCGCTCGCCGCGCTCGCGTGGATCGTGCTCGGAGGCGTTCCGCGCACCATCTACTTCACCCGCATCGAGTACGACCCCGCCCGCGTGCCCGGCCTGGTGGTCGCCCTGGGCGTGAAGCACGCGCTGATGTTCGCCGCTGTCGCTGTCGGGGTGTGGCTTTGGAGGCGCGCCGACCGTCTGCTCAGCGTCACCGAGCCGCCCTCGCGGTGAGCGACCTGTCTGCCGGCCGCTCGTGGCGCTCGGGGCTGCAGCGGGCCGGGTTCTCTGAGCCGCTGGACACGGGATTCTTCGTCAGACCAGCCGACCAGGTGGCTCCCGACCTGCTCGGGTGCGGGCTTTTCTCCCTAGTGGACGGCGTCCTGACCGGCGGGAGGATCGTCGAGACCGAGGCGTACCTGGGCCGGGAGGACGAGGGCTCCCACGCCTGCACCAAGGGCATGACCGCTCGGAACGCCGTGATGTACGGCCCGCCTGCGACCGTGTACGTGTACCTCACGTACGGGGTCCACCACATGCTCAACCTCGTATGCGAGCCCGAGGGCGTCGCGGGCGCGGTGCTTGTCAGAGCGATCGAGCCGCTGGCGGGCGTCGAGGCGATGGCCGCGCGCCGTCGCCGGCGGGGACGCGGGCTGGCGTCGGGCCCGGGGCGCCTCGCGCAGGCGCTGGGGGTGGACCTCGCCGACAACGGGAGCGCGCTCGGGCAGGGCCGTCTGGCGGTGGCCGCCAGGACCGGCGATGCCGGTCCCGTCACCCGCACCGGGCGTATCGGCCTGTCGCGGGGGCACGAGGCCCAGCTGCGGTTCTTCCTCGCTGGGGACCCGTTTGTGTCGTCCGGGAAGCTCGGACCGGTTCGAAGCCGCTAGGCCCGCGTCAGGGCGTGGGCGTGCCCGTGGGGGGCGGCGGTGGAGGCGGGGGGTCAGGCGGCGGCGTGACCGTGGGTGTCGGGGTGGGTTTGGGCTTGGCTGGAGGCTTGGGGGCCGGCGTCGCGGTGGGCTCTACCGTCTCGGTGGCGGCCCAGGAGCTCTTCCACTTGTACTTGGGCGAGGGGGCGTACTTGAAGTCCACCTTGGGTTCGGTGGCCAGGGCCGCCCTCATGTACTTGGCCCAGATGGGGGCCGCGACCTTCCCTCCGTACCCGCGTATCCCGTGCACCGTGTACATCGGGATCTCCTTCTGGTAGTAGCCCACCCAGACAGCGGTCGACAGCTGCGGGGTGTACCCGGCGAACCACGCGTCCCTGTGGTCCTGGCTCGTGCCCGTCTTGCCGGCGGCGGGTCGCCCGATGTTGGCCGCCCGCGCCGTGCCACCCGTGATCACGCCCTTGAGGATCCGCGTCGCGGCGTACGCGATGCTCGCCGAGAGCGCCTGACGGCCCTTGGGCTTGGCCTCGAAGACGATCTGGTCATCGGCGTCGAGGACCTTGGCGACTGCGACAGGAGGGTAGTGCACGCCGTTGGTGGCCAGGGTGCCGTAGGCCGACGCCATCTCAAGGGTCGAGACGTTCTGGCTGCCCAGCGCGATCGACAAATACGCCGGGATCTTCGTCGTGATCCCCATGCGCTTGGCGGTCGTGGCGACCTTCTCGGCACCGATCTCCTTGATGAGCCTCGCGAAGGCGGTGTTCACCGACGCCCTTGTGGCGGCATCCATGGTGATGTGCCCGCCGCTGCCCCCCGAGACCACCCACGGCCTCCCGCCCGTCTTGATGTGCGCCGGAGAGGAGCCGTCGATGTAGCGGTTGGGAGGCATGCCCTGTTCCAGGGCTGCGACCAGGACGAAGGTCTTGAAGGCCGATCCGGGCTGGCGCTTGCCCTGCGTGGCCAGGTTGAACTTGTTCTTCGAGAAGTCCCGCCCTCCGACCATCGCCACGATGTGCCCGTTGCGCGGGTCGATCGAGACCAGCGAGCAGTCCGGGTCGCCGGGACGGTTCAGCGAGCCGAACACGGCGTTCTCGGCGTACTTCTGCTTCTTGGAGTCCAGCGTCGTGTAGACCTTCAGCCCGCCCCTGAAGACCACCGACTGGTCGAACTCCGCCTGGAGCACCTTCTTGACGTGAGCCACGAAGTAGTGCGCGAGGTAGATGCCGCCCTCGGGCTCCTTGGCCCGCTTCAGCGCCAGAGGCTCGGCGTTGGCTGCGTCGTGTTCCTGCTGGGTGATGTAGCCGTTCTCCAGCATCGCGCCGAGGACCTCGCGACGGCGCGCGAGCGCGCCCTCGGGGTTGCCGTAGGGGTCCAGCCTGCTTGGCGCCTGCGGAAGGCCCGCTAGCAGCGCCGCCTCCGCGAGCGTCAGGTCGTCGGCCCCCTTCGCGAAGTAGGTGTTGGCCGCAGCCTCAGCGCCGTAGGCTCCCTCGCCGAAGTACACGGTGTTCAGGTAGAGGTTGAGGATCTCGTCCTTGTCGCGCTTCTCCTCGAGCTTGAGCGCGATGAATATCTCCCGCACCTTGCGCGCGTAGCTGATGTCGAACTGCTCGTAACTCAGGACGGTGTTGCGGACGTACTGCTGGGTGATGGTGGAGGCGCCTTCGGCGACCCCTCCGGCGACCAGGTTGGCCAGCGCGGACCTGATGATGCCCGTCGGGTCGATCCCGTGGTGGCTGTAGAACCGCTCGTCCTCGACAGCGACGATACCGTCCTTCAGATTCTGCGAGATCGAGTCGAACGGGACGATCCGGCGGTTCTCCAGAAACAGCCGGGCGAGAAGCACGCCGTCGGCGGAGTAGATCTTGGTAGGCTGGGCCACCCGGAAGGCGTTTGGCGACTCGTAGTCGGGCAGGTCTTTCAGCCACGTCCTCACGACGCCATAGGCGACCGCCCCGCCCGCGAGCGTGACGAGCAGCGCCGCGAGCGCGACGAGACCGACCACCCGGGCGAGGACCCTTGTCCCGCCACGGTGCATCCGGCGCGTCCGGCGGCGCCTGCTTGACATCGCGCTCCTTTCGTATCCAGCCTGTTATTGTGACGGCCTCGCGGGCAACGTGCCACTACCGAAACCGCGCCGTAACCTTTGCGATGGAGCGGAAGCACCGATGACACCTCAGCGGACCGGTCCGGTCGAGCTGCTGGCACCCGCCGGCGGGCCAGACGCCCTGCGGGCGGCGGTGAACAACGGCGCCGACGCGGTCTATCTGGGACTGCGGGGCCTGAACGCCCGGCGCGGCGCGGAGAACTTCGACCTTCCGGCCCTCGAGCAGGCATGCAGGTACGCGCAGATACGAGGCCGCCGCGTCTACCTGACGGCGAACATCCTTGTGAGCGACCGCGAGATGGAGGACGCGCTGCGCGATGTCGCGTCCGCGGCGGAGGCGGGCGTCGACGCGGTGATCGTCCAGGACCTCGGCCTGATGACCGTGCTCCGGGAGTGTCTGCCGGACCTCAGGATCCATGCCTCGACCCAGGTCGACGTCCACGACCCTTCGTCGGCCAGGGTCCTCGAGGAGCTGGGCGCGGCCAGGGTCACGCTCGCTCGCGAGGTGTCGCTCGAGGAGGTCGCGCGCATCGCGGACGCCGCGTCATGCGAGGTCGAGGCGTTCGTCCACGGGGCCCTGTGCTTCTCGTATTCGGGCCAGTGCCTGCTCTCGTCGGTCGTCGGGGGGCGCTCGGCCAACAGGGGCCTGTGCGCGCAGCCCTGCCGACTGGCGTACGAGCTCCTGGACGCCTCCGGGCGCGAGGTGGTGACGGAGGGCGCGCACGTCCTGTCCCCGAAGGACCTGGCCGGCCTCCCGCTCCTGCCTGAGCTGGTGCGAGCGGGTGTCGCGGCACTCAAGATCGAGGGCCGGATGAAGAGTCCCGAGTACGTAGCCGTGGTGACGGGCGTGTACCGCGCCGCCCTCGACCGGGCCCTGGCCGACCCCGATGCCTTCAAGCCCCTTCCGCGGGAGTGGGAGATGCTCGAGGAGGTCTTCAGTCGCGGGTTCACGACCGGGCACCTCGGCTGCGAGCGAGGTGACGACCTCATGGGCCGACATCGCCCTAACAACCGTGGCGTTCTCGTCGGCCGCCTGACGGCGCTTCGGGGCGATCGCGCCGAGCTGGCGCTTGAGCGGTCGGTCGAGAGCGATGACACGGTCGAGGTGTGGACGTCCTCCGGCAGGTTCGCGCAGCGCCTTGGGCCTCTCGGCACCAGCGAGGGCGAGCGTACGGTCGCTTGCGCGGGCTCGAAGGTGCTGGTGACGCTCGAGCGACGCGCGGCCGCCGGGGACCGCGTCTTCCGCGTCGCGAGCGGCGCCCTGCTGGCGGCCGCCAGGCGGAGTCTCGCGGCCGACGCCCCCGGCGCAGGGGTCGCCGTGGACGCGGGCGTGAGGCTCCGCGTCGGGTCCCCGCTGGTCGTCAGGCTGACGGCGCGGGGCGTGACACACGCCGCGACCGGCCCGGACGTGGAGGCAGCCCGCACCAAGGCCCTGACGGCTCAGGAGGTCGTCGAGCACGTCGGCCGCATGGGCGGTACGCCTTTCGAGGCGGCGTCCTGGGAGATAGACCTCGACCCGTCCGCGGGCATCTCGTTCTCGACGCTGCACGCCGTTCGCCGGGCTGCGACGGACGGTCTCGCGGACGCGCTCTCGCCGGTCAGGCGGGTTTCGCCGACGCCCCTGCGAAAGCCGGCCGTCGCGCGAGAGAGGGATCGGCCTGCGGGCCTCGAGCTTGTCGCCACGGCCTGGACCCCGCAGGTCGCGCGGGCCGCTCTTGAGGCCGGAGCGGACAGGGTGCTGATCAGGGAGGGTTCCTGCGAGGGCTGCGAGCCGCTTCTGCCAAGGGTCGCTGACGACTGCGAGGCCGCCGGCGAGCTCGCGCGCGCCCGGGACGCCGGGCGAGCCACCGCCGGGCATCTCGGGCTTCTCGCCCGAGCCAGCGGGGAGGGGATCGGATGCGACGCCGACCACCCGCTCAACGCCTTCAACGCGTGGGCTGTGGAGCGCCTCGCGGGCCTCGGGGCACGCTTCGTGTGGCTCTCGCCGGAGCTGTCCGGCCGCGGAGTGGCGGAGGTCGCGGCTCGCGCAGTCGTGCCGGTGGGCGTCGCGGTCTACGGCCGGCTGGAGGTGATGGTGTCTCGCGAGTGCGTGTTGCGGGCCGCAGGTCCGTGCGACGGCCGGTGCGCCGTCTGCGCTCGACGCGCGGCCCCGTGGGCCCTCCGCGACCGCAAGGGCTACGCCTTCCCGCTGCTGACCGACCGCTCCGGGCGCTCGCGGATATTCAACTCGGTGCGCCTGGACCTCACTCGCGCTCTGCCCGAGATCGTAGGAAGCGGGGTGGCGGCCGTGCGTCTGGAATTCACCGTCGAGGACCCCGCGGAGGCGGCGGCGGTCACGGCGCGCTTCCGGGCCGCGCTCGATTCCGCGCTGGCGGGCTGCGGGGTCGATCCGCTGGAGGGCCCCACCACCACTGGCCATCACTTCAGGGGCGTCCGTTGAGGTCGGCGTCCCGCTGATACGTCAGCGGACGACCACGGCCTTCGTCATCGCCGCGGTCTGCCCCTTGTCGTCCGTGACCCACAAGGTCACCTGCCAGCCGTCTGCGGGGCTGGGCGCGGCGTAGGCGTGAGCGGCGGTCCGGCCTTCGGCCTTGGAGCCGTCTCCGAACTCCCAGACGTACTTGACGATGGAGCCGTCGTCGACGCTCTTCGAGCCGTCGAACGCCACCCTCACCCCGACTCCGGGCTTCTCGGGTGTGAAGGAGAACTGCGAGGTGGGGGGCAGGTCTGCGTTCGCGCCGGAGGACACCGTCAGCGTGACGACGGTCTGGGTGGTCCCCACCGTACCGGGTTTGGGCGTTTGCGCGGAGACCAGGCCCACCGCGACGTCCGGGACCTCCTTTTCCACGACCTTCACCAGCAGCATCAGCTTCCCGAGGGCCGCGATCGCGGCCTCCTTGGTCATGCCGACCAGGTTCGGGACGGTCACGGTCGTCGGTGTCGTGTGCTGCTCGCATCTGTCCGGGGTGTGCTTCTCGAGGAAGAGTCCCGTGAACTTCGCGGGACAGTACTCGGTGGCAGCCGAGCCGGTTACCGCGCAGCACTCGACCTGGACGAGCCCGTCAGGCCGAGCGAAGGCGGCCGGGTCGCTACCTTTGAGCGCAGCCTTCATGAACGCCGCCCAGATCTCGGCGGGGAAGGACCCCCCCGTCACTCGCCGGCCGTGGACGTTGGTCATCTCTCGCTGGGCCTCCGGATACCCCACCCATACCGACGCCGCAAGATCGGGCGTGTAGCCTACGAACCAGGCGTCGCGGTACTTCTGAGTGGTCCCGGTCTTGCCCGCGGCCGGTCGCCCGATCTTGGCGGCTGTGCCCGTGCCCCGTGTGATGACCCCTGTCAGGATGTCGGTGGTCAGGAACGCCACCGCGGGGTCGATGGCCTGGGACACCTTGGGGGTGCCGGACTCGAGGACCTCTCCCGACACGTTCTTCACCTCGATGACGGAGAACGGCTCGGCGCGCCGCCCGCCTGAGGCGAGCGTGCCGTACGCCGAGGCCATCTCCAGGGGGGTGACCCCCTCCTCGTGGCCGCCAAGTGCGATCGCGGGGACCGGCTTGATCGGTGACCGCACGCCCATGTCCCTCGCGGTCGCCACGGTCTCGTCCGCCCCTACCTCGAGCACCAGCGCCGCGTAGACGGAGTTGACCGACTTCTCGGTGGCCTCTCGCAGCCGCATGGCGCCGGTCCGCCCCCCGCCGGCGCCGGTCACCTTCCAGTCCGCGCCCCCTGAGACCTTGAGGGTGACCGGACCGCATTCGAAGCCGGCCTCGGGCAGGACGCCCTCCTCCAGCGCGGTCGCCAGCACGAACGGCTTGAACGCCGAGCCAGGTTGCCGGCGGCCCTGCACGGCCACGTTGAACTGCTGGCTCGCGAAGTCGCGTCCGCCCACCATCGCCAGTATCGCGCCCGTAGCAGGATCGACGGCGACAAGGGCCGCGGACGGGTCGCCATCGCGATCCAGAGCTTCCCTGACCGCCTTCTCGGCGGCCTGCTGCATCCGGAGGTCCAGCGTCGTGCGTACCATCAGGCCCCCGCGGTACACGGCGTCCTCGCCGAGGGCCTTCGTGAGCTGCGCCTTCACGTATTCGATGAAGTAGGGGGCCTGGACCTCGCGTGGGCGGAGGCCGACGACCGCCACATCGGAGTCGTCGGCGGCCCGGAACTCCTCGGCGGTGACGAACCCCTGATCCCGCATGAGCCCAAGGACCGTCGAACGCCGCCGTTCGGCCGCCTCGGGCTCCAGGTACGGGGAGTAGTTCGCCGGCGACCTCACGACCCCCACCACCATCGCGGACTCGGCCAGGGTCAGGTCCGCGGCCTTCTTGCCGAAGTAGACACGCGCCGCGGACTCCACGCCATAGGCGCCGTGGCCGAAGTAGATCGTGTTGAGGTACAGCTCCAGGATCTCGTCCTTCGAGAGATCCTTCTCGATACGGTACGCGAGCACCGCCTCCTGCACCTTCCGCTTCAGAGTGCGCTCCGGCGTGACGAGGGCGTTCTTGACCAGCTGCTGGGTGATGGTCGACCCGCCCTGCCGCTGCCCCTTGAACACGTCGACGGCCAGAGCGCGCAGGATCCCTATCGGATCGACGCCCTGATGCTCGTAGAACCGTTTGTCCTCCACGGCGACCGTGGCCTGCCTGAGCGAGGCGGGCATGTCGGCCAGGGGGACGTCCTTCCTGTCCTGTTCGGCGAAGAGCTTCGCCAGCTCCCGCCCGTGCCGGTCCATCACGACAGTGGTCTGGTCCCTGCCTTTGGGGGTGATCTCCGAGGGGTGGGGGACGTGGCGCACGATGCCGAAGTAGGTGACGCCCGCGAGCACCACCCCTGCCGCGAGGATGAACAGGCCCGCCATCGCGGCGATCCTGGCCAGCGGGCCCCGCCTCTTTCGCCTGGGGCGTCCGGCCGCTCGCGTCCCGGTGCGCGTCGGTTGCGGGGAACCCGTGCGACGCGAGGATGCGCTGTTCGCTCGCGGCCTGGCGCGCGGTAGGGGCTTGCGTCTGTCGGGTCCTCCCGGAGGCTCGCGTCGTGTGCCGCCCATGCTCTCCCAATGGCTCCTCGAGGCGGTCCTCACCGCCGGCCGAACCGCTCCTGACGCATGCTAGTATGACGTGCAAACCGCAGGCCACGGAAGGGCGTCCATCCTTGGTCGCGAGCGTGTGGCCGCACCCGGGAGGAGAGAGGTGTGCTCGAGCCCAAGGCCCAGATGGCTGTCGTGAGCAGCGGAGCGGCGGCCATCCAGCCCGCAGGGGCGCTGGAGGCGAAGCTCGCCAAGGGCGCCCCGCTGCGTGTCAAGCTCGGCGTCGACCCGACCGCCCCCGATCTGCACCTTGGGCACGCCGTGCCCTTGAGGGCTCTTCGGCGCTTCCAGGACCTCGGCCACACGGTGGTCCTCATCATCGGGGACTACACGGCGCTGATCGGTGATCCGTCGGGGCGCAGCTCCACCCGGCCCGCGCTCACGATAGAAGAGATCGACGCCAACGCCGGGACCTACATGGACCAGGCTTTCAGGATCCTTGACAGGGACGCCACCGAGCTGCGGAGGAACTCCGAGTGGCTAGGCGAGCTCAGCTTCGCCGACATACTCCGCCACGCGAGCCGCTTCACGGTGGCCCGGACCCTGGAGAGGGACGATTTCGCGGCCCGCTTGGCGCAGCAGCGGCCGATCGCGCTTCACGAGTTGCTGTACCCGGTGATGCAGGCGTACGACTCCGTCGTCGTGGAGGCGGATGTGGAGCTTGGCGGGACTGACCAGCTGTTCAACCTGATGGCGGGCCGGGAGTTGATGGACAAGCTCGGCATGGAGCCCCAGGTCTGCCTGACGCTGCCGTTGCTCGAGGGGACTGACGGCGTGCAGAAGATGAGCAAGAGCTACGGCAACTACATCGGCCTCACCGATGGCCCTAGTGAGATGTTCGGCAAGGTGATGTCGATACCGGACGGACTGATGGCCAAGTACCTGAGACTGTGCACCGCCGTCGAGCCCGCGGAGATCGACTCGATCGAAGAAGGGCTGAAGGCCGGCACCGAGCATCCCAACGCGGTCAAGAGGCGCCTTGCGCGCGAGGTGGTCTCGCTGTACCACGATGCCGGTGCGGCCCATGAGGCGGAGCGGGCGTTCGACCGGGTGTTTCGCGAGCACGCGCTCCCGGAGCGGATGGACGAGTTCAACGTCAGTCTCGAGGATCCGGTCTACCTGCCCGCTCTGCTCAAGGAGGGGGGGCTGGTCGCCAGCGCGTCCGAGGGCCGCCGAGCCATCGACCAAGGCGGCGTCAGGATCGACGGCGAGCCGGTCCCGCCGGGCAGCTATGAGTTCCCGCCCGAGGCCGTGGAGGGCCGGGCGATCCAGGTGGGGAAGCGACGGTTCGCGAGGTTCCACGGCGTGTGAGGGGCGCCGGAGCCTACGGTCCGATCTGGCGCCTCCGCCCTTATGGACCGCGTGGATCGGCGAGGATCGCGCTCCGCGAGGGAAGCGTTTGCGCCTCCCTAGCCGAAGTGATATTCTAACCGTTGCCTCTTTCGCAGGCATGGCGACGCTTGGAGCCATCTTGATATACCGGATCCGTTCGGAGACAGTCGTATAGGGATCGGACGCCGCCAGACAGCGGCGGCCTGCCGCCCACTCGACGCCTCCGAGGCCCTCTCGGGGGCGTTTTGCATGGGGCCGGACCGGCGCTTCGGGCGACTCGCAAGAAGAGCGAAGAATGTCATTGACAGCGGGTATCGGGACGAGTAACGTATCGCCCCGCTGCGCCTGAACCTTGAGAACCGGATACTGTGACGAGCCAGTGCGTGGGTCCGTATGGACCCAGCACCCTGACGCCTGTCGAGAGGGTCGAAAAAGGGCCAATCCGACGGGCAACAAATCCTTGTCCGAACCACCGACGGCTCCTTTGACGTCGGAAGGCGGGCAGATCCGGAATACAAGCTCCGGATCGACCTTCGCGGAACGCAGGCATTCGTGCCTGTGAACCTTTCCACGGAGAGTTTGATCCTGGCTCAGGATGAACGCTGGCGGCGTGCTTAACACATGCAAGTCGAACGATTAAAGCCCCTTCGGGGGTGTATAGAGTGGCGAACGGGTGAGTAACACGTGGGCAACCTGCCCTGTGCACTGGGATAACTCACGGAAACGTGAGCTAATACCGGATACTCCGGACTGACCGCATGGTCGGATCGGGAAAGCTCCGGCGGCACAGGATGGGCCCGCGGCCCATTAGCTTGTTGGTGAGGTAACGGCTCACCAAGGCGACGATGGGTAGCCGAGCTGAGAGGCTGATCGGCCACACTGGGACTGAGACACGGCCCAGACTCCTACGGGAGGCAGCAGTGGGGAATCTTGCGCAATGGGCGAAAGCCTGACGCAGCAACGCCGCGTGCGGGATGAAGGCCTTCGGGTCGTAAACCGCTTTCAGCAGGGATGAAACTGACAGTACCTGCAGAAGAAGCCCCGGCTAACTACGTGCCAGCAGCCGCGGTAATACGTAGGGGGCAAGCGTTATCCGGATTCATTGGGCGTAAAGCGCGCGTAGGCGGCTTGTTAAGCGAGATGTGAAAACCGGGGGCTCAACCCGCGGCCTGCATCTCGAACTGGCAGGCTTGAGTCTGGTAGAGGAGTGTGGAATTCCCAGTGTAGCGGTGAAATGCGCAGATATTGGGAGGAACACCAGTGGCGAAGGCGGCACTCTGGGCCATGACTGACGCTGAGGCGCGAAAGCTAGGGGAGCAAACAGGATTAGATACCCTGGTAGTCCTAGCCGTAAACGATGGGCACTAGGTGTGG
>JBBIJK010000004.1:0-98346 GCA_037445995.1 Actinomycetota bacterium | reverse complement strand
GCGAGAAGTTCGCGCGGGACTTCGCGGCCGCCTGGGGCAAGGTGATGGACCTGGATCGGTTCGATCTCCGGCGGGTCTGACTGGGATGATCGAAGAGCGCCGGACGCCGCCGTCAGCTGTTGCGCGACGTCCGGCGCTCTTCGACGAGCGCGTGCCAGAACACGCGGTCCGCGAGGGCCAGCGCCGTCCCGATGCCGACGTAGACCGCGCCCATGATCCCCGCGCCCACGGCGTCGGGGTGCACGACGAGGCGCCTGAGGACCATGCCGCTCCCCATCATCAGGGCGACCAGGCCCCACGATTTCGCCGAGAAGAAGCCGAAGAAGTGCGCGGTGCCGCGCCGGCGGATCCGTTCGACGGCCCGTCGCGCCACCGGGTCGAGCAGCACACGCGCCTTGAACGCTCCGAGCGCCAGCCCCGCCGCGAGCGCCCATGCGTGCCAGGAGCGGTCCTGGATGTAGGTGGCGCCGCGCA
Organism: Actinomycetota bacterium; assembly: GCA_037445995.1. Taxonomy (GTDB): domain Bacteria; phylum Actinomycetota; class Coriobacteriia; order Anaerosomatales; family D1FN1-002; genus JBBIJK01. The sequence continues at coordinate 97,872 of JBBIJK010000004.1, read as the reverse complement.
CGAGAAGGATCGCCGCTCCCACGAACCACATGATCGCCGCCGCCGCCAGCTGCGTGGTGACGGTCGCCGGGAGTGTGGGCGGTCGCGACTGCGGGCGCGCCACCCGGCTCACGCTGTCCGCGGCTGATCCCATGCGCCCATCGGCTCCTTCGATGCGGCGCCCGGTCCCGGGCGCTCCGACAGTCTACGCCAGACCGATGCGCGGCGCGACGTGCCTAGCGATCGGTGAGCGCCGCCTTGATCGCAGGCGGCTCAGCCAGCGGCGGCAGGAATCGGCCCCCTCGAGGGCGACGCGAGGAATCCAAGCCCCACGAGCAGCAGGACGCTGCCCGCCAGCGCCATCCCCGGGGGGCGCTCGCCCAGAAGGGCGACGCCTAGGGTAAACGCCACAAGGGGCTCCGCCAGTGTCAGCGAGCCGGCGGTGGCGGCGGAGACGCCGCGAAGCCCCCAGCCGAAGAACGCGTAGGCCCCCGCTGTGGCGCCGACCCCCAGCCACAGCAGGGCGACGAGGCTGCGAGGCTCGCCGAGCGCGCTCATGCCGGCGTCGCCGCCGAGGGCGATCGCCAGGCCCAGCGGAGCCAGCAGGACCGCCCCGATGCCGAGAGCTCCGGCTGTCGGCGCCAGGAACGGGCTGTCGGATCGAAGGACGCGACGCATCGCCACGGCGAACATCGCGTACGCCCCGCCGGCAGTCGCCGACAGCGCGACGCCAGCGGGGTCCGCCGCGCCAGGTCCCCCGTCCGGCCACAGGATCAGGGCGCACCCGACCGTCGCCAACGCCGTGGCGGCCCCCCACCCCCGGCTGAGGGGCTCCCGTAGCAGCAGCCGACCCAGTATCCCCGTCAGCACCGGTGAGAGGCCGATGGCCACCATCGTCCCCAGCGCGACCCCCGTTCGCGTGACACCCGCGAAGAACGTCGCCTGGTACGTCGCGGTGGAGGCGGCGGCGAGCAGTAGCCATCGCGCACGACGCGCGTCGCTCGGTGCTGGCGCGTCAGATGTCCGCGTGCGGGAGGAGGCGATCCCTGCGAGGAGGGCCAGCGCGACCGAGCCCACCAGCAGCCGCGACCAGCCGACGAGCACCGGGTGGAGCGCCGCTCCTCCCAGCGCCTGCGCGGTCCCGGTGGTACCCCACAGCACCGCCGCGACGAGGACCGCGAGCGTGTGCAGCGGGGTGTGGCGTGCGATCTGCGCGGGCATCGGCTCTCCGGGTCCTCGCTGCTCGGGCCTGTCGGGGTGCGAGGATTCTAGCAGCACGCACCCCCGTCCCGCGGCGGGTGTGGGCTTCGCTGCCGGGCGGTTCGGCGGGCGTTGTTCGTCCTCCCGCTCACCGGCTCGCCTTCCGATCAGGACGCTTAGCCGTCCTCGGTGTCACCCCGCGCGGCCATCTCGCGAAGCGCGCGTCTGCAAACGCCCATCAGCTCCGTGACGACCGCGCCGACTTGCCCGTCGCCGATGGCGCGGTCGTCGATCCGCACGATAGGCACCACCTCGCGCACGCTGGAGGTGATGAACGCCTCGTCGGCGGCGAACGCGTCCTCCAGGGAGATGGGACCGTACTCCACGTCGCGGCTCAGGGAGGCCCGCTCGAGCACCAGCGAGCCGACGGTCCCATGGAGGACGCCTGTGTCGGGCGCGAGGATCCTCCCGTCCCGCACCAGGTAGAAGCTGGCTGTGGCCGCTTCCGAGACCAGGCCGCGGTCGTGGTAGAGGACGTCGATGGCCCCCGATTCCTCGATCCGCGCCTGCATCAGGAGCCATGTCAGGTAGTTGGTCGTCTTGGCCTCGGGCAGCTCGCGGCGGTACTCGCAGGTGATCAGCGCGGCGCCCTCGGTGTAGAAGCGCTCGGGCACGGCGAACATCTCATGCGTGACGATCAGCAGGGTGGGCGCCGCGGGGTCGAAGGACATGCCGGTGGGTGCGGGCCCGCCCGTCAGCACCATCCGCACCGTCGCCTCGCGGTGGCCGTTGAGCGCGAGCAGCTCCCGGATGGCGGATGCCAGCGCCTCGTCGGAGACCGGGACCTCCAAGCCCAGGAGCGAAGCGGAGCGACGGAACCGTTCGATGTGTTCCCGCACGAGGACCGGTCGGCCGTCGAGGGTCTGGAGGAGGTCGAAGACCGCGTAGCCGCGAAGGAGGCCGACGTCGAACGGCGATATCCGTGCCTCGTCCGCCGGCAGTACGCGCCCGTCGAGGAAGACGTATCTTCCAGCTGCCCCGCCCATCGGACCCTCCGATCCTCGCGGTGTCCCGGCGCTGGAGAGCCGGGTGCGGACACGCTACCGCGCACCGACCGCGCCGCGCAACCGGCGCGAAGCCCTCGGCTGTGGGCGTCCCGTCGGCTGTGACACATGTCACAGGCCCGTCCGCTCGTCGGATGACGTCGCGGAAGGGAGCGTTGTGGCTTGCGCGTTGCTCGCATCATCCCGAGTGGGCGTTTCCGGCGTGGAGGGGAAGAGCGACTGGAAGTGCGCGCCAGCAAGGACAACGACACGGTTCTCACTGTCATGACCCTCGTCACGGTCCTGGCAGTCGCTGTCACGGGGTCGTTCGTGCTGTTCGGCCAGCACCGCGCGGGAACGGAGCACGTGTGGGACGGCCTCCGGGTGCGCGCCGAGATCAACGCCGCGGAGCTTCGGAGCTGGATAAGGGACCATGAGGTCTCCCTCGGTGCGGAGACGGGCATCATGGCCGATCACGCTCGGGAGCTGGTGTACCGGGTCGGGGAGGGCGACGAGGCGTCCGACGCGGAGGGACGCATCTGGCTCGAGAGGGTACGCGCTCGCCAGCTGGCCGTGGACGCCTACGTCGCGGACTCGAGCGGCCGCGCCGTCCTGTCGGCGGCGCGGGGCGGGGTATCCGAGATCGCGACCCTCGGCCCCGGCCTCCGGCCCGGAGCCGTCGAGAGTGATAGGAAGCTGCTGCTGCTTCTTGCGTCGCCTGTCGTGCCTCCCGGTGGCGGGGTCGCTCGCCGCTGGCTCGTCGTGCGTGTCGACACGGCCCGCGCCGCTGAGACGCTCCACTGGGCGGACGCGGACGACAGGCCGGGGGAGATACTCCTCGTGATCCCCGATCAGCCGAGTGACTGGATCGTGGAATCGGCTGCTTCGGGACGCGGCTTCGACACCGCGAAGGGCGACGTGGCCGCAGTGGCGACGGCGGCGCCCGGTGAGGACTTCCTCGGTCTCGACCGGGAGCAGGAGTGGGTCGCGGCTGTCGTGGCGGACGTGCCGGGCGCGGGGTGGAGGGTGGTCGCCTCGCAGGCGTCGACCACGGCGTTCGCAGATCGGAACATGTTGTCGGCGGCGATCGTGCTGAGCACGGCGCTGTCTGTGACGCTGGTCGCGGCCGCGGGGCGGTTCACGGCCCGTTCCGCCGTCGCGAGCCGCGAGCTCAAGAAAGCCGTCGAGGAGTTGACCGTCACCAACAGGAAGCTGGCTGCCGCCGGCAGGGCGAAGACGACCTTCCTCGCTAACGTCAGTCACGAGCTCCGGACCCCCCTGAACTCCATCGTGGGGTTTTCCGGGCTTCTCGGCAGAGGCTTGGCCGGAGAGCTGAACGAGGAGCAGGCGCGCCAGGTGGCGATGATCGACGTGGCCGGCCGTCACCTTCACCAGCTGATCGACGACATACTGGACCTGGTCAAGGTCGAGGCCGGCGAGTCGGTCCTCGAGCTCGAGAGCGTCGATTTGCCCGGGCTGGTGCGGGAGGTAGGCGAGATGATGGCGCCCCTTGCGGAAGAGCGCGGGCTGGTCCTGCGGGTGGATGTTCCCGACGCGATGCCGGAGCTGGTCACCGACCGCCGCAAGGTCCGGCAGGTCCTGCTCAACCTCGCGGGCAACGCCGTCAAGTTCACCGACGTCGGCGATGTGGTCATCGGTGCGGAGGACTCGCCCGACGGCGGCGTGCGGCTGTGGGTGCGCGACACCGGGCCGGGGATCGCGGAGGGCTGCCTGGAGGCCGTCTTCGCGGCGTTCGTGCAGTGCCGCGAGCACAACGGGGATGCCGCCAAGACGCGCGGCACGGGTCTGGGGTTGTCTCTGTCCAAGGGCCTCGCGGAGGTGCTGGGGGGCACTCTGACGGTGCAGAGCAAGGTCGGCACCGGGTCCACCTTCACCCTAGGCCTCCCGCGGCACCCTCCGGCGCCGTTGGGGGACACGTCAGACCTCGAGCCTCCTCCAGGGGCCGGGGACTCGCGGGGCTAGGCGTTCGAGGGCTCGAGAGGGAGCGTCTGCGGGCCGCCCGCCGGAACCGGCGTCTCGCCGACGGCGGTCACGCGCCCCTCGCACACCGCCCGGATGAACAGGTCGCCCAAGTGCGGGTCGAACTGCGAGCCCATGCAGTGATCGATCTCGAGGAGCGCCGCCTCATCGGACATTGCGCGCCGGTAGGGCCGGTCGGAGGTCATCGCGTCGAACGAGTCGCACAGGGCGAGGATCCGCGATTCGGGCGGTATCTCCTCGCCCGCAAGGCCGTCGGGGTAGCCCGAACCGTCCCAGCGCTCGTGATGGGAGCGCACCCACGCCAGGATCTCCCCGAGGTCGGCGGCGGACAGGATCTGCTGCCCGAGCACCGGATGCTGCGCTACACGGCGGAACTCCTCTGCCGTCAGGGGACGGCTCTTGCGAAGAAGCTCGTCGGGGACACCGATCTTGCCCACGTCGTGAAGGAGGGCAGCCGTGGCGAGCAGACCGGCCCTCTCCTCGTCGAGGCCCGCGATGGGCGCGAACTGCTCGGCCAGCCGCGCCACCGAGCGGGAGTGGTCCCGCGTCTCGGGATCGCGGGCGTCGACCGCGGCGGCCAGCGCCCTGATCGAGGAGAGCCGCACCTGCTTCTCGAGCTGTCGAGCCCGCTCGCGACCGGTCACGGCAGGCATCCGGTCCGGGTCGAAGGTGCTTACGCGGTCCTTGCCGCGCTCCTTGGCCGACGTCAGCGCGCACTCGGCCAGCAGGAACAGCTCGTCGGCCCCCCCAGCGTGCTCGGGGAACGCGGCCACGCCCACCGACAGCGTCAGGCGGTTGGGATCGCTGGCACTTGCGACCGCTACCCGGTCCGCCAGCCGCTGCGCCTCGGCTTCCGCCTCGGGGGCGGCGGTCGCGGGGAGCACGATCGCGAACTCGTCTCCTCCCAGGCGGGCGATGATGGCGTCGGCGCCCGCCCCGGTCCGCAAGCGGTCGGCCAGTGCCGCGAGCGTCCGCTCGCCAGCCGCGCGGCCCTCTCGCGCGTTGACGGCGGCGAAGTCGTCGACGTCGAGCAGCAGGAGCGAGAGAGGCTCTCCGGCCGCGCTCGCGGCTTCCAGCTCCTCGGCCAGCCGGTCATGGAAGAACCGGTGATTATACAGTCCGGTGAGGGGGTCGGTGAGCGAGCGATGGAACAGGACCCCGTGCTCCAGGCTTTGCAGGACGCCCCGGACCCCCAGAAGGACCGCCAGCGCGGCCGCGATTCCGCCGTACGCCCAGGCCCAGGGGCCCTCGGAGCTGAGGGCGACCACCGTCAAGGCAGCGGCTGCGCTCAAGGCGAGCAGGGGTACCGCTGCCGCGGCGAGTCGGCCGCGTGCCTTGGTGGTCGGCGGCAGTGGCCTGCGGACCAGCCCTCTGCCCTCGGTGACTCGGTAGACGGCCGCCATCATCAGAAGGTAGTGCCCCGTGAGCTGGACGAGGTCGAGCAGCCCGCGTTCATCGGTGCGAGAGGTCTGCTGCGCTCCCGCGTACCATGACGGCCACAGGAGCATCCCGACGACGTAGACGGTCAGCGACACGACCACCAGCCGTTCCCACGAGCGCCACTTCGCGAGCTTGAGCCCCGCGACGTTCGCCACGGCGCCAGCGAGCATCAGCGACCCGGCCACCGGGTAGCCGGCCCCGGCCAAGACGTGCGACATCGGCGCTCCGGCGGGTTCCATGAGCGGCCTGACGTGCAGGGTGAGCGCGGCCGCGTACGCCAACAGCGAGAGCGCGCCCACGTCCAGCAGGTATCGCGCCCTGGTCGTGGCCGCAGCGATCGTCAGCCGCGACATGGACCACAGCACCCCCGCGAGCGAGATGACCGCGACCAGGTGCAGGGACTGGAACGGCCAGGAGATTCGAGGGGGCCCGTTGGGATCCAGCGCCAGTAGCCACCACACAAGCAGGATCTCGCAGGCCAGGAGTGCGGCGTTGGCCAGCGCGAGGAACCGCCAGAACCTGCGTTCGACATCCCCCGAGCGGGAAGCGGCCACCAGGCCGAGGACCACGGTCAGCGCCACGGGCAGCGCATACGCGGAGCGCTCGATGAGGGTGCTCGCGTCAAACGGGAGCGGGCTGCGGCCAGCGGAGAGGAACACAAGCCCCAGCAAGGGCAGCCCGACCCAGGACCAGCGCCTGACGCGGCCCATCGTCAGCGCCTCGGCGCCGTCGCCCGAGAGCTCCTCCACGACCTCCCCAAGTGCCGAGGCGGATGACGGGTCGTCCCCGCCCGTGCAGTGAGTATATCCATACTGGCGCGCAGATGGGAGTTCCTGCCGCGATGCTAGACTCGGTGCATGTGCGCTGCGGACAGGAGCCTTCGCGGGACCACCGTCTTTGTCGACGCCGACGCATGCCCGGTGACGCGAGAGGCGATCTCGGTGGCCCGTTCGCGCGGCGCCGGCGTGGTCCTGGTAGGCAACACGACGCAGAACCTTGCGCGGTTCACCGGCAGGTCCGGGGTCGAGGCGGTCGCCGTCTCCAGCGGTCGCGACGCCGCGGACTTCGCGATCGTCGAGCGCCTGCAGCCGCAGGACGTCGTGGTGACCCAGGACATCGGGCTCGCGGCCATGGCGTTGGGTCGCGGGGCCAGCGCCCTGAGCGTGCGTGGCCGGGTCTTCTCCAGGGAGACCATCGACATCGAGCTCGAAGTCAGGCATGCCGAGGCGAAGCACAGGCGCTCCGGGGGCAGAACAGGGGGCCCCAGGGTCTTCGACGAGGACGATCGCGAGCGGTTCAGCGAGGCCCTCGCCCGTCTTCTGGAGCGCCAGGGTCCCTGAACGCGCTCAACCCGCAAACGGCAGGTGAAGTGCGGCGTCGGATGCGGTACATTCATGGTGCATCGGAAACGCTCTTCCATGAATAGGAGGATGATCGCGTGGACCGTAGGGTGACTGCACTGTTGGTCGCGCTCCTCGTGGTCGCGCTGGCGCTGCCCTTCGGGGCCGGCTGCGCGCCCAAGGAGGCTGAGAAGCCCGTAGAGGAGCCCAAGAAGAGCGACGTGAAGGCGGCGATGGTCACTGACATCGGCGGCCTTGGCGACAAGTCGTTCAACGACCTGTCGTACGCCGGCCTCGAAAGGGCCAAGGCCGACTTCGGCGTCGAGATCGAGGTCATCGAGTCGAAGGACCCGACCGACTACGAGTCCAACATCGACCAGCTGGTCAACGCCGGGTTCAACCCGATATTCGCCGTCGGGTTCCTGATGCAGGACGTCGTGGGCAAGGTCGCGCCGACCTACGCTGACGTCGGCTTCGGCGGCATCGACCAGTTCTTCGACCCGGTGCCGGCGAACGTGGCGGGCATCCTGTTCAAGGAGCAGGAGGCCGCTTACCTCGCAGGTGTCGTGGCGGGGCTGGCGACCAAGGACAAGACGCTCGACTCCCGCATCAACGACAAGAACGTGGTCGGGTTCGTCGGCGGAATGGACATCCCGCCGGTGGAGCGCTTCGAGGTCGGGTTCGTCGAGGGCGTCAAGGCCGTCAACCCCGACGCCAAGGTCATCATCCTGTACGCCAACAAGTTCGATGACCAGGCCAAGGGCAAGGAACTCGCCCTGTCCATGATCGACCAGGGTGCGGACGTCGTCTTCGCCGCCGCCGGCCAGACCGGCCTGGGCTCGATCAAGGCGTGCCAGGAGAAGGGCGCGCTGTTCATCGGCGTCGACGCCGACCAGTACGAGACGGTGCCGGGCTCCGGCGACGTCATGCTGACCTCGGCCGTCAAGCGCGTGGACAACGCTGTCTACGACATCGTCCGTCTCGCGGTCGAGGGCAGTTTCCCCGGCGGGACGCTCAAGACCTACGGTCTGGCCGAGGACGGCGTTGGTCTCGCACCGTGGCACGACTTCGAGAGCAAGGTGCCGCAGGCCATCAAGGACGCGGTGGCCAAGGCCACGGCGGACATCAAGGCGGGGACGGTCGTGGTTTCCGCGACGCGCGCGAAGTAGAGACGTGACGCGTAGGGTATCCGAAGAGCGGGGGGCGGTCGGCGACGGCCGCCCCTTCGCTTCGGGCGGCGACCTCGCGGCGCCCGTGCTGGAGCTGCGAGGCATCCGCAAGGTCTTCCCCGGGGTGGTTGCGAACGACGACGTCTCGCTCAAGTTGCGCTCCGGAGAGATCCTCGCGCTCCTGGGTGAGAACGGAGCGGGCAAGTCGACGCTGATGAACGTGGTCTACGGTCTCCTCTCGGCCGACGCCGGCGAGGTGCTCGTGGACGGCGCTCGTGCGCGCATCAGGGCTCCGCGACACGCCATCGACCTTGGGATCGGGATGGTCCACCAGCACTTCATGCTGGTGGAGCCTTTGACCGTCACCGAGAACATCATCCTGGGTCGCGAGCCCGGCAGGGGCGGTGTGATCGACCTGGCCGGTGCGAGGGCCGCGGTCCAGGCTATCTCGGAGCGTTACCGCCTGAGGATCGACCCGGACGCTCGCATCGAGGACCTTTCGGTCGGGATGCAGCAGCGGGTCGAGATCCTCAAGGCGCTTTATCAGGGCGCCCGCATCCTGATCCTGGACGAACCCACAGCCGTCCTCACCCCGCAGGAGGTGCGCGAGCTCTTCGGGGTGGTGCGCTCCCTGGTCGCCGAGGGTCTGGCGGTGGTGTTCATCACGCACAAACTCGAGGAGGTGCTCGCCGTCGCGGACCGCATCGCGGTCATGCGGGACGGCCACCTTGTCGGCCAGACCACTCCGTCCGAGGTGGACCGCCTGGGACTCGCCAAGATGATGGTGGGCCGCGACGTCTCGCTCACCGTCGAGAAGGCCAAGGCCTCCCCGGCGGACGTCGTGCTGCGAGTGGAGGAGTTGCGGGTGCGCGGCGATCGCGGACTCGAGGCGGTCAGGGGTCTGTCTATGGAGGTCCGCGGGGGCGAGGTCGTGGCCGTCGCGGGCGTGGACGGCAACGGCCAGCGCGAGCTGGTCGAGGCCATCGTCGGGCTCAGGCGGCCGTCCTCCGGGCGCGTCATGATCGGAGGGCGGGACATGACCAACGCTCCGCCACGCGATTCCATCGCCGCTGGCGTCAGCCACGTCCCCGAGGACCGGCACCGCCGCGGGCTCGTCCTCGAGTTCGACCTCGCGGAGAACGTGGTGCTGGGCGACCACACCGGCCCACCTTACGCGAGGTTGGGCGTGCTCGATACCGAGGCCATCGGCAGGGTGGCCCGCGAGCGCATCAAGGAGTACGACGTCCGGACACCGTCCGAGCGTATCGCGGCGGGCAACCTCTCGGGTGGCAACCAGCAGAAGCTGGTGCTCGCCAGGGAGCTCGGCCGGGATCCTGAGCTCCTCGTCGCGGCCCAGCCGACACGAGGGCTGGACGTGGGCGCCATCGAATTCGTGCATCGCCGCGTCATCGCCGAGCGGGATGCTGGCAAGGCGGTCCTCCTGGTGAGTTTCGAGCTCGAGGAGGTGCTCGCGCTCGGCGACCGGATCCTGGTGCTGTATGAGGGCAGGGTCGTCAAGGAGTTCGCCGCCGGGGAGGCCGACGAGCAGACCCTCGGGCTGTACATGACCGGCGCCGGGGGAGACGCCGGCGGCGCGGCGCCGACGAGCGGCGGCGGTTCGCGATGAGCGGGCCCGGCGCGGCTACTCAGGCCAAGTGGTGGATGACCGCCGCACGCACTGGAGGCGTCCCCGTCGCGTCAGTGCTGGTCGCGGTGGCGATCGGGTCGGTGATCATCGCGGCGAGCGGCTACGACCCGGTGGCGGCGTTCGCCGCGCTGTTCAAGGGGGCGTTCGGAGGTCCACGCCAGATCGGCGAGACCCTTCTGCGAGCCACCCCGCTGCTCTTCGCCGGCCTGTCGGTTGCGTGGGCGTTCCGGGCGGGCCTGTTCAACATCGGCGCCGAGGGGCAGCTGTTCCTCGGCGGGCTGGCCGCGGCATGGGTGGGGGTCGCGCTGGCCGGTCTCCCCTGGTACGTGAACCTCCCGGCCATCCTCGTCGCCGGCGCGTTCGCAGGAGCGGCCTGGGCGTTCGTCCCTGCCATACTCAAGGCCAAGGTGGGCGCCCACGAGGTCATCACCACGATGATGTTCACCTACATCGGCCGCTTCTTCGTCTCCGCCCTGATAGCGGGCCCGCTCAAGGCGCCTGGCCAGATACCGCAGACCGACGCCATCCCGCCCGAGTCGATGCTGCCGCGCTTCCACGAGGTGCTGACGTTCCTGCCGCCAAGCCGCGCGCACTTCGGTTTCGCGCTCGCGGTCGCGCTCGCCATCGTCGCGTGGTGGGCGCTCAAGTACACGACGCTGGGATACGAGGTCCGCGCGGTGGGGTTCAACCCCTCTGCGTCCGAGAACGCCGGGATATCGGTGCCCTGGACGACGGTGCGCGCGCTGTGCATCGCCGGCGCCTTCGCGGCGCTGGCGGGTGTGTCCGAGGTCATCGGCGTGCATCATCGCCTGTTCGACCAGTTCTCCACCGGCTACGGCTTCACCGGGATCGCGGTAGCCCTTCTTGCGAAGAACCACCCCTTGGGTGTCATCGCTGCCGCGATACTGTTCGGGGCCCTGTCGGCCGGCGCGGGCACGATGCAGCTCGAGGCCGACGTCCCGCATAAGGTCATCTTCATCATCCAGGCCATCGTCATCTTCGTCGTGGCCGCCGAGGCGCTGGTCACGTGGTTCGTCAAGAGGCGGCAGAAGGAGGTGACGGCCGGTGCTGGGTGACATCCTGACCCCGGACCTGTTCGCCTCCACCCTGAGGATGGCGACCCCGCTGGCGCTGGCCGCCATCGGCGGGACCATCTGCGAGCGATCCGGCGTGGTCAACATCGCGCTCGAGGGCCTCATGCTCGCCGCGGCGTTCGCCGGCGCCGTGACCGCGCTGGCGACCGGGAGCCCCTGGCTCGGACTGCTCGCGGCCGTACTCGTCGGGACCGTCTTCTCGGTGGTCCACGCGTTCGCCTCCATAAACCTTCGTGCCGACCAGGTCGTGGTCGGGACAGCGATCAACATACTGGCGCTGGGGTTGACCGGCTTCCTGATGGAGGTTATCTACGGCCATCCGGGCACCACCGACGCCGCGCGCACGCTTGCGCCGGTGTTCCCCTTCTTCGGCCCCACCCAAGGGGCCTTGGGCGAGGTGTGGCGCTGGGTGTACACGATCTTCCTGTCCCACACCCCGCTGGTGTACATCGCCGTGGCCACCGCGGTGGCGGCGCAGTGGGCCATGTACCGCACCCGGTGGGGGTTGAGGCTGCGCGCGCTGGGCGAGCACCCAAGGGCCGCGGACACCGTGGGCGTGAGCGTCGCGCGCGGGAGGTACGTCGCGGTCATGCTCTCGGGCGCCCTCGCGGGCCTCGCGGGAGCGAACCTCGTGCTTGAGCAGGTGGGGTCGTTCACCGAGGGGATGACCAGCGGACGGGGTTTCATCGCCCTTGCGGCCAACATCTTCGGCCGCTGGACGCCCGTTGGCAGCTACCTCGCCTCGCTCCTGTTCGGCTTCGGCGACGCGCTCCAGATCAAGCTGCAGATACTGCGCGAGGTCGTCCACATCCCGCCGCAGATCTTCGCGATGGTCCCCTACGTGCTGACGGTGGTCGTGCTCGCGGGCGTGATGGGCCGCGCGATCGCGCCCTCCGCCATCGGCAAGCCCTACGAAAAGGAGTAGCCCACCCGCGAGGCTAGTCGGCGGACGGGCACTCAGCCGGGGCGAACAGCGTGAAGGTGGCTCCCGCTTTCGGCTCGCTGTGGACCTCGATTCGCCCGCCGATCACCTCCGCGAGCCCTGAGGCGATGGCGAGTCCCAGGCCGATGCTGTCCCGCAACCGCCTCCTGCCGCCCTCGCCCGCCTGGAAGAAGGGGTCGAAGATGCGGGCGATCTCGTCACTGTCCAGGCCGCATCCGGTGTCCCTGACGCGCACCGCGAACCATCCCGGCACGCTCGGCGACGGCAGCGCGATGTCGACGCGACCCGCGTCGGTGTACTTCACTGCGTTGGCTGCGAGGTTCAGCACGATCTCCCAGACGAAGCGGCGGTCCGTGCATACCATGCGGGGCCCGGCCCCGGTCTCCACGGTCAAGGTCAGCCCCTTGTCGGCGGCCTGCCCGGCGAGGAGGTCGCCAACCTCGCGCACCGTCTCAGCAAGGTCGAACTCGACCGGCTCAGGCCGAAGGGCGCCCGCCTCGATCTTCTCGAGGTCGAGCAGCGTGTCCACAAGCTCCAGCTGCCTGACCGCCGCGTTTTGCACCATGGACATCTGCTTGGATTGCTCGTCGTTGAGTGGCCCCGCCAATCCGTCCAGGAGGATCTTGGAGAACCCGATGATGGAGTTCAGCGGGGTTCTCAGCTCGTGACTGACCGAGGCCATGAAGGCGCTCTTCACCCGTGTCGCCTCTTCCAGCTGCTGGTTCGCCACCGTCAGATTCTCGTTGGCGGAGGTCAGCTCCTCGTTGGTGGCGGCCAGCTCCTCCGACAGCGACTGGGCCTCCTCGACGGCGTCCTGAAGCTCCCTCGTCCGCTGCTCGACCCTCACCTCCAGGAGATCCTTGCTCCTGGCGAGGTCGTCGCGGGCCGCCTTGAGCTCCGTGACGTCCTCCGTCACCCTGACGAAGTAGGCGGGCGCTCCGGCGACGTCGCGGGCCAGGGCCACGCACAGAAGAACCCACAGGGAGGAGCCGTCCTTCCGGATGAAGAGTCGCTCGCCACTGAAGTCCCTGAGTTCGCCGGAGAGCAGTCGACCAGTCAGGCCCAGGTCCTCCCTCGCGTGCCGGGGGTGGACGTACTTCGACACCGGTCCCCCCACCAGCTCGGAGACCTCGTATCCGAGCATCGCGGCGAGCTTGCGGTTCGCTCGCAGGACGGTCCCGTCGAGCGAGACATGCGAGATGCCCGCTCCGGCGGTCTCGAACGTCGTGCGGAAGCGGGACTCGCTCTCTCGCAGGAGGCCTTCTGCCATTCTGTCGTAGGTGACGTCCTCGTACATGCCGACGAACCCGATTACCTCGCCGTCCGCCCTGACCCGCGACTTCGTCACCTGCACCACCTGGTGCTCGTCGGCCTCAGTGACGGTGACGTCGTAGCGCAACGTGCCCTCCGCGCCGCAGTCCCGCGCGTCGAAGTCCTCCAGTGAGCTCGCGAGGCCGCGCAGGGCAAGCGCCGGGTACTTCTTGCCGACAAGGGAGTCCGGGGTGACTCCGAGGTCCCTTGCGAACAGCTGGTTGGCGATACCGTAGGCGCCGTCCAGGTCCTTGAAGAAGAGGCGCTGCGGGACGCTCTCGATGATCGCCCCGGCCAGGCCTTCCGCCCGCCGCATGGCCGCCAACGCGAAGTCCTCCTCCAGGCGCAGGAAGAACGCGATGGCCAGTACGTTCAGGCCGACCGTCCCGACCAGCGAGAGGGCGTTCGGCGGCTGACGCGCGAGCAGCAGCGCGAACAGGAAGGCGCCGTGGAGCAGCGCCAGCAGGACGAGCATCCGATACCCTCGGGGCGTTCGCGCCCGGAGCCTTGAGCCGAATGCCACGGCCGCCACGGCGAGGGAAAGGACCGCCGCTGCCTGGGTCGCCACCGTGAGCGCCCCGAGGGCCCCGGGCGCCGCGATCGCGACGGCGCCGCTCACGGTGAGGGTCAGCCCGATCAGGCCGGCCGCTCGGCCCGTCGTCAGCAGGTCGAAGGCGGAGAGCGCCGCGATAGCGACACCGATCGTGCCCGCCGCGGCCAGCGCGGGAAACCACGGATTCGTCGCCCCTAAGGTCAGCGCGGCGACCGGCGACGCGGTGTAGACGCCCCAGCCCAAGAGCAGCGGGACATGACGGCGCCCCCCCGGGCTGACCGTCATGGCAATGAATGCGAGCAGCCCCGCGAGCCTCGCCGCAAGCAGCGCCGCCGCTGCCAGCTGGAGCGCGTCGAACCCGGCCACTGTCACTCCGATCCGCCCGGCGTCAGCCCGCGGACATCATAGCGATTCGGCGGGGTGCGTCGCCAGAACCCGCCCGGCGAAGGCGGGCGGGTCCGCCCGCGGCGGGGGTCACTCGACGAAGACGGCCCCCTCGGTCGCGTCCCCGCTGCACAGGATGGTGTAGGTGCCGGGCTTCATCGCAGGGAGCTTGACGAGCCCGCCCTTGGAGATGTCGGCTTCGACGCCCAACTCGGGGAACTTGACTCCCACGCGGCACGCTGTCCCGGGCCCGTACTCGATCTCGAGGGGCACGCCGGCCTTCGCGCGGATATAGGAGGGCGAGAAGCCGTGCTCGTCCTTCACCGCGATCCGCTGGACCTTGCCGCTGGCGTCCAGCACCGCCGGTTCGGCGTCTTCCGCCGTGGGCTTCAGGTAGCCCGAGGCGAGAAGGCTGGCCCGGATGACGGCGTTGTCCGCCTGCTGGGACGCGTACTTCACGGTGAGGTCCAGGGTGGACACGTCGATCGATGCGCTGACCACGCCCTGCACGCCCGACAGCGCGTCGAAGATGCGGGTCGCCTCCTGCGCCGCGTCGGAGCCCTCCGTCAGCAAGACGGGATAGACCGCCTCGCTGTCGGCCTCGGTGGCGGAGAACGTCTTGGTCACGGAGCCTGCTTCGCTGCGGACCGCCCCGGGCTGGTCCTCGAGCAGGACCGGGATGACTACCAGGACGATCACCGCCGCGATCACCGACAGGATCACGACTCTCGGGTGCATGCGAGGCATCGGTTGGTCCTTCCGTCGGGAGCGCGCGGCCCGTGGTCGGGGGTTTGAGCGCGTAGCATGCCACAAGTGCGGGCGGTGTGCGAAGCTTCCTCAGGACAGCCTCCGTCAGGACTCTGGGAACCTCTTCGGTATCTCGAGAACGAACTCGCTCCCCCTCCCGGAGCTGGAGACCAGCTCCAGCCTCCCGCCCAGAGTCTCAGCCAGCCCGGCGCTGATCGACAACCCGAGACCGAACCCGCCCGGCACGGCCTCCTCGTCTGTGCCCACGCGGGTGAAGGGGTCGAAGATAGAGGCACGCGCGGATTCGGGGATGCCCGGACCGGTGTCAAGGACGTGGAAGCGCACGCGGTCCCGGTCCTCCCTACACTCCACCGAGACACCGCCCTCGCTGGTGAACTTGACCGCGTTGACCGTGAGGTTGAGCAGTATCTGCCGGAGCATGCGCCTGTCGGTGTGCAGGGTGACGGTGTCGCAGTCGTCCAGCCTGAACTCCAGCCCCCTGCTCGAAGCGGCGCTTCCCATCGCCGCGGTCACATCCGCCAGCACGTCCGATGTCGTGAACTCCGACGGATCCACATGGGTGCGTCCCGATTCGATGCGGGACAGGTCGAGGATCTCATTGACCAGGTCGACCAGGTGAGAGCCGGAGCGCCGGACCATCTCAAGCTGCCGGGTTTGCTCCTCGTTGAGCGGGCCGGCCATGCCAGCCAGCAGCGTTTCGGTGAATCCCACTATGGAGTTGAGGGGGGTCCTCAGCTCGTGGCTCACGTGCGAAAGGAACCGGGACTTGGCGGCGGACGCGTGCCGCAGCTCCGTCGCGGCGGAGCGCAGCTCGACCGTCCTGGCCTCCACCTCCGCCTCCAGGTTGTCGCGCTCCCGCTGAAGCTCCGCCAGAAGCTCGTGCACTTCGGTGGAGTCGTGCACGATCGCGAGGATCTCGCCGCGGGTTGTGGCCGCCATGTGGCAGTCGTAGTGACGAGGAGCCCCGTCCGCGCCGGGCAGGGCGTAACTGCAGCGTACCGGCGTGCCTGCGTAGTCGAGCGCTCGAGCGAGCGCGGGCACGATGATCGACGACGCCTCGGGAGGGAGCACCTCGGAGACCGTCTTGCCGAGGAACTCCTCGGGCGGCACGTACGGCGCGAGCTCGGGCGACGGCTCGAACCGCAGCATGCGGCCCTCGGCGTCCAGGACGAACTGCATGTCGGGGTTCGCGGCGAACAGGGTCTCCATCCTGTCGAGGGCTCGGCGCAGGTCCTGCGTCCGCAGGCGCACCACCCGCCGCAGCCCCCAAGCCACGGCCGCGAGACCCCCGACCCCTGCCGCCAGCGCCGCCAGCGCCCAGAGCGCCCAGGTGGGGATGCGCTGCTGGACCGCCGGCTCAGGCGCCTCGAACAGCTCGCGCAGCGTCCGGTTGTACGCGCCCGCGGGGTCGGCGATCAGCCCCGGGATGTGCGCGTCGATCGCGGAGGCCAGCCTGAGCGAGTGAGCGGATCGCGGGAAGGCGATGCCCAGCTGCACCGGCTTGACCACCGCCAGCTGCGTCAGACCGGATTCACCGCGGTGCATCCTGTGGGCCACCCGGCTGACGACCGCGGCGTCCACGGCGCGGTCGTCGAGGGCGTCAAGGGCCGCTTCGTAATCGGGGAGGAAGAGGTAGTTCGCCTCGATGCCGAGGCCCTCCAGCAGATCGCGCACCCCCTGGGACCCCGAGTAGTAGGTGTCCTCCTCCAGAACCGCGATCTTCTTCCCCTTCAGCTGCGCCAGACTGCGGATCGGCGAACCGTCGCGGACGGCGACGACCCCCCAGTTGGCCCAGATGGAGGACTTGGTGAAGTCGAACTGCTCGCGCCGCTCCTCGGTCACGGCCACCACGAGGAGCGCGTCCAGGTCCCCCTTCTCGACCAGCGCCATCCCCTCGCCAAAGTCGAGCGTGACCCACTCGTACTCCCACCCTTCGGCCTCCGCCACCTGCTCGAACAGCTCGACGAACAGGCCCCCGGCCACCTGGCCGTTCTCGACTTTGGACAGAGGGGGGTTGTCGTAGACGCCGATGCGCAGGGGATGGGACTGCGCCGCTGCGGTGCTTGCGGCCGAGAGCGCCAACGCCAAGGCCGCCCCGAGCGTCACAATGAGACGCAGAGCTGAGGCGCGCGCCACTGTGGGGGTCCTTCGGTCCATCGGTGGCATCGTACCGCTACGGGGAAGGGCGTGCGAGTGTGAGCGGAAGTGAGGGCGGGTCATCCTGCAAGGGGCCGGCGAAGGGCGCGAACATATGTCGAAGGTCCTCCGCATCGCTCTGGTGAGTCTGGGCTGCCTCTCGCTCGCGCTCGGAGTCGCCGGCGCGCTGCTCCCGGTGCTGCCTACGACGCCCTTCCTGCTGCTGGCCGCCGCCTGCTTCGCGCGATCGTCGGGCCGGCTGCACGGCTGGCTCGTGAGACACCCGCGCCTAGGGCCCTACATGGAGGGCTTCGTCTACGGCGGCGGGATCTCCGCCAGCGCGAAGAGGCGGTCTGTGGCAGCGCTCTGGGCGGCGATCGCGGTGTCGTCGCTACTGAGCGCACTTGGCGCCCGGAGCGCGACAGTGAGGATCGGTGCCCCGGCGTTCCTCGCGCTCGTGGCAGGCGGGGTCACGATCTACATACTGACAAGGCCGACCGCCGGGCCGGGTGACCCGTCGGGTGAGGCGTGATCAGCCCGCGACCGCACCCCCTCGCCGTCGGCTAGGATATCCGCAGGAGGGTCCTGTCCGAGGCGCCGAGGAGCGATGGCGATGGGGAAGCGAATGAAGAGGCCCGGCGAGCCCGAACACGAGGTGCCGCCCGGCGAGCGGTACAGGCCCGACGGGCGGCTGAGGAAGTCGTTTTACGAGGCGGAGCTCAAGAGGCTCCAGACGGAGCTGGTGCGCCTCCAGGAGTGGGTGCGCGCCAAAGGCCACAAGGTCGTGGTGCTGTTCGAGGGCAGGGACGCCGCCGGCAAGGGCGGTGTCATCAAGAGGATCACCGAGCCGCTCAATCCGCGTGTGGCCCGAGTCGTCGCTCTCCCCGCGCCCACCGAGCGCGAGGCCACACAGTGGTTCTTCCAGCGCTACGTGGCGCATCTTCCCGCAGCCGGTGAGATCGTGGTGTTCGACCGCTCCTGGTACAACCGCGCCGGGGTCGACCGGGTCATGGGGTTCTGCACCCCTGAGCAGGTCCAGGAGTTCTACCGCGACTGCCCGGAGTTCGAGCGGATGCTCATCCGCTCGGGGATCGTGCTGGTGAAGTACTGGTTCTCCGTTTCTGACGAGGAGCAGGATCGCAGGTTCCAGGCTCGCGTGGACGATCCGACCAAGTACTGGAAGATCTCCGAGATGGACCTGGAGGGCCGTGACCGGTGGGAGGAGTACTCCCGGGCGAAGGACGAGATGCTCAGGTACACCGACACCAAGGACTCCCCCTGGTGGGTCGTGGACGGGGACGACAAGGAGAAGGCGCGCCTGAACTGCATCGCACACCTTCTTTCGGTCGTGCCCTTCGAGCCAATCCACCGCGATCCCTACCCCCTTCCGGCGCGGAAGCCGGCGAGCAAGGGCTATATCAGGCCGCCGATCGACTCGCAGACCTTCGTGCCGGCGAGGTACTGAGCGCGGGAGGGGAGCAGGCGCTGTCGGCGAGGTCCGCGGTCTGGTACCTTGCTTCATGGGACGAAAGGATGCTCGGCGTGGACGACACCGCACACGAGCTCGTCGCAGGGTCCGGCGGGGAGCGGGGGATCGACCGTCGCAGGGGACTGCTGGCGGCCACCCTCCTTGTGCTCCTGCTGCTCGTCGTCGTGTGGTGGTACCTGAACCGCACGGCCATCGTCCCGGACGTCGTCGGGCTGTCGCGCGACAGGGCGAAGGCCACCATTGTGAAGGCCGGTTTTGTCGTGGGTGATGTCACTACCGTGACAGCGACCCCCCAGGAGGCGGGGACGGTCGTCGACCAGGATCCGTTCGGCGGGGTCCGCAAGCTGCTGGGCTCGGGCGTCGACATCCAGGTCGGGGCCGTGCCCGGGGCAGAGGCCGACAGTTCTTCGGATGGCGTGCGAACCCTGGCCGACGAGGACATCCCCTGGGGCCGCGGTTCTTCCGGGGGCCCGCGCGGGACCGCGTGGGCGCCGCGGACGGCGTCCCCCGGCCCGAGGGTGCCGCAGGTCTTCGGGATGACGCTGGAGGAGGCACGCTCCCTGCTCAGCGCCGCAGGCTACGCGCTCGGCTCTGCCAGCTACGGGCCCTCGACCACCGACGTCGCGGCCGGTCTGATCTATCATCAGGAGCCGGCGCCCGAGAGTTACGAACCGCTGGGGACCTCAGTCGACGTATGGGTGTCGGTCGGGCCTCCCGGCGGCTACCCGTACCCCGCACCCCCCAAGCCCTGACTTCAGGGCCGCCGCGAGGGAGTGCGACCGGCCCGGCCGGCGCTACAACGTGGCCATCTGGACGTTGCTGAAGTGCCTGCGGTAGAAGGTCACGTAGTCCACCTTGCGCTCCAGCGCGTCGACCACCGCGTGTGAGAAGTTGACCTTCTCGAACTTCTGGGCGCTCCCCAGGCCCCCGGGGGAGAAGACGTTGACCTCCATGAGTTTGCCGCCGACTATGTCCAGCCCGACGAAGAACATGCCGTCCGCGACCAGCTTCGGGCGCACGAACTCCGCCACGTGCAGGTGCTCATCGCTGATGTTCGCCTGCGCGATGGTGCCGCCAGCATGGACGTTGCTGCGGATATCGCCCGCCGCCCCGATCCGTTTGAACGCCGCGTACCTCCCCTTGTAGCGAAGGGGCTGGCCGTTCATCACGAACAGGCGCACGTCGCCCTGCTCGGCCTTCTCCAGGTACTCCTGCACGATCACATAGCCGTCCCGCGTGAGCGCGTCGACCATCTGGTTGAGGTTCCTGCTGGAGGCATGATCTACCAGGAAGACGCCCTTGCCTCCCGAACCTTGGAGGGGTTTGATGACGGCACGGCCGCCCTCCTCCTTGACGAACTCGCGGATCTCGTCGCGGTCTCTGGTCACCAAGGTCCGGGGGCGCACTTCCTCGGGGAACATCTGAAGGTACATCTTGTTCATCGCGCGCGCGAGGCCGTTGGGATCGTTCAGGACGATGACGCCGTTGCGCATGGCCACGCGGCCGAAATCGATGCCCGCATGCTGTGCCCAAGCCCTGTCGGCGTCCTGCGCCGGATCGTTTCGCAGCATCAGGACGTCAAGGTCGTCGACGGTGATCCGCCGTGTCCTGGCCTTGGCGCTCCTCAGGCCCGTGAGGTACGTCGCACCGTTCTTGTAGTTGGCCTTGGGGGCGTGGGTCGCGCGCGCCCGGATCTTCTCGTCGGGATCGTAGGCGAACGACCCGGGATCGATCACCCATGCCTCGTGCCCCCGGTTGATGGCGGTCATCGCCAGCCGGGTGGTGGTGTACCCAGGCAGCTCGCCTTCGACGCTGTTGACCAAGAAGCCAATCTTCATCCGCGTGTCATCCCCTCACGAGGTCCATCGGTCCCATCCCGGCCTGCAACGCCGAGAGCCTTCTCTCGACATCCGGTCGCGAAAGGTACAGCGGCAGAACATCCGGTTCGCGAAGCACGCCGCGCAGGAGCAGCTCTTCGACGACCGGTGCATGCACGAAAGCGTACTTCCCTACGAACAGCCTGTCGAAGGCGCCGCCGCCTGAGAGGTACTCGAGCAGTCTAGACAATCCTCGCAGTTGCATGGCGTCCTTGGCCAGCCCCCCTCCGCGATGCACCCGCACAGTGATCGTGAAGGCGGCGCGGCTGGGGAACCCGCGATCGACGAGGGCCCGGTATGTCTCTTCACGCAGGCGGCCGCCGATCTTCTCGGTCATCACCTCGGTCAGGCGCGAGGGCCTGCTCATGGCCGGATCCTGGCGAGCGCGGCCACGAGGCGTGGCACGGTCGACCCCAGCGACTCGCGTATCGCTTCGACCGCCCCGTCGTCTACGGCGCCGGTCCACTCGTCCATGAAGGTCTTCTTGAACTCCACCGCCAGAGCGCACCCGCGTCCCGCGTACTCGGCGTTGACCCATGCGGAGACGGCACCCCCGCGGAACCGCACGTTCTCGCGAACGTCGTGGCCTCGCTCGGCCATCGCGGACACGAACGCCTCGGCGACCCTGCGCCAGCGCACCGCGTCCAGCGTGCCGGTCCCCAGGTTCACCTCGGGATTGGCCGCCGGGTCGTCAGGCGGCGCGAGTGCCCCCGACCGGCGGTGGTTGTAGCTGTGGAGGTCCAGCAGCACGAAGGGGCCGTGTGCGGCCCTCTCGTCCAGCAGCGCCCGGAGTTCGGCGTAGAAGGCGTCGTAGACCTCGAGCGACCCCCTGACCACATCCTCGCCGGGAGGTCGCGCCCAGACATCGAGTCCCCATGCGTCCTCGGGACTCAGGTACACGGCACGCTCGCGCGGACGGTTGAGGTCGACCTCGAACCGGCTGCGTTCCCCGACGACGGCCGCGATTCCGTCAGGCACGAAGCGCCAGGTGTGGGGGTCCTCCTCGCGCAACCGGTCCTGTGCCGGGAGCATCATCTCCCCCCTCAGGTCTTCGCGGACAGCACTGCCGGCGTGGACCGCCGCGGCGACCACGGGACCCGAGCCGGGGAGGATCCGGCAAGCGGGCATCCCTGCGACCTCGACCGTCCGTCCAAGGGTCATGGGCCCCTCCTCGGTCCGCGCGCTCTGGGGCGCCAGCCGGCTCCTCGCGTCCATCGTATCGCATGACCAGCGGCGCCACCGGCGCCAGCGTGGAGCGCTATCATCGCCGAGAGGGAGCGGCGCCGACGGCGTGAGCGCGTCACTCGGTGCCTCGACGGACGGAGGGCCCGCGGTGTCGTTCGAGCAGGTCGCCTCATCGGCGCTGATCACGCTCGCGCTTCTTCTCTACACGGTCGCGGTGTTCGCTGAGCGAGCCCAGCGCATGTTGCACGGTTGGCACCTGGCGCTGTTCTGGTCGGGGATGGTCTTCGACGCCTCCGGCACCTATGCGATGAGCCTGCTGTCGCCCGGCCCCCTTGACTGGAGCGACCCCCACACCATCACCGGACAGCTCGCAATCTGGCTGATGCTGGCGCACACCGTGTGGGCGACATGGGTGGTGCGGAGGGGCAGCGATAGGTCGCGAAGCACATTCCACCGCTACAGCCTCGCCGTCTGGGCCGTCTGGCTGGTGCCCTACTTCGGCGGCATGGCTCTGGGGATCTCCGCCGCGGGCGGCTGAGGGCCGGTCGCCGGCCCGCTCGGCCACCCCTGCGGATCTGCGGTCAGGCGGCGGCCATCTGCGCCCGTGTTCTTCTTGCGAGAAGCGCCACCACCGGCACGAGCCCGACGGTGATGGCGAGCGCCACCGCGAGCTCGGTCCAGACCTCGGACAGCGCGCCGCCCATCACCGACACCCGCCAGATCGGCTCGATGATCCAGTAGAGCGGGAACAGGCGAGCGATCCACTGGGGCCAGTCAGGGAAGATGTAGAACAGCGCCGGGGCGAACAGGAAGATGCCCAGCCCCTTGACTACTCCGAACAACACCGCCGAGTCCTTCGAGAAGACGCCTATCAGCAGTCCGATCATCGCCGAGAGCGCGCCGGCCACCGCCACGACCACGAGCACGTCGAGCCAGTTGGCGCCGAGCGCTTGGTTGAGCGCCAGCGTCACCGCCGACATCACGGCCGCGAACACGGTGCCCAGCACCCACTTCGCAGTCAGCACCTCGCCGATGCGCACAGGGGTCACCAGCATGGCCATGAGCGTCCCGCGCTCCTTCTCCTCGACGAGACTGGAGCCGGGCACGAAGATGCCAGCCATCGTCAGCGCGTAGAACACGATGACCGGCACCAACCTTGTCGAGATGGGGAGTCCCGCTTCGCCGAAGGAGACGACCTCCACGGTGACGGGAGACTCGCCGCCCTCCACCTCGCGGATCAGGTCGATGGCCGTGACGCTGAGGATGAGGCGGTTGGAGGCGTAACTCTCCCCGCCGATGAACAGCTGCAGCTCGGGCCTGTCGCCCGCCCTGACAGCGTCGTCGAAGCCCGCAGGCAGGATGAGCCCGGCGTCGAGGTCGTTGGCCTCGACCATCTCCTTGAGCCGCTCGGCCGAGTCGGGCTTGGAGAGCGTGATCCACTCCATCTCCTCGACCGCGGCGGTGATCTGAGAATCGCCGAGGTCTACGACACCCAGCCGCGGATGCGGGTCGAACAGCGAGCCGAACGCGAACTGAAGGATCAGCGTGAGCACGAAGGGCAGGACGATGGCGTAGAGGAAGAACGGAGACCTCGGCCCCAGCGACAGATCCTTTCGGAGCACCTTGAGGATGCGATAGGGGCTCATAGGGTGGCCACCTTTCGCCTGAGGACGAGCAGGCCGCCCGCGAACAACACCGCCAGCCACGCCGCCGCGTAGGACAGCAACGACCAGGAGTCTCCCCAGGTCGCTCCGTAGTCCATGGTCCTGACCATCAGCTCTATGATCGGGTAGGTGGGGATCGCTTTGACCCACGGAGCGGCCGTGCCCGGGAAGAGCACCGCGAAGGTCGGGACGATCATCGGCACCGTGAACCCCATCGCGTAGAACAGCTGGCCGAGGAAGTCCTTGCCCGCCGCACCTATCATGAGCGCCGCGCCGGTGAACATCATCGCGCCCAGCAGCAGGACGGTGAGCATCAGCGACCAGTTGTCGGCGTTGAAGCCTCCTACGAGCAGGGCCACCAGCAGGCCCTGGCCGAACGCCATGAGAGTCCCGAAGATGGCTTTGGCCGCCAGGAAGTCCGAGATCCGCGCGGGCGTCACGAGCACCGCGGTGACGGTTCGCTGAAGTACCTCGATCGAAACCAGCGATACCAGAGAGAAGGTCTCCATCAGCAGCACCATGAAGATGATCATCGGCCTGAACTTCTGACGCAGGGTCATCTGGTCGCCCGAGCGGTCCTCGCCCAGGATCACGGTCTCCTCGTCCGGGACGGTCACGGGGAGTCCACGCCCGGCAAGCCCGTAGCCGACCTCCCGCACGATGCCCCTCACCGCGTCCCGGATCTCGCCAGGAACCCCCGCGTCGGAGTAGATCTTGACCGAGACCTTCCGGCTGGCAGTGAGGTCGGCCACGAACCGCTCGGGGAAGGCGATGCCGACGGAGACGTCGACCCTGTCCGCGCCGTCGGGCTTGGGGTCGCCGGAGTCGAGGTCCCTGAGCATCAGCTCTCCGTCGGCACCACGCCACGCCTCGAGCCGCCCCTCGATGACCGCGGACATCTGTGACGGGTCCTCGAACTCGACCAGCTCCAGGCCCTCTTCCGTCGCGAGGTCCGCCTCGTCCAACTCGGCCAGCTGCTCGGGGGTGACTCCCATGGCGCTTAGTGCGCCCCTCGCGTCTTCGATCACCGTGGCCAGCGGCGGCGACACGGCCAAGGTCAGCGTCTCGTCCACCGAGTCGGGGAGGAAGCGGAACATGACGACGACGGCGATGAGCGTCAGCAGCGTCAGGAAGACATATAGCTTGTCGCGCGAGTAGGCCTTGAGCTCCTTGCGAAGGAGCGCCGCGACCACGGCCGCGCGCGAGACCGGGGCGCTCATCCCTCGAGCCCCCTCCCGGTGAGCTGAATGAAGATGTCCTCCAGCGTCGCCTCCTCGGTGTGGATCGTCAGGAGGTCCGGCGAGGAGGCCAGCTCGGCGAGTCGTGCCGATGACCCTCCTCCGTCCAGCTCCAGGACGACCTCGCGGACCCCCGCGCCCTCACGGAGGCGCACCTTCACGGCGCGCTTCCCGTACTTGAGCTTGAGGTTCTCCGCGGTGTCCATAGCCACTATCTCGCCGTCGTTGATGAACGCCACCCTGTCAGACAGCTCGTCGGCCTCGAACATGTCGTGCGTGGTGAGGAGAACGGCCGCGCCGCGTCGGGCCTCCTCCCTGATCGTTCTGCGTATGGCCGCGGATGAGACGGGGTCGAGCCCGTCGGTCGGCTCGTCGAGGAAGAGCACGGCGGGGGAGTTGATGAAGGAGCGTGCGACCATCAGCCGCTGTCGCATCCCCTTCGAGTAGGTGCTAACCCGGTCCCTCATCCGGTCGTGGAGCCCGACTCGCCGGAGCGCGCCCTCG
Organism: Actinomycetota bacterium; assembly: GCA_037445995.1. Taxonomy (GTDB): domain Bacteria; phylum Actinomycetota; class Coriobacteriia; order Anaerosomatales; family D1FN1-002; genus JBBIJK01. The sequence goes on along the minus strand of JBBIJK010000004.1, from coordinate 72,906 downwards.
GTGTCGGGGTCTTTGATCCCGAACAGGCTCGCGAAGAAGTCGAGGTTCTCCTTGGCAGACATGTTGAGGTACAGGTTCTTCTCCTCGAAGCAGACGCCGATCCTGGCCTGGACTTCAGGGACGTCCCCTCGCGCGTCCACACCGAGGATGCGAGCAGTGCCCGCGTCGGGCGTCAGCTGCCCGGTCAGCATCTTGATCGTCGTGGACTTCCCGGCGCCGTTGGGGCCGAGGAACCCCAGCACCTCGCCGGGCGCGACCTCGAAGTCGATACCCCTGACCGCCTCGATGTTCCCGTAGCTGAACCGGATGCCCTCCGCCTGGATAGCCGGTGCGGTCATCGTCGCTCCTCCTTCATCTCGGTCCATCCGCGGACGAGGTCCGCGTAGCCCTGCTCGAAGTAGCCGTAGAGGTCACGCACATCCCGGAGGCGGGTACCCCTGGCCGAATCGGCCCCCATCGCGGCCAGGCCCTCATCGGCCAACGTCCGCATCGCGCGGATCGCGTCGAGCTTGGACGCCATGAGGTCGGCCCACCTCTTCGTGTCGGCCCGGTAGTGGGCCTGCCGCGAGCCGCGGAGGTGGACGCGCTCGACCAGCCCCGTGCCGACGAGGAACTGCATGCCGGTGGTGATAGAGGCTTTGCTGATCCGTAAGCCCTCCACCAGGTCGGTGGTGGACTGCGAAGGCGGGTCGCACACCAGCAGCCACCCGAGGAGTCGGCCCGTGGTGCGGGGAAGCCCGCTCTGGGCTAGCCTCGCCGCGAAGGCGTCGGCGACACGGGTCAGGTCCGCCTCGTCTACGGTCTCCACGTCGACCCTCCCGTCACCCGAGTGATTGTTCCCAACGTTCAGTGTTTTCCAAACGGACGGGCGGGGTTCGTTGGCAGCCGGGTCGTGCCCGCCCTCGCGCACGCGGAGCGGCGAGAAGCGGTACCATCTGCTTCCGATGTGAGGCCGGACGTCGTGAGTCCCGAGGGAGAGGTGACATGGGCGGCAGGGAGGCTCCGGGCCAATCCGCATGCGGGCCCGACGGAGGCCCGCGCTACTTCAACCGCGAGTTGTCGCTGCTGCGGTTCCAGGAGCGCGTCTTGGCTCAGGCGACCGACGAGCGAACGCCGCTGCTGGAGCGGATCAAGTTCCTCGCCATCCTGTCATCGAACCTCTCGGAGTTCTACATGGTCCGTATCGCGGGCCTGAAGCAGCAGGTCCGCGCGGGCGTGGACGACCTGTCCCCGGACGGACTCACGCCCTCCGAGCAGCTGACGACGTCCCTGGAGGGGGCACGCGAACTGCAGTGCCAGGCGCGTGAGGTATTTCGGTCGCTGCGCGCCGAGCTCGCCGCCGCGGGAGTGCACCTGCACCGCCATTCCGATCTGGACGAGGCGCAGCGGTCGATGGCGGGCGGGTACTTCGAGAGGACCGCGTTTCCTGTGCTGACCCCGCTGGCCTTCGATCCCGGGAGGCCGTTTCCGCATATCTCCAACCTCTCGCTGAACCTCGCCGTCCTGGTCAGGACACCCGGCGGCGAGGACCGCTTCGCGCGCGTGAAGATCCCACAGTCCCTGCCGCGCCTCGTCGAGGTGTGCGCGCCGTCGGGCGGCGTCTCGAGCGACGGCCGTGGTCACCACTTCGTATGGCTCGAGGACATCGTCCGCGCTCACCTAGGGACCCTGTTCCCCGGTCATGAGGTGGTCGAGGCCCACTGCTTCGCGGTCACCCGTGACGCCGAGTTCACCATCCAGGAGATGGAGGCCGACGACCTTCTCGAGACCATCGAGGAAGGGGTGCGCCGCCGACGCTTCGGGTCGGTCGTGCGCGTGCAGCTCGAGCCGGACATGCCTGCGTACCTCAGGGACATCCTCATGCACAACCTGCAGGTCGATCCAGAGGACGTGGTCATTCTCGAACCGCCCCTCCGGGCGAGCGACCTGTTCGAACTGATGGCGATCGACCGGCCCGACCTGAAGTCCGCGCCGTTCGTCCCGGCTCTGCCCGACGGCACCGACGACATCCGCTCGGTCGACATGTTCGCCCTCGTCCGCGAGCGCGACATGATGATCCACCGTCCGTATGAGTCGTTCGAGCCTGTCGTCAGGATGCTCTGGCAGGCCGCCCACGACCCCGACGTGCTGGCCATCAAGTGCACGCTGTACAGGGTCGGTCGGAACTCCCCGGTCGTCGAGGCGCTCATGGCCGCCGCGTCGGCAGGCAAGGAGGTCACGGCCCTCGTCGAGCTCAAGGCGCGCTTCGACGAGGAGTCGAACATCGAGTGGGCCAGAGCGCTCGAGCGCGAGGGCGTGCACGTGGTATACGGCCTCCTGGGGCTGAAGACCCACAGCAAGCTGCTGCTGGTGGTACGCCGGGAAGGTCGCGGCATCCGCCGGTACCTGCATGTGGGCACCGGCAACTACAACGTCGTGACGGCGACGCAGTACACCGACTTCGACCTGTTGACGTGCCGCGACGACATGGGCGCCGACGCTTCCCGGCTCTTCAACTACCTCACGGGGTACGCCGAGGAGTCGTCGTTCAGGCGCTTCCTGGTCGCTCCCCACGGCATCAGGCCCGGGTTCGAGACGCTCGTCCGCCGGGAGATGGAACACGCCCGGGCGGGACGCGGCGGTCAGATGATCCTCAAGCTGAACGCGGTCGTCGACTCCAAGGTGATCGAGCTGCTGTACGAGGCTTCCTCGGCCGGAGTGGAGATCGACTTGCTGGTCCGCGGGGTGTGCACGCTCAGGCCCGGGGTGCCAGGGATGAGCGAGAACATACGCGTCACCAGCATCGTCAGCCGCTTTCTCGAGCACACCCGGGTCCTGTACTTCGAGAACGCGGGGGACCCCGCGTGCCTGATCGGCTCGGCGGACCTTATGACGCGCAACCTCGACAGGCGCGTCGAGGTGCTGGCTCCGGTGCTCGACCCGGAGGTTGTCCGTCGCCTTCGCGACGAGGTGCTCCACACCTACATGCTCGACGATCAGCGCGCCCTTGCGCTTCTTCCTGATGGCAGGTACGAGCGCCGGGCGACGGGCCGGGGCGTGGACGCGCAGGAGCGGCTCCTGGCCCGCAAGCCTGTCCGCAGGCGCAGCCGCTAGGGAAACCGGCTCAGGGCGCCAGCACTGACGGGGGAGCGAGCCAGGCCAGCAGGCCGGCGGGCGGATCGAGCGCGTAGAGGTCGATCCTCGCGACGGCCCCCTTCTTGAAGTCCACGCGCGATCCTCCGGTCAGGGCCGCCACGACGTCACTCATGTCCGGCTCGTGCCCGACCAGGACGACCTCGTCCTGGCCTTGGCGTCCGGACAGTACGTCGGCGAGCGCTCTCGGGCCGAATCCCGGCTCGAGCCGATCGTCGTGATCGACCAGCCCCGGTGATCCGAGCGCTTCGGCCAGGATGTCCGCGGTCTGAGCGCACCGGACGTACGGGCTCGTTATCACGACCCCCGGGTCCAGCCCCATGCGTCCCAGCGCCGACGCGACGCGCTGCGCCGAGCGGACCCCCTTGCGGGTCAGGGGCCGGGACGAGTCGTCGGACGTCCAGGTCTCGCGGGGCTCCGCGACTGCGTGCCTGATCAGGTAGAGCCGCATGTCGCCTCCTAGTAGCGCAGCAGGGCGCCCAGGCCATGCGGCCCGCGCTCGCTGAGATGGACGTCACCGGAGCGCGCGATGGTGTGCGCGATCGCCAACTCCACGAGGTCCTCGCCGCCCTGCTCCGGATCGTCCAGGATCTCGACGCGGCCGGAGTCCTCATCGAACCGGCCCCGGAGAGTCGCGCCAGACGACACGAGCAGTGTCTCCACGCGGCCGAATGCGGCCGCCGCGACTATCTCCGCCGGGTCTGACGAGGCGTGCGAGGTCCCCAGCGACTCGCCGAAGCGCTCCTCGATCGCGGCCAGCTCCGCTTCGAACGCTCGGCGGGCCGCGTTCCACGCGGCCGCGTGCAGGTCCGTCTGCGAGGTGGCCTCCGGGTTGCCCGCGACAAAGGCCTCGGTCACGTTGTGCGTGCGGTCGGCCTCGCGGTACATCGCCGCGAGCTCCGCCACCGCCGCGACCACGAAGGGCGCCTCGCGGTCGTGCACGAGGTCGAACAGGCCAGCCGCGATGCGCTTGACGAACTCGGTCAGGTAGCGGGTCGTCACCCCGGTGTCCGCCCCGGACCCGTGGAAGACCACCGCCCCGCGGCCTTTCCCGGGGGCCGGTCCGCTCGAGCTGCTGTGGGACTGGAGCTGCTGCTCGAAGCCATCGATCCGCAAGGCGTCGAGGATGTCTTGCGGCAGATCACCAAGGTCGAGCTCGGTGAGCCCGTCGCGCGTGCCCCTGAACAGCCTCACCGAGTTCTGTGAGAGCGCGAGCACGAAGAAGCGTTCGCCGCGATCCGCCGCGGCCAGCGCCGGACGGATGGAGAACCGGTCGCCCACCCTGACTGCGGGTTCGAGGCGGACCGGGGACCTGTACACCCGCATGCCGTCATCGCAGACGAACGCGGCAAGCCCGCCTGGGTGCGGGCGCCAGATTATGCCGTCCTCGGCAAGCTCGTGCGCCGGAGACAGCAGCCTGCCCGCTTCAGCCAGACGTTTCCCCCGGGCGATCAGGGCGCCCTCCGCCTGGCGCAGGAGCGCGCGGAACTGCAGCGGGTCCTTGCGGTTGTCCGGCGCTGCGCCGTGAGTGGGCATGAACAGGGACACGTGTTCGCCCCCGCAGCCTCGCACCAGTTCGCGCAGCGCTTCGACGGTGAGGAGATCCATGGAGCGCACCCCCCTTGCCGTCCGGCCACCTCTCGGAGGTGCCGGCGCGAATCGACACGGCGGCTGCGGCGGTGAGCGCGATCACGTGGTCTCCGCAGCGTGTCATGGCTTGATTATCCCCGAATCGCGTCCTTCGCGAGGGTATACTTCTGCGATGCGAGGCGCTCCCGGTCGGGCCCCGGGCGGCGGTAAGTCGTGAACCTGGTCAGATCCGGGAGGAAGCAGCCATAAGCGTCCTCTGCCGGGTGCTCGGGGCTCGTCCGGGGGCGCCTGCCGACCGCGAGCGGTGGCCCGGCCCGATGTGGGTAGGGCCTGTATACTTCTCGGCGAGTCCCCCGTGGAGGCCCCTTGAGCCATCTCTCGCTTTACCGGAAGTACCGTCCCCAGACGTTCGACGACGTCGTGGGCCAGCAGCACATCACCCGCACCCTGCGAAACGCCGTCAGGGAGGGCCGGGTGGCGCACGCGTACCTGTTCACGGGCCCCCGCGGCACCGGGAAGACGACCACCGCCCGGATACTCGCCAAGGCGCTCAACTGCGCGCAGGGCCCCACGCCCGAGCCCGACGACACCTGCGAGCAGTGCCGGGACATCGCCGAGGGGCGCCATCCCGACGTGCACGAGCTGGACGCCGCCTCCCGGACACAAGTCGAGAACGTCCGCGAGGAGATCATCGGGCGGCTCGCGTACGCGCCGACCCGCGGCACCTGGAAGGTCTACATCATCGACGAGGTGCACATGCTCTCCACGCACTCGTTCAACGCTCTGCTCAAGACGCTCGAGGAGCCCCCAGCTCACACGGTCTTCGTCCTTTGCACGACACACCCCAACAAGATCCCCGAGACGATCCACTCGCGCTGTCAGCGCTTCGACTTCCATCGCATAGGGGTCGACGACATCGTCGCCAAGCTGTCCGTCATCGCCAAGGCGGAGTCCGTCTCGGTCGACGACTCGGCACTGGTCCTCGTGGCGCGACACGCCGGCGGCGGCATGCGGGACGCGCTCACCACCTTCGAGCAGGTCGTGTCCTTCACCGGGCCCAAGGTCGACATCGAGGACGTCGCGGGGCTGCTGGGCGAGGTCGACCGCCAGCTGCTGTTCGACCTCTCGGGCCTGATCGCCAGGCGCGACGTGGGCGGCTCCTTCCGGTTCGTCGCGCAGCTCGCGGAGACCGGTGTGGATTTCTCCGAGTTCGTCCGCGAGCTGCTCGGCCACTACCGCGACCTGTACGTGGCGGCGCTCATCGGTGAGCCTGCCGGGGTCGTGGACGCCACGGGCGACGAGGCGGTCCGCCTCGCATCGCAGGCGCGTGAATACGGGGCTGACAGGTTGGCAAGAGCGCTCGACGTCCTTGGCGAGGTCAGCGCCGGACTCCGTTGGAGCTCCGACCCCAGGCTGGCGCTGGAGGTCGCGCTGACCCGGCTCGCCCGTCCCGCGGGCGAGGTCACGCTCGCTTCGCTCGCCGAGCGGCTCGACGCCTTGGAGCGCGGCGCCCTGGCCTTCCCTGAGCCGCTCGTCTCTCCGCCCCCGGAGAGCACCTCGCCATCCCGGCCGGACAAGGCGCCCCCTGCGGCGCGCCCCGAGGTTCCCGAGCCCGCCGCGCCCGGCGAGCCCGTCGTGGCGGAGGCCCCCCCTGACGCTGTTTCCGCCTCGGCGCCCTCCCAGACGACAGCGCTAGATCGCTCGCGGGTCAAGCGGCTGTGGCCGGCCGTCGTCGCCGAGATCAAGAAGGTGCGGCAGTCGAGAGCCAGTCTCTTCGCCGGGGTCGAGGTGGACCTGGACGAGGACGGGACCCTTCGCATCGAGTTCCCGGCCGAGCAGGAGGCGAGCCGCGACATCGCCGAGCAGCCCGCGACTCTGGAGCTGCTGCGCCAGGCCCTCACCGTCGTCGTGGGCGCGGTGCCACCCTTCCGCTTCCAGGTGGGGCGGGGGGTCGCGGCGCCCACGGAGAGCGCGAACTGGCATGCGGACGCCGACGGGTCGCGGGGTTCGGTGATCGACGAGCTCGGAGCTGAGGTCATATCGGAGACGCCGGCGGGGCCGGCGACCCATGTCGCGGCAGGAGAGGAGAGCGCATGAGCCCCGATCTCGGGAAGATGATGAAGCAGGTCCAGAGGATGCAGGCGCAGATGGCGCGCGTCCAGGAGGAGCTCAAGGACGAGCGCGTAGAGGCCTCGGCCGGCGGCGGAGCTGTCAAGGTCGCGGTGTCAGGGGACATGCGCCTTCTGTCGGTCGCTCTCGACCCCGCGGTGGTGGACCCAGACGATGTCGAAATGCTGCAGGACCTGTTGGTCGCCGCTGTGAACGAGGGAATGCGCGCCGCCCAGGAGCTCGCCGCCGAGAAGATGGCGTCGGTCACCGGCGGGATGGGTGGCATGGGCCTCCCGGGCCTGATGTGACCCATGGGTCTGTGGGCTCCCTCCATAGCGCGTCTGCTGGCCGAGCTGGAGCGGCTCCCGGGCGTGGGCCCCAAGTCGGCGCAGCGGATCGCCTACCACATCCTGCGAGCCGACGAGGACTCGGCGCGACGGCTCTCAGAGGCCGTGCTGGAGGTCAAGCGGACCATCCGGTTCTGCTCGCGATGCTTCAACCTGTCCGAGGGTGAGCTTTGCGCCGTGTGCGCGGACCCGGCCCGTGACCTAACGCAGGTCTGCGTGGTCGAGGAGCCGCGCGACGTCGTCGCCATCGAGAGGACCGGCGAGTACTCAGGGCTCTACCACGTCCTGCAGGGAGCGATCTCCCCGATCGACGGGGTGGGTCCCGAGCAGCTGCGCATCCGCGAGCTCCTGGACAGGGTCTCGGAGGGAGCGCTGATAGAGGTCGTCGTAGCGACGAACCCGAACGTCGAGGGAGAGACCACTGCGCTGTACCTGGCGCGCCTGCTCAAACCACTGGGTATGAGGGTGACCCGGATCGCCAGCGGGCTCCCGGTCGGGGGGGATCTCGAGTACGCGGATGAGGTCACTCTGGGGCGCGCTCTCGAGGCCCGGCGCGAGATCTGAGTCTTGGTAAGCTCGGACTGAGAGGGTCTGCCTCCTGGGCCACATTGCGCAGATGTCCTCTCGCCACGCCTCTACCGGTGCCGCTGACGGCTAGGGCAGGACCGGTACGCTGTCGCTTAGAGGGCCCCGTGGCTGCGGCTTCGCGCCCCCTCCGGTGCTAGAATCGGGCGCGGACGGTCCTCTGACACAACCCCGCAGTCGACGGAAGGGCCTGATGAGCAGGTTCGGGAGCGCCTTCGGACGGCTCCACTATCAGATAGTGCTACCGCTCGTCCTCGTCGCCGTCACGGTGGGCATCGTGGCGACGATCGTGGCGGTCCTCCTCCTCACTGAGCTCACAGACGGGTGGGTCGACAGGAGCTCCGACTCCCTGGCGCTAGCCACCGCCGGGCGCATCGCGGAGGCGGGTGAGCGGCTCGCCGATGTCGGTGCCCTGGTGACGAGGGACGAGCGGGTGACGGACGCGCTTGCGCGCCGGGACCCCGGGTCGCTGCGCGCGGTGCTCGCGTCCGTCAACAGGGCCGTCGACGCCGACATGATCCTGGTTCTCGACCGGCAGGGCCGGGTCGTGGCGGGAGTGAGCTGGGTCACCGGGGTCGACCCCGGTGACAGGCCTCTCGGGCGCGACATCGGGTCAGGCGGCGCGGGATCGTACCTGACCTTCGCCCGTGTGAACGATGTCGACACGGTCGCGGCCGTCAGGCCGCTGGGGGCCGGGGGGGAAGTGCTGGTCGTGGCCGACGTGCTGGACGACCGGCTGCTCAAACGGGTGACCTCCGGGGCCGACGGCCTGTTCGGGCTGTACGACGATCGAGGCCGCCTCGCCGCGCGGTCCCCGTCGGTGTCGGACCCCGTCTCGCGTGAGGTGTTCGGCGACGCGAGTCACAAGGGCGGTCTTCTGTCCGCGCGGATCCCCGAAGGGCCGCGCGCGTCCGATACGGTCAAGACCGGTTCTGGAAGTTACCACCTCGTGTCCACGGTCGTGACGCTGCCCGGGGATCCGAGCGCGGCGGAGAGACGCCTCGTGGCGCTGATGAGCACCGAGGTCACCGACAGGGCGACGTCCACGACCATCCGTTTGATCACCATGTGGTCGGTGTTCGCCGTCGTGCTTCTGACGGGTCTAGGCGTCTGGATCGCCCAGAGCGTGTCGGGTCCGCTCGGCGGGCTCGCCGTCGGCGCGCGGCGGGTCGCGGAGGGCGATTTCGCCACGAAGGTGGCGCTCGCCGGTGCGACTGAGATACGCGCTCTGGGCGAGAGCTTCAACCAGATGACGCAGTCCCTTCGCGAGAGGACCGAGCATCTGACGAAGAAGGTCCTGGAGCTTGCGACTTTGTACGAGATGAGCAGGTCACTGGGATCGACGTTCGACCTCGACGAACTCGTGGGCTCAGTGCTCGAGTCGTCGTTGCGGATATTCGACGTGGAGAGCGGCTACGTCAGCCTCCGTGACAGGGAGACCGGCGAGCTCGTGACCCGCGCCATCCGCGGCCCGCGCGAGCAGCGTGCGGACGCCCACGCCCTCACCGGGTCCATGGCCGAGTGGGTCGTCAGGGAGGGGCGGCCGCTGATATTCAACCCCTCGACGGGCGGGAAGGACCAGCAGGTCGACGCCGTCACCGGGTCCGCCGCCGCTGTGTCAGCGCCGCTGATGGGCCCGGAGGGCGCGATCGGCGCGATAACGGTGGGCACTCACGACCCGGCCTTCAGGTTCGGGTCTGAGGATGTGAGGCTGCTTCTGACGGTCGCCAACCACGTTGCCATCGCCATCGGCAACATCGAGCTGTTCACCTCGCTGCAAGACGCCTACCTGGCCACCGTCAGGTCGCTGGCGGCCGCGGTCGACGCAAAGGACACCTATACCCGCGGCCACTCGGACGGCGTGGCTGAGTACGCCAAGACCATCGGCGAGGCTATGGGCCTGTCCTCGGAGCAGAGGATCGCGCTGGAGATGGCGGCGTACCTTCACGACATCGGCAAGATCGGCGTCAAGGAGGGCATCCTGCTCAAGCCGGGTCGCCTGACCGAGGACGAGATGGATCAGATGCGGCATCATCCGCTTATAGGCGCCAACATCCTGCGCCCGGTCGCGTTCCCCTGGCCCATCACCCCCGTGGTTCGGCACCATCACGAGCACTGGGATGGTCGGGGTTATCCCGCGGGGCTCAAAGGCGAGGAGATACCTCTGCTTGCGAGGATACTGTCTGTCGCAGACGCATATGAGGCCATGATCTCTGACCGGCCCTACCGCGCAGGGCGCGATGCCGACGAGGCCATCGGCGAGCTTGAGAGGTGCGCGGGCACTCAGTTCGATGCCAGGGTCGTCGACGCTTTCGTCAAGGCGCTCCGGGCGCACTCCGGGCCCGTGGCGGAATCGGCGGGTCACGGCGCGGGGTATGAGCGGGACGAAGCCCGCGCGGTGTTCGTGGCTCTCTGCGACGGCATGTTCACCAGCTACCGTCGGCTGGGCGGCCCGAAACTGGCGGTGAACCTCGAGGAGAGGCTCACCGAGGCTATCGAAGCCGGGCGCCTGCCGTTCAAGCTTGCGGGCGGCCGTATGAGCGTGTCCGGGGGTGAGGGGCGCGACCTGGAGACCGAGGTCGAGGCGATGCGGGAGGCGCTCACGCTCCTCTGCGCCCTCATCGAGCGGACCTCGGGCGCGACACTGGTCGACCACTTCTACGCCGAGGCGCTCGATCGCATGTCTGAGCGGATGCGCGCCACCGCGCAGCGGATGCGCTTGCGCCGAGGCCGCTGAGCCCGGACGTGCTTCCATACACGGGGTGTACACTTGTCCGACCCGCCAGCCCGTCCCTGAGGCGAGGTGGATACCTGGAGGCCCGATGCTCGCCGTGATGAAGTTCGGAGGCACGTCCGTCGGTTCGGTGGACCGGCTGATGACGGTCGCGCATCGACTCATCGCGCGCAAGGAGTCGGGCGACTCGGTCGTGGCTGTCGTCTCCGCCATGGGCGACGTCACCGATGAACTCACCGAGCTCGCCTCGCAGATCACGTCTGATCCCCCAGATCGCGAGATGGACATGCTCCTGGCCACAGGGGAGCAGGTCTCGATCGCGCTGCTCGCGATGGCGATCCACGCTCTGGGTCATGGGGCGATCTCCTTGACCGGCCCTCAGGTCGGCATCATCACCGACACCGGGCACACGAAGGCCCGGATCAGGGAGGTCAGGGCGGAGCGCCTTCGCGAGGCCCTCGCCTCAGGCGCGATAGTCATCGTGGCCGGCTTCCAAGGGGTCACCGAGGACGGGCAGATCACCACCTTGGGCCGGGGCGGTTCGGACACCACGGCCGTCGCGGTGGCAGTCGGCGCGGGCGCCGACGTGTGCGAGATACTGACCGACGTGGACGGTGTCTACACCGCCGACCCGCGTGTGGTGCCCTCGGCCAGGCGCATAGAGGCGATCAGCTACGAGGAGATGCTGGAACTCGCGGCGGGTGGCGCCGGCGTCCTCAACCTCAGATCGGTCGAGTTCGCCCGCAACCACGGGGTCGCCATCCACTGCCGGTCGAGCTTCAACGAGCTGCCAGGGACCATGGTGAAGGAGGCTGACGAAAGCATGGAGCAAGCGGTCATCTCAGGGGTCGCGCACGACACCTCCGAGGCCAAGGTCACGATCCGCGATGTGCCGGACCGTCCCGGAGCCGCCGCGGACGTCTTTGAGCGGATGGCCGACGCCAACGTCAATGTGGACATGATCATCCAGAACGTCTCGGAGCAGGGGACGACCGATATCTCCTTCACGGTCCCGAAGACCGACATCCCGCGCACCCGCCTCGTGGCCGAAGGGCTGGTCGCGGACCTGGGTGCGCGCGACTGGACCGTCGACGACGAGATCGCGAAGATCTCCCTGGTGGGCGCGGGCATGAAGACGCATCCGGGCGTGGCGGCCCGCATGTTCCGAGCGCTCGCGGACGCCGGCGTGAACATCGGGATGATCTCTACTTCCACCATCCGCATCACAGCGGTGGTGGCCACCGGCCAGATCGAGAGGGCAGTCGCAGCGCTCCACACCGCCTTTGGGTTGGACGCCGACGACGTCACCATCGAGATAGGCGCTGGCGAGGGGGGCGCGTCCCGATGAGCCGGAGCTGTCCGATCCCCGCTCGCCCCGTGGTGGCGGTCGTCGGCGCCACCGGCGCTGTCGGCGAGGAGATGCTGGCTGTCCTTGCCGAGCGGGGATTCCCCGCCGGGGAGGTGCGCGCCCTCGCCTCCTCGCGGTCGGCGGGCCGTCGGGTCCCGTTCGCACAGGGCGAGCTGACGGTGCGCGAGCTTACCGAGGACGCCTTCGCGGACGTCGACGTCGCGTTGTTCTCAGCTGGCGCCGGAGTGTCCCGTGAGTTCCGCGACTCCGTGGTGGACGCTGGCTGCGTGATGATCGACAACTCCTCCGCCTTCCGGATGGAGGACGAGGTGCCGCTGGTGGTGCCCGAGGTGAACCCCGAGGATCTCGAGTGGCACCAGGGCGTGATCGCGAACCCGAACTGCTCGACGATCCAGATGGTCGTCGCGCTCAAGCCTCTGCACGACCTGGTACCGGTCAGGCGCGTGGTCGTGGCCACGTATCAGGCGGCGTCGGGTGCCGGAGCGGCCGCGATGCGCGAGCTTTGCGAGCAGACCGGCGACCTCCTCGCCGGGCGTGAGGTCCGGCCAGAGCAGTTCGCTCACCGCATCGCCTTCAACTGCATCCCGCAGATAGACGTCTTCCTCGACGACCTGTCCACTAAGGAGGAGTGGAAGATGGTGGTCGAGACCCGCAAGATCATGCACGCGCCCGGGATGGATATCACCGCGACGTGCGTGCGGGTGCCAGTGCTTCGCTGCCACTCCGAGGCGGTCTTCGTGGAGTTCGACGGGCCGGTGTCCCTGGAGGCCGCCCGCTCCGCTCTGGCGGCCGCCCCCGGCGTGACCCTGCTGGACGACCCGGCGTCGGGCACGTACCCGATGCCCGCGGCGCTGGCCGGGACCGACGACGTGTACGTCGGGAGGCTGCGGGCCGACGGCACCGTCGCGAGCGGCGTGCAGTTCTGGTGCGTCGCCGACCAGCTCCGCAAGGGGGCCGCGCTCAACGCCGTCCAGATAGCCGAGGCACTGCTCGCGCGGTAGAATCGGCAGGGGCGGGGCCAAGGCGAAGGGATTCTCTGGTGCCTGAGGCGCAGATACTGGTCGTCGAGGACGACAGCACGATCGCTCGGTTCGTCGAACTCGAGCTCAGACACGCGGGCTACGACGTGACGCACGCCGGAGACGGCCCAGCCGGGCTGGAGGCTTTCAATCAGAGCAGGCCGGACGTCGTGATACTCGACCTTATGCTGCCCGGGATGGACGGCCTGGAGGTCGCCCGTAACATGACCGAGGCCGACCCCGAGGTGCCGATACTGATGTTGACGGCTCGCGCGCAGCTCGAGGACCTCGTCAGCGGGTTCGACGCCGGTGCCGACGACTACCTGCGCAAGCCCTTCGAGATGCCCGAGCTGCTCTCTCGAGTGGCGGCCCTCCTGCGACGAACGGAGAAGGGCAGGGAGCGTACGGAGTACTCCGCCTCCGGCGTGACCGTGGACCTGGTCAACCGACGCGCGACCTTGGGAGAGCAGCAGCTCGACCTGACGGCCAAGGAGTTCGACCTGCTCTTCTTCCTCGTGGCCAACGCCGGTCGCGTTATCTCTCGCGACGAGATCCTCTCGGCTGTCTGGGGAGGTCAGCACTCCACCGACAGCAACGTCATCGAGGTGTTCGTCTGCCACCTCCGCGGCAAGATAGGGGATCACGAGAACAGCACGATCCAGACGATCCGGGGGGTCGGGTACTTCTTCGCGGGGGGCTAGATGCACCGTACCTCCCTGAAGATTCGCCTGCTCGGGCTGTCCGTGGCGTTCTCCGCGGCGCTCGTAGGGGCCATCCTGTTGGTCACCTACCTGGTCGTCACCAAGGCGATGCGGGACACCGCGGAGGCCGGCGTGGCCCAGCTCGCCGTGCCGGCTAAGGTCGCCTTCGACCGGCGGACCGAGATGGCGCGCGAGAGCGTCGCTGCGGACCCGTCCGGCGCGGGGGCGTCGTCCGCCGCCGTGGAGAAGGCCCTGCTGGACGGGCTGGACGAACTTGACTCTACCGGGGCCCTCGGCGCGGCCGGTTACGCCTTGCACGACGCGAGCGGCGAGCTGCTGTGGTCCACCACGGACGGCCATGTGCTTCCAGCGGGCCCGGCACGGGCACGGGTGCTTGCGGCGGGAGCGTCGGGCGACGTGACCCAGTACGGAGCCAGACCCCTGTCCGGACTCCTCGGGTCCGCGGACATGGGCGACCTGGCGATGCACATCCCGGTCGAGCTGCCCTTTTCCGGAGCCGCGGTGCTCGACGTCGTCTACTCGCCACACCGCGAGGAGGCGGTTATCGACTCCGTGCGAGCGCCCATGACCCTGCTCGCCGTGATCGCGGCGATGTTGTCGCTGTTCATCATGCAGAGCGGGGCGGCGTGGGTGCTGGGCCTGGTGGAAGTACTCCGCAAGGCGGCGGATTCGATCCAGGCGGGGGAGCCGGAGGTGCGCCTCCCCGAGGTCGGTGACAACGAGGTCGGTGACCTGGCCCGCTCGATCAACGAGGTGATCCGCAAGCTCGACCGGCGGGCGGAGGCGCAGGCGCGGTTCGTGGCGGATGCCTCGCACGAGCTGGCCACCCCGGTCGCGGGCATCCGTGGCTACGTCAACATACTCAGGGTCTGGGGGGCTGAGGACCCCGCTCTGCGTGACGAGGCGGTAGGAGCCATCGACAGGGAGTCCAGGCGGATGGCCAGGCTCTGCGCGGAGCTGCTGTCTCTCGTTCGCGGCGATCGGGAGACGGAGTTCCGCAGCGTGCGCTTCGACGTCAACGCCCGATGCCGCGAGGTGCTGGCTGACGCCGCGACGCGCAACCTGGGAAGACAACTCGAGTTCATCGGTCCGGGCGAAGGTCAGTTGGCGATGGTGGGCGACCCGGACCGGGTCGAGGAGGCGATCTCGATTCTGGTGGACAACGCCGCGAAGTACTCGCAGGCTGGCGGACAGGTGAGCGTGACGACGCGCCGCAGGCGAGATCACGTGCTCGTCGAGGTGAGCGACACGGGCGCCGGGATCCCGGACGAGGACCTGCCCCACATCTTCGACAGGTTCTATCGGTCTGACGCGTCGCGTTCGGCTGAGACCGGCGGGTTCGGCCTGGGGCTCGCCATCGCCAAGCGCATCATCGAGGCTGCCGGAGGCGAGATCGAGGTGCGAAGCACCCTAGGCTCCGGCAGCACATTCACCGTGCGCCTTCCACGAGGTCGTCCCTGATCCGTTTCATCCCTCAAGCGGCGCGGAGCGGCAGCCGATACCAGCACTGTCACTATGCCCGCCCTGCGAGGAGGAACGTTGCCGCCCGAAGAGCGCCAGCACATCTCGATGTTCCGGTCGGATGACTGGCGTGTCTGGACGGAGACGCTCTTCGACACCATGGGTGTCAGCGTGGCGGTCGCGGATCTGGCTGCGGGGATGTTCGTGCACTCGGGACCGCGCGGGCCGTACTGCCACACCCTGCACCCCGGCGACTCCAGGCCCGAGGTCGTCTCGGAGTGCTTCGACGCCCCGCCTTGGGCGGCTGGCGACTCCTGGAGGAGCTTCTGCCGATCGGGCTTCGCGTGTTACTTCCAGCGGGTCGAGGGCGCCGATCCGGAACTTCACGTCGTCATCGCGGGCTTCGTCACATCCACTCGCGAGCGGCGTCGGCTCTTCGAGCAGCTGCTGGCTCGCGGAGCCAGCGAAGCGCAGGCCCGACAGGCGCTGGTTTCGGTGCCTGTCATCAGCCACAAGCGGGCGGCTTCGATCGCCTTCATGGTGGCGACGCATGCCGCGGCCACGATCGCGGCTGCGCGGGACCGCGAGGCGGCTCTCGCCGCCGGCAGAGCCGTCGCCGCGACGTCGTCGGCCTTCCGCGCGCTCGTCGATGGGGAGCTGGCCGGGGAGCAGGCCGGCCTTGGCGCCTTAGCCCTCGCGATCGCTCTGGTCGGAGCGGAAGGCGGGACCCTGAGGGTTCGCAGGCCGGGCTCGGACCTGCTGGAGGTGGTCGCCGCGTCGGGCGGCAGGCCCTCCGGTACCGTCGGCTCGCTCTCCCGCGTCGGCGAGGGGCCGGCCGGTCACGCGGCCGCGACCGGGCGTTCGGTCGTGGTGGCTTCCGGCATGGACCCGAGCGAGGGCGCTTCGTTGTGCTCGCCTGTGTTCGACGGCGATTCGCTCACGGGGGTCTTCGAGCTGTCGTTCCCCCGGGAAGTCGGTCCGGTCCAAGGCCGGGTCGTCGACGCGATCGAGGAGTTCGCCAAGCTCGTCGGCCCAGGGTTGCGGTTTGGCGCTGCGATGGCGGCTGGCGAACGGGAGTTCGCAAGGACCGCCAGCCTGGTCGAGCTGGCCCGCCTGCTGCAGGGGGACGTCGCCGCTGAGGACGTGGTGAGGCTGGTGGGCGAGGTCCTGGAGAAGAGCGTGGACCTGCGTATCGGCGGGATCGTCCTCTCGGGTCACGCGCAGGAGTGCGCGTCCCTGTTCGCGCGCGGCGACGTCGGCGCTCACGACATTGCGGCCGTCACAGAGGAGGCCTCAGGGGTCGCGATCGTGCCGTCGGCGCCCACTGCCCGCGTCGTCGTCCGGGAGGGCGACCTTCTCCTGGGCGACGAGCGTGTGTGCGAGGAGTGGACCGTGCTCTCGGTGCCGCTGACCGTACGCGACGTCGGCATCGGCGCACTGTTCGTCGCGTCGGACCGGCCCGGAGATTTCGACGCGTCGGTCGAGCGGCTGCTGTGGCAGATGTCGGCTCAGGTGGGGCCGGCGCTCGATCGGGCGGCGCTGTTCGGGCGACTGCGTGACGACTACACCCGGGCGCTGGCCGCCCTCTCGACGGCCTTGGACGCCAGCGAGCGCCGCGAGGCCGGTCACTCCAAGCGGGTCATGGACTACGCTGTCGCGCTGGGGGAGGAGATTGGCCTTGTCTTCGAGGAGGTCGAGGCGTTGCGTTTCGCCGGGCTGCTCCACGACATCGGCAAGGTGGGCGTCTCCGAGGAGATCCTCCTCAAGCCCTCGAAGCTCTCCGAGGGTGAGATGGACCGGGTGATGATGCACAGCCAGATCGGCGCCAGCCTCCTTGAGCAGGTCGAGTTCCTGAATGCCGTCGCACCGATCGTCCTGCACCACCACGAGCGATGGGACGGCGAAGGGTACCCGATGAGACTTACGGGCGAGGACATCCCGCTGGCCGCGAGGATCCTGGCGGTCGCCGACGCCTACGACTCCATGACCAGCGATTCCGCTTACAGGGCCGCGCTGCCTCCCATGGCCGCCCGCGCCGAGCTCGAGCGGGGCGCCGGCAGCCAGTTCGACCCGGCTGTGGTGGCGGCGATGTCGAGGATCCTCGACGCCCAGGTGGCAGCGGGCATGACAGGGTTGCTCGCGGTGGACCGGCGAGAGGAGCGGCGGCTCCCGATGTGAGCGGGGCTCCGGAGCCTGTGTGCTAGAATGCGCCCGCCCGCCCAGCCGTTCCCCGGAGACAGACCTTGCGCGCCTCACGTCTCGTCGCACAGGCCGGAGTGATCGCGGCCCTCTACGCCGCCGCCACGCTTCTCACGCTCTCCACGTTCCAGGCCCTGGCCTGGGGGCCCGTCCAGCTTCGGATCAGCGAGGCGCTCACAGTGCTGGGGTGCGTGACGCCCGCCGCGATCCCCGGGCTGTGGCTCGGGGCGCTGATAGCCAACGCGTGGAACCTCTCGCAGCCCATGGGCTGGCTGGACATGGTCTTCGGCCCGCTCGGGTCGCTGGCGGGCGCCGCCTGGAGCTGGCGGATGCGAGGCCGCACGGGCGTGGCGCTCGCCGGGCCGGTCGTGGCCAACGCCCTGATAGTGCCAGCGTACCTGCCCCTTATCCTGGCTGGCAGCGGCTTTTACGACATACCGGCGCTTGGCTGGAGGCTTGAGGACTCCTGGTTCGCGATGTACCTTCTCGGCATGGCCGCTGTAGGCGCGGGTCAGGTTCTCGTCGTCTACGGATTGGGCTGGCCGCTGCTCGCGGCGATGCGTCGCACCGGCTTGGCCGGGGTGTTCGAGGGGATGTCGAGGGACGGGTGAGCAGCGAGCCGCTGCCTTGGGGTGATTCGGAGCCGGTGTCCCGGTCCGGGTCGACGCGCAGGCATGTCGGCCGCCGGCTGATACAGCACCAGGAGGACGACTGCCGTCGATGCCGTGGCTGCGTCCGGGTTTGCCCCGCCGGCGCGATCGGCGTCTCCGAGGCCGGGACGCTCGTGATCCACGAGAGATGCGTTTCCTGCGGGGCGTGCGTCAAGGAGTGCGGCTTTCGCGGCCATGTGGTCAGGGATGACACCGCCGCGGTCCGGGCGCTGCTCCACGGCGGCGGACCGGTGGTCGCCGTCCTCGCGACGGAGGCGGTCGCAGCTCTGCATCCCAAGACGACACGCGACTTAGAGTGCGCGCTCGAGGCGATGGGCTTCCACGCCGTCGAGACCACCTTGCTCGGCGAGGAGATGGTCGCATCCGAGTTCGAGCGTCTGGTGGTGGGCCGGGAGCACATGCCCGCCATCAGGTCGACATGCCCGGTGGTCGTGTCGTGGGTCCTTCGCTTCCACCCCAAGCTGACCGGCGCCCTCGTGCCCCTGGTCCCCCCTTACATCGCGCAAGCCAAGCTCGTGAAGTCGCTCTATCCCGAAGGCACGGTCGTCGTGTACGTGAGTCCGTGCTTCGCCCGCAAGGACGACTGCTCCGATCCGCAGTACGGGGGCGCGGTCGACGCCGCGATCGACTTCGCTGAGCTCGAGGAACTCCTGGCGGACGCGCCGCCGCTCGCGCCCGGCGTCGAGCCGCCTGGCGCTCGCCGGCCCGCGCCGCTCAAGGAGGTGTCGCTGACGGACGGGTTTCCGCGCTCGTTCGTGGAGTGCGGGGGGGACTCGCGGGTGGACACGGCCGTGGTGCGCGGTCTGGAGCCACTCGACCGCCTCTTGGACGCCATCGCAGACGGCGAGGCTGCCCCGTCGCTGGTCGACACGTTGCACTGCGACGGGTGTATCGACGGCCCCACTGTGGCCCCACAGCTATCGGTGCACGCCAAGCGCACCATCGCGGTCGCCCACGGCGAGGCGTCGAGGTCCGCGGCGTCGGTGGGATGCCGACGCCTCTTGGCCTATCTCCCCCGGCCGGACCTTCGCCGCTCGTTCACGGCTTCGCCGGTGATGACGGTCGTTCCTTCGCCTGAGGAGGTCGACCGTATCCTCGCGGAGGGCGGCGTGGCGTCCCGGGATGAGGCCTTGGACTGCGGCGCGTGCGGCCAGAGAACCTGCGCCGATCACGCTGTCGCGATCGCGCAGGGCAGGTCGACGTGGGACATGTGCTGGCCTCGCCAAGCCGAGCGCCTGGAGGCTAGCCTCGCGGCGCTCGCGGAGGCCGCCACCACCGACCCGCTGACAGGGCTGCCGAACCGCCGTGAGTTCGAGGCGCGGCTCAGGGAGGAGGTCGAGCGGGTCAACCGCTACGGTGGAGAGCTCTCGCTGCTCATGGTCGACGTGGACGCGTTCAAGGGGATCAACGACACGTATGGCCACCGGGTCGGCGACTCGGTGTTGCGGTCCATCGGAGCGATCATCCCCAAGGTGCTCAGAGGGACCGACCTCCCCTCAAGGTATGGGGGGGATGAGTTCGGGGTGCTCCTTCCCGGGATAGGCAAGACGGCCGCGTTCGCGGTGGCCGAGAAGCTGAGGAGCGCGGTTCGGGCGATCAGTGTCGGGGGCAGCGGGGCGGACGGAGTGTCGCGGGTCACCCTCTCCGTCGGCGTCTCCGCCATCTCTGGTGCCGGGGTCGAGCCGGACCGCCTGCTGGAGGCCGCTGACAGGGCCCTTTATCGCGCGAAGGAGAACGGGCGAGACAGGGTGGAGATCGCGCCGGATTAGGGGGACGTGTGCGTGAGGCGCTGCTGTGGTCCGGCGAGGCTGGCAAGGTCAGATGCGCCGTCTGCCCGCACCGCTGCCTGATCGCTGACGGGCACGTCGGCCGATGTGGGGTCAGGCGCAACTCCGGCGGGGTCCTGGAGCCCCTGTCCTACGGCCTCGTCACGTCGGTGGCGGCGGACCCGATAGAGAAGAAGCCGGTATTCCACTACCACCCAGGAGCACGGGTGCTGTCGCTAGGCAGCGTGGGCTGCTCGATGAGGTGCGGTCACTGTCAGAACTGGTCGATCAGCCGAGCGGCCCCCGGAGACGTGCCGGACGCCGGGCACATGGACCCCGACGGCGCCGTCCGCTTGGCGAGGGCGCACCGATGCCCGGGCGTGGCTTTCACCTACAACGAGCCTGTGATCTGGCTCGAGTACGTGCTGGATGTCGCCACCATCTGCCGCGGTGAGGGCCTCTTCACCGTCATGGTAACGAACGGATACGTCACGCCCGAGGCTCTGGACCTGCTCGGTCCCCTGGTGGACGTCTGGCGCGTCGACGTCAAGGCTTTCGACGACCGAGGCTACCACGAGCTGTGCAAGGTGCCGTCGGCGCGGCCGGTGCTGGATGCGGCGGTCCGCGCGAAGCACCACTGGGGTATGCACGTGGAGGTCGTCACCAATGTCGTCCCTGGCATCAACGATGGCGAAGCGGAGATCCGCGGCATCGCCGGCTGGATAAGGGACGCTTTGGGGGAGGACACCCCGTGGCACGTCACCAGGTTCTTTCCGTGCCTGGACATGGCGCACGTACCCGCGACCCCGTTCGAGACCCTATGGCGGGCGCGGGAGCTCGCCACAGGTGAGGGGTTGCGCTTCGTGTACCTTGGGAATGTGGCGGACGGTGGGTTCGAGGACACGGTTTGTCCATCGTGCGGGGCCACGGCCGTGACGCGGCGCGGGTACTCGGTGGTTGCGAAGCGGACCTCGGGCGGGATCTGCTCGGCCTGCGGCGCGGATCTCGGGATCAGGGAGTAGGGACATGGATCTTCACGCGAGTCCGAGCGGCGCGTCGATCGACCGGCCCAGGGTGCTGCTCTTCTTCGACTACGCTTGACCCTTCTGCTACGTCGACCAGTTCCGGTTCGACAGGTTGCGGGCAGCGAACGACCTCGAGCTCCTGCTCGTGCCGTTCGAGCTCAGGCCTGGTATGCCAGCCGAGGGCTTCTCCGCCGTCGAGCACGGCCTCGGGCACTCCGACAGGGTCGAGGGGCACCTGGTCCGTGTGGCTGCGGACGAGGGGGTGAAGATGACGCTCCCCGATCACATCCCCAACACGCACCTGGCGCTTCTCATGGGCGAGGTCGCGAGGGATGGCGGGTCGGCACTCCACTGGGCGACCCACATGGCGATCTTCAGCGCCTACTACGCCGACGGGGCGGACATCGGGGACCGTGAGGTCCTCCTCGGGCTGGCGAAGGGCCTGGAAGGCCTGGACGCCGCAGCGGTCGAGGCGGCGTGGGTCGGCGGTCTTCACGAGGAGCGGCTCGAAGTGTTTCGCCACGTGGCGGAACACATGGGGATCGACGCCACGCCCGCGGCCGTCATCTGCAACGAGCTCCTCATCGGCGCCCGTCCCTACGAGGTGATGCAGGCGGCCGTGGACCGCTGCGTCGCCGCCCCGGGCGACACGGGTCGCGGCGCGGCGTCTGACGGACCGAAGCAGTGAGACGGGAGCGGCTGCTGCCAGCCGCGTTGAAGCGATAGAATGTCGTGGGTCCGGCCCGCGCGCGGGCGCGGCCCTGACCGGATGGCACTTGTGAGGAGTCCAATTGGCGCCCTGCGTGGTGATCTCTACATTCTGGACCAGGCGGCGGGCGCGGCTGGGCAGGCGTCTGCTGGACGTCTACGACCATCCGACGCCGATCGACGGCGAGAGCACCCTGCCTGATTGCCTGCGGTCTCTCGCGGGGCTGCCCGGGCTCGAGCGGGTCGTGGTCCTCACCGCGGCCACCGAGCCCTCCATCGAGCACCAGGCGGAGGATCGCGTCCGCGAGATGGTAGCCGACTTCCCGCAGATAGACGCCCTTGTCTTCGGGGCCGCGGAGATCGGGTCGCTTCACCGTCGCCTCGAGCAACTGGAGTTCGCGGACATGATCCCGGGTGTCTCGCTCCACGGCTACGGCGCGGTCCGCAACGTCGGCCTTCTCACCGCCGCGGTGCTGGGGTCGGAGTCGGTCCTGTTCGTGGACGACGACCAGGTGATCGCCGACCCGGACTTCCTTGAAAGAGCGATGGCCGGCGTCGGGGAGCGGCACGGGGACGGCCGGATCCTGGCCAAGACCGGCTACTACGTCAACGAGGATGGCCGGTACCAGGTCCACCAGGACCCGCACTGGTCCAACACCTTCTGGCACACCGCCGACGCGTAC
Organism: Actinomycetota bacterium; assembly: GCA_037445995.1. Lineage (GTDB taxonomy): Bacteria > Actinomycetota > Coriobacteriia > Anaerosomatales > D1FN1-002 > JBBIJK01. Next base: position 50,786 of record JBBIJK010000004.1, on the reverse strand, counting down.
AACCAGGCGCTCGCCGTGGTCGACGCCCCCCCGAGGATCAAGCCGAGCAACGTGGCCTTCGGCGGCTGCCTCGTGATCCACAAAGACATGTACCGCAGCGTGTCGTTCGACCCTTGGGTCACGAGGGGCGAGGACATCGACTACGTCATCAACGTGCGAATGCACGGCGGCGACGTGTTCATGGACGGAGACTGGAGGGTGGTCCACAGGCCGCCGATCGGCCCCAGCGAGGCCATACGCCTTCGCCAGGACGCCTACAGGTTCATCTACGAGCACCGGAAGCTGGAGTTCGCGAAGTCCCAGGTGGACCTCCGTCCCGTCTCCCCTGAGTCCGTGGCGCCCTTCCCGGGCGAGTTCATAGGCGGCTCCGTCGGGTGGCGCGCCTGGGTCACCGCGATGCTCAGGAGCCTGTCGGCGGGCGCTGAGCGCCAGACCTACCGCAAGGTGGCCAAGGCGGTCCGCAAAGACGCGCCCAGGTACGCGACGCGCAACTGCGACAACTACTTCGAGTTCCAGCGGCGGTGGCCGATCATGATGGAGCGCGTCTGGGACGACGTGCCCCTCAAGACGCTGTTCACCGGAGAGCGCAGCGTGGACCGGTCGGCGATCACCGGCCGGTTCCCGCCCGTCGGCTCCGGCTGAGGCGATGGCGGTCGGCGTCGTCGCCCTCGGCGTCTTGGCCGGCGTGCTGTCGGGGATGCTGGGGATTGGCGGCGGGATCGTCCTCACCCCGGCCCTTTATCTCGGTATCGGACTCGGTGCGCTTGCGGCGGTGGGCACCTCGCTCGCGGCCGTGCTGCCAGCCGCGTTGGCCGGCGCGCTGGCCCATCATCGCGCCGGGAAGGTAGACGTCCGGGTGGCGTGTATCGCCGGGTTGTCGGGGTCGGGTACCGGCGCCGTCGGTTCGTTGCTCGGGGACCGATTGGGTGACGACGTTGTTGCCCTCGCTCTGGGGGTCGTCCTGCTCTGGTCGGCGGTCTCGATGACGGCCCTGGAACGCCCGCCGTCCGCGGCGTCCAAGGGGCCCCTCAAGCTCGCCGCGCCAGCCGCGGCCGGCGCGGCGGCCGGCCTGATCGCGGGACTGGTCGGGGTGGGTGGCGGCTTCCTGATGGTCCCGGTCTTCAGACGCTTCCTCGGGATGCCAACCGGCCGCGCGGTGGGCACCAGTCTCGCGGCGATCCCGTTCCTCGCGGCGCCGTCGGCGTTGATGCACGCATGGGTCGGCGAGATCTCCTGGGCGTTAGCCGGACCGCTTGCCGCCGGGACGCTCCCGGGCGCGTTGGCGGGGGCCGCCATCGCCCACCGTGTCGACGAGCGCCTCATCCGCGGCCTGCTCGCGGGCTTGTTCGCGGCGGTCGGCGCGTGGTTGCTGGTCAGCCGCCTGGCTGGCTGAACGGCACCGGGAGCCGTCGGTGCTCCACGGCCGAGCACGGCGCGTCTCGCCGATGCAATATACTCGTCCGACCGTCGCCGGGGATACTCGGTGACGGAGGGCGGGTCGGAGGGACGGTCTCGTGAGGGAGCGGTCGGGACAGAGGTTCTTCACGGTGCAGGCGGTCGTGATCGACGCCTTGATAGCGGTGACCGTCACCGCCATCGCGCTTACCGCCGTGGTTGCACTTGTGATGCCCGTCCCCGAGTACGTCGTCACTGCCGCGCTCGGGGGCCTGACCATCATCTCGGTCGGTTCACTGGCGGCCCGCTTCCTGACGCGCCCTGACCATATCCAGGCCGAGCAGTCCCACAGGATCCTCGAGATCGCCAATCGCAGCCTCGCGCACATGAGGCGCGGCCTCGATGCCGATACCGCCCAGGCGGTGTGCGACATCGCGCTCAGGGAGATGGAGGCGGCGGCGGTGGCGATCACCGACACGACCCGTGTCCTCGGGTTCGCCGGGCTGGGCCAGGAGCACCACCTGCCCGGGCGGCCCATCATCACGAGGGCGACACGCGAGGCCCTGGAGTCCGTGGAGCATCGCATCCTGGTCAGCAAGCAAGAGATCGGGTGCCCGCTGGAGCGGTGCCTGCTCAAGGCGGCGATAGTCGTCCCACTGGTGGTTCGGGGCGTCCCGGCGGGGACGCTCAAGTTCTACTACACGACCCCCCGCCTTCTCAACGAGACGCAGGTGACGACCGCGCAGGGCCTCGCCACGCTGCTGTCGACGCAGCTTGAACTGTCCGAGCTGGACCGCCAGACAGCGCTGGCCACGCGCATGGAACTCCAGGCGCTCCAGGCGCAGATACACCCGCACTTCCTGTTCAACACCATAAACACGATAGCCAGCCTCATCCGCACCGACCCCACCGAGGCGCGCGTGCTCCTGCGCGAGTTCGCTTCCTTCTATCGCAGGACGCTGGAGAGTTCGGGCCCCCTGGTCACCCTCGAGCGGGAGCTGGAGTTCACCAGAAGCTACCTTCGCTTCGAGCACGCACGCTTCGGTCCCCGGCTCCAGGTTATCGAGTCCGTGGAGTCAGCCGCGCTCGACGCCGTCGTCCCCTCCTTCCTTCTTCAGCCGGTCGTGGAGAACTGCGTCCAGCATGCGTTGCCCACAGGGCGAAGGCTGACCATCACGATCGCCGCGACGCGGTGCGAGAACGGCTTGCGGGTCTCGGTGACCGACGACGGTGTCGGGATTCCCGCCGCCGTTCTGCCGCGGGTGCTGGAGCCTGGTTTCGGCAAGGGGCTAGGCATCGCGCTCAAGAACGTGGACGATAGACTGCGTGGTCACTTCGGAAAGGGCTCAGGTCTGTCGGTGGCCAGCGTAGAAGGGGAGGGCACGGAGATCACGATGGACATCTTCTCCGCGGACCGGGCGGGCGAGGCGGGAACGCCATGCCGATGAAGGCACTGATCGTGGATGACGAGGCGCCCGCGCGTTCCGAGCTGCGGTACCTGTTGGGCGAGGCCGGCGGCGTGGAGGTGCTGGGTGAGGCTTCCGACGCGCTGGAGGCCCTGCAGCTGATCAAGGTGGTCCCCTACGACGTAGTGTTCCTAGATATCGACATGCCCGGCCTGTCCGGGGTCCAGTTCGCCGAACTGATCGCGAACATGGAGCACCCGCCCTCCGTGGTCTTCGTGACCGCGCACAGCGAGCACGCCGTGAAGGCCTTCGAGGTCGCGGCGGTGGACTACCTGGTCAAGCCCGTCGAGATCCCCCGCCTCAGACAGGCCATCGAGCGGGTCGGCCCCTCCGAGCCCGCGGCGCGCTTCGAGCGGATACCGGTTGAGAAGGCGGGTAAGAAGCTGCTCCTTGAAGTGGGGGACATCTTCTACGTGATGGCAAAGGACGACTACTCCTACCTGTACACGGACGGTGAGAGATATCTGTCCACCACCTCCCTGGCTCAGCTGGAGACGCGTCTGGGCTCTCGTGGCTTCTTCAGGGTGCACAGGCGCTTCCTTGTCAACCTCTCGCACGTCAGCGAGGTGGTGCCGATGTACGGGGGCACGCTCCTTCTCACGCTCAAGGACAAGGACGCCAGCCAGGTGCCGGTCTCGCGCCGGCGCGTTCCGTCGCTCAAGCGCGCGCTGGGCATCTGAGCCGGAGCGGCGGTGTTCCGGATCGGCGTCATATCGGACACGCACGGGCACCCGCTGCCGGCTGAGGTGATGCGCCTCTTCGACGGCGTCGACCTGATCGTGCACGCCGGCGACGTCGGCAGCTTGGATGTCCTGACAGAGGTGGGGGCCATCGCACCGGTCGTCGCGGTGCGAGGCAACACCGATCAGGGAGAGACGGCCTTCCTGCCTGACTCCAGGCGTGTCGACGCGGGCGGCGTCTCGCTCAGCGTCACGCATTCTCCCCCCGGCGGCGACAACCTGGCCGCCATGAGCGACGCTGTCGTCATCGCGGGACATACCCACCAGGCCTGCGTCGTGCGTCTCGGAGCCGTTCTCTACGTGAACCCCGGCTCGCCCGTCGCCCCTCGCGGCGAATCGCCCTCTGTGGCGATGGTGGACATAGGGCCCGACGGAACGGTCAGGGCCCGTATCCACCGCCTCTAGCCCCGCCGTTCGCCCCCTCGCCGCCGCCTCTCACCGAGGTTGCGCCCCCGTACGCGGCGGCCGCGTTCCCACGGGCCGGTCCCTGCCGGAGGATTCTTCTTGGAGAAGCGCGCAGACCGTGCACTCCGTGGGGCGTGTGCACCGCCCCGCCACACCGGACAGGGAGGTGAATCGCATGAAGGTCTGCATCACGGGTGCAGCCGACGAGGTGAGGCTCGGCGACATCCAGGAGGTGTGCGTCGAGGTCGAGAAGATCCTCGTGCCCACCGACGGGTCGGAACCGTCCGTCGTCGCCACCGAGCACGCGGTCATCATGGCGAAGACGTTCGGTGCCAAGCTCAAGGCCATCTTCGTGGACACCGGACTCGAGAAGCTGGAGCTTCCCGAGGAGGTAATGGACGACGACCTTTACCAGGGCGTCCACCCCTCGATCAAGGGCCTGGTGCTCGCCAAGACCATGGCCGAGCGCAACGGCGTCGATTGCGAGGCGGAGGTCGTCCTCGGCGGCGTCGCAAAGCGTATCGTCGGCACCGCGCAGGAGTGGGGCGCCGACATGATAGTCATGGGCGACACCGGCCGCACCGGCCTCAAGCGCATCGCGCTGGGCAGCGTTGCCGAGGCCGTCGTGAAGGCCTCGCCCATCCCGGTCCTGGTCGTCAAGGCCGACTAGCGGCCGCCTGACCGGACACTGAAAGACGCAGCGACAAGAAAGATACAGACACCGGGCCGGCAGGCGGCCCCCGGCACAGCAAGAGGAGGTGCACAGGATGACGAGCCAGGATTACGAGAGCGGCACGATCAACGGCGTCAAGTACGTCAAGTACGGCGACCACATCGACACGGTCGAGACGGTCGACGCGGTCTTCCACGAGCAGCGCAAGCTCAGCTTCGCGTACGGCTTCGTGTTCTTCGCCGTGACGCTCGCGATACCCGCGCTCACCGTGACATCCGAGTGGTGGTACGCGGGCACGGGCAAGGGGTTCACCCCGAACTGGATGGTCGTTTCCCTGCTGTACTACGTGTTCCTGTGGGTCATGGCATGGATGTACTCCAAGCAGGCCGACAGTCTTGACGAGCGCCTGAACAAGATGGCCGACAAGGCCGAGGCCGATCTCACGGCGCGAGAGGGGGCGCAGGCATGAACGTTCTAGCCATCGTCCTGGTCGTCGTGCTCGTGGCCTTCACGATCGGGCTCTCGATCTTCTCGCGGCGCTTCACCCGCACCACGGCGGACTTCTACCTGGCGGGCCGCAAGGTCGGCTCCTTCGCCAACGCCTCCGCGATTTCGGGCGACTACCTGTCCGCGGCGTCATTCCTCGGCGTCGCCGGAGCGATCTACGCCTCGGGGCTGGACGGCGTGTGGTTCGCCGCCGGATTCGCCGGCGGCTTCATGGTCGTCATCATCTTCATCGCCTCGGCGCTCCGCCGCTTCGGTGAGTACACCATCCCGGACTTCGCGTTCGGGCGGTTCGGCAGCCACCGCATCAGGCTCGTGGCGGTGTTGTGCGTCCTGATCACATGCTTCTTCTACATGGCGCCGCAGATGTTCGGATCTGGCACCACCTGGAGGGTGCTGGTGGGCCAAGGCATCTTCGGGATGGACCCCTACAACTCGGGTGTCGTCGTCGTCACCGTGGTCATGATGTTCTACGTCGCCATGGGCGGCATGAAGGGGACCACCCTCAACCAGATATTCCAGTTCTGGTGGCTGTGGTTCGCGATGTTCCTCGTCGTGGCGTTCGCGTTCGGAGGCGGCTTCAACTATCAGGACGCCCTCAAGCGCGCCAGCGGCTCTCCCATCATCAACACCAAGAAGATGACGGTGGGCGAGCTGACGAAGGTCAACCCCGCCACCGGTAAGGCGCCTATCGACAGCGCCAGGAAGATCATGGCCGAGCATTCTGACCCGGCGGATCTCGCGAAGGTCGAGGCGGCCATAGCGGCCGGCGATCCTGCCGCCAAGGTGAACGTCGCCCTGCCGTCGAAGAACAAGCTTCACGAGACTCGGGAGATGCTCCTCAACGAGCCGGGTCACCGCTACAACGCGTTCGACCAGTTCTCCATGGTCCTCGCGCTGGTTCTTGGCACGGCGGGACTCCCGCACATCCTCAACAGGTACTACACGAACCCCTCGGGGTCGGCGGCTCGCCGCTCGACCTTCTGGGTCCTCGTATTCATCGGCACGTTCTACATCATGACCCCGATCGCGGGTATCGCCGGGCTCCACGCCATCAAGGCGGCTGTGGCCGCGGGCAACGCCCCCGCGACGGCTGACTACGTCAACGGCCTGCTCATAAGGCCTGACGCGGTCATGCCCACCTTGGGCAGGCTCCTTGGCGGCGAGTTCCTGATGGGAGTCGTGGCTGCCGGCGCCTTCGCGGCCATGTTCTCGACCATCGGCGGACTGCTCATCGCGGCCTCCGCGTCCATCGGACACGATGTGTACGAGAAGTACATCAACCCCGGCGCCTCCGAGGCCAAGAAGGTCTTCGTGGGCAAGACGTCTGTCATCATCATCTCGCTGATCTCGCTCCTCATCGGCTTGGGCATCCCATACCTCGGTTTGGACCAGGCCTACCCGGCGCTGATCGCGATGATGGTCACGTGGGCGTTCTCCGTCAGCGCGTCGGCCTTCGTGCCGATGCTGCTCGCGGGCATCTGGTGGAAGGGTGCGACGGAGCGCGGCGCCATCGCAGGCATGGTCGTCGGCCTGACGAGCTCCATCAGCGTCATCGTGCTCAACATCCTCCAGCAGCTCGGGCATGTCGGCAAGGAAGGCCTCGTCGGCTTCCTCGGGTCTCTGACCTTCCCCGTGCTGTTCACCTTCCCGCTCGGGCTTCTCACCATCATCGTCGTGAGCAAGCTCGACGGTCAGCTTCCCAAGAACGTCGACGAGATCTGGATGCGCATCCACGGCACCGCCCACGAGCGGTACGAGCGCGATCACGGTCTGGACAAGGTCGGCGGGCTGCTCAAGAGCAAGTAGCACGATCCGCGTTCGCTGTGAGGCGCCGGTCCGCATACGCGGGCTGGCGCCTCTGCTTTCCGCTGAGGCTCAGCGCGCGTTGTGAAGGGCGCCAGCCAACCGGTCGACGGCGCCGAGTGTGGGTTCTGGCAGGTCCAGTCTCAGCACGCGGCGGCCCGCAGCGGCCAACGTCAGCAGGTCGCCTTCGGCTTGCGCCCTGAACAGGCCGCCCAGTGTGTAGCGGCTCCCTGGGACCAGTGAATCGATGCGGTCCCGCGCGGTCACCATCAGGAACGCTCCGGTGTTGGGGCCGCCCTTGTGAAGCTGCCCGGTGGAGTGCAGGTAGCGGGGACCCATCTCGAGGCAGGTTGCGCGCTTGGTCGCGGAGCCGACGCTGTGGAGTCCGGCTCGAAGCGGGCCGCACAGCCACTCGTCCTCCGGCAGGTAGGCGAGCAGCGCGAGGTAGTCCCGCGGCGCCATCGAGCCGATCAGGCTCTCAAGCGCGGTTTCGAGAGAGTCCACCTGAGCCGGGCGCTCCAGGCCGCCCGCGAACGTTGCCCATACCCCGCCGAGGTCGTCGCTGGCCTGCGGCGCGGATGCGGACCCCGACAGTATCCTCCCGGTAGCCTCTTTCGCCGCGGCCACGTCGGGCTCGTCGAAGGGGTCGATCCCAAGCAGGTGTCCGAGGAGGGCTGTTGCGTGCATCCACCGGACGAACTCGCCGCCGATGTCCAGCGGGTCGTCCAGGACGATCTCGAAGACTGGATGCCGCTTCCCCGTGACAACCGCCCAATCGGCCAGTCGCGTGTCCGCTGCCAGTCTGACGATGGCGACTGCGCGGTCGTCTCCGTATGACGGGGCGTCCTCGGTGTGCAGTTCGGGGACCGGGACGACGCCCACCCCCCCTTTGCCGGTCGATTCGGCGATGAGCTGCTCGATCCAGAGCCCGAACGAGCGGAGGCTCTCGGAACACACCAGCGTGAGCTTGTCGCGACCTTCATCGAATCGGTCGGAAAGCCAGGCGGCGAGAAGCGCAGACGGGTTGGCCTCCGCCGGACTGCCGCACGCGACCTCCATCCGCTGGGCTCTCTCTACCAGGCCCCTGATGTCGACCCCGGCCAGCGCGGCGGGAGCCAGCCCGAACATCGACAGTGCCGAGAAGCGGCCGCCCACGCTGGGCACCCCGTGCAAAGTGAGGCGCATCACCTCCCGGAGCCGCAGGGCCTCCAACGGGCTGCCGGGATCGGTGACGACCATGCAGCGGCGGCCGGCGTCGGGGCGCTCCATACCCTCCTCCAGCCAGGCGCGCAGTATGGCGTAGAGGGACAGCGGCTCGATTGTGGTCCCGGACTTTGACGAGACGACCAGGAAGGTGGTGTCTCGCTCGAGCTCCTCCTGCAGCGCGAAGACGGTCCGGGGACAGGTTGTGTCCAGCACGCGGAGTCTCGGGGCGCCGGGCGTCCGGCCCCCGAGGGCCTCCCCTAAGACCATGGGCGCCAGTGACGACCCGCCCATCCCGACCAGGACGACGTCCGTGCAGCCCTCGGCGGCGACCTGGGACGCGAGGTTGTCCAGCAGCGTGAAACGCGAAGGGGCCTTGTGGGCGAGGTCCGTCCAGCCGAGCCGCTGCATGACCCTCTTGCGGCGGTCGTAGTCCGTGGCGAACAGTGAGGCGTCCCGCTGCCGCAGGCGCTCGACAGCTCCCGCTTCGATGAGGCGATCGAGAGAGTCCATCAAGCCTCCGCCGTCGTGAGTTCCACCCGATAGTAACGGACGCGGGCAGCCAGCGCGGGACCTTCCCTTGGAGCAGGGGTCTGGTCGCGGTGGAGTTAGGCGGTGGAGGGGGGGCCTGCGGCCGGCATCTGCTCCGGTGCTGCCACGGGCCTCAGCCTGGCGACCGCGACGCCCGCGCACACGATGGCGACCCCTCCGGCGGCCGACGTGACCGTGATCGGCTCGCCAAGGAAGGCCGCAGCGAACAGCACGGCCGCCGCCGGCTCGGCGTAGGTCAGCGCGGCGGCGTGATCGGCCCTCACCGCGCGCAGTCCCGACAGGAACAGCATGCCCGTCAGCGCGGTGTGCACGATGCCGAGCGTGGCCAGGCCGACCCATTCGCGCGCGGAGTCGGGGCTGGGAAGGAGCAGTGCGGCCGGGAGGAGCAGCAGCGCGGCGGCGAGGCTCTCGGCCAGCATGTACACGTCGGTGGAAATCCCGCGGATGAGGCGTTTGGCGTTCAGGACGAGGGCCGCGTAGGTGAACGCCGACGCCAGGGCGGCCGCCGCACCGGCGATGTGCCGCGCATCGAGCGACAGTCCGCCGGGGGAGACGACCAGCGCGGTCCCGAGCGCGGCCAGGGCGAGCGGTGCCGCCAGCCGCCTGTCTCGCGGCTCTCGCAGGATCAGCGGTCCGAGGACGGCGACCAGGATGGGGCCGGTGTAGGCGAGCAGCACCGCGACGGCGACGTCGGTGAGCTTCAGGCCGATGAAGAACAGCACCCAGTTCAGGGCCAGCAGGGCCCCCATCCCGGCAAGCACCGCCCGCGTCCGAGCCGGGAGGGTCAGGAACTCGCGCGATGTGCCCCTCAGGGCCATGACGACAGCCAGCGCGCCGCATTCGAACACCAGCCGCCAGAACACGATGACCAGCGGGGAGGCGTCCACCCAGCGCACGAACAGCGGTATCGAGCCCCATACGGTGGCCGCCGCGGCGATCCGCACCAAGCCGGAGCGAGTCGATATCCGCGCGGTATCAGGCTGGTCCGGCATCCCCGGAGTGTAGCCCAGCGTGGGCCCCCGGGGCGGCGCGCGTCAGCAGATGCGCGGCAGCTGCTCTCCGACGAGCATGTCCATGATCCGTCGGGCGCCGAAGACGGTGTCGACATAGACCCTGCCGCCCGTCCCCTCGATGACCTCGCCGATGATCTGGGCGTCTTCGCCGTAGGGTGCTCCGCGCATCGCCCCAAGGGCCGCGTCGGCTCCGTCCGCGGGTACGACCGCGAGCATCTTGCCTTCGTTGGCCACGTGGAACACGTCGTACCCTAGCATCTCGCACGCGCCCCTGACCTGGTCCCGGACGGGGACGGATGCCTCGTCGACCACGACGCAAACGCCGGACGCCGACGCGATCTCGTTCAGGGCCGACGACAGCCCGCCCCTGGTGGGGTCCCGGAAGCAGCGTGCGTCGGGGGCGGCGTCGAGCACGGCCGCCACCATCGCCGAGAGTGGGGCCGCGTCGGAGAGGATGTCGGTGGAGAAGGACAGCCCCTCGCGGGTGGAGACGACCGCGATGCCGTGGTCGCCAAGGGTACCCGAGAGCAAGATCTTGTCGCCGGGCTTGGCGTATGAGCCTGAGAGATCGATGCCGTCGGGGATCACTCCCAAGCCGGCTGTGTTGATGTACACGCCGTCGCCGTGGCCCTTGTCGACGACCTTGGTGTCGCCCGTGACGATTCGGACCCCCGCTTCGCTGGCCGCCTCGCGCATCGACACCACGATCCGCCGCAGGTCCTCGACGGGCAGCCCCTCTTCAAGTACGAATCCGACCGAGAGGAACATCGGCGTGGCGCCGGAGGTGGCGATGTCGTTCACCGTCCCGCAGACGGCCAGCCTGCCGATGTCGGCGCCAGGGAAGAAAAGCGGGCTGACGACGTACGTGTCGGTGGACATCGCGGCCCTTCCAGCGGGGAGCTCGAATGACGCAGCGTCGTCCATGCGGCGCAGGGCCTCGTCGCCGAACTCGGCGACGAACAGCTCCTCGATGAGCTCGCGCATCATCGTCCCGCCGCTTCCGTGAGCAAGAAGGATGCGGTCCTGCACGTTGACTCCTTTTCCCAAGCCGGCGGGACTGGTCGGGGCCGTCAGGATCGCCCGTAGTCGGTGAAGCGGTAGTAGGCTGCGCAGGACCCCTCCGAGGAGACCATGCACGGCCCGATCGGGTGCTCTGGCGTGCACGATTTGGCGAACAGCCTGCACTCGAAGGGAAGGACCACTCCCCGGAGCACGTCGCCGCACTGGCAGCCGGCGATCTCCTTGACCTCCGGAGGATCGATCTGGAAGCGCTTGGCGGCGTCGAGGTCCGCGTACTCCTCGCGGATCGCCAGCCCGGTGCCGGGTATGACGCCGATGCCGCGCCAGTCGGCGTCGGCCGGTTCGAAGACCTGCTCGAGGATGGCCAGCGCCGCAGGGTTGCCCTCGGGGGCGACGCTCCGCTTGTAGGCGATCTCCACCTCCGCGCGCCCTGACTCGAACTGCTGCACGATCATGTGGATGCCCTGGAGGATGTCCACCGGCTCGAACCCGGTGATGACAGAAGGGACGCCGAACTCGCTTGCGAGGAATCGATAGGGCTCAAGGCCGATGATCACGGAGACGTGACCGGGGAGGATGAAAGCGTTGACCTTGACCTCGGGATCGTTGACCAGCGCGCGAAGAGCCTCCGGGACGGTCTTGTGGACGGAATGGACGGAGAAGTTGCCGACTTCCTGGAGCTTGGCCTGGCGGATGACCGAGGCGATCGTCGGCGCGGTGGTCTCGAAGCCCACGCCTAGGAACACCACCTGCTTGTCAGGCTCGTCGGCCGCGATCCGCAGCGCGTCGAGGGGGGAGTAGACGACGCGGATGTCCCTGCCGTCGGCCTTCTCGCGCGCGAGTGAGCTGTAGGACCCCGGGACCTTCATCATGTCGCCGAAGGTCGCGAGCACCACTCCGGGCACGCGACCGAACTCGATGGCGGTGTCGATGTCACGGTTGGCGGTGACGCAGACGGGGCAACCGGGCCCGGACAGCAGCGTGATGCTATCGGGCATCACCTCGCGCAGCCCGTTCTTGGCGATGGCGACGGTGTGGGTCCCGCACACCTCCATGATCTTCACGGGCGTCCTGGAGGTCGCGGCGATCGAGTCGATGAGGCGCTTGGCTACCTCGGGGTCGCGGAAGCCGGTGTTGAGGTCCATCGCGTCACGCGTCGCTCTCGGCGGCGTCAGGGGGCCCGATCTCGTCCCCGACGATGTCGAGCTGCTTGAGGGTCTCAAGGGTCTCCTGGGCGTAGGCCTCGTCCACGACCTGGATGGAGAAGCCGGCGTGTACCAGCACGAACTCGCCGACTTTCGCTTCAGGTGTCATGTCGAGGCTCACGTGGCGTGACACGCCCAAGATGTCCACTTCGGCCATGTTCAGCTCTCCGATGGACACTATCTTGGCCGGGATCGCTAGACACATCGTCGGGACCTCCTCCGTGAGGGTGCCAGATGCTTATATCGCAAGAAGCTTCGAGCACGCAACGAACGCCTGCCCATGGGACACGGCCGCGTCGTTGGAGGGCAGGTCCCGATGGACGAGGGGCGTGAGCCCGGCCTCGCCAAGGGCGACCATCGAACCCTCGAGCAGGATCCGGTTCATGAACACCCCTCCGGCGAGCGCCACGTCGGCGGTGTGCGCAGCGTCCGCGGCCAAGGCCGCGACCCGGACCACGGCATCCACCACCGCCCGGTGGAAGCGGGCGGACACCATGGACGGCTGCACCCCGCGTGCCAGGTCGTCCAACGCGGCTTCCAGCACCGGCGCGGGGTCGATCACCAAGGGCCCAGCGCCGTCCATCGCGAACCGGTAGGCGCCGTCGGACGCGAGGTCGGCGATCGCCTCGAGCTCCACCGCGGCCTGGCCTTCGTACAGGGCGTCGTCGCGCACCCCCGCGAGCGCGGACACAGCGTCGAACAGCCTCCCCATCGACGAGGTGAGCGGGGTGTTCACGGCGCGCTCCACCATCCGGAGCACGATCTCCTCCTCGCCCTCGGCCAGTCGCGCGCGGAGCGTGGCCGCGCCGGGGTGCTCCAGCAGCCCCAGCGAGGCCAGCGTCCCGACCGCCATGCGCGCGGGGCGGCGGATCGCGGCAACACCCCCGGGCATCGGGACCGCCCGCAGGTGCGCGAAGCGCTCGAACCCCGCCGTGTCCGCGAGGAGGACCTCTCCACCCCAGATCGTGCCGTCGACGCCGTAGCCGGTGCCGTCGAACGCGACGCCCACGACACGCTCTCGGACGTCGTTCTCCGCCATGACGCTCGCGATGTGCGCGTGATGGTGCTGCACGCCCACGCGAGGCAGGTCCAGGCGCATGGCGTGCTTGGTCGAGAGGTACTCGGGGTGGAGATCGTGCGCGACCAGGCCCGGAGTGACGCGGAAGAGCCTCTCGTACAGAGCAATGGTCTCCTCGAAGCTTTCGAGGGTCTGGGCGTTCTCCATGTCCCCGATGTGCTGGGAGACGAAAGCGAGGTCACCGCGGACCAAAGTGAACGTGTTCTTCTGTTCGGGTCCGACGGCGAGGATGTCCACGTCGCTGCCGACGGGCATGCGCAGCGGGAACGGGGCGTACCCGCGCGCTCGCCGGACGGACTGGAAGGACCCGCCCACGACCCGCGTGACCGAGTCGTCGTACCGGGAGAGGATCTCCCGGTCGTGAAGGAGGAACGCGTCGGCGATGGGGTCCAGACGCTCGAGCGCTTCTGAGTTGCCGGTCGCGATGGGCTCGTCGGACAGGTTGCCCGAGGTCATGACCACGGGGCGCCCGACCGCCTCGAGCAGCAGATGGTGCAGCGGGGTGTAGGGGAGCATCAGCCCGATCTCCGCGACCCCGGGCGCCACCGAGGGCGCGAGGACGTCCGACCCCCCGCGTCGTGCGAGGAGGATAGGACGCGCGGTGCTGGCGAGCAGGTCGGCCTCCGCGTCGTCGATTCGCGCCAGGGCACGAGCCGCCTCGAGGTCCTGGGCCATCACGGCCAGCGGCTTGCCCCAGCGGCGCTTGCGTCCGCGAAGGCGTGCGACGGCCGCCTCCGAGGTGGCGTCGCAGACCAACTGGAAGCCGCCCAGGCCTTTGAGGGCCAGCGTCCCGCCGTCCGCCAGGAGCTCCGCCGCCCGGTCTATGATGCCGCCGGAGCGGGCCCGCTCGGTCTGGAGGTCCCGGTGCAGCCGCGGAGCGGTCTGCCTATCCGGGCTCCAGACCCAATCGGCGTCCATGGCGACCGAAGCCGCGCTGGAGGGGTTCAGGTACAGCCTAGGACCGCAGACGAAGCAGGCGTCGGGTTGCGCGTGGAAGCGCCTGTCCGAGGGGTCGCCGTACTCGCGGCCGCACTCCTCGCACATCGGGAAATCCCTCATCGAGGTGGAGGGACGGTCGTACGGGACGTCGGCGATGATGGTGAACCGCGGTCCGCAGTTGGTGCAGTTCACGAAGGGATAGCGGTAGCGTCGGTCCGATGGGTCCCGCATCTCCCGAAGGCAGGGATCGCACGTCGCGATGTCGGGGGAGACGAGGGTCATCGCCCCCTCAAGTACCTCGGATTCCTCGATGCGGAACGCTTCGAATCCCTGGACCGCGACCTCCCGTGCGGTCACCGAGTCCACCACGGCCATCGGGGGCGCGTCGTCGCGTATGCGACGAGCGAACTCCTCGAGGGCGCCCGGCTCTCCCTCGACGACCGCGAAGACGCCCTCCGAGCTGTTGCGGACCCAGCCGCGCAGGCCGAGCCTGACCGCCAGGTCGTAGACGAAGGGCCTGAATCCGACGCCCTGGACCACGCCGGTCACATGGACGTGAAGCGCCCTCATCCGCCCGCCTGCTGCGCGCGGTGACGCCCGTCGGCCACGAAGCGGTTGTTGATGAGGACGAACAGCCGGTACGCCTGATCGAGCAGCTCCATGGCCTCGCGGGCCGTTCTCTCGTCGAGTGCCTCCTGCGGACCGCGGAAGGGCGAGTCGTGGATGAACGCGTTGCGCGCCTCGCGCAGTCGCCTCCAGCGTCTCGGGAACTCACGGTACCCCAGCTCGTGGGCGACCTCCTCGAACTCCTCGCCGACGAGGTGAGGGAAGAGCCTGCCGATCCGGGCCCCGATGGCGCGCTGCCCGTCGAGCACCACCGAGCGCACGGCGACGTCCGCGCCGTGCGCCCCGAGGATGCGGTCGATGATGTCCTCGAGGATGGCTTCGAGGAAGGTCTCGGCCAGGATGACGACGACCTCCCACTCGCCCTCGGCATAGTAGCCGCGGATCCGGCCGTCTAGCCGGCGGAGCCTCTCGGTGGGGAAGTCCCTAGGCGCGGAGCCGCTGCGGCCGCACTCGGGGCATCCGCGCTCGCCGCGTCCGAACGCTTCGTCGGCCGAGAGGAAGCCGCACTCGGGGCATTCGAAGTACGCGGGCACGCCTTGGGCACCCGGGTCATGGACCACATGCTTGTGCTGGTTGCGCTTCATCTGGCGATCATAGCGAAGACCGCGCCGCCACTGCGGGCGGGAGCTCCAGCCCGTGTCCGACCATCAGCGCCTCGTCTGAGAGAAGGTCCCGGACGGCGCCGTCGGCGACCACCCGGCCTGCGTCCAGCACCACGGCGCGTTCGCACAGGCGCCACGCGACATCCATGTCGTGGGTCGCCACGATCAAGGTCACCTCCAGCGAAGCGAGCAGCGCCTCCATCTCGCGCCGTGACCGAGGGTCGAGGTTGGAGGTCGGCTCGTCGAGAACTAGGATCGCCGGGCCCATCGCGATGACCGTGGCCAGGGCGGCTCTCCTTCGCTGCCCCACCGAGAGGTTCGCCCCTGGCTTGCTGGCCGCCGATGTGAGCCCCACGGCATCGAGGGCGAAGCGTACCCGCGCGTCGACTTCCTCACGGCTAAGACCCATGTTCAGCGGTCCGAACGCGACATCGTCGTACACGGTGGTCATGAAGAGCTGGTCGTCGGGATCCTGGAACACCAGGCCCACCCGAGCGCGGATCTCTCCGGCGGTGTCGGCGGACAACCGCCGGCCCTCCACCGTGACCGAGCCGACCTGTGGCAACACGATCCCGTTCAGGTGCAGGATCAGGGTGGACTTGCCAGCGCCGTTGGGGCCCAGCAGGGCGACCCGTTCGCCCGCGTCGACCCGCATGTCCACGCCCGCGAGGGCCTCGGTCCCGTCGGGATACCTGTGCTCCAGTCCGCTCACGTCCAAGGCCGGAGGGAGATGCGTCATCTGTGTCGCCTCCGTTCAGTACAGGATCGAGGCGGCTGACGCCATCACGATCGTCGCCAGCGCCACCCAGTCGGACGACCGCGCCCTGAACGGCTCAGGGGAGGGCAGGGTCCCGGTGTACCCGCGCGAGAGCATGGCGGCGTGAACCCGCTCGCCGCGTTCATAGGCGCGTACCAGAAGGTTGCCGGCCAGTCCGCCGTACACGGTGGCCAGGGCAATCGGCCTCATCCGGGGGGCTCTTGCCGCGATCGCCCGCCTCATCGACACCACCTGCCTAGAGAAGACGTCCGTGAAGCGGTAGAGGAACGTCAGCATGGTCAGGAGCGTGTCGGGAACCCGCAGAGACGCGAGCGCCTTGAACAGCCGGGGTAGTGGCGTCGTCGCGACGAGCAGTAGGGCCGCCGACGCCGACACCCAAGCCTTGGATGCGATGGACCAGACGATCGGGTGCCCCTCCGAGTAGGCCCTCACGATCGCGGGCCACTCCAGGGCGTCCGCGCGGGCGAGAGGAGCGAAGGCTGCGATGCCCAGCGCGAACGGCAGAACAGCCAGGCTCCGGGTCAGCGCCCAGCCCAGCGGGAGCTTGGCGATCACGGCGACGGCCGCCAGCAGTGCGCAGAGGGCCAGGAACTCTGCCGCTCGCAGCGGGGGGCCGCCGGCGGCGGCGACAGCGAGCGTCAGGGCCATCACGACCTTGAAGCGAGGGTCAAGATCGTGCACAGGCGAGACGAGGTACGCGTGGCGCTCGAAGCCCATGGCGTGCGCATGATCATGGGTGCCGGAGGGGTCGTGGTGGTGGGGATGCCGGTGCTCGGGCTCGTCGGCGTGGGCGTGCTCGTGACCGTGCAGCTGGTGCCGGCCGGCGTCGTGGTCGAGAGCCACGCCTCAGTCTTTTCGCCTGTAGCGCGCTCCGGACACCCCGGCCCAGATGAGGGTGCCTGTGACGATCACGCCCGCGAGGCCCGCCAGGACGCCGGCCAGAGCCTCACTGCCCACTCCTGGGAACACGTAGTCGGGGATGGGGCTTTCGAAAAGCGAGCGTTCTTCGAAGGCGCGTCCCACGCCACGCTCGAAATAGACGTACTCCAGGCCGTCAGGGTGGCTCGATGCGAGGAAGGACAGCCCGGCTGCTGCCACCGCGAGTGCCGCGAAGGTGAGGGCCGGTCCCGCCACTCCGGCACGGGTCGTCGCGGGACCGGCTTCAAGGAGGTCGGGACGCACCTTCCAGACGTAGCCGACAATCCCGGCGGTGATGAGCCCCTCGCCGACGCCGATCACCGCATGCCACGCGCCCATCGCCCCGAGGATGAGGTCCAGCCGCGCGTTGCCCGACAGCCAGATCTCGGCGCCGGCGGCCAGCGCCGCGACGACCACCGAGCACCATGCCGCCGCGAACGCGGCGAGCGGGCGCGCTGCGGCCCAGACCCCGGTGACGAACCTCCACACGGCCCACCCCGTCAGCGGCGCTATCACTCCGAGGTTGAGGATGTTGGCACCCAAGGCCAGGACGCCGCCGTCCTGGAAGACGAACGCCTGCACCGCCAGCACCGCTGTCATCACCACGCTCGCGGTCAGCGGGCCGAGCAGTATCGCCGCGAACGCTCCGCCCGCGAAGTGCCCGGAGGTCCCCGCTGCTACCGGGAAGTTCAGCATCTGCAGCGCGAAGACGAGGGCTGCGGTCACCGAGGCGAGGACGACGCGCCGCTGGTCGAATCCAGCCCGGATGCGCCGCAGCGCCAACGCGACGTAGCCAGCGGAAGCGGCGCCGCTGATCGCCACTGTGGGGACGGACAGCATGCCGTCAGGGATGTGCATCTCTCCTCCTAGAGTCCTTGGCCCGTCGTGGTCATCACGAGTTTCCCGTGCTTGACGCCCTTGGTTCCTAGAAGCGTGTCGGCGATCGCTCGGATCTCGCTGCTCCGGCCCCGGACGACCAGCACCTCGAGGCAGTTGTGGGCGTCAAGGTGGACGTGGAGTGTCGAGACCACCCGGTCGTGGTGAGCGTGCTGGAGCGAGTCGAGCTTGTCGGCAAGTTCGGCGGCGTGATGATCGAACACCATCGTGACGGTGCCTACCGCCTCCTCGTGCGAGCTCTCCCACGCGGCGTCGACCAGTGCGTCTCTGACCAGGTCACGCACCGCCTCGGAGCGGTTGCGGGCCGTACCGCGTCTCTTTACCAGCTCGTCGAACCGCTCCAACAGGGAGCGCTCCATCGCGACACCGAACCGCACCAAGTCGGACACGGGTACCTCCACGCGTCGGGTAGCACGAGTGGAGAAAGTGTAGCACCCGCCTGAAGGGTGTCAAACGGCTTCTCGCCATCGACGCGCGAGCGCCGCTGTGTGTCGGGTCCTGTTCGGTCAGACGAGCTCGACCGTGAAGCCGCCGGATTCGCCACCGAGGTCCCTGATGGCCTCCTCCAGCTTCGCGCGCGCCTCGCCAAGCAGCACCGATGCCTGCGCGATACGGGCGCTCGCCTCAGCCCGTCCGCCGCTGTCCGCGACGTGATGCAGCTGCTCGAGGGAGGACTGGGCGACGCCGATGACATCGCCGGTCTGGGCGACGGACAGCTTCAGCTGGTCGATGTTGATCCCCTGCTGGCACATCGCGAGTCTCCCTCAGCCGACCAAGCCGGACAGTTCCTCGAGCAGCCGCTTCTTGGGCATCGCGCCCACCAGCTTCTTGGCGACCTGACCGTCCGCGAAAACGAGGAGAGAGGGGATGGACAGGATGTCGTACCTGGTGGCTACCTGCGGGTTCTCGTCGACGTTCAGCTTGCCGACGACGAGCTTGCCGGCGTACTCGGCTGCGACCTCCTCGAGGACGGGCTCCATCATGCGGCACGGGCCGCACCAAGGGGCCCAGAAGTCGAGGACGACGGGGAGGCTGGAGCCGACCACATCCTCCTCGAAGCTGGCGTCGGTTACGTCGATGATGTTCTCGCTCACGTTCCCTCTCCCTCCATCCGGACACCACACGTCTTCGAATCAATGTAGCGGAGCGCCTCGAAAGCTGCCGACGCACCCTTGGCGGCGGCGGTCACCACCTGCTTGAGCTCGGAGTCGGTCACGTCGCCCGCTGCGTACATACCCGGCTGCTCCGTCCGTCCGTCGTGGTCGATCCGCACGTAGCCGGCATCGTCGCACGCCACGAGCTCGCGCACCAGCTCGCTCACGGGATGGACGCCCACGAAGATGAACACCCCGTCGACCGGGAGGACGACCTCCGGCTCACCCTTGGTGGAGGCCAGCACGAGTCCCGTGACGCGCTCACCGTCCCCCTCGATGGAGGCTACCACCCTGCTCCACTCTAACGACACTTTCGGGTTGTCGAAGCACCGCTCCTGGATGCACTTGGTCGCGCGAAGCTCGTCCCGCCGGTGGACGATGTGGACCCGCGAGGCGAACTTGGTGAGGAACAGAGCCTCCTCCACGGCCGCGTCGCCGCCTCCGATCACCGCCACCACCTTGTCGCGGAAGAGCGCGCCGTCGCACGTCGCGCACCAGGAGACACCTCGCCCGGTGTACTCGGCCTCCCCGGGGACGCCGATTTTGCGAGGCACAGCGCCGGTGGCCAGGATGACCGCCCTGGCCAAGAACTCCTCGCCGTCGACCGTGCGCAGCAGGAAATCGAGCCCCGCGGGCTCGACCGACGACACGTCGGTGAAGGTGCGGATGACGGCGCCGAACTCCTCGGCTTGCCTTGTCATGAGCGCGCCGAGCTCCGCGCCCGAAAGCCCGCCGGGGAACCCAGGGTAGTTCTCGACGTGGTCCGTGGTGACGATCTGGCCTCCGGGTATGCCCTTCTCGAACACCACGGTCTTGGCGCGGGCACGTGAAGCGTACAGCGCCGCCGTCAGGCCCGCAGGCCCGGCGCCGATGATGGCGATGTCGATGACGTCTCTTCCGGCAGCCGCTTCGCTCATAGCGTGATCCCCGCCGCCTTGGCTTCCTTCTCTATCTCGGCGGCGTTGGTCTTCGCCTCGGCGTTGATCCCGAGGGTGACCTGGTCGCCCACCTTCGTGGCCTCTTCGACCTTCTTGAACTGCGCGTGAGCCGCGCGGAGGTCACCCCGGCCCTTCCAGTAGAAGATGCCGAGGTTGAAGTTGGCCTTGACGTGCCGAGGCTCCGCCTCGAGGACCTTGCTGATCTGCTGGATGGCCACGTCGGTCTGGCCCGTGTAGAACAGGACGGCAGCGTAGTCGGCTCGGGCGTTCACCGCGTCGGGCTGGCGGGACAGGTAGCGTTCGTAGTGCTTGATGGCCTTCAGACCCGCGTCCAGGCTGCCTGTCCTGTCCCGCACGTCGAAGTAGATGTTCGCCAGCTCCAGCCTCGCGTCGGAGTCCTCGGGGTTCCGCTCGAGCTTCAGGACAAGGTCGTAGATGCGAAGCTGCTCGCCGGTGAGGGTCTCGCGGAACTCGGCGGGCAGCTCAAAACCGGCCACGTTCTGTGTCCGGACGACCCACACGGCGACGAGCACGATGGCCACGAGCGCCGCCAGTGCGATGGCCAGGATCGTGAGCGGTACCCTGTAGCGCTGGAACGGCCGGATGATGAAGCGCTTCGAGAAGCCGTCCTCCGTGGTCTCAGCGTGCCTCTCGACGCGGAGGCCGAGCGTCTGTGCCTTGATGAGCATGTTCAGGTCGTTGGTCACGACGACCATGTCATGACAGCCGTCGCCGCAGACCTGCAAAGCGACCGCGAGGATCTTGTCGTCAGCGTTCCGGCCGGACAGCCCCTCAGGCATGTCGGAGTCGCTGTCCAGCGCGACCACCCTGAGCGTGCCGCCGCCCGGCATGTCCACGCCCCCCGTCAGGCTGCCGGTCTCGGACAGCTCGAACAGGGCCCGGCTGACCTCGCGGCCCCTGAACCGGAGGTCCGGGTCTACCCTTGACGTCTTCAGCCGGTCGAGTTCGACCAGCACGGTCTCGGGGATGACCACGTGGTCCCCGGGGTAGGCGCGTATCGCTCCCGGGTCGGCGAGCAGGACGTTCGTATCCAGCAGTACGGTCGCCAATGTGTTCTCCGCAGGTCAGTAGGTCCGGGCTGAAGCTTCAGTCGAAGGAGGACCGGGCATCCGACCTCACGGTCAGGGGGGTGCTCCAGACGAGTTCGGGGTCCGTCTGTCCGGACAGCAGCGCCGCGGCAGGAGCCAAGATCCAGGTGCCGCGGACATCGTACGCGACCCAGACGGTCACACCCCGCTCGTCGAGATCGATGTTCTCCGCGCGAGCGCCTTGCTGCTCTGCCGCCGCGTAAGCCGCCTTCCAGGCATTGTCCAGAGTCAGCTTCCCCCCGGAACGCGCACCGGCGAACGCCGCCGCGCGAGCTGCGTCATCCGCCTTCTGGAAGCCCGCGATGTAGCGGCCAAGGTCGTTCACGACCGTCAACACGATCAGGATCGAGAGTGCCCAGACCAGCAGTCGCCTCATCGTTCTTCGGTCTCCTCGATCGTCCGGCAGCGAATCGCCTCCCGACAGATGGGGTTCCGGCCCGATTCTAGCAGCATTGACGCGGCGGCCCTACGCGCCGCGGGCCGCGAGCTTGCCGCGGACGAACAGGAGCAGGCCGATCAGGGTCAGGACGACCGCTCCGAGCGTGACGATGCGGTCGAGCACGGATGCGCGGACTGAGACGGTCGTCTCCGAGACGACGAGGTCGCCCGCCATGAGCCCGATGGTCACGCGGTCGGACACCGCTCCTCGCAGATCGACCTCGATGGTCGTGAAGTTGTCCGAGGGCTCGATCGTCAGCTCGCGGCTCTCCGAAGACCCCGAGGATTGCGAAGACGATGTCAGCCGCATCCTGAGCCGCTTGCCCGACCCGTTGGCGATGACCACCGGGATACGCCCCGAGGAGCCCGACAGGGTCAGGTCCGAGGCGTCGACCCTCAGCGCGGAGAATGTGTCGAGGACCCGCCGCTCACCAGCGGCGATGAAGGCGCGGCCGCGGTCGGCCAACGCCCACGACCCGTCAGGCCCCGCCCAGCAGGACGACTCGGCCATCAGCAGTGCCCATACGGCGGCCTGGGCGTCGGGGTCCTCCGTGGCGGCGGCCGCCGCGAAGGCCCTCACCTGCTCTCGGGCTTCGGCGAGTCCGGACCAGTAGTCCCCCGGCGCGTCGGGCTTGGACGGCTCAGCCAGCGTCAACTCCCCGCGCGGTGCCGCCGCCGCGGCGCTGGAGGCCGTCACGGGCATCAGCCAACCGGAGGCCGAGGCCTTCGCCAGCCACTCGCCGATCAAGCCCGGGTCCGTCTTCCTGCCCGGCCCGACGTCAACGACGGCCGCGATCGGGGTGGTCGATCCATGGCTCGCCCTGAGCTCGAAGAGGCGGTCGAGCGCCGCTTCGCCGCCTTCTGTCGCGAGCTCGGCCGAGACCTCGTCGTCGATGACCAGGGCCGTCATCGTGGTGTCGCGGACGCGCCAGGTGCCGGCGGGACTCTTGGCGCCGCTGAGGGATCCGGCCCGTAGCAGCACATGCGCGATGTCGTCGTCGGCCAGCACGTCGGTCGCTCCGGGGACAAGATGGCCCGCAGCCGGGAGAAGCACGGGGGACGCCGTGGCCTGCAGGGCGGAGAGCGTGACGGAACGACCGCGGGCGAGGTGCCAGGCGAGGTCGGTCTCGGCGCCTATGGCCGCCAGGGAGCGCAGTTCGGGGTCCGAGTAGGGGACCGTGAGCAGCTCCATCCGGCCGCCTCGCAAGGCATCGGCGATGCGTTCGAGGCCCTCACGATACCGCGCGGGGGTCTCCGCGTCGGCGGGTATCTCGCGGATCCCGTCCGGCCCGGCGGTCACGAAGCCAGCCGACGCGCGGCTCAGCTGCTCGGCCATCAGCGGCGTGAGCGCCACCGACAGGCTTCCGGCCGGCAGTCTCCGCTCCAACGCGGCCACGTCCAGCGTCGCCCTGAGTGCCGCGTCCGCCACGGACGGGTCGTCGATGAAGCGGCCCTCCGGATCGAGCGACGGCGAGCAGCCGACCCAGATGACGACCGCCATGGGCGTGGGGGGCTTGTCGGGGTCGTAGACGAACACGCGGTCCTCGATGAGGTGCTCGCCTGTGCGCACGCCGCCGGACCCGGTCCGGACGCGGACTTCCAGAGGGTAGCGGCCCTCCGATAGGATCGCCCCCCCGAGGTCGGTCTCAAAGTCGGCGCGGACCGTGTCCGAGGCTACGGCGTTGAAGACCTGCGTGCGCTGGTAGACGAGCGACCCGCCCGGGCGAAGAAGGCGAGCCCTGATCTCGACGTAGGGCGTGCCGCGCTGCACGCGGGCCGTGACCGAGAACGCGATCGGGTCACCGGCGGGGACCGAGGCTGAAGAGCGCACCAGCTCCACGCCGCCCAGCGGGACGGCTAGGGCGGCCGACGCGCCCGCGAGCACCGGCGCGATCGCCAGGGCGAACGCGACCACGAGTCGCGTCGCCGCTCGGGCTATCCGTTGGACCGGGGAGGTCAATCTGGGTCCCCCGCACTCGACCAGAGCGTCCGCGCGCGGCAGGACGCATATCATGACGTAGGTACGGGCAAGATTATCTCACGTCGGAAGCTGAGCCGCAGGAAGGACGCGTCAGTGAGCGCACCTAACGAGACTGAACGAGCGCCTGAGGTGCTGCCCCTCATACCACTGAGGGACCTCACGCTGTTCCCGAATCTTGTCGTGCCACTCTTCGTGGGCAGGGAGAGGTCCATCGACGCGCTCGAGGAAGCCATGCGGTCGGGGCACGCGGTCGCGCTCGTCACCCAGCGGCGCGCCGAGATTCAGGATCCCGAGCCCGAGGAGATGTACGAGATCGGCTGTGTCGCCAACATCCTCCAGGAACTCAAGTTGCCAGACGGTACGGCCAAGGCCCTGGTCGAGGGTGTCAAGCGCATCCGGGTCCTGGGCTATGAGCAGACCGATCCCTACATCGCGGTCCGCGTCGAGTACATCGATGAACCGGCCGAGGCCGACATCGAGTCCGAGGCCCTCATGCGATCGCTGGTCGGGGACTTCGAGCGCGCCTCCTCCTTGGGCAAGCCCATCCCGCAAGAGGTCCAGATGGCGGCCAGCGCCATCGAAGAGCCCGGCAGGCTGGCCGACTTCGTGGCGTTCCATCTCAGTCTCAAGGTGGAGGAGAAGCAGCAGATCCTAGAGGCCATCGAGCCCAAGGACAGACTGGTGAAGACCGCTCGCTTCCTGCGCAAGGAGATCGAGCTGCTCGAGCTCGGCTCGAAGATACAGGACCGCGTCAAGGAGCAGATGACGAAGTCGCAGCGCGAGTACTTCCTGCGCGAGCAGCTCAAGGCGATCCAGCAGGAACTCGGCGTCTACGACGAGATGCAGGCCGAGGCTGAGGGCTACCGCGAGAAGATCGCGGCCAGCGGCATGCCTGAAGCCGTGGAGGAGAAGGCGCTCCGAGAGCTGTCCAGACTTGAGAAGATGCCTGCGGCTGCGGCCGAGACCGCGGTGATCCGATCGTACCTGGATTGGCTCATCGGGCTTCCATGGCAGACCGAGGATACCGAGAAGCTCGACCTTGACGACGCGGCCAAGGTCCTCGACGAGGACCACTATGGTTTGGAGAAGGTCAAAGAGAGAATCTTGGAGTACTTGGCCGTCCACAAGCTGACCGACAAGATGCGCGGACCGATACTGTGCTTCGTCGGCCCGCCCGGCGTGGGGAAGACCTCGATCGGCAAGTCGATAGCGCGATCCCTGGGGCGCAAGTTCATCCGGATGTCGCTGGGGGGCGTGAGGGACGAGGCGGAGATCCGTGGCCACCGGCGCACCTATGTCGGCGCCCTCCCGGGCCGGATCATCCAGTCGGTCAGCCAGGTCGGCAGCCGCAACCCCGTGTTCATGATGGACGAGATCGACAAGGTCGGCATGGACTTTCGGGGGGACCCGACATCCGCGTTGCTCGAGGTGCTCGACCCCGAGCAGAACTTCTCCTTCCAGGATCACTACCTCGAGGCGCCGTTCGACCTGTCGGACGTCATGTTCATCACCACGGCGAACCTGCTCGACCCCATCCCTCCGGCGCTTCGCGACCGGATGGAGATCATCCACTTCCCGGGATACACCGAGGACGAGAAGTCGCACATCGCCGAGAAGTACCTGATCCCAAAGCAGCTCGAGCAACACGGCCTGCGAGCGTCGCGCCTCGAAGTGGACGATACGGCGGTGCGGGACATCATCCGCCGGTACACCCGCGAAGCTGGCGTCAGGGACCTCGAGCGGACGATCGCCGCGGTGTGCCGGCAGGTAGCGCGTAAGGTAGTGGAGGGCAAGCGGGGCCGGACCCGCGTGACGAAGCGGACCGTCCCGAAGTACCTCGGTCCCCCGAGGTACTCTTTCGGCCTCGCCGGTGAGGAGGACTCGATAGGCGTCTCGACCGGCCTTGTGTGGACGGAGGCGGGCGGCGATATCGTGTTCGTCGAGGCGACGGCCATGGAGGGCAAGGGGGGACTCATCCTCACCGGTCAGCTTGGCGACGTCATGCGCGAGTCCGCTCAGGCCGCCGTATCGTACATCCGTTCGCGCGCCGCGGAGCTGGGGGTCCCTGAGGACTTCAGCGAGCGGCTCGACCTCCACGTCCACGTCCCGGCGGCCGCCATCCCCAAGGACGGGCCCTCCGCCGGCATCACGATCGCCGCGGCGCTGACATCCGTCCTGACGGGCCGTCCGGTCCGGCGCGATGTGGCCATGACAGGCGAGATCACGCTTCGCGGTCGAATCCTGCAGGTGGGCGGGCTCAAGGAGAAACTCCTCGCGGCCCACAGGGCGGGCGTCCGGACGGCGCTCATACCTGATGAGAACGTCCGCGACCTCGAGCTCATCCCGCCCCATGTGCTGGACGAGCTGGAGATAGTCCCGGTCAAGGACATGGCGGACGTGCTGGCGCGCTCTCTGGCCGGATCGCCCGCACTGAGCCGCAGGACTCGGGGCGCGAAGACGTCGTAGGCGGCCCTCGCCGGTCAGCGCCAAGCCGCAGTCCAGCGTGAGTTCGCGGGCACTCACTTTCGGCGCGATAGATGTGATGTGGCGCACATGGCGTCACATCATTTATTAGACTGAACAAACATAAGTGTGATATCGCGCACAGAACACACGCATTTTGGAGATACTCGCGGGGTACGAATGTCGCCGGATTGAAACCCCAAACAGAGTCGTACGTTCGCGGGAGACGAAGAAGCGCCGCCGACAATCGGTCACCGTCCGCTGGGCGGCGTGGAGTCCAATGGTGAGACCGGCCCGGATACGTGGCCGGTCTTCGCGCTGTCGGGGCGCGAAAGGGCGGCGTGATTCCGGCGGGGCCTCCGGCGCTCGAGGCGAAGGAGGGGAACGCGATGTCACGCAAGGTCTACGGACCCGGTCCTTGGCGTCGTCTGCTTTCCGTTCTGCTGGCGGTGATGTTCACGCTCTCCCTGAGCGGCATCGGCTTTGCGGTGCCTTCCGGTTCCGGTGTGGAGCCGGGTGCTTCCGGAGCGGTCACGCTGCCAGCGGCGGTGGATCAGGCGAACCCTGAGGATGAGGGGCCACCCGAAGAGGCGGAACCGCCACAGGAACTCGCGGGCGAGCCGGCTCCGGCCACCGGCGGCAGGGAGGCGGTGACGCGCCGAGCGGCGACCGCGGGCGCGTCGGGGCGGGAGCGTCCGGCGGTCAAGCCTCCACAGACGGCGGCTAGAAGCGGTGCCTCAGTCAGCGGCGCGTCCCGACGCGTCAGCGCCGCCGTCGCCCGCAGCGACTTCCCGCCTCCGGTGTGGGCCCCGGCGCCCAGCGGCTGCGGGGAGATGGTAGTCGCCACCCTGTGGGCTGGCCAGTGGCATGACGCCGGTACGGTGTCCGTCTGGAACGATGCCGACAACGTCTACGTGAAGTACGTCACGACCGGCGGCTGGCGCATGACCGAGTCCCACGTCTACGTCGGTCTGGACGATCCGGGGATTTCGCCGCCGGGGAGTTTCCCGTATTCGGGGGTACACAGCCCGTCGTTGACCAGCTACGTGTACACGGTCCCGATACCCGCGGACTGGGCTCCCGGGACCGCCCTGTGGGTGGCGGCTCATGCAGATCTGACCCAGCCTGGCATGGGGACGGAGACGGGTTGGGCCGGGCAGGGAACCTGGCCGCGGCTGAAGTTCCGCTTCTGGCTGCAGGATTGCCCGAGCTACGACATCGAGGTCGTCAAGTTCGACGACGTTGACGGTGATTCCCACAGAGGACCTGACGAGCCAGCGATGGGCGCTGGCTGGACGTTCCGGCTGACCGGCGGCCCTCCCGGCGACCCGGTGGACGTGACGCGGCCGACGGCGGCCGACGGCCGGGTGGTTTTCGGTGACCTGCCTGCCGGCGACTACGAGCTGATCGAGGTCGGGCCCTATCCGTTGGACGACTACTACCCGACCACACCGCAACCGGTGCGGTTGACACT
Organism: Actinomycetota bacterium; assembly: GCA_037445995.1. Lineage (GTDB taxonomy): Bacteria > Actinomycetota > Coriobacteriia > Anaerosomatales > D1FN1-002 > JBBIJK01. The sequence continues at coordinate 23,408 of JBBIJK010000004.1, read as the reverse complement.
GCCCTGCGATCAGCGGTGCGACGGAGACCTGCGGGTCGAGTTCGGGAACCAGCTCCGCTTGCCCAGCATATCGATTGACAAGACCGTCGACTTCGACGGAGACGGTGCGTTCGGTGACTCCGAGACCTACTACGCGGGCGCGACGGCCGTCTGGAGGCTCGTCGTGACCAACACCGGAGGCGTGGACCTTTGGGGTTTGTCCGTGGAGGACTCGAACGGGCAGTCGTACGGCCGTCCCGGGCTGCCCGCCGGGCAGTCCTGGGAGATGACGTATGCGACGGTCCCTGAAGGGGCCGTGCGCAACATCGCGGAGGTCGTCGCTCATGGGCCTCGCGAGGAGATGGTCTCGGACAGCGACGACGCATGGGTGGACACGATCTCTCCGGGGCTGTCGATCGACAAGACGGTCGACTTCGACGGGGACGGGATCTTCCATGAAGCAGAGGTGTGGTACGCCGGCTGGTACGCCAGCTGGAAGCTGGTCGTGAGCAACACAGGCGACGTCGCTCTGCCGATGGTGCTCGTCGCGGACAGCAACGGACGCGGCTACGGTCCTTTCCCGCTCGCATCCGGGGAGTCGACCACCTTCGTGTACACGACAGGGCCGATAGCGGGCGGCGTCGAGAACCATGTCCGCGCCACCGGCACCGATCCGCTCGGCCAGCAGGTCTCCGATGACGACATAGCGGCGGTCGACACCATCTCGCCCGGCATCTCGATCGAGAAGACCGTCGACTTCGACGGGGACGGCGTGTACTCCGATTCCGAGGCCTGGTATCGCGGCGCCAGCGCGAGTTGGAGGTTGCTCGTCACCAACACAGGGGACGTGTCACTCCCAGACGTCGTGGTGGGCGACAGCAACGGCCGCTTCTTCGGTCCTGTCGGGCTGAACTCAGGCGAGTCGACGACGTTCACGTACATCACAGGCCCGATCGACCAGGACACGCACAACATCGCGACCGTCTGGGCGATGGACCCCTTCCAGAATCAGCTGGAGGACACCGACGACGCGTCGGTCACGGTCCTGGTGTCCGAGATGGCGCTGACCAAGGAGGTCGATTTCGACGGCGACGGCGTGTTCAGTCCCCGCGAGACCTGGTACGCGGGCGCGACGGCCGTCTGGAGGATCGTCGTGACCAACACCGGCCAGACGCCGCTCTGGGGCGTGACGCTGGATGACAGCAACGGCGAGTCGTTCGGTCCGCTCAACCTCGACGTCGGTCGGTCCGCGACGGTGACGTATACCACCACGGTTGAGGAGCCGACGGCCAACGTCGTGACGGCGACGGCCTACGACCCCCTGGAGCACCGCATCACGCTCGAGGCTCAGGCACATGCCGACCCGATCTCTCCGGGTCTGTCGATCGACAAGACCGTCGACTTTGACGGGGACGGTGTCTTCACCGACTCCGAGGAGGGCGTCGAGGGTGACGCCGCCGTCTGGAGGATCGTCGTGGCCAACACCGGTGACACGACGCTCTACGGGGTGGAGGTCTCCGACTCGAACGGTCGATCGTTCTCCCTAGGCACGCTGGACGCCGACCGAGAGGCTGAGCCGATCGTCTACGAGACCAATCCGATGGCCGACACGGTGAACGTCGCTTCGGTGACGGCTTTCGATCCTCTGGAAAGGCGGGTCGGGCCGGTGGAGGATGACGCCGAGGTGGTCTTGGAGCCCTTCTCGCCGCTGGGTCTGCCTGACATCGGTGTGGTGAAGCGTGCGGACAAGACACTCGCCGATCCCGGCGAGAGGGTCGTCTACACGATCACCTACACGAACGTCAGCACGACGACCGCCGAGGGCATCACGATCACGGACGACTACGACCAGCGCTACGCGGAGGTCGTGAACGCTGCGGGGGGCACCGTCTCGGGCGGCAGGATCGTCTGGAGCGATCCCGTGGCGTTGTTCCCCGGTGAGAGCCGCTCGATCACCTACACGATGCGGATCGTCGCTGACATGCCGGATGGCACCACCAACGTCGACAACATCGTCGTGGTGCGGACGCCGGACGACACCAACGCAAGCAATGATCGCGACGACTGGAGGGTCCGTGTCGGTGAGCCGTTCCTGCCATTCACGGGGGCCGAAGGATCACTGCTGGCCCTGCTCGGCGCTGCCCTCCTGCTCATAGGGCTCACCGTCCGCAGGTACGGGAGGGAAGACAGCTAGGGGGCGCCACCCCATCTGGGGTGTTAGCCTCGCTCGCCCTCAGGGGCGATCCGGCGAGGGGAGGGGCTGCCCGCAAGGCGGCCCCTCCTCGTCGTCTTGGGGATTGCGACGCAGCTGGACGATCACCTCGGAGGAACGTTCTCGCCCCAGTCGATCCGGCCGTTGTCGCGCCAGTCGATGATGTGCCAGGCCTCGTGGTTCAAGATCCGCTCCAGGCTTGCCTTGTGGGTGTTGCTGATCACGATCCTGCCGCTGCGGTAGTAGCAGATGGCCTGGTAGCCCTTGGCGTCCCCGAAGGAGACCGTGGAGCCCTTGAGGATCGGGTGCTTCTTGATCAGCCCCGCCAGGATGGCGCGTGCCTTCGATAGCTTGTTGGACGAAGCGCCCGTGGCGGCCTGGGCGGCCGTGGCCCTCGTGGTGGCGGCGGTGGCGGCGGCTGGCGCCAGCGTGCGCTGGCGTACGCCTGAGAGCCTGGCGACGGGTGCGTCGACCTCCATGGCCTTCAAGGTGAACGAGGGGGAGAGCGGGGTGGTGTAGGGGGCTGAGGGCTGCTCGACAGCGGCCATCGCGGGGAGGACCGACCCCATCGCCAGAGCCGCGATCGTGGCTGCCATCGTGACGATCGTCGCCCTGCGGAACTTCGACAACATCGCGCATGCACTCCTTCGAGCATCCGGCGCACATCGGCCCGACTCCTCCCTATGGCGCTTGGGGTGGAGCCGGACCGGTGTACTCGTCCGTGTGCTCGAACCCGGCAGCCCGGCTGTCCTGGGAAGGTGACCCTTCCGTTAGACCCGTGGCTTTGCGAAGCCCGCCTTTCGGCGGGCCGTGCCCTTTTCGGGGAGGTGCATGCGATGTGCGGCTGTCAATCTGACCTACACTTGCTCTATCGGTACCCTGAGGACCGGGCTTTACACCGGAAATGTGTTCCACGTCACAGTCTTCAGGACCTCCGTCACACGGCATGGAGGGAGAGCGGTGCCAGGACAGGACGGACATCGGCTCCCGATCGGGCGCGCTGTCGCGCTGGCGGTTGCGAACATGCTGTTAGGAGCCGCAGTGGGTCTGCTGGGATACCAGGCTGTGACGGACGTCACGGCGAGGCTCGAGCAGCGCGAGCTGCGTGATCAGGCGCGCCGGGCGGGGATACCGGTTTCGAAGCCGGGCACGGTCGAGACGGGCACCGTGTTCGACTTCGAGGGCTGGGCCGAGGAGGATCTAGCCTACTGGGAGAAGCTCCCGGAAGGAGGGGTGTTCGGCCACCTGATCGCGGGACGGATGGGGCTGGATTCGGTCGTGGTGAAGGGGACCTCGCGAGTGGACCTGAAGCGCGGTCCGGGGTGGATCGAGTGGACGGACCTGCCCGGCCCCGCCGGGAACGTCGGCATCGCGGGCCACCGGACGACGTTCGGCGCGCCGTTCAAATCGCTTGACGCGTTGGGGCCCGGGGACACCATCGAGTTCTACTCCCCCTATCGGAGGTACGTCTACGAGTTCGCCGAGCAGATGGTCGTCACCCCGGATCGCACCGACGTGGCTGCCAGCACCGACGAGCCCATGCTAACGCTCAGCGCCTGTCATCCGCCCTATAGTGCTAAGTACCGGCTGATAGTCAGGTCCAAGCTGGTGGAGGTGCTTCGCATCGTGGAGGATAGTGACGGATAGGGGTCATCGGACGTGAGGGTCCTCGTCACCGGCGGCGCCGGCTTCATAGGCTCGAACCTCGTGCATGCGCTTGCGGGTGAGCACCAGGTCGGGGTGATCGACGACCTGTCGACGGGCTCGGGGGCCAACCTCCACCCCGGCGCTTGGTTCCGCAGGATGGACGTCCTGGACGCCGGGCTGGGCGACGCGGTGCGCGCCTTCGGGCCGGACGCCGTCGTCCATCTCGCGGCTCAGGTGAGCGTCGCGGAGTCGTTTCGGGACCCGGAGCGCGACTGGGCCGTGAACGTCGAAGGGACGCGCGCTGTGGCCGCGGCCGCTCGTGCCGCCGGGGCCCGCCGCTTCCTGAGCGCGTCCTCGGCGGCGGTCTATGGGCCTCCCGGGACGCTGCCGCTGCCTGAGACGGCGGTCAAGGCTCCGGCCAACCCCTACGGCGCATCCAAGCTCGCCGCTGAGGCGGCTTTGGCCGAGTGCCTGAGCGGCACTGACGTGGACCTCGCTTGCTTGCGTTTCTCCAACGTTTACGGCCCGCGCCAGGATTGGCGCGGCGAAGGCGGGGTCGTGGCGGTCTTCATCTCCCGTGCTGTCGCTGGCGAACCCATGACGATCTTCGGGGACGGACGGCAGACGCGTGACTTCATCTACGTCGGGGACGTCGTGGCGTGCCTTCGCGCGGCTCTCGACAGCGCCAGACCGCTGGCGGCGGAGGGCCCGGACGGGCCCGCGTACAACGTATCGACCGGACAGGAGACGTCGGTCATGGCACTGCTGGCGGCGGTGCGCGACGCCACGGGCTACGCAGGCGAGACCCTCAAGGGTCCGCTGCCCGAAGGCGACGTTCCTCGCAGTTCACTGGACCCCGCCAAGATCAGGGCCGCGACCGCCTGGAGCGCCGTGGTTCCGATCGAGAAGGGGATGGCGGCCACGGCCAGATGGTTCGAATCGACTTAGGGAGACGCGGGTGACCGAGGCGGAGCAGATCCGTCACCTGTACGAGGCGCGAGTCCGGCACGAGATCGACGCTTCAGAGGAGGACGCCGGTCGTGACACGGTCCGGTGGGCCGGAGACCTCTCGGCGCGGACGTTGTTTGTCAAGGGCGAGCCGAGTGAGGCGGACGCGGCCGCCGGGGCGGCCTTCGCGGGGGAGGACGGCGACGCGGCGCGCAAGGCGCTCGCGGCGCTCGGCAGGATTGATGGCGGGGTCGCCTTCACGTGCTCGAGGCCGCCCGGCTTGAGCGCTGCGGCTCGCGACCGACGGCTTCTGACGCAACTCGAGGCGCTCGACCCCGGAACGGTCATCGCGGCGGATGCGGCGGCGGCCGCCGACGTCGCTCGCGTACTCGGGTCGGGGGGGCTCGCTCCGGGCAAGCCGACAGGGGTGCGCGGAAGAGAGGTCCTGGCCCTCTCCGGGCTGGAGGAGTGTCTGCGGGACGAGGGGAAGAAGCGCATCGTCTGGGCCGAGCTGAGATCTCTGGCCCGACAGGAGGGCTAGTCCTCCTCGATCTCCTCGATCGCGCCCATCGGGCACTCCTCGAGGCATGCGCTGCACGCCGTGCAATCGTCCTCGTTCTCGACGACGACCGTGTCACCCTGCAGGTCGAGCACGCCCTCAGCGCAGGCGTCCACGCAGATGCCGCAAGCCGAGCACTCGTCCTCGTTGATGATCGGTCGTGGCATGCGTCTCCTCCTGCTCTTCGGGCGGTCCTCGACCGCCGAGGGTCGGAGGCAGGATAGCCATTCGCGTGCCGCCGTGTAAAGCCCTTTCTGGCTACTGAGAGAAGGGGGGTTTGACGCGACGGGGCAGTGGGTATCTAATCGTGTCCCCTGCAGGAAACTTGACACGAATACACTCAAGTCTTAGATTGGGTCTCCCGCCAAGGCGGGTTCAGATTGTCGTACGGCCGTGTGGGTCGCGAAAGGAGAGCGGGTCGAGATGGGCAAGGTCATCGGTATCGATCTGGGAACGACGAATTCGGCGATGGCCGTCCTCGAGGGCGGCGAGCCGACGATCATCATCAACTCGGAGGGCGACAGGACCACACCGTCCGTCGTTGCCTTCCGCAAGGAGGGGGACCGCATCGTCGGCAAGCCCGCGAAGAATCAGGCGGTGACCAACCCGGAGAACACGATCTCGTCGATCAAGCGGTTCATCGGGCGCAGGTTCGAGGAGACCGCCTCGGAGCGCAAGACCGTGTCGTACAACGTCGAGAAGGGCAAGGACGGTCGCTCGTCGGTGCAGATCGAGGGTAAGCGCTACACGCCCGAGGAGATCTCGGCGATGGTGCTGCAGAAGCTCAAGGCCGACGCAGAGAAGTACCTGGGCGAGAAGGTCACGCAGGCCGTCATCACCGTACCGGCGTACTTCAACGACATGCAGCGCCAGGCGACTAAGGACGCCGGCAAGATCGCCGGACTCGAGGTGCTTCGCATCATCAACGAGCCGACGGCAGCGGCACTCGCCTACGGGCTGGACAAAGGCGGTAAGGAGCAGACCGTCATCGTCTTCGACCTTGGGGGCGGCACGTTCGACGTCTCCATACTCGAGATGGGCGAGGGTGTCTTCGAGGTCAAGGCCACCAACGGCGACAACCACCTGGGCGGTGACGATTGGGACCATCGGGTCATCGACTGGCTGGCTGACAAGTTCAGGGCCGACACCGCCATCGACCTGAGGTTGGACAAGATGGCTCTGCAGAGGCTGAAGGACGCCGCGGAGCGCGCCAAGATGGAGCTGTCCAGCGCCCAGACTACCCACATCAACATCCCCTACATCACCGCGGCGGCCGACGGCCCAAAACACCTCGACTACACACTGTCGCGCGCGGAGTTCGAGAAGATCACCGCCGACCTCCTCGAGCGTTGCCGGAAGCCGGTCGAGGCGGCCATCAAGGATGCGGGCGTCAAGGCCGCCGACATAGACGAAGTGATCCTCGTCGGTGGCTCCACCCGTATGCCGGCCGTGCAGGAGGTCGTCAAGAAGATCACGGGCAAGGACCCGCACATGGGCGTCAACCCCGACGAGGTCGTCGCTGTCGGCGCGGCGATTCAAGCCGGGGTCCTGGGCGGGGAGGTCAAGGACATCCTGCTGCTGGATGTGACCCCCCTGTCGCTGGGCGTCGAGACGCTGGGCGGGGTCATGACACGGCTGATCGAGCGGAACACGACCATCCCCACGCGCAAGGCCGAGATCTTCACGACGGCGGCCGACGGTCAGACCTCGGTCGAGGTGCACGTCCTCCAGGGCGAGCGCGAGATGGCCGCCGACAACAAGACGCTCGGCAAGTTCCACCTGATGAACATCCCCGCCGCTCCGCGCGGTATCCCCCAGATCGAGGTCGCGTTCGACATCGACGCCAACGGCATCGTCAACGTCCACGCCAAGGACATGGGGACCGGGCAGGAGCAGAAGATCACCATCACCGGCTCCACGGCGCTCTCAGACGAAGAGGTCGATCGCATGGTGACCGACGCCGAGTCGCACGCCGAGGAGGACCGCAAGCGCAAGGAGGCCGCGGAGGTCCGCAACACGGCGGACAGCCTCGTGTACGCCACCGAGAAGACCCTCAGCGAGCTGGGAGACAAGGTCGGCGAGGATACGCGCAAGGCGTGCGAAGAGGCGCTTGAGGAGACGAAGAAGGCTCTGGAAGGCGACGACGTCGATGCAATCAAGGCGGCCTCCGAGAAGCTTCAGGAGTCCTCCTTCAAGCTCGCCGAGATCGTCTACTCCGAAGCTCAGGCGGCCGAGGCCGCGGGCCAGGACGGCGCCGCCGAGAGCCCTGACGGCGAGGTCGTCGAGGCCGACTACGAGGTCGTCGAGGACGAGGAGAAGTAGCGCATGCCCACGCGACCCGATGACCACCAGCCGCTGGTCGACCCGGAGATCGAGGCGGACCTCGCGGCTCAGCCCCGCGTGGAGGATCTGCTCGAGCAGGCTCGGGCGGAGGCGGACGAGTGGCGTGAACGAGCGGCCCGCGTTCAGGCCGACTTCGACAACTCCCGCAAGCGGCTGCAAGCGGCTCATGATGAGGCGGTCAAGCGTGCGGCCGAGCGCGTTCTGGACGGGCTCATGCCCGTGGTCGACGACCTCGAGAGGGCGATCGACCACGCGGTTCGGGACGGCGCAGCCGTGGCCGAGGGACTCGGGGCCGTGCACCGCAAGCTGCTGGCACTGATGTCCCGCGAGGGATGCGAACCCATCGACCCGGTCGGCACGCTCTTCGACTCGTCGATGCACGAGGCGGTAGGGCAGGTCCCCGACCCGGGGTCGCCTGAGGGTACCGTCGTCGAGGTCGTCCGGAAGGGCTACCTCGTGTACGGCCGCGTGGCAAGGCCCGCGATGGTCGTGGTGTCGACGAGAGGGCCGGCCTCGCCGGGTGAGTGAGGATGCCCGCCAGGGACTACTACGACACGTTGGGGATCAAGAGGGACGCTTCTGCGGACGAGATCAAGAAGGCGTTCCGTCGGCTGTCGCGCAAGCATCACCCGGACGCGGGCGGCAGCGAGGAGCGGTTCAAGGAGATCAACGAGGCCTATCAGGTTCTCTCCGACTCGGAGAAGCGGAAGCAGTACGACGAGTACGGCCGGTACTTCGGCGGAGGCTCCCCTCCCGGCCCGGGCGGCGGGCCGTGGCCTCCCGGCGCGAGTCAAGCCGGTGCCTCTTACACGACCGTCGACATGGGCGATCTGGGTGACCTGTTCGGCAGCGTCTTTGGCGGTTTCGGCGGCGGCGCGGCGAGAGCGCGGCGCGGCGGCGACCTAACCTACGAGGTTCAGCTGACGTTCGACGAGGCGATGGATGGAGTGTCGACCAAGGTCGACGTCAGGCGGGCGGAGCGATGCGGCACGTGTTCGGGGTCCGGCGCCAAGCCCGGCACCTCGCCGGTGGCCTGCCCCGCCTGCGGGGGCACGGGACACAGGCAGGACGGGCAGGGCATGTTCGCGTTCTCGCGCACCTGCCCTCGCTGCTCCGGCACCGGTCGCATCGTCGAGCAGCCGTGCGGCGCATGTCGCGGCAAGGGAGAGGTGTTGCGGGTCAAGCCCGTTACGGTCAACGTCCCCGCAGGCTCCACCGACGGGGGCAAGCTGCGTTTCAAAGGCAAGGGCGAGCCAGGTGTGAACGGCGGTCCCGCAGGGGATCTGTACGTGGTCACGCGGGTCAAGGCTCACCCCTACTACTCGAGGGACGGAGCGGACGTGCTCCTGGATCTCCCGGTGACGTTCGCAGAGGCCGCCCTGGGCGCTGAGGTCACGATCCCCGCGCCCGACGGGACCAAGGTCAAGTTGAAGGTGAAGGCGGGCACGAGCGACGGAACGGTCCACAGGGTCCCGGGCAAGGGGGCTCCTCGTCTGAAGGGTGGGGGTCGCGGAGACCTCAAAGTCAGGACCAAGGTGGCTGTTCCGACCAAGCTGTCCGCTGAGCAAAAGGAGCTGCTCAAGCGCTTCGAGTCGTCTCGGGCCGAGGATGTCAGGTCGCACATCACGGTACCCGGTGCGACATCTCGCAGGGAGGCGAGCTGACATGGCGCATCGCGCGCGTACGCCGGAGGGCCGGCCGCTCTACATGATCAGCATCGCGGCCGAGCTGGCCGGGATGCATCCGCAGACCTTGCGGATCTACGAGAGGCGAGAGCTGGTCAAACCCCAGCGCTCCGGCGGGAATACGCGGCTGTACTCCGACGCCGACATCGAGAGGTTGCGACTCATCCAGGCGCTCACCCAGCAGGAGGGCGTCAACCTCGCCGGTGTGGAGCGCATACTCGAGCTGGAGGCCGAGCTGGTCAGGATGCGGGCCGAGCTGGAGAAGGTGCGCGCCTCGCTCAGGGACGCCGAGCGGCGGCTCGCCGCTGAGGCCGACCGGGCGGGGAGGACCTATCGCGCCGAGATGGTCCTGGTGCGCCGCGGCGGGATGGTGCGGAGAGAGGCCGGGCGCTGATGGGGGACGATGGCCGCGTTTCGCGGTCTGCGGACAGGGGTGACTCGTCATGAGGCTCGACAAGCTGACCGTCAAGGCCCAGGAGGCGCTGCAGGCGGCAGGGGGTATCGCCGAGGAGCACTCCTCGCAGGTGGTGGAGCCGGAGCATCTGCTCAAGGCGCTGCTGGACGCGGCCGAGGGGATCGTTCGGCCGATCGTCCAGAAGGTCGGTGCTGACGCTGACATCATCGAGGCGGAGGTCACCTCAGCGGTACAGGCGATGCCCAAGGTCAGCGGCGCCGGGATGACCGGCGCCGGCGTCGGTCCGCGGCTGCAAAGCGCGCTGGGCGACGCATTCAGGGCCGCTGAGAAGTTCAAGGACGCCTACGTCTCGACGGAGCACCTGCTGCTCGCCCTCGCGGCCGACAAGGGCGAAGCGGGCCGTATCCTCGGCAAGCACGGCATCACGGTGGACCGTCTGGGGGTGGCGCTGGAGGAGCTGCGCGCCGGAGCTCGCGTCATCGACGCCAACCCCGAGGCGCAGTTCCAAGCGCTCGAGCGCTTCTCCCGCAATCTCACGGACCTCGCGCGTGACGGCAAGCTCGACCCTGTGATCGGACGCGACGACGAGATCAGGCGGGTTGTCCAGGTGCTCTCGAGGCGCACCAAGAACAACCCCGTGCTCATCGGGGAGCCGGGAACCGGCAAGACCGCGATCGTGGAGGGCCTGGCTCAGCGCATCGTCGACGGTGACGTGCCCGCGTCGCTGAAGGACAAGGACGTCGTCGCTCTCGACCTTGGCGCGATGGTGGCCGGCGCGAAGTACCGCGGCGAGTTCGAGGACCGCCTCAAGGCGGTGCTTCGCGAGGTGGAGCAGGCGGAAGGCCGGCTGGTGCTGTTCATCGACGAGCTGCACACGATCGTGGGCGCCGGTGCCGCTGAGGGAGCGATGGACGCCAGCAACATGCTCAAGCCCGCTCTGGCGCGCGGTGAGCTTCGCGCCGTTGGCGCGACGACGCTCGACGAATACCGCGAGCACATCGAGAAGGACGCGGCACTTGAGCGCCGGTTCCAGCCGGTCTACGTCGGCGAGCCCAGCGTCGAGGACACCATCGCGATCCTGCGCGGCATCAAGGAGAAGTACGAGGTCCATCACGGAGTCCGCGTGACCGACTCGGCCCTCGTGGCGGCGGCGACGCTGTCCGACCGCTACATAACCGACCGCTTCCTTCCCGACAAGGCCATCGATCTTGTCGACGAGTCGGCCTCGCGGCTTCGCATAGAGATCGATTCCATGCCCACCGAGATCGACGTCATTGACCGCCAGATTCGGCAGATGCAGATCGAGGAGCAGGCTCTGGGCAAGGAGACCGACGACGCCTCCGCTGAGCGCCTCGGAAGGCTGCGCGCCGACATGGCCGGGTTGACCGAGCAGCTCTCCGGCCTGAAGGCCCAGTGGCAGTCGGAGAAGGAGGTCATCGCGGAGGTGCAGAGGCTCAACGCCGAGCTGGACGAGGCGAAGGTCGAGGCGGAACGCGCGGAACGCGAGGGCGACCTCGCGCGCGCCGCCGAGACCCGCTACGGACGGGTGCCCGAGTTGGAGCGGAGCCTTGCGCAGGCGGACGCAAGGCTGCGCGAGCTGCAGTCGACCGACGGGGCGATGCTCTCCGAGGAGGTCACTGAGGAGGAGATCGCGCAGGTCGTCGCGTCGTGGACCGGGATACCCCTGTCTCGGCTGATGGAGGGCGAGCTCGCGAAGCTCTCGCGTCTCGAGGAGATGCTGCACCACCGGGTCGTCGGACAGGACAAGGCTGTGTCGGCGGTCGCCGGCGCCATCCGGCGCTCCCGCGCGGGTCTTTCGGACCCCGACAGGCCGCTTGGCTCCTTCATCTTTCTCGGGCCGACCGGCGTGGGCAAGACCGAGCTGGCCAAGGCCCTTGCAGAGTTCCTCTTCGACGACGAGCGCAACATGGTGCGCATCGACATGTCCGAGTACATGGAGAAGTTCTCGGTGCAGCGGTTGATCGGCGCGCCTCCGGGCTACGTCGGCTACGAGGAGGGCGGCCAGCTGACGGAAGCGGTGAGGCGACGACCCTATTCGGTTGTGCTGCTCGACGAGATCGAGAAGGCGCACCCGGACGTGTTCGGCATCCTGCTGCAGGTCCTCGACGACGGGCGCTTGACGGATGGTCAGGGTCGGACCGTGAGCTTCCGAAACGCCATCGTGATCATGACGAGCAACGTCGGCAGCCAGCTCGTCGGGGAGTTCCAGGCGGCTGGCGACGAGGCGCGGCTCGACGCAATGCTGCAGGAGGCGCTGCGCGCCACCTTCCGGCCGGAGTTCCTCAACCGCGTGGACGATGTCGTGACGTTCCACTCCCTGACCATGGACGAGGTCGCGTCCATCGCCGACCTGCAGCTTGAGATCGTGCGCCGACGGCTGGCGGAGCGGAGGATCGACCTTGCGTTCACCCCGGCGGCGCGCGAACGCCTGGCGATCGAGGGATTCGATCCTCTGTTCGGCGCGCGTCCCCTCAAGCGGGTCATCCAGCGCGAGATCGTCGACCGGGTGGCGAAGGCGCTCATCGACGGTTCGGCGCAGGAGGGCGACACGGTGACCGTCGATGTCGAGGGCGAGGGGTTCGTGACGCGATAGGGCCGCCTTGGGGGCATCGCGGCGCAGATGGATCGGAAGGGCTTCCGGGTGCGGATGTGGATGATAGATCCGGTGCTTCTGTGCGACCGGCATCTGCTCGGCGAGCACGTCGAGTGCCACATGCTGGCCGGGGTCTTGGCGCGTCGCAGGTCGATCGCCGGCTTCGTCGCGAAGGGGTTGCTGGAGCCGTCCGCGCTGGGGGTCCGTCATGCCGCCTTGGCCGAGGAGATGCTCGCCAGGGGGTTCCGTCACGCCTCGCCTCTGGGCGAGCAAGACCTCGCGTATCTGTCCGATGAGGTTGCTGCGGCGCGGGTGGATACCGACGATTCCGCGCGCGACCTCGCGGCGAGGTGCGAGAGCTGCCGGATCCGTCTAGGGGGGGCACTTCCGCAGGAGGAGCGGCTCAGTCCTGTTGCGCCGCAGCGTGTGAGACCGCGTCTTCCAGCCGCCCCTTGAGAAGGCAATCGAGCTGCTGCTGCGTGTAGCGCAGATCGGTGATGTCGGAGAGCAGCACGATGCAACCCAGCGCCCTGCTCCCCTGGGGTTTGATGGAGTGGACGCGTCCCCAGTAGATCTCGCCGGTCTTCCGGAACTCGAAGGGGACGTATGCGTCCTTCTCGGCAGCGCAGTTGCGGGCGTGCACGGCGACCTCGGGCATGACATCTGCGAGCAGAGCGCCTGGCTTCACTTCCGGGAAGCTCGCCTGAGCGATCGGGTTGGCTGTGATCACGCGAAGCCGGTCGTCGGTGACGATGGCGGCATCGGCCATCGTCTTGAAGGCCTGAGCAGCGGCGATCGGCACTATGTCGGTCAATCCTGAGCGGAAGGCCGCCCAAAGCAGGACGACCGCCGCAATCGGGAACAGGCTTGAGGAGGGGTCGAACGGCCATGGGGCGCCTAGGAGCGCTGACAGGTTGAAGGCGGCGTTGCCCGCCAGGGGCAGGGCGATCGCCATCGCGAACACAGGAGCTAGAATGTCTCCCTCGTCGTCATCCCGCCGGGCGAGGTATCTGTACAGCAGCAGTATCCCCCACGCGCACAGGGCGATACCCGACGCCGCCAGCGGGTAGGCGAGCGGCCCCGCAATCGCATTCCCGCCTGCCTCCGGGACGCGGGAGGCCCACCCGTGCCAGTGGTTGGTGGAGCCCGCCACGAACGTGGCGGCCCCGTGCGTCCGCAACCACAGGCCGGTCCATCCCCGCGCGAGTTCCGTCCTCCCCGATTGCAGCGCGGCGAACAGAAACCACAGCGGCGGCACGATGCCGATCGCCAGCGAGCTCGCAGAGGCGACCAGCCAACCCGCTGAAGGCGGCCTGGCTGAGAGGATGTGCGTCTGTGACAGCCGTGTGAGCTCGAGCAGCTGGGTCGCCAGCAGGATCGCGATCGCGATGTTCAGGATCACGAACAGTCGGATGGCCTTCGTTTCACCCTTGGTCAACACCGCGGCGAGAAGAGCTGTGGCGACAGCCACCGACATCCCGATCGAAAGAGCGAGCACTTGTGCGTCTGAACCCGGCAAGGAACCCCCCCTCGGTCGAGCAAGCGATCCGGCCCATCAGCGCGTATCAAGCCTACGCTGCATGCATCGTCATGAAGTGGCCACCGCTCAAGGTGCCGGGCTCAGGGAGCGAGCGCCTTCGGGAGGCGGAAGCGGCGCTTCTTCGCCGCACGGAGGTGTATCGCTCGCGCGTAGTGCCCCTCCAGCTTCTCGGCCTGTCTCTCGATCGAGTGCTCGAGCGCTCGATCGCCCGCCCGCCTCGACATCTCGGAGCGAAGACCGGCTTCCGCGAGTAGCGTGTCGATGGCCCGCGCTAGATCCTCGGGTCTTGCATGAGTCACGAAGCCGCACTCGCCGTCGATGACGAAGTCCTCGACGGCCTCGTCCTCGGCCGCAACCACCGGTAGACCCGCAGCCATCGCCTCGCCGATCACGAGGCCCTGTGTCTCCGTGGTGGAGGCGAAGGTGAACAGGTCCGCGATGTGGTATGCGGCGACAACGTCTTCCCGTTCGAGATACCCCGCGAAGCGGACCCGTTCGGAGAGCCCCATCTCCGCCACCTGAGCCTCGAGCGCGGCGCGGTGCGGGCCGCCACCTGCGACGACCAGGGTCGCTTGCGGGTGGCGGCAGTGCCACAGCGCACGAATCAGAAGGTCCACGTTCTTCTCGCGCCCGAGCCGACCGACGAACAGCAGCACCCGGTCGTCGACCTTCAGCCCTAGGCGGCTCCTCAGCCCTTCGATGCGGGTCTCGTCGCGGCGGGAGTAGGTCTGGATGTCCACACCTGTCGCTATGACTTCGATGGGGACAGTGACCCCCCACTCGCGCAGGTAGCGCTCGATCTTGGTGGACGGAGCGACGATGGAGTCGCACCGCTGACAGAAGACGCGAGACAGCCTCTCCGCCAGCTTCTTGGTCAACTGGGTCTCCCAGACGTAATGCACGTATTCGGGGTAGAGCGTGTGGTACGTGTGGACGTAGGGAATCCTGTGGCGTCTTGCGACTTGCAGGCCGAACAGGCTGATGGCGAACGGGTCGTGCGAGTGGATCACGTCAAGATCGACGGCGTCGAGCAAGCGCAGGGCCTCGATGGACACCGGTGACGCGACGCGCATCTCGGGCTGAAGAGCGAAGGGCACCGACCGGAATCGGACGGTCTCGTCGCCATCCTCGTGGTGCTCAGGATCGGGTGCGAACACGTACACGTGGTGGCCCCGATCCTCGAGGGCGCGCTTGAAGAGCTGAATGGAGCGCACCACTCCGTTGATCTGGGGCGTATAGGTGTCGGTGAAGAAGCCGATGCGCACGTGGCGCGCTCCCGTCGACGAATGTGCCGGCCGCGCCTCCGCCGGACCGATGCGGATTCTAGCATTCGCCGCCTTCGGCGCGCAGCCGCTCCCGCACGGGGGCTGTCAGGGGACGACCCATGTCCGGACCTGGGTCACCGGCTCGGAGCCCGGTTCGGCGTACGCGGACTGGTCGCGGAAGGCGACCGCGAGACCCTTGGGTTCGGACGGGGCGAGCACCAGCTGCCATACCCCCTCCCGGTAGGAGGCTGGGGTGGTCAACGTGAACAGGGTTCCGGCCTTCACGTCGACGGCCGAGAGACCGTGGAGG
This sequence comes from Actinomycetota bacterium, assembly GCA_037445995.1. Lineage (GTDB taxonomy): Bacteria > Actinomycetota > Coriobacteriia > Anaerosomatales > D1FN1-002 > JBBIJK01. The sequence continues at coordinate 7,891 of JBBIJK010000004.1, read as the reverse complement.
TCCCCATCTCCATCGATCGGAGCGGTCTCGAAGACCACGAGCCCGCGCCGGACCGCTGGGTCGCAGCCGGACAAGCAGGCGACGCGCGTCTCTCCGTTGCCGACACGGACCCTGATCACCGGCCAAGGTCGCTCGGGGTCGTCGAACGACGCCCATGCGAGCGTCTGGCCCTCACGGTCCAGGAAGTGGGAGGGCGGTCCCGATGCCTCGAGCGAGAACGGGGTCACTGCCTGCCTTGAGGCGAGGTCGACTGTCACCGCGTTCATCTTGCGCTTCTCAGCCCGCACGAGCGTCACCAGCGCGTGACCGTCGCGGACGCGTACGGCGTTGACGCTCCCGGGGGTCCGCCAGACCTCGGCCTTCTCGCCCGAGGGCAGGCGCATCTCCATGATGACTGTGTCGGCCCCGCCGTCGGCCGCTCTGGTGGTCCAAAACACGGCGTTCCGCCACACGGCCAGGTACGCCCGCGGGCGTTCTGTGGCCCGCGCTTCGTCTACAACTATCGGTTCTCCGACGGTGAGCCCCGCGCGGTCGATCGGCGCCGCGTAGATGCGCCATCTGCTCTCGTCCGAGGTGACCTCCTCCCACGCGACCCAACCCTCGGAGACTTTCGCGTTCAGCACGTTGGCCCTGCCGACAGACCATCGTGGCGCCTTCAGGAACTCGCGGGACCGCCCGCTGTCGAGGTCGAGGAGTCCCAGAGCCTCGGCGGGGTGGTCGGCCCCTGTCAAGCGTGTGAAGACTGCCAGCGAACCGGCGTGGTCGTTCACGAAGCAGTTGGCGGGGAGTGTCGCGTCCCTCGATGCGATGGCCGGGCCCGCGGCGTTCTCGAATCCGACCTCGGGCAGTTCGGGTCCGCCGCCGACCGCTCCTCGCTCTCCGCATCCGGCGGTCGTTAGCGCCACGGCGGCCAACAGCAGGTGCATCCCCCTCATGTGGTTCTCCTCTCGGTGCCGAGCCGTGGTCCCGGGCAAGGCCGCTCCCGGGACCACGGCTGTGGCCTGTCAGGGCGCCGCGACCACCGCTCGCTGCGGGTGACGCCGTATGCCGTCCCAGATGACCCAGCGCGGATACGTCTTGTGACCCAGGGTGTCCCCTCCTCCGACTCGCCACCACCTCTCGGAGTACACGTCGTTCAGCTTCACCGTCCCGTGCCTCCAATCGAACCCGTCGAGCACCGTGATATGTCCGGCATAGTCGAAGTTGTAGTAGGGCCACAGGGATCCCAGGATCCTCACGTCTATCGCCAGCGGCTGGCCGCGATCGCGCAGTGAGTAGGCCACATGCCCCCAGAGGGCGGTCTCGCTTAGGCCGCCGTAGTAGAAGTACTGCTTGCCGGTGAAGTGCCTCAGGGCGTCATCGACTCGCGTGAAGGCGGTGCCCTGCTGCGTGGTGCCCAGCCATGCGGCGATGACGGACTGGCTTGCGTATGGTCCGAAGTAGTCGTCGATCACCTGGACGGTCGCCGGACCGCACCAGTACGGGCGCTCCTGTGCGTGGGTCGGCGTCCAAATCACCCGGTAGTGGCCCGGCTCCATGTAGTACGACGCTGTGACGCCTGACGAGGCGGCCTCGACGTCGCCGGAGACAGGTTCGGTCCTTCTCGTCTCGAGGGCTCGTTTCCTCGAGGCCTCCCCCGGCGTCAGGACGTCCGGCGGCGGGTCGGGCAGGTCGCCGGTACCGTCACCGAGCACCGGAGACGGCACCGACAGGGCTGCGAGCGATACTAGCAAGGTGGTCAAGGCGCGCACCCCTCGAAGGCGCGTGCACGCGTGCGACTTGCGCATCTTCCCCTCCAAACAGGTCGGCGGATCCTCAAGGCAGCCGGTCGCCGGCGTGTCCGGGATGCCCGACCCGTTCATAGCGCGAGGGTGTCACTGATGCTTTACCGCTGACTCACCGTTCCACGATGCGCAGGACGGAACCCCCAAGGTCGCAGATGTACGCCTCCCCCGATTCGTCCGTCCCGAACGACGAGATCAGCAGGCCTGTCGAGGCCAGCTCCCGCTTCTCCCATCCGCCGCCCGTCGCAGCTCGAAGCCCCCACAGCTTCCCGCTCACAAAGTCTCCGAACAGGTAGACGCCACGAAGGCCTGGTATCGCGTCGCCGCGGTAGACCACGCCCCCTGTCACTGAGCGGCCGCTCGAGCGCCCGTACTCGGCGACGGGCATGACGAGGCCCTCCGGCGAGCGCTTCGCTCCGGGCGGGAAGGGCAGGGTCCCCTCGTACAGGCTCCAGCCGAGGTTGCTTCCCGCCGGGGTGCCCGCAGGCAGCATGTCCACCTCCTCGGCGTCTCCCTGCCCGACGTCCCCGATCCACAGGTCTCCGGTCACAGGGTCGAAGGTGAACCTCCAGGGGTTGCGGAGCCCCTTGGCCCAGACCTCGGGCTTGGGCGACCCCGAACCGCTCACGTCGAGCTTGAGCATCTTGCCGAGGAGCGAGCGCGGATCCTGCCCGTTGCCGTGGGGGTCTCCGGCCGCGCCGCCGTCCCCCATCCCCACGTAGAGCTGCCCGTCCGGGCCGAAAGCGATGCAACCGCCGTTGTGGTTGGCGTAGGGCTGCGGCACTCGCAGCACGGTGTCCCGCGCCGCGCCGGCGGCGCTTTCGTCGTCGGGCGATGCGAGGCGGAACCTCGTGACGACGGTGTCGCCGCGACGGTCCGTGTGGTTGGTGAAGAAGACGCCGTCAGAGGCGAACCCCGGCGAGAAGGCAAGCCCGAGCAGCCCCTGCTCGCCTCCCGTACTGACCTCGTTCGACAGGTCGAGGAACACCTGCGGCGTGCGGTCCTTGCCTGAGATCACCCGGACGCGTCCGCTCTTCTCGGCGACGAACAGCCGACCTGAGCCGTCCCCCGCACCGGTCACCGCCAGTGGTTGGTCGAGCCCCTCCGTCACGGTCACCAGAGCGACGTCGGGCCACGCGGGGACACTCGAGGTGCCCTCGGCGCCTCGCGTCCCCGGTTCGGCTGGGCGAGCGGCCTCGGTGCCCTGAGGGGTCGAGCGCGCACCGGAGCACCCCGACGCCAGCGGCGTCAGCAGAAGCACAGCCATCGCCACGGTCGCCGCCCCGACCCTGGTCACAGGCATCCCGGTCGTCCCCTTCCATCGGTTTCACCAGAAGTACATACCACTGAGGCTACCCCCTGCCGTACGATGGTCGCATGCTCCACCTGGTCGACGGCTACAATGTGACTCGCGCTGACGACGCGACGAGGCGGCTCCATCCGGACGATCAGCGCTCCGCCCTGATGCGGAGGCTGGGCGCGAGGGGCGCGGGGCTGCTCGGCCGCGGACGCATCGTGGTGGTCTGGGACAAAGGGCACCTGGCTGAGGATCTCGATGTCGCGGGCGTCGAAGCGGTGTACAGTCTGGACCGGACCGCGGACGACGTCATCGTCGATCTCGCCGAGGCGCACGGCGGTCCGGTCACGGTAGTCTCGTCTGACCGGGAGCTGGGTGCCCGGGTCAGGGAGAGGGCTGGTCGCGGCGCGATCGTGCTGGGCTGCTCCACGCTGTTCGAGTCGGCCCGACCGACCCGCGCGAAGCGGCGGCCCGTCCGCGACGCCTACGGCGGCCTGCCGCCGGGACACGCGGAGATAACGCGCGAGCTCGAGGGTGTGTGGCTCGCTGGGGAGGATGAGGATTAGGTGCCTGGGCTGGGTGTGCTGGCCAACATCGTCGCGGTGCTCATTGGGACGGCCGTCGGGTTGGCGTTCGGCAAGGTCATCAGCGAGCGCTTCCGGCGGATCGCGTTCGTCGCCCTCGGATTGTCCACGTTCTCCATCGGCGGCGGGATGGTCATCGGCGGCCTGGGTGCCGCGGAAGCTGCCGGCTCCGAGTACTCCGTGCTTGTGCTGGTGGGTTCGCTTGTCGTGGGTGGTCTCGTCGGGGAGGCGCTCGGGGTGGAGGCGGCTCTCGAGCGGTTCGGGCAGTGGCTGCGCAGGATGGCCTACCGGGTCCCGGCGTTCGCCGCCGAGGGCGAGGACGAGCACCAGATGGTGGAGGGGTTCGTCGCGGCATCGCTCCTGTACTGCGTGGGGACCATGACGATCATCGGCTCGCTGCAGGACGGGATGGGTGACCCGGACCTGCTGATGCTCAAGGCGCTGCTCGACGGCGTCGCGTCGATCGCACTTGCGTCGGCCATGGGGGTGGGAGTCGGGTTCTCGGTGATCCCGATCGCTGTCGTGCAGGGCGGGATAGCGCTGGGCGCGCACTCCGTCGAGCCGCTGCTCACCGAGGCGGTGATCCGCGAGATGTCGACGGTGGGAGGGACGCTGATCCTGGCCATCGGCCTGGACCTCATGGGGGTCCGACGCCTTCCCGTAGGTAACCTGATGCCCGCGGTCATCGTGGCGGGGGTCGCCGGGGCGTTCGTCTCCTAGCCGCGCCCGTCCGGTGGCCGGGCGCCCTAGCGCCAGCCCTTCACCCCGAACGCGCTCGGGCACAGGGTCGCCAGCGAGCATGCGCCGCAGGCCGGTCGCCTCGCCTCGCAGACGCCCCGGCCGTGCAGCTGTATGCGGAGGGATAGCGACCCCCAGTGGTCCCTGTCGATCAGCGACATCAGGTCCGCTTCGACCTTCACCGGGTCGGTGTGGTCCGTCAGCCCCCACCGGCTCGCCAGCCGGAGCACGTGCGTGTCGACCGCTATGCCCTCGACGACGCCGAAGGCGGAGGACAGCACGATGTTGGCGCTCTTCCTCGCCACGCCGGGCAACGCCACCAGCTCGGCCATGCTGCGCGGCACCTCGCCGCCGTGCTCGAAGACCACGGCTCGGGCCGCGCCGATGATGTTCCGGGCCTTGTTCCTGTAGAACCCGGTCGAGCGGATGACGCCCTCCACGTCGGCGGGGTCCGCCGAGGCCAGGGACTCGGGCGTGGGGAAGCGCCGCCATAGCTCAGGGGTGACCCGGTTCACCGTGACGTCCGTCGTCTGCGCGGACATGATGACGGCGCAGAGCAGCTGGAAGGGGGTGCCGTACTCGAGCGCGACGGCCGCATCCGGGTAGAGCGCCTCGAGTCCCTCGACGATCCGGGCGGCGCGCTTCCTGGCGGCCGAACCGGTGGAGCGCGGCGCTGATCGGGTGGTCGCCACGGAGCGTCTCCTGTCGTTGGGTTGCGGTACGGTGGCAGCCATGAAGAGGATACCCCTCGCTCTGGTGCTCGCCCTGGCCGCCGCGGCGGCAGCTCACGCATGCGCTCCTAGCGCCCGCGAGACCGGCGGGGTCAGGGTGGAGCCCGCGCAGCTCGAACGGGTAGTTGACGGCGACACCGTGGTGGTCCGCGTCGAGGGCGTCAGGGAGACCGTGCGCCTCTACGCGGTGGACGCCCCCGAGACGAGGGGAGACTCCGCGGTGCCGCTCGGCGAGGAGGCCACAGCCTTCGTCGAACGCGAGGCCGGGGACACGGTATGGCTGGAAGTCGGCGACGCGAGGCGGCAAGACCGCTACGGGCGGCTCCTGGCCTACGTGTGGCTGGAGCCGCCGGCGGATGGCGGCCAGGCCGAGGTCCGGCGGGCGATGCTCAACGCCAGGCTGCTCGAGGCCGGTCTCGCGAAGGTCTACCCCGCGTCGCAGGACAGGACGCACATGGACCTGTTCGAGGACCTGGAGGCCGAGGCGCGCGCTTCCCGGCGTGGCCTGTGGTCACGCTGAACGCCGCCGGGTGCGCTATCGTTCATGAGGTGGCTTCCCGGGCGTCATACCTGCGGTCCGCGCTGGCAGCGCTCCCGCGCGCCGGCATCGCCGACCTTCCGACGCCCGTGGAGCGGTTCGCGCCAGACGGCTTCCCCGGTCTGAGCGAAGGCGCGACTGCCGAGATCAAGAGGGACGATCGGACATCGGCGCTCTACGGTGGCAACAAGGTCCGCAAGCTGGACCTGATCTTGGGCGAGGCGCTCGCTCAGGGCCGGCGCGCGGTGGTGACCTTCGGCGCCTACGGGTCCAACCACGCTCTGGCCACCGCCGTGCACGCGACCGCCTTGGGCCTGGAGACGCACGCGGTGCTCTCTCCCCAGGCGCCCACCGGCGCGGCATCGGCGACGCTGCTCGCCCATGTCGGCTTGGGCACCTCGATGCACCCGGTCGACGGGTGGGACGGGGTCAGGGAGGCGGTGAGGATCGAGCGCGGGCTCGCACGCCGTCACGGGGTCGAGCCCTGCGTGATCCCGATGGGAGGCACGAACGCCCTGGCGGTCCTTGCCTACGCCGAGGCGGTCCTCGAGCTGGACGCGCCTCCCGACGTCATCTACGTGGCGGCGGGGACCCTCGGGACCGCGCTGGGCCTGGCGGTGGGTGCGGCGCTCGCGGGCGCACCGACGCGCGTGGAGGCCGTCCGGGTCACCCCCGAGGCCATATGCAACCACGCGGTCGTCGAGCGCCTTCTGGCCGAGACCGTGGCGAAGGTGAGGTCCTTGGCCCCGACGTTCCCAGGGCTTTCGATGGGCGAACTTCGCTTCCGGCTGCGCGACGACCTGTTCGGGCCGGGATACGCGGTGGTGACCCCTGAGAGCGAGGCCGCGGTCGACGCGGCGCGCGCGGAGGGGGTCGAGCTGGAGACCACCTACACCGGCAAAGCCCTGGCCGCGATACTGATGGACGCTCGCCGCGGAGGGCTGAGCGGTCAGCGGGTGCTGTTCTGGGACACGTACAACTCCGCGGCGATGCCCGCACCCGGCGACCCGGGCGCGTTGCCGGCGGTGCTGCGCGAGTACATCGGTGAATGCGACCGGCTCTTCGGGAGGACAAGATGATCTGGCGAGGCTTCGGCTCGGACAACCATGCCGGCGCGCACCCCAAGGTGATGGAGGCGGTCGTCGCCGCGAACGAGGGGCACGCCAGGGCTTACGGGGACGACCCGTGGACGGAGCGGGCCAGGGAGGTCGTCCGCGCCCGCCTGGGCGCCGATTGCGAGGTCGCGTTAGTGATGAACGGGACGGGCGCCAACTGTGTGTGCTTCGCCGCGACGGCCCGGCCGTGGGACAGCGTGGTCTGTGCGAAGACCGCGCATATCAACGAGGACGAGTGCGGAGCCCCTGAGCGTGTGGGCGGGGTGAAGCTGGTTCCGGTCGGCACCGCGGACGGCAAGCTGACCCCCGGTCTGGTGACGCCGCACCTGCGCGGGTTCGGGTTCGAGCACCACAGCCAGCCTCGCCTCATCAGCATCAGCAACCTGTCGGAGCTGGGGACCGCCTACACGCCGGACGAGACGCGGGCACTGGCCGACCTTGCCCACTCGCACGGGATGCTCCTCCATGTCGACGGCGCGCGGCTGGCCAACGCCGCCGCTTGGCTCGGCCGCGGTCTGGACGAGGTGACGACCGGGTCCGGAGCGGACTGCGTGTCGTTGGGGGGCACGAAGAACGGGATGCTGTTCGGGGAGGCCGTGGTGCTGGCGGACGGGGTCCCGCCGGGCGCCGTCGCTTTCGCCAGGAAGCAGTCGACGCAGCTGGCCAGCAAGATGCGCTTCATCGCCGCGCAGCTCGTCGCGTTGTACGAGGGGGACCTGTGGCTCGAGCTCGCGACCCACGCCAACGCGATGGCCGCGCGGCTGGCCCAGGGCGCCCGCTCCGCGGGGATCGAGCTCGCGCAGGAGCCTCAGGGCAACGAGGTGTTCGCCCTCTTGCCGGCCGACCTGATAGGGCCGCTGAGCGAGCGGTTCCGCTTTCACCTGTGGGACGCCTCGAGGGGTGTCGTCCGCTGGGTGTGCTCGTGGGACACGGCCGAGGCGGACGTTGACGCGCTGCTTGACGCGTTGGGCGCCTGAACACCGGCGGTCCCCCGGAGGCGCGGCCGATGCGCGTCGAGCGGTCGTGGTCTTTCGCGCCGCGCCCGCAGCCCCGTTTGACCCGCGCCGCTGGCGCGCGTACCCTTGGCACCCCCCGCCCGGCTCC
>JBBIJK010000003.1:0-105026 GCA_037445995.1 Actinomycetota bacterium | reverse complement strand
CAGGCCACCGCGCACCTGGCTTCGCTCGGCGGCCGCGAGGTGCCGCGCGACGAGTTCTGCGCGCACGTCGCGCAGGCCAGCCTGCACGACCCGCTGCCCTGGTCGCGCTACCGCGGACGCCTGATCAACGACCTGCTGCTCGACGCCTGAACCTTCCCGCGCCAGCGCCCGTGGCCCCTGAGCCCCGTGCGCAGCCGCGCCCGGAGGTGGTGGTGGCCGCCCCTCGGGCCGAGGTGGAGCCGCCGCCGGCCGGTCCCGAGCCTCGGGCGCGTCCCGCGGTGACCCTCCGGGTGGCCTCAAGGCCGGTGGATGTCGATGCGGCGCACCAGGTCCTCGATGTCGAGCCGCAACCCACGCGCGTCCCGCCGGCGCACGGGGATGAGCAGCACATCCTGGTGTCCCCGGTCGAGATGTGGTTCGGCGACTTCAGGATCGGGGTCAAGCCGGGCACCAAGACGTTCGCCGAGTTCCAGCGCCTGGCCGGGATCCTCTTCGACGACCTGAGGTCCGCGCGCGCAAGCTGAGCGATCGCGTCACAGCGCGCGAGCGGATGTGCCGATACCCGCGATGTCGTACCATGTGACCCGTGCCGCGGGAGCGCCCGTTCCCGCGACCGCCGGGAAGGTCGGTAACGCTTGGCAGAGGCCGGACAGCGCCTCGGACTTCTCCTGATGAAGGCCGGGGTCATCACCGACAGACAGCTCAACGACGCGCTCGAGGTGCACAACGTCACCGGGAGCCCGCTCGGTCGCGTCCTGGTGGACCTCGGTTACGCCACCCAGGGCGCGATCCTGTCGGTCATGGCGCGTCAGATCGGCATCCCCTATGTCGACTTCGCCGAGCAGCGCCCTCAGCCCGACGCGGTGGCCGCCGTCCCGAAGGAGCTCGCCAGTCGCTACGTCCTGATGCCCGTGGCGATCGAGGACGGGCGCCTGTCGGTGGCCATGGCCGATCCGCAGAACGTGCTCGCGCTCGACGACCTGAGGATCGTCACGGGCTACGAGATACGCCCCGGCATCTCCACCAAGGACGACATCCTCGCGATGATCGAGGAGTTCTACCAGGTCGCCGAGCACATGGACACCGACGAGTTCGTCGGGTCCGAGGACGTCGCCGAAGCCGAGCTCGAGGCCCTGACCGACGCCACGTCCGACGCGCCGACGGTCAAGCTCGTCAACTGGATCATCAACAAGGCCGTCAGCGACAGGGCCTCGGACATCCACGTCGAGCCCCAGGAGAACGACCTTCGCGTGAGGTTCAGGATCGACGGCGTGCTGCACGAGATGACCCGCAGCCCCAAGTCCGCGCAGGCCGCCATCATCAGCAGGTTCAAGATCATGGCCGACATGGACATCTCGGAGTCCCGCAAGCCCCAGGACGGGCACTGCGCGGTCACGGCGGGCGGGCACAAGATGGACCTGCGCGTCTCGACGCTGCCCACCGTCTACGGGGAGCGCGTGGTCCTTCGTATCCTGCGAAAGGACTCGATCCTGCTCAGGCTGGAGGACCTGGGCTTCCTGCCCTCGGCACTGGAGCGGTTCGAGAGCTCCTTCCGCAAGCCCTACGGAGCCATCCTCGTCACGGGGCCGACCGGGTCGGGCAAGTCGACCACCCTGTACGCGGCGATCAACGTGCTCAATCTCCCGGACCGCCACATCCTGACCGCTGAGGACCCCGTCGAGTACAGGCTGCCCGGGATCAACCAGTGCCAGGTGCACGCCAAGGTGGGGCTGACGTTCGCAAGGGCCCTCCGCTCGTTCCTCCGGTGCTCCCCCGACGTGATCCTGGTCGGCGAGATCCGTGACCAGGAGACCGCGCAGATCGCCATCGAGTCCGCTCTCACCGGTCACCTCGTCCTCTCGACGCTCCACACCAACGACGCCCCCGGCGCGGTGACCCGCCTTATCGAGATGGGTGTCGAGCCTTTCCTGGTCTCCTCGGCGGTGGACTGCATCCTGGCCCAGAGGCTCGCGCGGCGGCTGTGCGGGGAGTGCAAGGTGGAGGACACGCCGAGCAGGGACGTGCTGTTGCGCGCGGGTTTCCGCGAGGACAACCTGCCCGAGCGGGTGTACAAGGCCGGCGGCTGCAAGAAGTGCGGGAACACCGGGTACCGCGGGCGTATGGGGGTCCACGAGGTCATGCTCATGACCGAGGAGGTCGGCAAGCTCACCATCGAGGAGGCCTCCTCCGAGGAGATCAAGAAGGTCGCCGTCGAGCAGGGGATGCTGACACTGCGCGAGGACGGCCTGGAGAAGGTGCGCTCCGGCGCGACCTCGATCGAGGAGATAGTCCGAGTCATCGTGTGACGGGCAGGGCGGTCGGCGTCAGGGGGAGGCATGCCGGACATCACGGATCTGCTGCTGACGGTGGTGGACAGGGGGGCGTCGGACCTTCACCTGACGGTCGGGCTCCCGCCCGTGGTGAGACTGCACGGCGCTCTTCACAAGCTGGACGGCGCGCCGCTCTCCTCCGCGGACACCAGAGAGCTGGTGTACGCCGTCATGCCCGGCGAGGTCAGGCAGACCCTCGAGCAGGACTGGGAGGTCGATTTCGCCTACTCCCTCCCAGGGCACGCGAGGTTCAGGGTGAACGCCTACATGCAGCGAGGCAGCGCGGGCGCGGCGTTCCGGCTGATCCCGGCGTCGATCCGGAGCATCCCCGATCTCGGACTGCCTCTCGTTCTGCGCGACCTCGCACGGCGGCCTCGCGGCCTGGTGATGATCACCGGGCCCACCGGCTCGGGCAAGTCCACGACGCTGGCGTCCATGATCGACCACATCAACGACAACGACGCTGTCCACATCGTGACGGTCGAGGACCCCATCGAGTATCTGCACGAGCACCGCGTGGCGATGGTGAACCAGCGGGAGGTGGGGTCGGACACGCGGTCCTTCGGGGCGGCCCTCCGCCAGATACTCAGGCAGGACCCCGACGTCATCCTCATTGGGGAGCTTCGTGACCTGGAGACCATGTCGGCCGCACTGACGGCCGCCGAGACGGGCCACCTCGTGCTGGCCACGCTGCACACCCAGGGCGCCACCCAGACGGTCGACAGGATCATCGACGTCTTCCCGCCCTACCAGCAGCAGCAGGTCAGGGTGCAGCTGGCAGGGACGTTGCAGGGGGTGGTCAGCCAGCAGCTCCTCCCGACCGCCGACGGCAGGGGCAGGGTGGTGGCCTGCGAGGTCCTGATACCGACGCCGGGCGTGCGCAACCTGATCCGCGAGGGCAAGACGCACCAGCTGGACACGGCGATGCAGACGGGCACCCAGCACGGCATGACGACGATGGACCACGCTCTGGCGCTCCTTTGCGAGCGCGGTATGATAACCGTCGAGACCGCCCGTCAGAGGTCGGTGGACCCCGACACGATGGCGGGCTACCTCTCGGGCAGGCGCTAGCGGGCGCGAAGGAGAGAAGCAGATGAGCACGTACACCTACTCGGTCCGCGACAAGTCCGGCAAGGTCGTCAAGGGCACCCTCGAGGGGGACAGCCTCGACGCGGTCCGCGGCAAGCTCAGCTCGATGGGCTACATGGTCCTGGAGCTCAGCGAGCAGGGCGGTCTTGCCGGCCTGAGCAAGATCAAGTTCGGCACCGGCGTCAAGCCCAAGGACATCCAGATCTTCGCCCGTCAGTTCGCGACGATGATCAACGCCGGCCTGTCGCTGACCAAGTGCCTCGGCATCCTGGCCTCGCAGACCGACAGCGCCGGGCTCAGAGACATCATCCAGCAGGTGGGCCGGGACGTCGAGGCGGGGCAGTCGCTCTCCGACTCTCTGGGCAAGCACCCCAAGGTGTTCCCGCCCATCTTCGTCAACATGGTCCGCGCGGGAGAGACCGGAGGTGTCCTCGACGAGGTGCTGGTCCGGGTGGCCGACCACTTCGAGCGGGAGGCCTCCCTCAAGGCCAAGATCAAGAGCGCCATGACATACCCGGCCTCCATGGGCGGGCTCGTGCTCGTAATCCTGGTGGCCATGCTCGTGTTCGTCGTCCCGACGTTCGAGAAGATGTTCGAGAGCATGGGAGGCGAGCTCCCCGCCATCACGCAGTTCCTGGTGGACGCCTCGGACTTCGTCGCCGGGCTGGGCGGCCTGGTCTCGCTGGTGGTGGCCGTCGGGGGCTACGTCGGCTTCAAGTTCTGGGTGGGCACCTCGGCGGGGCGGCTGGTCTGGGACACCGTCAAGCTCCGCGCGCCCGTCTTTGGCATCCTGTCGCGCAAGATCGCGCTGGCCAAGTTCACCCGCACCTTCGGCACGCTGGTCGCCGCCGGGGTCCCGATCCTGTCGGCGCTCGACATCGTGGCCGACACTGCGGGCAACGAGGTCGTGGCGAACGCCGTCAAGAAGACCCGCTCGGCCATCAAGGAGGGCGAGACCATCGCCAAGCCGCTGTCCGAGTCATCGGTCTTCCCCTCGATGCTGGTCCAGATGATCGCGGTGGGCGAGGAGACAGGCGCTCTTGACGCGATGCTCAACAAGATCGCCGACTTCTACGACGAGGAGGTCTCGACCGCCGTCGAGGGGCTCACCTCCATGATCGAGCCGCTGATGATGGCCTCGCTGGGCCTCATCGTCGGCGGCATGGTCATAGCGCTGTACATGCCGATGTTCAGCATCGTCTCGCTCGTGCAGTGACGCGCCTCACCGGCGAAGGGCGCCGGGAGAGATTCGGTATAAAGGTGTGGGGGAATATCCCGATAAAGTTGTCGTAGAGACGGTGCGGCGCGCGCGCCGCGAGAGCAAGGAAAGGAGGTGTGGAGCGATGCTCAAGATGTTCCGCAGGAGTGAGGGCTTCACGCTGGTCGAGCTCATGGTCGTCGTTCTCATTATCGGCATCCTCGTCGCCATCGCCATCCCGGTGTTCAACGCGGCCAGGGCCAACGCGTGGAGGCGTTCCTGCCACGCCAACCAGCGCACGATCGAGGGCGCCTGCCAGTCGGTCCAGGCTGAGACGGGCGCCCTGCCCTCCAATGTCGCGACCCTGGTCCCGACCTACATCAAGGTCGCGCCGACCTGCCCGCGTTCGGGCAGCTCCGCCGCTGGCGGCTACACCCTGACGGCCGCGCTCGACACGGTCGCGGACTGCACCGGTGGCACCGGCAGCCCTGGCGTACCCGACCACGGTCACTTCTGAGCCTGAGCGAAGCGCCATCCGCGCAGGGCCGGTCCCTCGGGGCCGGCCCTGTGTGCTTCCGGGGGGCCGCCCGCGGCCGGCCTGCGTTATCATCGCGGGGAGCAGTGACCCGGACCCGCCGCAGGAGGTGACGCGCGATGGCATCGGCTCTCGACGCGCTCGGCGCCGTGGCAGCCGGGGCCCTCGGTCTGCTGATGGGCAGCTTCGCCAACGTGGTCGTCTGGCGCCTCCCGCGCCGCGAGAGCATCGTCGCCCCGCCCTCGGCGTGCCCGGCGTGCGGAGCGCGGGTCCGCTGGCACGACAACGTCCCCGTGCTGTCGTGGCTGGCGCTCGGCGGGCGCTGCCGCGATTGCGCGTCCCCGATCGCCTGGAGGTACCCATTCGTCGAGGCCCTGTGCGGCCTGCTTTTCCTGCTGGCGTGGGAGATGTACCCCGCCCAGCCCGGCAGGGCCGTCCTGGCCGCGGCGTTCCTGTGGTTCCTGCTCGTTCTGACCTTCATCGACCTGGACACCATGCGGCTCCCCAACCCGGTCGTCGGTGCGATGGCCGGCATCGGCGCGGCGGCGGCCGTGGCTTCGCAGTTCGGGCCCGTCCGCCTCGCCCCGCTCGTCGGCCCCGCGGCAGGACCGCTGGCCGAACCACTGGCCGGGGCCGCGGCAGGGGCGCTGATCGGCGCCGGCTCGAGCCTCCTGATCGCGCTCGCGTACTCCGCGGTCCGGAAGGTGGAGGGCTTCGGGATGGGGGACGTCAAGCTCCTGGGCGCGATGGGGCTGTTCCTGGGGCCCTACGTGCTGATCGCGTTCTTCGCCGGCTCGTTTCTCGGCTCGGCGTGGGCGGTGTACTCCATGTCCTCCAGGGGTATGCGCGCGAAGGACACCCTGCCCTTCGGGCCCTTCCTCGCCGGCGCGGGCGTCCTTGCCCTCACCGTTGGCCCGCCGTTGGCCGATTGGTACCTCGGATTGGCCGGTGCGGTATGATCGGGCAGGTCGCGGGTGTCCCGCGGGGTCGCGGCCGCCTCAAGGGGCGTCCCGCGTTTGCCGATACGGTGACCGTGGGTATTCTTCCGACGACGGCATGCGATAGCGAGGTGTGACGTTCATGCGCGCTCGGATCTCTTTGGGCCGCGAGGACGGTATGAGCGTGTTCGAGGTCGTTCTCGCGGCGTTCATCATGTTCTTCGTCCTGACCGCCGTCCTCGGGCTCGTCGCCACCACGCAGCAGTTCGGCGTCTCGGCCAAGCAGCGCAACCTGATCACCAACACCATCGCGGCCCGGATGGAGTACGCAAGGTCGCTGCCCTTCCACCAGCTGGGCGTCGCGGGTTCCCAGACGCCCGGGTTACTGCAGCCCACCGAGAACTTCAACGTCGGCGCGTTCACCGTCACCGTGGCGTATGACGTCGCGCCCAGCGACGCTGGCACCAAGCGCGTCAGGCTGGTCGTCACCTGCGGGGCGCCTGGCCACAGGACGCTGAGCACGACCGCGTACTCGACAGTGCGCGACCGCAACATCAACCTGACGGCCTTCACCGGCCTGCAGTCCCCGCCGCGCGTGGTCTTCCTGGGGGCGACCCCGCCCCAGCGGGCGCTGATCTACAACAACCTCGTATGGAGCCCGGCGGGCTTCCTCGACATAGAGGTCGAGGCTGCCGCGTCGCGTGCGGGCCAGAAGATAGTGAGCCTTGAGATCTTCATAGTGCTGCCCGGGGGAAGCGCGCCGACCCACCTCAAGAGCGGGACGACCCTGCTTGCGCCCGCCGCCAAGTGGGAGGACGCGGAGGGCTGGGACAGCGTCCGCCGGACGTTCCGCTGGCACACCATGCAGGTGGATGCGGACGCGGATGGGAACCCGGTGCGGGTAGTGCCCGAGGGGTGGCAGACGATACGGGCGCGAGCAGTGGGCAGCGACGGGCTGATAGGCACCAAGGACTACGTGTTCTTCGTGGACAACGACCCACCCAGCCCCGCGGGCACGCCGGTCCTGTCCACGGTGTCCCGATGGGTGGCGAGGGCGGACTGGACCGCCAGCCCCGACGCGTCCATCTACGACGTGGCCGCCTACAGGCAGAGGCTCACCGGCGTCTCGGGCGACTACACCGACGCCGCGTCATGGGAGGCGAGCCCGGTCGCCTCGGTCGAGGCCCTCACCCGCCAGTTCGACTCGGTGCCCTTCTCGCGGTACGTGGTGACCGTGCTCGCGCGCAGCCAGAGGCACGGTTCGCTGATCACCGCCGTGTCGCAGCCCAGCGTGACCAAGCCGTTCATGTCCGGCTCGTACGGTCTGAGGGTGAGCGGCACCAGCGGACCCACGCGCCAGGTCCGCACCACGGCGACGGTCAGCGTGGACCCGCCGCGCTTCCCGGTCACAGGGGCCGTGACGTACGAGTTCTTCCACCGGAACGCCGTGCACGACCTCGGCACAGGCGTCGGGCAATGGGCGCTGGCCGGCACGGTGACCGTCTCAGGCACCGCGACGGCGACCTACACGTACAACCACATCTGGCTCGTCGCAACCCAGAATCCCTACCAAAACCACTACGACTACTACTGCCGGGCGACATTCACGCCCTCGGGCTGGGGGGGCGGCTCGCCGAGGTCCGTCACGAGCAACATCATCGGGGGGACCTCGTGGCTTTCCGACCCGCCGTGGCCTGACTGGAAGAACAACTCGCCGACCAGCTTCACTTCGCCGACGACCCCGCTCACCCACCTGAGCTGGGGTGAGCCGTGAGGCTCTCCGACGACAGGGGTCTCAGCCTGGCCGAGTTCGTGGTGGCCATCTCTCTGCTCGTCATCGTCCTGGGCATCTCGTACGGCGCGCTGCAGGCGGTCTACAAGGGGGCGGAGGTCGCCGAGCGGCAGGCCACCTTCGCAAGGGACATTGGCATCCCGCTGGGCTACCTGGAGAAGGTCATCTCGCAGCACACCGTGATCGAGAACCCGACCGCGTACTCGGCGTCGTTCATCACGGACATGAACAACGACAACGTCCGCGAGCGCCACATCGTCTCGGCGGGGGCCGACGGGAGGTTGCGTGACCAGGTTTGGCTGGTGAACTCCTCGGGGGCCAACACCTCCCTGTTCGCCAACTACACGTGGTCGCACACCAATGCCAACCAGGCGCGCGCGGTGCCGCTCTTTCGCTATCTGACGGCCGAGACGTCCGCAACCGCCGCGGCCGAGATCACCAACATGGCCAACGTGCCCGGCTCGGCGCGCAACGTGATCATCACGGTCGTCTCGCAGCACGGCGGTCAGTCGCTGCGCGACTCACGCCGTGTCCTCCTCCGGAACAGATAGGAGCGCAGAGCGATGTCGCGATCAGCGTGGCGGGACGAGCGGGGCTTCGCCATGGTCACGGTGCTTGGCATCAGCGCCATGATCACCGCGCTGTCGATCGGGGCGTTCTTCGTCGGGCAGCAGACCATGCACGATTCGGTGCGGAACCGCGGCGAGACCAAGGCGTTCCAGGTGGCCAGCTCCGGCATGGATCTGGAGCTGGCGACGTTCGATCCGCGCAACCTCACGACCGGCCGCTACCCCCACGGCGGCACGACCCCCGACGGCGCGTACCTGCTCACGGTCCAGCAGCTGGACGCATTCGAGTACATCCTCACCTCGGTGGGCTCCTCGGAGAACTCGAGCGAGACTATCGTGCAGAGGTTCTTCTATCTGGACCTGTGGGACATGAACATGGGCGCGGGCGAGTCGGCCTCCCTTGGAGGCGGCAGCGCCTGGAACGGCAACGCCAACATCACCGGGCCCTTCTACATCCGCGGCAACCTCGAGTGGAGCGGCAACGCCAAGGTCGAGGGCGGCCCTCTGTTCATCAAGGACGGGCACCTCAACAACTCGGGGAGCGGCTCGTTCGGCGAGGCGAAACCCATGAAGATGTACATCACCGGGACGCCCCCCGTGATCGGCAAGACCCACAACGTCCACGCCGACGGCCCCATCCGCAGCTCGGTGCCGGACATCGTGCTGCCCTGGGTCGACGACAGCTACATGGACGCCGCCGTCTTCAAGTCGCAGGAGGAGTCCGTCGACAACCGGATGGGCGGGTCGGCTTCGACGCTCGTGAACACCGAGAGCGTGGGCGTGGACGCGTCCACGTACACGACCGTCATCCCCGGGCGCGTCAGGGCGGCCACGTCACCGGCCTCCTCGTCGCTCCACTACAAGTACCGTGGCGACGCCACGCGCGCCGGCCTCGGCGCCGGGAGCAAGTCGCTCACCATCGGGGGGTCCTCGTTCGGAGCGTGGCCCGGCAACGGCTACCCCGCGGGTTCGGGCAGGTACGACGACTTCGCTTACAACGCCGGTACCGGGACGCTCTACGTCAACGGCACCGTGTACGTCGACGGCCCGGTCACGATAGGCGCGAACGTGGCCAACTACGTCGGCAACGGCACGATCGTGGCCAACGGCAACGTGCTCATCCTCGGGGACCTGAGACCCCGCGACGGTCTCAGCATCTCGAACTGCCTTGGGATCGTGACCCCCCGCGACGTCACGCTGTCGCGCGAGACCATGACGGGCGCCATCTTCTGCAACGGGACCTTCCTGCTGGACAAGCCTGGCACCGTGTACACGGGCACCGTGCTCGCGGGCCGCATCAGCGCGACCTCCCCCAACATCTCGCTTCACAACAACCCGCTCATCAGCGACGTCCTGCCCGAGGCGATGCCGGGCTCCGGGGGAGGGCTGGTCTTCCCGGGCACGTGGTCGCGCAGGTAGGACGCCTCACCGGGGCGCTTGCCGTGTCCACGGCGTGTGGTATCATTCCCGGCAGGGAGCATGAGGCAGTACTGATACAGCACTATACGCAGCCTGTTCGCAGCAGCACTAGAAGGAGGAGTGGTGTCGCCTATCTCCCTTTCCTCCGCCGCGCTGCCTGCCGGTCTCGACATCGGGGCCGACCATGTACGCGTAGCGCAGCTGAAGCCCTCCGGGGCCGGCTTCGCAGTCACCTCCTACGGCACCGCGGCCATGCCGATGGGCGCCGTGGTCGAGGGCGAGATAGTCGACGTCGAGGCTGTCAGCTCCGCGGTCAGGGAACTCTGGCGCCGTGCCGGGATCTCCACCAAGGAGGTCGCGATCGGCGTGAGCAACCAGAAGGTCGTCGTGCGCCTCATCGACCTGCCCTTCATGGACCGCTCCGAGCTTGAGGGAGCTATCCAGTACCAGGCGCAGGACTACATCCCGATACCGCTCGAGGAGGCCATCCTCGACTTCCAGATCATCGGCGACTACATGACCAGCGCCGACGAGCACATGATGGAGGTCCTGCTGGTAGCGGGACAGCGCGACATGATCGACGCCTCGGTCCGGGCATGCGAGGGCGCGGGGCTCAAGCTCGTGGCCATCGACGTGACGTCCTTCGCCATCGTGCGGTCCCTGTTCGGGGCGACCGAGTCCCTCCTGCCTGAGGAGGGGGAGGAGGACCAGGCCGTCGGCGTGATCCACATCTCCTCGGGGCTGACCAACATCGTCGTGGTCGAGAAGGGCGTCCCGCGGTTCACCAGGGTCTCGTCCCTCGCGGGCAACCAGTTCACTCAGGCGATTGCCAACGTCCTGAACCTCACCTTCGACGAGGCTGAGGCGCTCAAGATCGGGGTCGGCCTGCCCAGCATCGAGGGTCACGCTCCCGAACTTCCGCCCGGAGTCGACCACGCGCAGGCGCAGCAGGCGCAGGACGCTCTTGAGCGCGAGGTGAACAAGTTCATCGCCGAGGTCAGGCGTTCGATCGACTACTACCTGACCCAGGCCACGCAGGCCCGCACGATCCAGCGGATACACCTGACGGGCAGCGGCAGCCAGATGACGAACCTCGTGTCCTATCTGGAGAAGGGGCTTCAGGCCCGGGTCACGATGGCGGACCCGCTTGAGAGGCTGTCGGTTCCGGGCGGCCTGCAGCAGGCCATCACGGCGGACCGGTACGGTGCGGCCGCCGCGGTCGGGCTGGCGATGGGGGGCGGGGGCTGATGGTCCGCATCAACCTGCTGCCGCCCGAGATACTCCAGAGGCGCAGGTCCGAGAAGCTCGTCGGCTACGCCGCCGTTGCGGGGGTCGCGCTGACGGCGGTGCTCCTGGCGGTCTGGGGCGTGGCGCTGTTCATGGTGTCCAGCGCCAACCAGGACCTCCAGGGGAAGAAGGACCAGGCCGCCAGCTTGCAGAAGGCGGCCGAGGCCTTCGCGATCTTCGAGTCCAAGGAGGCTGACCTCGCGGTCCGCCGGAGCGTCGTCGACGCCGCCCTGGCCGCCAGGGTCGACTGGGCGCGGCTCCTCTCGGAGCTCTCGCTGGTCCTCCCCGCCGACCAGTGGCTGGTGCGGCTCGCAGCGGTAGAGGAGGGGCCGCCGAACCTCACGATGGAGGGCCGCGCGCTGGACCCGCTGGACACCCCTGACGGCGGTCACAAGTCGATCGCCGCCACGCTGATCCGCCTCGCGGACCTCGAGCAGCTCTCGAACGCCTGGCTGTCACGTTCCGAGAAGAACCCCGATGAGTTCGACCCCTTCACGGTAATAGACTTCGAGGTCACGGCGGACCTCACGACGGTGACCACGACACCGACCGCGAACGCCGCGCCTGCCCCGCCCGCGCAGCCGTGATGAGAGAGGAGGGCAGACGAAAGTGAAGCTTTCGATGAGGGATCAGATGATCCTCACCATCGCGCTGCTCGTCGCCCTCGCGGCGGCGATCGTCCTGCTACTGGTGCTGCCCAAGTTTCAGGAGCTGGGCAGGGTCAACGACGAGATAGAGGTCGCCAACCAGGAGATCGATTCGGCTGAGGTCCTCCTGGGCAAGCGCATGGCGGCCAAGGACAACGCGGCCCGCACGAGCGCCGATCTGCTGCTGCTGGGCAACCGCATGCCCGAGTCCCCCGAGCTTCCCGCGCTCATCATCTCGCTGCAGGATCTAGCGGACGCCTCAGGCGTCAGGCTGCTGCGGGTCGCGCCCGCCGCCGCGGCTGTCGAGGGCGGCCAGGGCTACGGCGCATTCGAGGTGGAGCTTGCCCTGCAGGGCAGGTGGGCGGATTACGTGGACTTCCTTCGCCGCCTGCAGTCCACGCCCAGGGGGCTCAGGGTCGTTCAGATGGTTGTGCTGGAGCACGTTCCCGAGAGCGCCGCAGGCGAAGGGCCGGAGGCTCCGGTGATCCCAGACACGCTGACGGAGATCGCGATGACCGTCAGGGCCTACACCTACGTCCCGTCCGCGGGTGCGACCGCGACCCCGGCGCCGCCCGCCGCCCCGTAGCGCGAAAGGACCCAAGTGGTCGACGAGTCGACATTCGAGGGAACCGAGCCGTCGTACGAGGCGCCGGCCGTCGAGACCGCGGCCTCAGCGCCCGGCGGCGGGTTCAGGGCGTTCTACGCCACCACCGTGGGCAAGGTCGTCGTGATCGGTGGAGCGCTCGTCCTGCTCGGGGCCGTGCTCGCGATAGTCGCCGTGGTGGTGCTCGGATTCCTGGGGCTCGGTGTCGTCGAGCAGGCCGTCCAGGAAGGCGTCGTGCAGCGCGGCCCGTCCTCGACGCCAGCCACCGCCACGCAGGCAGCGGCATCGGTCGACGAGACAAGGATCCCCGGTCCGGTGCCCAACAGCGAGGTCTTCACCTTCCGCGACATCTTCGAGCCGCTGCTCCGGACCGAGCCGCTCCCCTCCATGACGGAGAGCCCCACCATCGATCCTCAGCCGAACACCCTGTACGTGATCGATGTCGTCAGCATCGACGGCATCCGTCACGTGGTCCTCCTGTGGAACAACGAGCGTTACACTCTTCCGGTCGGCGGGCGCATCGAGAACACGCCGTGGATCGTCGGGGAGATCGCGGGCGATTCGGCGGTCATGATCTACGGCGACTCCCGTGTGACGCTGTTCGTGGGTCAGGGCATCGTAGCCAAGTAGGCGACGGCTCCTTTGGCTCGCGCCCCGCCCGGGACACCGGATCGGATGGCGCGTCGCGCCGCGTTGGAGGACAGATGCGCTACACGACCGCAGGCGAATCCCACGGAAGGGCGCTCGTCGCCATCGTCAGCGACGTGCCCGCTGGCATCCCCGTCGACCCGGCGTCGATCGACGCGGACCTCGCCAGGCGACAGGCGGGCCGCGGCCGTGGCGGCCGCATGGCCATCGAGTCGGACAGAGCCGTCATCCTGTCAGGGGTGCGGCACGGCAGGACGCTTGGCAGCCCGGTGGCGATCACCGTGGCGAACCGTGACTGGGAGAACTGGACGGACGTCATGTCCGTCGATGGGCCTCCCGACGACCGGGCCAGGGTGACCGCCCCCCGCCCAGGTCATGCGGACCTCGCAGGAGCCCTGAAGACCGGCGCAAGAGACGTCCGCGACGTCCTGGAGCGCGCCAGCGCCAGGGAGACCGCCGCTCGCGTCGCTGCCGGAGGGGTGGCTCGCGCGCTGCTCGACGCGGTCGGGATCGCGGTCTTCTCGTACGTCGATTCCATCGGCGGCGTCCGGATGCCGCCCCCCGCGAGTCCCGGGTCGGTCGACCCTGCCAGCGTAGAGGCGTCGGACGTGAGGTGCCCCGATCCGGACGCAGCAAGAGAGATGGGCGCGCGGATCGACGCGG
Source organism: Actinomycetota bacterium (assembly GCA_037445995.1). GTDB lineage: Bacteria > Actinomycetota > Coriobacteriia > Anaerosomatales > D1FN1-002 > JBBIJK01. Next base: position 91,307 of record JBBIJK010000003.1, on the reverse strand, counting down.
CCGCCGCGCAGGGCGAGAGCCTGGGAGGGACCTTCGTCGTTTGCGCCACCGGAGCGCTTCCGGGGCTCGGCGGCTACGCGAGCGCCGGGGACCGGCTCGATTCGCGCATCGCCGGTGCGGTCATGTCGATCCCGGCCATCAAGGGCGTCGGCATCGGCGAGGGCTTCGCGCTGGCCGATCTGCCCGGAAGCGCGGCGCACGACGAGATCGTCTTCGTCGCGGGAGAGGGGTTGTCGCGCACCTCGAACCATGCCGGCGGGATCGAAGGCGGCATGACTAACGGCGAGCCGATCGTGGTGCGCGCCGCGATGAAGCCGATCCCGACCCTCACGAGGGCGCTGCGAAGCGTCGACATCGACACCTTCGATGCGGTCGAAGCGGCCCGCGAACGATCGGACGTGTGCGCGGTGCCAGCGGCGGCGGTCGTGGCCGAGGCGGAGGTCGCGCTCGTGCTGGCCTCCGCGATCACGGCCAAGTTCGGCGCCGACTGTCTCGATGACATCCTTCGCGCCATCGAGTCCTACCGGGCCCGGCTGCCCCGATGAGCCACGTCTTCTTGGTGGGCGCGATGGGCGCGGGCAAGAGCACCGTGGGCAGGCTGCTCGCCAATCGGCTCGGCATGCCCTTCGTCGACCTTGACGACCTTGTGGTCGAGGAGAGCGGCATGCCCGTGGACCGTCTGTTCGCCGAGCGCGGGGAGCAGGCGTTCCGTTCACTCGAGACCGAGGCGCTGGAGGCCGTCTGCGGCCGGGAGGACGCAGTCGTGGCCACAGGCGGCGGGGTGGTCTGCCGCGAGCGCAACCGCGAGCTGCTGACCTCTTCGGGCGTCGTCGTCTGGTTGCGGGTGGGCCCGGACGAGTCACTGTCCAGGATAGGTGACACCTCCTCGAGGCCCATGCTCGGCGCCGAGCCGTCCGTGAGGGCTCACTCGCTGATCGACGAGCGGACGCCCCACTACCGGTCGCTGTCGGACGTGACGGTGGATACCGACGGCATCGACGCCGGGGAGGTCGCCCGGCGGGTCGACGACGCGCTGCGGGCGGTCGGAGCCCAAGGGGGGAGCCTATGAGCGCTGAGAGGCGGACGGTGCGCGTCGAGCTGGGTTCGCGCGCCTACGACGTCCACATCCAGCGAGGCGGTCTGCGCACCTTGGGGGCGTCGCTGCGCTCGGCCACCGGCGCCACCCGTGTGGCCCTCGTGACCGACGACACTGTGTGGTCCAACTACGGCGAGAGGGCCTTCTCGGCTCTTCTGGCCAGCGGGTTCCGGGTCACGCCTGTCACGGTGCCCCCCGGCGAGGGCTCCAAGAGCTGGGACCAGGCGGGGGCCGTCCTCGAGCGCTTCGCCACCGCCGGGATGGGCAGGGAAGACGTCGTGCTGGCGCTCGGCGGCGGTGTCGTGGGCGACCTGGCGGGCTTCTGCGCGGCCGTGTACATGCGAGGCATAGCGTTCGCGCAGGCGCCCACCACGCTGCTGTCGCAGGTGGACTCCTCGGTCGGTGGCAAGACGGGCGTGGACCTCGCGGCAGGCAAGAACCTGGCAGGCGCCTTCTGGCAGCCCATCGTCGTGGTCGCGGACACCGAGACCCTGCAAACCCTGCCCGAGGCCGAGAGGCGTTCGGGCCTCACCGAGATGGCCAAGACGGCCATCCTCGAAGGAGGCGAGCACTACGCCTGGATGCTGCGGAACGCCGAAAGACTGCGCGCTGGGGAGCCCGACGCGACGGCCGAAGGCGTCGAGCGGGCGGTGAGCTTCAAGGCCAAGGTGGTGGCGGCCGATGAGCGCGAGTCCGGGGCGAGGGAGTGCCTGAACCTCGGACACACCCTCGGTCACGCGCTCGAGAACGTCGCCGGTTACGGTGCCATGACCCACGGCGACGCGGTCGCGGAGGGCATCAGGTTCGCAGCGGATGTGGCGCGCGAGACCCTCGACGCGGCGGAGGATGTCGCCAGGGCTCAGGATGAGCTGCTGGACGCGCTGGGACTGGCATCGGGAAGCCGCGGGTGCGACCCCGGCGAGCTCGTCCGGGCGATGGGCCGCGACAAGAAGGCGCGGGACGGTTCGGTCCGGATGGTGCTGATGCGTGCCATCGGCCAGTGGGAGGTGCACGCGGTCGAGCAGCGGGTGCTGCTGGAGACCCTCGCGGCGCGGGCCGCCAGGGACCGAGAGGCTGGGTGAGCGCGTTGCTGAGGATCCTGGTCCTGAACGGGCCGAACCTGAACATGCTTGGGGGGCGGGAGCCAGAGCACTACGGCAGCGTCAGTCTGGCCCAGATCGAGGCGGGACTCACCACGCTGGCTGACGAGCTCGGGGCGGGAGTCGGTTTTGACCAGTCGAACCATGAGGGGGACCTGGTCGACCATCTCCAGGCGGCATCCGGGGAGTACGATGCGGTGGTGTTCAACCCCGGCGCGTTCACGCACTACTCGTACGCTCTGCGTGACGCGGTGGCGTGCTGCCAGGTGCCGGTCGTCGAGGTCCACCTGAGCAACATCGCCTCCCGGGAGGACTTCAGGCACACGAGCGTGATCGCAGGCGCGTGCGCCGGCCAGATCTCGGGGTTCGGCGCCCACTCCTACATGCTGGGGCTGAGGGCCGCCGTCGAGCTCGCGGCACGGCGCGCCGGGTGATCGCCGGGACGCGGCTGGACGCCCTCCGCGCCAGGATGTCGGCCGAGGGCAGCCCGGCTTTCCTCGTGTCGAGGATCCCCAATGTGGTCTACCTGACGGGCGCCGGCTCGGCGCTGGACGCCGACGCTCGCGCGAGCGCGCTCGTCACCTCCCGGGACGCATGGCTCCTGACTGATTTCCGGTATGCCGAAGCGGTCCGGGGATGCGTGGAGGGATCAGGCTGGGAGGTGGTCGAGGTTGCCGGGCCGTTCTGGGACAGCGTCCCGGGACTGGTGGGCAGCTCTGGCCTCGCAGTCGAAGACCGCCTCGCGCTGGGCTCGCACCGGTCCCTTCAGGCGGCCCTCGGACGCGAGGTGACGGTCGCGGTCGGATGGGTCGAGGCGCTGCGCGTGGTCAAGGAGCCCGCCGAGATAGACCGTATCGGCCGGGCCGCCCAGCTCACCGACGCCGCGATGCTTTTCGCCGCGGAGACGCTGCGGGCCGGTCTGAGCGAACGGGACGCGGCGCTGCAGATCGAGTTCTGGATGAGGCGCCAGGGTTCCGAGGGCGTCGCCTTCGCTCCGATCGTCGCCTCCGGTCCCAACTCAGCCCGGCCTCACGCCATCCCCGGCGGGCGCGAGCTGGCGGCCGGGGACCTCGTCATCGTCGACATCGGCGCTCGTGTCGACGGCTACTGCGCCGACCTGACCAGGACGTTCGTCGTCGGCGGGGCCTCGGGTCGCGCCGTCGAGCTGCACGCGGCGGTTCTGGACGCGCAAGCCGGCGCGCTGGCGGCGATCCGCGCGGGGATGGAGGCGCGGGCCGCCGACGCCGCGGCGCGGAGCCGCCTGGAGGCGGCGGGTCTCGGGGAGGCGTTCGGGCACGGCCTGGGGCACGGGGTAGGGCTGGAGGTCCACGAGGCTCCGACGCTCGGCCCCCGTTCGGAGGAGACGGTGCAGTCGGGCTCCGTGGTCACCGTGGAGCCGGGAGCGTACGTCAGCGGATACGGCGGTGTTAGAATCGAGGACCTGGCCGTGGTGGCAGATGACGGGGTTCGCGTCCTTGGCGAGCTGCCTCGAGACCTTGTCGCCGTCGGCTGACGCCGCGATCCGAAACCCGAGGGAAGGCTCAACAGGGATGGCTGTATCGACGAACCAGTTCAAGAACGGGATGTGCATCACCCACAACGGCAAGCGCTGGATAATCATCGAGTTCCAGCACGTCAAGCCGGGCAAGGGTGGCGCGTTCGTCCGCACCAAGCTCAAGGAGCTTGAGACCGGCAAGGTCGTTGACGTCACCTTCAACGCCGGCGAGAAGTTCGACGACGTGCGCGTGGAGACCAGGCGGATGCAGTTCCTGTACTCGGACGGAGCGGCCCTCCACTTCATGGACAACGACTCTTATGAGCAGTACGAGCTGGACTCGGGCTTCGTCGGCGACGCGGCCAAGTGGATCAGTGAGGGCGACGAGGTCCAGGTGCTGACCGCTGACGGCGACATGATCGGAGTCGAGCCTCCCATGTTCGTCGAGCTCGAGGTCGCCCAGACCGAGCCCGGCTTCAAGGGAGACACCGTTCAGGGCGGCACGAAGCCCGCCACCCTCGAGACCGGGGCCGTGGTCCAGGTCCCGATGTTCGTCGAGCCGGGCGAGCGCATACAGGTCGACACGCGTGACGGGCGGTTCGTCAAGCGCGTCTAGGTGCTCCGGCCGCTTCGCGATATACTTTTCCGACCGGTCAGCGCGACTCTCCTCGGAGAACGGCGCTCGCGCACCCGCCGACAGCTCGACGATGGGCGAGAGGAACACGATGCGACCGCTCCACATCACCGACACGACGCTTCGCGACGCTCACCAGTCGCTGTGGGCGACCAGGATGACCATCGCCGACATGCTCCCGATCCTGTCGAAGATGGACTCGGTGGGGTACTGGTCGCTGGAGGTCTGGGGAGGCGCGACGTTCGACGCTTCCCTGCGGTTCCTCGACGAGAACCCGTGGGAGCGGTTGCGGACCATCAAGAAGCACTGCCCGAAGACACCCCTGCAGATGCTCCTCCGCGGCCAGAACCTCGTGGGCTACCGGCACTACTCCGACGAGATCGTCGACCGCTTCTGCAAGGCGTCGCACCGCAACGGCATCGACGTGTTCAGGGTGTTCGACGCCTTGAACGACATCCGCAACGTCGAGTCGTCCGCACGGGCGATCAAGGAGTCCGGCGCCCATCTGGAGGGCGCGATCAGCTACACGGTCAGCCCCGTGCACACGCTGGACGCCTACATCGAGCATGCGCACGAGCTCAAGGATCTCGGCGCGGACTCGATCTGCATCAAGGACATGGCGGGCATGCTGACGCCCTACCGTACCGAGAAGCTGGTGCGCTCCCTGAAGGACGAGGTGGGTCTTCCCGTCCACGTCCACTGTCACTACATCGGCGGCATGGCGTCGATGAACTACGTCAAGGCCGCCGAGGCGGGCGCGGACATAGTCGACACGGCCGTGGTCGCGCTCGCGTTCGGCAACAGCCAGCCAGCGGTCGAGATGATCGTCGCGGCCCTCAAGGAGTCGCCCTACGACACAGGTCTCGATCTCGACCTGCTCTTCGAGATCGCCGGGTACTGGGAGGCCGCGCGCGAGCGCAAGAAGCTCAAGCGCGGGGTCACTTCCCTTCTCCACATGGAGGTCTTCAGCCATCAGGTGCCCGGCGGCATGATGAGCAACCTCGTCAGCCAGCTCGAGCTGCAGAAGGCCGAGGACCGGCTGCCCGACGTCCTGGCGGAGATCCCCAAGGTCCGCGCCGAGGTCGGCTATCCTCCGCTGGTCACCCCGCTGTCCCAGATCGTCGGCACCCAGGCGGTGCTCAACGTCCTGACCGGGAAGCGGTGGGCCGTGGTCCCCCAGGAGATGAAGGACTACGTCAAGGGATTGTACGGTCGGGCGCCCGGACCGATGGACCCTGCTGTGGTGGCGAAGGTGCTGGTCAAGGACGAGCCGCTGGCAGACGACGTCCGTCCGAGCTCGCTCGTGCGCACCACCTACGCGGAGGTGGAGGCCGAGATCGGGGACCTCGCGCACAGCGAGGAGGACGTGCTGATGTACGCCCTGTTCCCCAACGAGGCGCGGAACTACCTGACCTCCCATCGCGAAGAGCAGGCGGTCTTCATGATGGGCGAGGAGATCCGAACGGTCACGGAGGGAGAGCCGGTGGACGTCAACCAGATACGAGAGCTCATCAAGATCGTCGAGCTGTCCGACATCAGCGAGGTCGTCGTCGAGGAGGGTGGCGCCCGGATCTCGGTCCGCAAGGGCGGGGTCGCGACGGTCCCGGCCGAGGTCCCCGTCGCGGCGGCTGCAGCCGCGCCGGTGACGGAGCCCGCCGCGCCCGTGGCCGCGCCGGTGGAGGGCAGCTCGGGTCCGGCGGAGCGACCCGCCTCATGGAAGCCGATGTCCTCGCCGATGGTCGCCACGTTCTACCGCTCCCCGTCCCCGGGAGCCGACGCCTTCGTCGAGGTCGGCACCGAGGTGGCCGAGGGCCAGACCGTGTGCATCCTCGAGGCCATGAAGCTGATGAACGAGGTGGGAGCGGACGAGGCGGGAGTCATCCGGGAGGTCTGCCTGCCGGACGGCGCGCCGGTCGAGTTCGGCACGGTCCTGTTCTATTACGAGCCGGTCTCCTGACGTGCGAAGGCCCTTCGAGAAGATACTCGTCGCCAACCGCGGCGAGGTCGCGCTTCGCGTCATCCGCGCCGCCAAGGAGATGGGGATAGCGACCGTCGCGGTCTACTCGGAGGCGGACAGGGAGTGCCTGCACGCGCAGCTGGCTGACGAGTCGGTGTGCATCGGTCCGCCTCAGTCGGCCAAGTCGTACCTCAACATGGCCAACGTGATCTCGGCCGCCCTCGTACGCGGCGCGGAGGCCATACACCCCGGCTACGGCTTTCTCGCGGAGAACGCGGCATTCGCGCGCGCTTGCGCGGACTCCGGCATCACGTTCATCGGCCCCGGCCCCGAGGCCATCGAGAAGATGGGCGACAAGGCGGTGGCTCGCACGACAGCAGCGTCCGCGGGGGTTCCCACGGTCCCCGGGAGCGACGGTCCGGTCGGCACGGTCGATGATGCGCTCCGCTTCGCGTCGGAAGTGGGGTACCCGGTCCTCGTGAAGGCGTCCGCCGGCGGGGGCGGCAAGGGGATGCGCGCGGCCAGGGACGCCGACGAACTGCGCGTCAACTTCACGGCCGCCATGACCGAGGCCGCGGCGGCGTTCGGCGACGACACCGTCTACATAGAGAAGTACCTCGCCCGCCCGCGCCACGTGGAGATACAGGTCCTGGCGGACACTCACGGCAACGCGGTCCACCTGTTCGAGCGGGACTGCTCCATCCAGCGCAGGCACCAGAAGCTTGTGGAGGAGGCACCTTCCCCGGCGCTCACGCCCGAGCTGCGCGCCGCGATGGGCGAGGCGGCGATACAGCTGGTGCGCGCCGTCGGCTACATAAACGCCGGGACGGTGGAGTTCCTGCTGGACCAGGATGGCAGTTTCTACTTCATGGAGATGAACACGCGTGTCCAGGTCGAGCACCCGGTCACGGAGCAGATCACAGGCGTGGACATCATCAAGGAGCAGATACGCATCGCCTCTGGCGCGCCGATGAAGCACACCTCGCAAGAGGAGATCACGATGAGGGGCCACGCGATCGAATTTCGCATCAACGCGGAGGATCCGGCGCACAACTTCCGTCCGCATCCGGGCAGGATCGACGTGTTCAACCCCCCCGGGGGGTTCGGTGTGCGGTTCGACAGCCACGCCTACTCCGGTTACCTTGTGCCGCCCTACTACGACTCCCTTGTCGCGAAGCTCGTCGTGTGGGGGGAGACCCGCGCCGAGGCCGTCGACCGCGCGCGCAGGGCCCTCGACGAGTTCATCGTCGTCGGTATCCCGACCACCATCCCGTTCCATCAGCGGGTCGTCGAACATGAGGCGTTCGGCCGCGGTGAGGTCTATACTGACTTCGTCGAAACCCACATGCCAGATGTGACGGGGTGAGTGAGCTGCCCGACGAGATCCGCATCGAAGGGATGACCCTCTCGCCGGGGGTGCTCGAGAAGATGGTCGCCGTGGCGGCCTCGGGCGTGGACGGCGTGGCCGGACTGGGGGCCGCAGGGCTCGCGGGGCTGGTCCAGAAGGCCGGGAAGCGCGACATCGAGGTCCGCGCGGACGACGACGGCATCGTGGTCGACGTCCATGTGCGCGTCCGCAACGGGAGGCCCATCAGGGAGATCGCGGCCGAGGTGCAGTCCGCGGTGAGCGACGCGGTGTCCGGGCAGATCGGTCACGAGGTCGGTCGGGTGGACGTCTACGTCGACTCGATCGAGTTCGGCGACTGATCCTGTCCGCGGTGTCCGTCTGATGCAGGAACGCAGCAAGGGCCGCTCTCAGGCGCTCCACATTCTTTACCAGGCGGAGATGACGGGTTCGTCGCCCTCCATGATCCTGGAGGAAGGCTCATGGAGCGGCGAGGACGGAGCCCCCTCTGCGTTCTGCAGGAGCCTGCTGGCCGGCTACGAGGCGAACCGGGAGGTGGTCGACGCGGCCATCGCCGGGATATCGGAGAACTGGACGCTCGCGCGCATGCCCTTCGTCGACCGGAACATCCTGCGTGTCGCGGCCTATGAGATACTCTTCGAGCCCGAGATACCGCATTCGGTCTCGATAAACGAGGCCGTCGAGCTCGCGAAGACATACGGCGGCGACGACTCCTCGAAGTTCGTGAACGGCGTACTGGGGAGGCTGGCGGCAGAGCGCGCGAGCGAAGGGCCCACGGAGGTCGACGATGAGTGACCAGTACGCCAGCTTCTCGACCGCACGGGCGCGCTTCGAGGAGATCGCAGAGCAGGCGACCGCCAAGGACACGCCGCTCGAGAAGGCCATCGAGCTGCTCGAGGAGGGTGCGAGGATCGCTCATCGCTGCACCGAGCTCCTCGACCACACCGAGTGGCGCTCGGCGGTGAGGGAGGACCCGGAGGAGGCCTTGGAGGAGGATTCGGAGGTGGGCTCGGAGAAGGACTCGGGGGAGGCGGAGGATCCCGCGTCCGACCCCCGCGCCGCCGCGGATGATGGCGAGGAGCCGGACCCCGGCGACGCGGACTCCGACGACTCCGCGCGATAGCAGCGGTATCGGTCGACGCGACCTCCGGTAACGGCTCGGCGACGCCGCTTCGCACGGAGTTGAGAGCTCCGCACGTCGGGACTATGCTGGCACAGCGGTCGCCCGACCCGCTGGCTTCCGGAGGCATGGAGTCACTCGCGCATGACCGGACCCAACATCTTGGAGACCATCGGCGGTCCTGAGGACGTCAAGTCCCTGGACGAAGCCTCGCTGTCCCGGCTCGCCGAGGAGATCCGCGACCTGCTCGTCACGACCGTCGCCGACACCGGCGGACATCTGGCCTCCAACCTCGGCGTCGTCGAGCTCACACTCGGGCTGCTGAGAGGTCTGGACACCCCGACCGACCGGGTCGTATGGGACGTCGGGCACCAGTCCTACACCTACAAGCTGCTCACAGGGCGCCGGGAGCGGTTCGCCACGCTCCGCCAGTACGGCGGCGTGTGCGGGTTCCCCAAGCGCAGCGAATCACGCTTCGACGCCTTCGACACGGGGCACGCCTCGGATTCGATATCCGTGGGCCTGGGGATGGCGCTGGCACGCGACGCGCGGGGCGGCGACGAGGTCGTCGTGACCGTCATCGGCGACGGCTCGATGACCGGCGGCATGGCGTTCGAGGCCCTCAACCATCTGGGGCACCTCGGGACCAGCATGGTCGTGGTGCTGAACGACAACGAGATGTCCATCGCGCGCAACGTCGGGGCGCTGGCGGACTACCTTGGCCGCGCCAGGCTGGACAAGCGGTACATGCGGTTACGGGACGACGTGGAGTCGGCGCTGGGGCGGACGAGGCTCGGGGCCGCCATGGTCGCGGCCGGCGAGGCGGCGAAGGAGTCCTTCAAGCACCTGCTCGTGCCAGGCATGCTCTTCGAGGAGCTCGGCGTCAAGTACGTCGGGCCGATCGACGGGCACGACGTCGCGGTGGTGCAGCGGGCCGTGGAGCTGGCCAAGGCGGCGGGAGGCCCGGTCCTCATCCATGCGGTGACCCGCAAGGGCTCGGGCTACGAACACGCTGAGACCGACGCTGAGTCCTTCCACGGCATCGGACCGTTCTCGGTGGAGTCCGGTGTGTCGAATGGCGGCGGTTCCGCGCCCAGCTACACCGAGGTGTTCGGCGAAGCGCTGGTGCGCGAGGCGGCCGCCGACGAGAGGGTGGTGGCGGTGACCGCCGCGATGCAGGCGGGCACGGGCCTCACGCGTTTCGCGGAAACCTACCCGGAACGCTTCTTCGATGTCGGGATCGCCGAGCAGCACGCCGTGGGGATGGCGGCCGGGATGGCCGTCGGAGGCAAGGTCCCCGTGGTGGCCATCTACTCGACGTTCCTGCAGCGCGCGTTCGACCAGCTGATGATGGACGTCGCGCTCCAGGGGCTGCATGTGGTGTTCTGCGTAGACCGCGCGGGGCTCGTCGGCGAGGACGGGCCCACCCATCACGGGGTGTTCGACCTGACGTATCTGAGATGCGTTCCCAACCTGACCATCGGCGCCCCGGCCGATGAGGCCGAGCTGGTGGACATGCTCCATACCGGGATCGCCGCCGACGGCCCGTTCGTCATCCGGTATCCCAGAGGGTCCGGCCCCGGGGTGGCGGTCCCGAAGACCCCGCGCCTGCTCGAGCCGGGACGCGCTCAGGTCCGCAGGGACGGCACGGACGTCGCTCTGCTGGCCGTCAGCCGCATGGTGGAGGTGGCTGAGCTCGCGGCGGAGTCGCTGGCTGCCGACGGTGTGTCGGCGGCGGTCATCAATGCCAGATGGGTCAAGCCGCTGGATTTGGAGGCGCTCACGCGGGCGGCCGAGCGCAGGTTGGTGGTCACGATCGAGGAGAACAGCGCCTGCGGAGGTTTCGGCGCCGCGGTCCTCGAGGCGTTGTCAGACCTCGGGAGCACCACCCCGGTCCTTCGGCTCGCCATCCCGGACTGCTTCGTCACTCACGGCGCGACGAGCCGACTGTTGGGCGAGGTGGGCCTGAACCCGGAGGGGGTGCGCGCCGCCGTGCTGGGCCGGCTCCTGGACGTGGACGGGCGTGTGGACGCGGTCGTGAGGGAGGGCGTGGCCCGTGCCTCGCGTGAGAGCGGACGTCGCTCTGGTCGATAGGGGTCTTTTCGCCACTCGCGAGAAGGCCCGCGCAGCGATCCTCGCGGGCGAGGTGCGCATCGACGGGCGGCCGGTGGACAAGCCCGGCACTCCGGTGCCCGAGGACGCCCGGTTCGAGGTGGCGGACAGGCCGAGGTACGTCTCGCGCGGAGGCGACAAGCTTGAGGGGGCCCTCCGGTGCTTCGGGATCGACCCGGCCGGATCGCGCTGCGTGGACATCGGGGCGTCCACCGGGGGTTTCACCGATTGTCTGTTGCGCCACGGTGCCGCGCACGTGACCGCCATCGACGTCGGCTACGGGCAGCTCGCATGGGAACTTCGAGCCGACCCCAGGGTCACGGTCATGGAGCGCACAAACGTCCGCGACGTCGGCCCGGACCTTGCGGGAGCGCCGTTCGACCTTGCCACCGTGGACGTCTCCTTCATCAGCCTGGCCAAGGTCCTGCCTGGCGTCCTTGCCTTGGCAGCGGATCCGGCGCCGGTCCTGGCGCTGGTGAAACCGCAGTTCGAGATCGGTAAGGGCCGCGTGGGAAAAGGAGGCGTGGTGCGGGATCCCGCCGACCACTTCGAGGTGCTCGAGGGTGCGGTCCGCTCGGCTGCCGAAGCAGGTGCGCGCGTGACTGACGCCACCTTCTCACCACTGAAGGGGCCGGAAGGTAATATTGAGTTCTGGGTCATGATCGAGCGGCACGGCCGTCCCTTCGCGGGCGACGTGCGGTCCATCGTAGAAGCCGCTCACGGCGCTTTGGGGTGATGGGTTGAGGATCCTGCTCGTGCCGAATCTGCACAGCGAGCGCGCGGTGTCCCGGGCCTCCGAGGTCCTCGCGTGGCTGGCGTCGCGTGGCGTCGAAGGGGTGTTCTCGCACTCGGACGCCACCGCGCTGGGAGACACGGTCTCCGCGCCTGAGGCAGCGGACCGCACCGGGTGGGACATGGCCGTGGCGCTTGGCGGGGACGGGACGATACTCAAGACCGTCCGGTTGCTGGAGGACGCGGAGGTCCCCGTGCTCGGGGTGCACCTGGGCAACCTGGGCTTCATGTCCGGAGCCACCGAGGACGACATGTTCGACGCGCTGGAGTCGGCCCTCGCGGGCGAGGCGCGGATCGAGAGGCGCATGACGCTGCGGGTGGAGGCCCAGCCTGACTCCGGCCCAAGGGTGTCGCGCCGCGCCCTCAACGAGGTCTTCCTGGGCCGCGGCGGGGGCGCCCGGTCGGTCGCCGTCGCGGTGGCGCTCAACGGGGCCGAGGTGGGCAGATACCGTTGCGACGGCGTCGTCGTTGCGACCCCGACCGGCTCCACGGCCTACGCGCTGTCCGCCGGCGGCCCGGTCGTCTCGCCGGACGTGCGGGCGGTGCTGGTGCTGCCCGTCGCGGCGCACGCGGTAGGGACGCGCCCGCTGCTGGCCGGCCCGAGCGACCTTGTGGAGGTGGCGTTCACCGATCCCGCGAGGTCAGACGGCGTCCTGATGGTCGACGGAGAGCCGTTCGCTTGTCCGGAGGGCCCCGTGCGTTCTCTGTCCGTGACGCGGCATGCCTCGGATGTCCTCCTGGTCCGGCACGATGCGCGGGGCTTCTTCGAGGCGTACCGCGACGAGTTCCTCGGTAGCTGACGTGCTGGAGGAGCTGCACGTCAGGGACCTCGCGCTGATCGAGGACGTGTGGCTCGAGTTCGGTCCTGGCATGACCGCCCTGACCGGCGAGACAGGCGCCGGGAAGACGGCTCTGGTGGAGGCGCTGCAGCTCCTTGTGGGCGAGCGGGCGGACGCCGGCCTCGTGAGAGCGGGAGCAGCCGAAGCCGTGGTCGAGGGGCGCTTCTCGACGGACGGGCCGGACCTGATCGCCAAACGCCGGGTGAGCGCGCAGGGGAGGTCCCGCTGCGTCCTGGGGGACGAGATGGTCACCGTAGGCGCCCTCGAGCAGGCGCTGGGTCCGCTGGTCGACCTCCACGGCCAGCATGAGCACCAGTCGCTCCTGTTTCCCTCGGGTCACGCGCTCCACCTGGACCGGTACGCCAAAGCGGAGTCCGAGCGCCGGGAGTACGCGGTCGCCTACGCCGCGTATCGCGAGGCGCTGGTTCGCGCCGAGGCGCTCGCCGGAGACGCGGAGGAGGCGCGGCGTCATCTGGAGGAGGCCAAGCGGATCGTCGCCGACATCGACGCGGTGGCTCCCGCCGAGGCCGAGGACGAGGTCCTGGAGCGACGTCTTCCCGCGATGCGCAACGCCGACCGGCTCGCCGAGATCCTGTCGCATGCCCGGGACCTTCTCCGTGGAGACCATGGGGCCGAGGACGGGGTGGCCGAGGCTGCCGCGTCGCTGTCGCGTGCCCGCGCGCTCGACCCCGCCCTCGACGAACTCGCCGACAGGGTCTCGGAGTCCTCGGCCGTGCTCTCGGAGCTGGCCAGAGAGGTCGCGGCCCGGGCGGAGGCAGCGCACTGCGATCCCGGGGACCTCGACGCGGCCGAGACGCGTCTGGACGCCCTGTACCGCCTCAAGCGGGCGTACGGACCCACCCTGTCGGAGGTGATCGCGAGAAGGGCGGAGGCGGCCGCTCTCGTGAGCTCACTCAGTGGAGACGCCTCAGGTCCTGAGGAGGCGGCGCGGGCCGTAGGCACGGCCAAAGCGGAACTTGACAGGTGCGGGCGGGCGCTGATCGAGCGGAGGCGAACGGCGGTTCCCGGCTTCTTCGAGGACCTGGCCCTCGCCGCCGCCGACCTCGGCATGCCCGCGGCCCGCTTCGACGTCCTGTTCGAGGACCCCTCACCGGACAGGTGGGGGCCGGAGGGTCCAGGCGGGGTCGAATTCCTGTTCAGCGGCAGCGAGGGCGAGGCGCCCAGACCGCTGGCCAAGATCGCGTCGGGAGGCGAGGTCTCGCGCGTGATGCTGGCGCTCAAGGGCGTGCTGGGCCGGGACGGCGGGCCTGGGGTGCTGGTCTTTGACGAGGTCGACGCAGGTATCGGCGGAGCGACGGCCCACGCGGTGGGGAGGAGGCTCGCGGCACTGGCCGGGCAGCGGCAGGTCCTCGTGGTCACGCACCTCGCGCAGGTCGCCGCGTACGCCGACCGCCAGCTTGTCGTCGCCAAGGAGCAGCGCGACGGCCGCTCGTTCACGACGGTGCGGGCGGTGGAGGGGCTCGAGCGGGTGTCCGAGATAGCCAGGATGCTGTCGGGCGGGGACTCCGAGGCCGTGATGGTCCACGCCCGGGAGTTGCTGGACGGCGCACAGAGAGCGAGCGGGCGATGAGGTATCAGGGCACGGCTCGCCTCGGCAGACGTACCAAGGACCTGGTCAGGAGGCTCGGGGCCGACGACGTCGCCGTCATCGACCACGAGGACATCGACCGCGTGACCGCCGAGGCGCTGGTCGCATCCGGCGTCGAAGTCGTCGTCAACGCCGCGAGCTCGCTCAGCGGGGCGTATCCGGCGCTCGGGGCGTTGATCCTGGCCAGAGCGGGGGTGAGGCTCGTTGACGCGGCGGGTCCGGCGGTCTTCGAACGGCTGCGCGACGGCGACGAGGTCGTGGTGGACGCCGGCGTCGTCTGGCTCGGCCGGGAGCGTGTCGCCACCGGTCAGGTGCTGACCGTCGAGAGCATCGAGTCAGCCATGGAGCAGGCTCGCGAGGGCGTGGGGGAGAGCCTGGACGCGTTCGCGCGCAACACCATCGAGTTTCTCGAAAGGGAGAAGTCCCTTCTGACCGAAGGAGCCGACGTGCCGGTCACCCGCGTGCATATCGCGGGCAGGCACGTCCTGGTCGTCGTGCGCGGCCACGACTATCGCGAGGACCTGCGGGCGCTCGTGCCCTATGTCAGGGAGGTCCGCCCGGTCCTGATCGGAGTGGACGGCGGAGCGGACGCTTTGCTGGAGGCAGGATTCGCCCCGGACGTCATCATCGGCGACATGGACTCCGTCTCGGACGAAGCGCTTCGGAGCGGAGCCGAACTCATCGTCCACGCGTACCCGGACGGCCGGTGCCCGGGCAGGGAGCGGTTGGACGCGCTGGGCCTGGACGGCGGATCGTGGGCGTCGGCGGGGACCAGCGAGGACCTCGCTCTGCTGTTGGCGTACGAGTCCGGCGCGGATCTGATCGTCGCGGTCGGGACTCACGTCAACCTGCATGAGATGATGGACAAGAACCGCAAGGGCATGGCCTCGACGTTCCTTGTCAGGCTCAAGGTGGGACAGCGGCTGGTGGACGCCAAGGGAGTGAACAAGCTTTACCGCTCGTCGCCCGGCCCGCGTGACCTCGTGCTGATCGTGCTCGCGGCGCTGGCCGTGTTCGCGGTGATCGTGTTCATCTCCAACGACGTCCGTGCGATGCTGGGGCTCGTGCTGCTACGCTTGCGGGCGTGGGTGGGCGTCTAAGCGGGAGGGCTGGCGGCTTGTACAACCTGCGATACCACATCGCCTCGCTGGTGTCTGTCTTCCTGGCGCTGGCCGTGGGCCTGGTGCTCGGGACCGTCGTCGTGGAGCGCGGCGTGCTCGACGCGCAGAAGCGCACGCTCGTGGAGAGCCTCAGAGGGGAGTTCGCCCAGCTCTCCGACGCGAACGCTGGACTGCGCGACGAGGCGGAGTCGGCTCGCACCCTTGCGAGGCAGACCATCGACTACGTGGTGGCCGGAGAGCTGGAGGGCCGGACGGTGGCGGTGGTCGCCGCCACGGGCCGCACCGATGCCGCAGCCGCTGTCCAGGCGGCCGTGAGCGCCGCGGGCGGAACGCCGGTGTTGGTCACCATCCGGAAGCCCGGTGCCGCGCTCGACGACGGCGCGGTCCGGGATGCGATCGCCCCGGCGCTCCGGAGCGCGACGTCCGGTTCGGTTCCCTCGACCGTGGGTGCGCTGCCGGAGCGCGTGGCCGTCGCGCTGGTGGCCGAGTGGGAGGGGACCGGCGTCATGCCGCTGACACGAGCCCTGGACGCCGCGGGGGGGATCGGCGCCCGCGCGTTGACGGAAGGGGCGGCTGTCAGCGGCATCGTGGTCGTCGCGTCCGAGGAAGTCACGACCGAGCCCTTCGCCCTGGCGATCGCCAGGGCGGCCGCGGAGGCGGGTCTCCCCGTGCTCGGGGCTGAGGTCACCGGGCAGGAGACCGGGGCTGTAGACGCCCTGGTGGCCGCGGGGCTGTCAGGAGTGGACCACGCGGACCGGCCCGAGGGGGCGCTGTCCGTGGTCTGGATCCTCGCGCGCGGCGTGACGGGCTACTTCGGAGTCGGCGAGGGAGCCTCCGCCCGCTTCCCGGAGATCCGACGCTAGCGTCTCTCCAGCAGGAGGCGGGCGAGCGTCACGGCCACATGCAGCAGCTGCTTACCGCGATGCCCGAAACCGGGCAGGTCGCGGGCGGTGTACCTGTGCGACATGGGGACGTCGACCTCCACGACCCGCAACCCAGCGCGCAGGGCGCGCACTGTCATGGCGACCTCCACGCCGTACCCGCGTTCGAACGGGGTGAGGCGCTCGACAGCCGCTGAGGAAAGGGCGCGCTGACCGGAGAGCGGCGCCCTTGGCCGGAAGCCGGTCATGCGGTGTATCGCCCACCGGGCCAGACCCACCACGGTCCCGAGGCCTCCGCGGCCGGGTGGCGGAGGGAGGACCGCGACGGCCAGGTCCGCCGTGGCGGCGCGCACGGCCGACACCAGGTCGCGGGCGTGGATGGCGCTGACGCCGATGTCGGCATCGAGCAGCAGCAGGACGTCGTATTGGTCCTTCGCGACCGCCAGCGCCGCGTTCAGTGCCTGACCTTTGCCGCTTCTTCGCTCGAGCGACACGACGGTGGCGCCGGCTTCGGCGGCCGCGCGCGCGGTGTCGTCGACGGAGGCGTCGTCGCTGACGATGACCGTCCGCACCCCGGGGATCTCCCGGCACGCGGCGATCGTCTGCGCTATCCGGTCCGACTCGTTTCGCGCCGGGATCAGCACAGTGACCCCGGGGTCACTCATCCGGGTCCTCCGCCGGTAGATCGGGCACCGCGGGCAGGCGACGGGACCCGAACCTCGCTGCGACCAGCCGCCGCATCGAGTCCAACTCCGGGACACGCATCGCGGCCGACAGCGCGTAGGCGACCGCGAGACCCGCGGTGCCTCCGGCAGCAGTCTGCAGCAGGGAGCCAGCCGGTCCCGCGGCCGCGCCTGTGAGGGCGCCGGCGACAGCCCAGGCCACCAGCCCGCCGGCAGCAGACGCGATGAGCGTCTTGCCGTACGTCAGGGTCACGCCGCCGAACCCCCAGTCACCGACCCGTCTTTTCAGGAGCACAGTCAGCACCAGCGCCGACAGAGCGAAGAACACCGCGTCCGCGATCGGCAGCCCGTCCAGCCCGAGCCCCGCCCAGCTCCCAAGACCGGTGCTCAGCACCGTGTACAGGCCGATCTGCACGGTGGTGAGGACCAAGTTCACCGCCATGGGGGTCCGCGTGTCCTTGAGCGAGTAGAACGTGCGCAGAAGGAACATGGTGGTCGCGAAGAAGACAAGCGTCAGCCCCCACCAACGCAACGCGGAGGCCACGGGTGCGACCGACCCGGCGTCGAAGCGCCCCACCTGGTACAGGCCCACGAGTGGCGTGGCCAGCGCGACCAGCATCGCGGCCATCGGCAAGATGAGTACCGCGGTGCTTCGCATCCCCCTTGACACGTCGCGCCTGAACGCGTCCCAATCGGCGCGTCCGGCGGCGTCTGACAGCTCGGTGAACAGGGCCGTGGTCAGCGAGACGGCGAGTATCCCGTAGGGGAGTTGGTAGAACGTCCACGCGTACATGAGTTGCGCCGGACCCTCGGGGGAGACGGCGAACGCCGACGAGTTGCGGAAGGAGACGGCCGCCATGTTCGTCGCGACGTACACGATCGTCGGGATCGCCAGCTTCGCCATCCGGCGTATGCCCGGGTCTCTCAGCGAGAAGCCGAAGGAGTAGCGGAACCCGCTTCGGACCAGAGACGGGATCTGGACCGCGTACATGACCGCGACACCCAGAGTCGTCCCGAGCGCCAGCACCGTGAACGCGAGCCGCTCGTCGCGCTGCCACAGCGCCGTGTACGCGTAGAGCGCGGCGATCGCGACGAGGTTGTTGAAGACCGGGCCCAGCGCCACCCACAGGTACTTGCGCTCGGAGCTGAGAAGACCCGAGATGACCGATCCAGCTCCGTAGAGGACCACTTTCACGGCGAAGAACGCGAAGAACGCCTCGGCCAAGGGCCGTACCCCGGCGGCATCCCCTGCGGACAACCTGAACGTCTGCGTCCAGATGAACGGCCCGGGCCACACCGCGCCCAAGACGGCGATCACACCCAGGGTGACGACGGCGAGGTTGAACAGCCTGCTGGCGAAGAGGAACGCGGCCTGCTCGCCCTCGCGCGTCCTGACCTCCATGAGGGTCGGGATGAACAGCGACGAGATTATGCCGCCCGCGACCAGCTCGTAGATCATGTTCGGGACGTTGTTCGCCACACCGAAGGCGCTGGCCATCACCGTCGCACCCAGCGCGTAGGCGGTCGCCCACATGCGGATGAAGCCCGTGACGCGCGACAGGGCCGTGGCTATCGACATCGTGGCCGTGGAGCGGGCGATGGATGGACCGCTGATGCTGCACCCCCGGATCGCGGGCTTCACTGCCGGCACCGATTGTAGCCGAGGGCGGCGCGTTCCCGGGCGCGACGTCAGCCGCCTGCCCGCCCTGCGATATACTGCGCACGGGCGCTGCTCGCCGCGGTCGTGAGACCGCCATCCGCGCCGGTTCCCCGCCAGCGACACGCCGACGCGCACGCAGGAGACTGGCATATGTCCTCGGTCGAGGCAACGATCATGGGTCTGTCCGCCGCCTCGGCGCTCGCTTCAGATCCGGCCGAGTGGGTGGCCCGGGTCCGGTGGCCGTTCTTCATGGGGCTCACGGTCGCGTGCGGCATCGCCGTGGCCGTCGCCGCGTGGCTCGCTGTCGCGGGTCGCGGACCGTCGGCGCCCAAGTTGTCGCGCGCGTTGGCCTGCATCCCTCTCGGCGTGATGGCACCGGCCGCTCTGGTGCCCTTCGGCGCGGAGCCCGCAGCGGTGTCCGCCGCGACGGTGGCGATCGTCGCGGGGTCGGTCGTGCTGTGGGTCACCACCCGGGGCGGGCCAGACCGGGCTGCGAGGGTCATGGGGCTGCTGATGGGGGCCGCAGCGACCGGCGTGATGCTCGCACTCCCGTGGAGCGCCGCGCTGTTCCCCCGCACGCTGCTCGGATACGACCCCTCAGCGGGGATGCGTCTGTACGGTCTTGGCAACGAGACGGCGGCCGCCGCGTTCGCTTGGGCGCTCCTCGGTGTCGCGCTGACGGCCAGCGGAGGAGCTGGCCGTTCGCGCGCGCCCGTCGCCGGGATCGCGATAGCCGCCGCGCTTCTCATCGCCGCCTGGCCCGGACTCGGGGCCAACCTCGGCGCCCTGGTGTGGGGGGGCGTGGGGCTCGGCGTCTACCTCACGCGCCGGTCGGGTCTGCGCGTCGGGTGGGCTGTCGCCTTGGGGAGCGCAGCCGTGGCGACGGTCCTCGCCGCGCTCCTGGGCTGGCTGGACTCGCGCTCGGCCGAGCCCACCCACATCGGGGTGTTCTTCGCCGCGCTCGCCTCGGGCGACGCCGGGTCTGTCGCCGCCACGCTCACAGGGCGGTTCGCGACCTCCTGGAGCATCCTGACATACTCCCCGTTGTCGCTCGTGCCCATCGCGGGCATCGCGCTGCTGTTGCGTGCGAGGATGAGGCCGGGTCCCACGATGCGGCGAGCCTTCCGCTTCCGGCCGGAGCTTCGGCCCGCTCTGGACGGTCTGCTGTGGGCGATGCCCGTGGCCCTCCTGGTGGAGGACTCGGGGCTGGTTATCCCCGCGCTGTTCGCGCTGTTCGCGGCGTGCGCGGTGCTGGTGGCGGCCAGCGGCGGAGGCGAGGTGGGCGAGGGGTGACGATCGCAGCGGTCTGGCTCGCGCTGGAGGCGGCCGCCTCGTGGCTCGTCCCATGGTTGGTCGCCGGCGCGCTCGTGCGCGCTCTTGCCTCACGCGGCCTGACCGTCCCCAACTGGCGTGGCGAGCCCGTGGTCAGGGCGCTGGGTGTGGCGTGGATGACGTGGGCTGTGTGCATCGCGACCCTCGCTGCCGTGTGGGGTACGACGGAGGCGGCCATGGCGGCGGACGACCCGCTTGTCGGACCGCTGCTCGCGGCCGCCGTCGCGCCGGTCTTCGCGTCACCGCTCTTCCTCGTCGTGGGCGCGTTCGCCCTGGGGCTGCTGGACGACGCCTTCGGCGACACGGGTTCGCGCGGCCTGCGAGGGCACCTCGGCGCGCTGGCCCGGGGGGAGCTCACCACCGGCACCTTGAAGCTTGCGGGCCTTGTCGCCCTGGCCGTCGTCCAGACGTCCTCGCTGGCGTTCGACAACGGGACCGGAGCGCTCGCCGTGACACTGACATGGTCGCTGGCGGCTGCGTCCACGGCTGGCGCCGCGAACCTCGTCAACCTGCTCGACCTGAGGCCGTGCAGAGCGCTGAAGGGGTATGTGGCGCTGTCGGCGCTCGCATGCGTCGCTCTGGCGTTGGACCCCCGGCAGGCGTGGCCGTCACCGGCGACGGCCGTGGTCGCGGCGCTGTCGCTGGCCCTGATCCTCGTCGGCCCCGCGGCGGCGTCCTGGGGGCTGGACGCGAGGCGCCGAGCCATGCTGGGCGACGCGGGGGCCAACGCGGCGGGCGCGCTGGCCGGCTACTTCGTCGCGCTGTCCCTCCCGCTGCTCTGGCTCGCGGTCTTCGCTGCCCTCGTCGTCGCGATGAACCTGGCTGCCGAGCGCGTGTCGTTCAGCGCGCTGATCGAGCGCAACCGCCTGCTTCGCGCCATCGACTCGGCGGGCGTCCCTCACGACGCCGAGGTAAAGGTATGATGCGACAGGGACCGACCAAGGGACAGGAGGCGTGGGCGCACAGATGGCCAAGCACATCTTCGTGACGGGTGGGGTCGTCAGCTCGCTCGGCAAGGGGATCACCGCAGCGTCTCTCGGCCGTCTGCTCAAGGCCCGCGGGCTCAAGGTCAAGATCCAGAAGCTTGACCCCTACCTCAACGTCGACCCCGGAACGATGTCACCCTTCCAGCACGGCGAGGTGTTCGTCACCGACGACGGCGGGGAGACCGACCTGGACCTGGGTCACTACGAGCGCTTCATCGACGAGTCCCTGACCCGCGACTGCAACGTGACCGCCGGGTCCATCTACCACTCCATAGTCACGCGCGAACGCCGCGGCGATTTCCTCGGAGCGACTGTGCAGGTCATCCCTCACGTCACCAACGAGATCAAGGAGCGGATCCGCCGACTGGCCGAGGACGGCGCCCCCGACGTGGTCATCACGGAGGTCGGCGGTACCGTCGGAGACATCGAGTCTCTGCCGTTCCTTGAGACGATCCGCCAGATCCGCAAGGACGTCGGCCACGACGCGGTCTGCTACATCCACGTGACGCTCGTGCCGTGGATCGCCGCCTCTGAGGAGCTGAAGACCAAGCCGACCCAGCACTCGGTCAAGGAGCTGCGGAGCATCGGCATCCAGCCGGATTTCATCGTATGCCGTTCGGACAGGCCCATAGACGCCGGCATCCGCCGCAAGATCGGCCTGTTTTGCGACGTGGACCCCAAGGCTGTCGTGTCCGCACAGGACGCGCGCTCGATCTACGAGGTGCCGCTCAGGCTTCGCGAGCAGGGGCTGGACGAGATGGTCATCGAACGCCTGAAGCTCGAGTGCGGCCCCGTGGACATGGAGGAGTGGGAGAGGTTCGTCGCTCACTCCGCGTCCCTGGCCGACACGGTGGAGATCGCGCTCGTGGGTAAGTACGTCCAACTGCCCGACGCGTACCTTTCCGTGAACGAGGCCCTCGACCACGCCGGTATCCACCACGACCACAAGGTCAACGTCCACTGGGTCGACGCCGAGGCGCTGACCCCCGAGGAGGTCGAGCAGGCGCTCTCCGGGATGGACGGGATCCTGGTCCCCGGCGGGTTCGGCGTGCGCGGTATCGAAGGCAAGATCCGGGCGGCCCGGTTCGCCCGCGAGAACGGTGTCCCGTACCTCGGCATCTGCCTGGGCATGCAGGTGGCGGTCTGCGAGTTCGCGCGACACGTCGCCGGACTGGAGGGCGCCAACTCGAGCGAGTTCGACCCCGACACGCCCCACCCGGTCATCGACCTGATGCCGCTCCACGACGGCAGCGAGGAGATGGGCGGGACGATGAGGCTCGGCTCGTATCCCTGCGCCGTCGTCGAGGGGACGAAGGGTTGGGACGCCTACGGCCAAGCCACCATAGAGGAGAGGCATCGGCACCGCTACGAGGTGAACAACAACTACCGGGAGGCCCTGGTCGACGCCGGCCTCGTGGTGTCGGGCGCCTCTCCGGACGGCCGCTTGGTGGAGATGGTCGAGCTTCCCTCGCATCCGTGGTTCGTGGGCAACCAGGGCCATCCGGAGTTCAAGAGCAGGCCGACAAGGCCCGCGCCGCTGTTCCGCGACTTCGTCGGTGCCGCCGTCGCGCGCAGACGCGGTCGCTCCGGCTAGCCGCCGCGAGGCTTACGCATGAGCACCCAGAGGCTTCTGGACACCTTCCTGGAGATGGTGCGGATCGACAGCCCGTCGGGGCGCGAGGGCGCGCTGGCGCGCCGGTGCGCAGGGCTCCTCGCCGATCTTGGGATGGATGTGCGCTACGACTCATCCGCGGCCGCGACAGGCTCGGACACAGGCAACCTCGTCGCCGAGATGCCCGGGTCGGGTTCCGGGCGGTGCGTCATCCTCTCGGCGCACATGGACTGCGTGCAGCCCTGCGAGGGCGTCGAGCCCCTCGTGCAAGACGGGCGCGTGCGCTCGGCTGGCCAGACGGTCCTCGGGGCCGACGACAAGGCCGGGATAGCCGCGATCGTAGAGGCCGTGCGGCGGTTGAGGGAGGAACCGGGCCCGTACGCCGGGGTCCGCGTGCTGCTGACCGTGCAGGAGGAGGTCGGGCTTCGCGGCGCCAAGGCGCTGGAGTCATCCGACGTGCGCGGCGACCTCGCGGTGGTCCTGGACGCCGGCGGCCCGGTGGGGGGCATCGTCATCGGGTCCCCCACGCACTACACCTTCGAGGCGACCTTCCGCGGCCGGGCTGCGCATGCGGGCGTGGAGCCCGAGGCCGGGGCTTCGGCCATAGGCATGGCCGCGCGGGCGATCGCGGCGATGCCCATGGGGCGCCTCGACGACGCGACCACATCCAACATCGGCACCATCGAGGGGGGTGTGGCCACCAACGTGGTCGCCGCCTCCGCCAAGATCACTGGAGAGTGCCGCTCGCTCGACAACTCGCGTGTCGAGGAGGTGCGGGTCGCCATCGGGGCCGCGCTCGACCGGGCCGCGGCGGCCGGCGGCGGAAGCGTCGAGGTCGCCTGGGCCCGCGAGTACGCGGGGTTCCGGCTGGACCCCGAGGACGAGGTCGTGCGCATCGCTATCGCCGCGTGTGAGGCGGCCGGCGTCGAGTCTCGCACCTTCTCCACGGGCGGAGGCAGCGACGGCAACATCATCGCCGCCTTGGGAGTGCCGACGATCGTGCTCGCATCCGGCATGACGGCGGTGCATGGCACGGAGGAGAGCATCGCGGTCGACGAGCTCGAGCGGCTCGCCCAGGTGACCTGCAACATCGTGCGCATGGCGGTCGTGTGAGATGAGGTCGGTGTGGTGTGAGGTCACCTCCGTCCGCGGCCACGACGAGGGCTTACATCGCCTGACCGTGCGCTTCGATGACGGAGCCACAGGCGAGGCCGGTTGCTACCCGCGCCTGACCGGTGCGTGCGCGCCCGGCGACCGGGTGCTGGTCAACACGACGGCGGTCGATCTGGGCCTGGGGACCGGCGGGCTGCACTTCGTGGTGGCGCGATCGGAGGGGGCGGGAGGGCACGATCGCCCCTCGGGCGGTCACGTCATCAAGGCCCGGTACACCCCGCTGCAGTTGGACGTGCTCTGCGTCGAGGAGGCGGGGAGCGGGCATGAGGACGTGATGGCCGTCGTCTCGGACCTCGGCGGGATGCCGGTGGTGTGCTGCGGTCTTCACAGCCAGATGGTCCCGGTCGCGGCGGGGGTGCGGACGGCAGCCCCCAAGGCCCGCATCGCGTACGTGATGACCGATCATGCCGCTCTTCCGCTGGCTCTGTCGGACGCGGTCCGGGACGCCAGGCGCGCGGGGCTGATCGACGCGACCGTCAGCTGCGGTCAGGCCTTCGGCGGCGAGATCGAGGCTGTGACGCTGCACTCCGGGTTGCTGGCGGCCAGGCATGTCGCCGGAGCGGACGTCGCGGTGGTCGCGGGAGGCCCTGGACTCGCAGGGACCGCCACCCCGTTCGGCCACGGAGGAGTCGCGCAGGGGGAGGCCCTGAACGCGGTCGCCTGCCTGAGGGGCTTGCCGATAGCGGTCCTGCGGGTCTCCTTCGCCGAGGGCCGGGAGCGTCACCGCGGAGTGAGCCACCACTCGCTGACCGCCCTGGGCCGGGTCGCCGTCCCAGGCTGCCTTGTGGCCGTTCCGCCGCTGGGCGCCGACGAAGCCGAACAGGTCGCCCGTGCGCTGGATGCCGCGGGCATCGCCGGGCGCCATGAGTGCCGTCGCGTAGAGGTGTCCCCCGGCGAGCTCGACACGAGGGGGCTAGAACCGCGTACCATGGGACGAGGCATGGACGAGGACCCCGGTTTCTTCCTCGCCGCGGCCGCTGCGGGGCGGGCTGCCGGCGAGGTTCTCTCTGACCTCCCGCATTGCGGGGACGGCGGCGCCTATACGGAGGAGCAGCGATGATCATCGGCGTACCCATGGAGATCAAGAACAGTGAGTACCGTGTCGGCATGACCCCAGGGGGAGCACGCGAATTCGTGGAGAGGGGGCACGAGGTCCTCGTCGAGCGCGGGGCGGGAGCCGGTTCCTCGATCGAGGACGACGAGTACGTAGCCGCGGGCGCGACGATCGCCGAGAGCGCGGCGGAGATATGGGGTCGCGCCGAGATGGTGGTCAAGGTCAAGGAGCCGCAAGCGGCCGAGATCGCCATGATGCGCCCGGGGCAGATCCTCTTCACCTACCTGCACCTCGCCCCCGATCTTCCGCAGACCGAAGGTCTCGTGGGTTCCGGGGCCGTGTGCATCGCGTACGAGACGGTCGAGCTGCCGGACCGCTCCTTGCCGCTCCTCGCCCCGATGTCGGAGGTAGCGGGCCGCATGGCCACCCAGGTCGGCGCGGAGTTCCTGCTCAAGCCGATGGGCGGTCGAGGGATGCTGATGGGCGGCGTGCCCGGTGTGCTTCCGGCCAACGTGGCCGTGCTGGGCGCGGGCGTGGTAGGGATGAACGCCGCCTACATCGCGGTGGGGATGGGGGCCAACGTCACCGTGCTGGACGTGAGCCTCGAGAGACTTCGCTACATCGACGAGCTGTGGGGCAATCGGATGAGGACGCTCTTCTCCAACCGGCTGAACATCGAGCGCGCCGTCTACGACGCGGACCTCGTCATCGGAGCGGTGCTGCTGGCCGGTGCGAAGGCGCCGTGGTTGGTCACCAGGGACATGCTCCCGGGCATGAAGAAGGGCTCGGTGGTCGTAGACGTCTCGGTCGACCAGGGAGGCTGCATCGAGACCACGCGGCCGACCACCCACAGCGAGCCCACATTCGTCATCGACGGGGTCGTCCACTACGGAGTCGCCAACATGCCAGGCGCGGTGCCCAACACCTCCACCTACGCTCTCACGAACGCCACCTTCCGCTACGCGCTCGCGATCGCGGACAAGGGCTGGAGGCAGGCCGTCCTCGACGACCCCGCACTGGCCAAGGGCGTCAACGTCCTCGACGGGAAGGTGACGTACGCGCCCGTCGCCGAGGCTCATGGGATGGAGTACACGCCGCTGTCGGAGCTTCTGTAGCCGGCTCGCGGCGCCTGGGAGGCGCGATGCGAGGTCGCATCGATGAGTTTCTGGGCCACCTGGCTGTCGAGAGGGGCGCCTCCGTCAACACAGTCGAGGCTTACCGGCGCGACCTCAGAGCCTATGCGGACCACCTGGAATCGACCGGCGTCACCGGCTGGGCCGCGGTCGACCGCGACCATCTCGCAGGGTTCGTCGCCAGCTTGCGGTCGCGCGGTCTGGCGGCGAGCACCGTCGAGCGCAAGGTCGCCGCGATCAGGTCGTTTCACAGGTTCCTCGTGCGCGAGGGCGTGGCGGAGCGCCACCCGGCGGCTTCGCTCGCTTCTCCCAAAGTGCCGTTGAGGTTGCCGCACGTCATCAGCGTCGCGGAGGCCGACCGTCTTTTCTCGCAGTCTTTCGGCGAGGGGCCGACAGCTCGACGCGACGTCGCGATACTCGAAGTGCTGTACGGATGCGGTTTGAGGGTCAGCGAGTTGACCTCACTCGACCTCGCCGACCTCGACCTAGAGGACAGCCTGATGCGGGTGGTCGGGAAGGGTGGCAAGGAGAGGGTCGTCCCTACGGGCGCGGCCGCCGAGCGGGCGCTCAGGGCGTACCTGTCCCAAGGTCGTCCCGCCCTGCGCGCCAGGGCGGCGTTGCGGCAGGACCCCGGAGCGGTGTTCCTGAACCGGAGGGGCGGCCGTCTCACAAGGCAGAGCGTCCACGCGCTGGTCCGGAGGTGGGGAAGCCGTGTCGGTCTGGAGGAGCTGCACCCGCACGTCCTCCGGCACTCGTACGCCACCCACATGCTGCAGGGAGGAGCCGATCTGCGAGCGCTGCAGGAACTGCTTGGGCACTCCGACATCTCCACCACGCAGGTCTACACCCATGTCGACCTTCGCCACATGCGCGAGGAGTACCTGTCCACGCATCCCAGAGCCGGGCTGAGATGAGCGTGTCAGGCCCCGAGCCCCGGGACGGCTTCTCTTGGTCCGGCGCACTGTTCCGGGCCGCGACCTGGGGGGTCGGGGTGGCCGCGGGTGTCGCTCTTGGATCGTGGCTGACCGTGGTCGGAGGCGCTGGCGCGCCCGGTCTCGAATCGATCGACCCCGGAACCGACCTGCTGATGTTGCCCGCAGCTGCGGGCGGAGCGATGTTCGCGGTGCATCTGGCTGGCGGGTCGGCGGCGGCCGCCTGGCGAGCCAAGCGGCGCCGCAGACACCGGTCCGGGTCCTGAGACCCCCTCGTCGTTCGTCCCGCGGAGCCGGTCTGCCTCAGGCCTCTTCGTCGGCGGACTCTGAGGCCCGCGCCGACCGTGCGGACCTCCTGCGAAGCAGCCACCTCGCGACGAGCCAGGCGGGAAGCGCCACGAACAACGCTACCGCCGCGACCGGGCCCAGCAGGACGATCAGCGTGTTCGCCGTGTTGACGAAAGCCCTGATCGCGCCCGTGAAGGCCTCGGCGACGCCCCAGTTCTCCCCGGCGGGCCGCACGATCGGCTTGGGCTCCACGAGCTCGAAGGTGACGGTAGCCATCGCGGCCTGGCGCTCCAGGAACTTCTTCTGGGCGTCGAGGGACTCGATCTCGCCACGGACCCGGGCCAGCTCGCGCTCGATCTCCAGCATCTCGGAGACCTTCTTGGCGGAGTCGAAGAACTCGCGGAGGCGCTTCTCTGCCGCCCGAAGGTTGTCGAGCCGCGCTGCGAGGTCGACATGCTCCTGGGTGACGTCCTGCGAGTCCTGCGAGCGGCGCAGGACCGTGCCCAGCGCGGAGGCCGCTTCGACGAACGCGGGCAGGGACGCGTTGGGCACCCGCACGGTCATGAAGCCGGCGAGCGGGCTGCCGTCGTAGGCGCCGGAGCCATCCTGCCTGTAGATGGGCATCTCGTTGTCGGTGCTGACCTGCATCGCGGTCACGGTGCCCTTGTGCTCCGCGGTGATCTTGCGGATCGATTCCACCGCTTCCCGGACCGACGCGACCTCCATTCGCAGGCTCTGGCTCAGGATGACGAGGCTGACCTCCCCTGGGATCGAGACGACGTCGCGGCCGCCCCCGGAGGGCGCAGGCGGTTCGACGAGCGCGAGATCCTTGCTGGCTTGCCCTGCGGCGAGGTCCTCAGGGGTGCCGTAGGGAGCCGAGTACCGGTCGATCGCCATGTCGGTGGCGGTCTCCGCAGGCGCGAGAAGGCCGCAGCCCGCAAGGCCCAGTGAGCCGGATGCCAGCGCCACGATCGCGGCCCATCGGAGGATGACTCTGCGCGTGCCCATGGCCGACCCCTTTCTCCATGCCCGGGGCGAGCGGGCCCCGGACGCCGACGCCCTCGCGGCACGAACGTGCAGGAGGGCGTCTCGCCGTGCGATGCGCGGAGCGGAGCGCTATTCGGTCTTGTCGCCCTCGCGTCGCTTGAGGACGATCGCCGCGTAGGCGCCAAGCGCGGCCCCCAAGACCACCACGACGAAGAAGGCTGCGAGCAGCGTGTTGAAGAGTGGTGACGCGATGTTCGGTGTCATTCGGGCAGGTCACCTCCGCTGAACGGTCCTGTCGTCATCAGTGATTCTAGCGGTGGGCCGCCGCACGGGCAACTTCACTCACGCTCCATGTTCCGCTGTCAACGGGCGAGACACTGTCGACTGTAGGACGAGCGAGGGGGGCGAACGGTTCACACCGTCGCGCTCGCGCGCCCTCATCGGCATGAGCATGAGCGGCTCTTGGGTGTCACAGTGGGATGTTAGTGTCGTCGATTCCCATCGAGGGGTTGCAAAGTGGGATGAAGTGTCATAGTCTGTGCCTCGGTGGGGGCGAAGGGCGTCCCCGAGGCCCACGACGGTGGGGGAGCCACAGAGATGTTCCTCGGCGAACACAAGCACAACCTCGACGCCAAGGGCCGCGTCTCGCTGCCTTCGAGATTCCGCTCCGTGGCCGGCGAGAAGCTGGTCGTCGCCAAGGGCCTCGAGGAGTGTCTCTACGTGTACCCCAAGGAGACTTACCGGGAGTTCGTCGATCAGCTGCTTGAGGGATCGGACTTCGATCCCAAGCAGCGCAGGATCCGGCGCTTCTTCACGACCAACGCCGTGGAGACCGACGTCGACAGCGCCGGCAGGATCACCCTGCCTCAGGTGATGAGGGACCACGCCGGGCTGGTCAGGGAGGTGGCGGTGGTCGGCAACGGCAACCGCGTGGAGCTATGGGATTCGGCGCGGTGGGCGGCGTACAACCACGAGGCCACCGCGAACATCGAGGACGATGCCGAGGCGCTTTCCGCCATCGGCCTGTCGGGACCGGGGGAGAAGCCCGCCCCGGTGCGCTGATTGACAATGGAATACCGGCACACTCCAGTTTTGCCGGCCGAGGTCACGCAGCACCTATCCCTGCACCCCGGCTCGATCGTGATCGACTGCACCTTGGGCGGGGCAGGTCACGCGATCCGTCTTCAGGAATCGATACAGCCTGCGGGGATACTCGTGGGCATCGACCAGGACAGAGCAGCACTCGAAGCAGCAGCAGACGTAGCACGCCTCGGCCGGCATGCCATCTTCCTTCACGGCAACTTCGGCGAACTGGACCGGCTTCTCGCTGAAGCCGACATCCCCTACGCCGACGCCTTCCTCTTCGACCTCGGCGTGTCGTCCCCGCAGCTCGACCTCGCATCCAGGGGTTTCTCGTTCCAGGACGACGCGCCGCTGGACATGCGGATGGACCCGGAGCCAGGTCGCCTCAGTGCCTACGACGTCGTCAACGGCTACGAGGAGCATGAACTCGCTCGCGTCATCCGCGAGTACGGCGAGGAGCGGTGGGCCGCGCGCATCGCAGCATTCATCGTAGCCGCGCGCGCCCGCCGACCCGTCGAGACGACCGGGGAGCTGGTGGGCATCGTCAAGGACGCGGTCCCCGCGTCGGCGAGGAGGGGGGGACCTCACCCCGCCCGACGGACGTTCCAGGCGCTGCGCATCGAGGTGAACCGCGAGTTGGAGGTGCTCGAGCGAGGCCTGCGCTCCGCCGTGCGATGGCTGGCTCCACGTGGCAGGGTCGCCGTGATCAGCTACCACTCGCTCGAGGACCGGCTGGTCAAGCGGGTTTTCAACGATCTGTCCGCGGGTTGCGAGTGCCCGCCCGACCTGCCCGGATGTGGTTGCGGTCGTGTGCCGGTGGTCCGGGTCGTCACCCGGAGGCCGATCGTCCCGACGGTCGAGGAGGTGGCGGCCAACCAGCGCGCGCGCAGCGCGAAGCTGCGCGTGGCCGAGAAGCTGTGAAAGGCAGGACAAGACGATGAGGAGAGAGGAGGGGCGAGATGGCAAGCGTCACACGCAAGCGTAGAGTCACCGGGCGGCCAGCTCGCCGTGGCGGACGCCCAAGGTCCGCGCGCCGTGGCTCGCCCCTCGCATCGCTCATGGTGCTTGTGATCGGGCTGACGGCGGTCGGACTTGGGCGCGTGGCAATCGCCGTCGACGCAGCGGAGGCGTGCCTGGACGCGGGACGTCTGGCCAAGGAGATAAAGAGCGAGCGGCAGATCACCGACCGGCTCGAGATCGATCGCAGCGCCCTGTCGACCCCGTCGAGGCTGCAGGTCATCGCCGGTGAGGCGATGAGCATGGCCGAGCCCGAGGAGGTCCGGTTCATACTCGCTGACGAGCTCGCTACGGATCCGGCCGCTGTCGAGGCGTCCGCTGACGGTCCCGGCGCGGCCATTCTCGAGGCGCTGGCCAAGGCGGCCGCCGCTCAGGCGCGCGTCCTGCTCGTGGGTGGCGTCGGCCTGTCCGCGGCCCGGTAGGCGGTGGAAGGAAGGGAGAACCGGATGCCGGTCCGCGAGCCTCGCGCCAAGAGCGTGGACCGGTCGGCATCCGTTCTGGCGCTCCTCCTGCTCGGCCTCGTCGTAGTGGCTGTGCGCGTCGTCTGGCTCCAGACGCTCGCGGCCCCGGCGTACGCGGGCCTCGCCCAAGACCAGCGACTTCGTGACATCGAGCTGTCTCCCAAGCGAGGCGACATTTACGACCGCGAGGGTCAGCCGCTCGCGGTCACAAGCGAGGCCAAGACGATCTACGCCAATCCCCACTTCGTCGAGGACCCGGCGGGGGCCGCTGAGGCGATCGCAGGCGCGCTCGGTGGCGACCCCGCCCAGTACGAGGCGAAGTTGACGAAGGACGCGGGCTTCGTGTACCTGGGCCGCAAGGTGGACGCGGGCCGCGCGGCCGCGCTCAAGGATCTCAAGCTGGCCGGGGTCGGCTTCATGGACGACTTCCGCAGGACCTACCCTTCGGGCGAGCTCGCCTGCCAGGTCCTCGGGTTCGTCGGCGTCGACGACGCGGGCCTGACAGGGCTCGAGAAGGAGCATGACGCCCTGCTGGCCGGCCAGCCGGGAAGGCTCCTGGCCGAGCGCGACCCCGCGGGCCGGCCGATCCCGGGCGGTGTCCAGGTCTCCGAGGAGCCGGTCGAGGGCAGCGACATCGTGCTCACCATCGACAAGGACATCCAGTACCTCGCCCAGGTGGAGCTCGCGGCCGCCGTCGAGAGGTGGGGGGCGAAGAGCGGTTCGGTGGTGGTCATGGACCCGAGGAACGGCGAGATCCTCGCGATGGCCTCGGTGCCGGGGTTCGATCCCAACGCCTTTGGGAAAGCGGACCCGAAGGACTACAGGAACCGTCCCGTGACCGACGCCTTCGAGCCTGGTTCGACGATGAAGGTGTTCACGGCGGCCGCGGCGTTCTCGCACGGTCTGTCGGAGCCGTCGCGACCGTATGCGCTTCCCCCGACGATCAAGGTCGGCGGCAGGGTGATCAAGGAGTCGCATCCCAGAGGCGCGGTGACATGGACCGCCTCGGAGATCCTTGCGAACTCCTCCAACGTGGGCTCGGTGATGATGGGGCAGGCGCTCGGGAAGGACCGCCTGTACGACAGCTTCCTCGGTTTCGGGTTCGCCCAGTCGACCGGGGTGGACATGCCCGGCGAGTCGATCGGCTACATCCCTCCGCCGCGGCGCTGGTCCGCGTCCTCCATCGCCAACATCCCGTTCGGGCAGGGGGTCTCGGTGACCACCTTGCAGCTTGCCAGAGCCATGTCCGTGATCGCCAACGGCGGCGAGCTGGTGACCCCGCACGTCCTGCTCGAGGTCCCTGACGACCCCGAGGCGGTCCCGGCACGGCCGCGTCAGCGCGTGCTCGAGCCCGACGTGTGCGCTCAGGTGGGAGAGGGGTTGCGACTCGCGGTGACCGATGGGACCGGCCAGACCGCCGCCGTTCCCGGGTACGAAGTGGCGGGCAAGACCGGGACCGCGCAGAAGCCGCGAGCGGACGGGAAGGGCTACAAAGGGGGCGGGTACATAGCCTCGTTCGCGGGGTACCTGCCCGCGCGCGACCCGAGGTTCGTCATAGTCGTGACGGTCGACGACCCGCGTGGCGCGATATACGGCGGGGTCGTTGCCGCTCCGGTGTTCCGCGAGGTGGCCGCGTTCTCCGTGGCGCACATGAAGGTGCCGCCCGCATCGCGTCCGTCGACCGAGACGTCCGCCCCGGCCGCGGCGGCCGCGCCGTGAGGTGGCCGCAGTGGTAGAATCGGGCGGACCCCTGATGAACGAGCCCGTGGACGGACTCACACTCCTTGAATCGCTCGCGGGCATCCCCGTCTCGATGGTCGGGGAGCCGCCCGCATCGCTGACGGGCGTCGCCTACCGCTCCGACAAGGTGCGCCCCGGCGACGTCTTCTTCTGCGTGCCGGGTTTCGCTCACGACGGCCACGACTTCGCCGCCGACGCAGTGGCGCGGGGCGCGGCGGCGCTGGTGGTCCAGCGCCAGCTCAGCGTGTCCGCGCCGCAGGCGATAGTCGGAGACACGCGGGTCGCGCTCGCCCTGGCCTCGTCCGCGTTCTGGGGTCACCCCACGTCCCGGATCGAGGTCGTGGGAGTCACGGGCACGAACGGCAAGACAACGACCACATATCTCGTCGATTCGATCATGCGCGCGTCCGGCTGGGGCACGGGGCTGGTCGGGACGGTGGAGACCAGGGTGGGAGACGCCCGGGTCCCGGCTGGCCGGACCACACCCGAATCGGCCGACCTGCAGGCGCTGTTCGCGAGGATGCTGGAGGCGGGCTGTCGCGGGGCGAGCGTCGAGGTCTCGAGCCACGCGATAGACCTGCACCGGGTGGACGGGATCAGGTTCGCCGTGGCCGCGTTCACGAATCTCTCGCAGGACCACCTCGACTACCACCACACCATGGAGGAGTACTTCGCCGTCAAGAAGCGCCTCTTCACCGACATGCCGGTGGGTCGCAGGGTGGTCGACGTCGACGGTCCGTACGGGGCCGCGATCGCCGCCGAGGTGGACGGGTGCCTGACGGTGGGCGAGCGTGACGGCGCCGATCTGCGGGCACTCGACGTGGAATGCGGTCCGACCGGGTCCGCATTCACCATCAGGGCTCCACAGGGAGAAGCCAGGGTCGAGCTGCCCCTGCCGGCCCGATTCAACGTCTCGAACGCCCTCGTGGCCGCGGGCTGCGGTATCGCGCTCGGGCTCCCGCTGGACGCCGTCGTCAACGGTCTGGAGGCAGCGCCCCAGGTGCCCGGCCGTCTGGAGCGTATAGACGCTGGACAGCCCTTCACGGTGCTGGTCGACTACGCTCACACACCCGAAGGGCTCGAGAAGGCGCTGGAGGCGGTCCGGCGGGTCACGCCAGGCAGGGTTCTCACAGTGTTCGGATGCGGTGGCGACCGTGATCCGGACAAGCGTCCGCTCATGGGCCGCGCGGCCGGTCGGTTCTCGGACGTGGCGGTGTTGACCAGCGACAACCCTCGAAGCGAGGACCCCGTGGGCATCATCTTGCAGGTCGAGGACGGCCTGCGTGGCACGGGGGCCGCCTACATCACGGAGGTGGACCGCCGCCGCGCCATCCAGGAGGCCGTCGCCATGGCGCGGGCCGGTGACACGGTCCTGGTCGCGGGCAAGGGGCATGAGGACCAACAGGAGTTCGCGGACCGCAAGGTGCGCTTTGACGACCGCGAGGTGGCACGCGAGGCTCTCGCGGCGTGCGGGTTCGGGGAGTGACGATGCTGCTTTCTGACGCGAGGACTATGGCGGAGGTCACGGGGGGGCGGCTGGTCGACGGCGACCCCGGGGCCGCCGCGATGGGGCTGTGCACGGACTCGCGTGAAGTACACCCAGGTTGCGTGTTCGTGGCGTTTGTCGGTGAGCGCTGGGACGGCCATGCGTTCCTCACCGACGCGGTGGCCAACGGCGCGAGGGTCGTGCTGGTAAGCCGGTACGACGAGGGCGTCCGCGCCGCCATCGCGGCCGCGGGTGACCCGGGCGCTTCTGTGGTGCTCGTGCCCGACCCGTTGTCGGCCGTCCAGTCTCTCGCGCGCCATCATCGGGCGCGCCTTGAATGCCCCGTCGTGGGCATCACCGGCTCCACGGGCAAGACGACCACCAAGGACATGCTCGCCGGATGCCTGACACCGCTGGGGAGCGTCGCGGCCACGTCGGGCAACCGTAACAACGAGCTGGGAGTCCCGCTGACGCTCCTTGAGGCCGCCCCGGTGACCGACGCTGTCGTGCTCGAGATGGCGATGCGGGGACCCGGTCAGATTGCCGAGCTCGCCGACATCGCGCGCCCGGGGCACGGGCTGGTGACGAACGTCGGCGTGAGCCACATCGAGGTGATGGGCTCCGTCGAGGCGATCGCGGCCGCGAAGGGGGAGCTGGTCGAAGCGATTCCGGCCAACGGCGTCGTGTATCTCAACGGCGATGACGTCCCCAGTCGCGCGCTGGCTGACCGGGCCAGCGCCGAGATCGTGCGCTACGGGTTCTCAGAGGGCTGCGATGTCTCCGCTCGGGACGTGGTCGTGGGGGCGGACGGCACGCCCTCGTTCATCTTGGTGTGCTCGGAGGGCGAGGCCAGGCTGTCGGTCCCCGTCCCTGGCAGGCACAACGTGTACAACGCGCTGGCCGCAGCCGCGGTCGCGCTTCGGCTGGGGGTAGCACCCGCGGATCTGGCGCCGGCGCTCTTCGAGATGCGTTTGACCGGGATGAGGATGCAGGTGGTGGAGGTCGCGTCGGGCCTCACCCTGATCAACGACGCCTACAACGCCAACCCCGTCTCGATGCGGGCGGCGCTCCAGACGCTGGCGGACACCGCGACCGCCGGCCGTCGCGTCGCGGTGCTCGGCGGCATGGCGGAGCTCGGGTCCATGACGGACCTGGCTCACTTCGAGATCGGCCAGCGGGTGGCACGCCTGGGCGTGGATGTGCTGGTCACCATCGGGGAGCCGGGAGACAGGGTGGCCGACGGGGCCCGGGTGGAGGGCATGGATCCCGCGCGTGTGCGTCCATGCGGCGACGTCGAGGCGGCCATCGAGGTCCTGGACGATGTCCTGGGGCCCGGCGATCTCGTCTTGGTCAAGGCTTCGCGCGTAGTCGGCCTAGAGCGAGTGGTCGAAGGGATAGTGGATCGGCGTGTTTAGTCTGCTGGCGACATACCCCACCTACCAGGTCTTCCTGACTGCGGTCGTCGCACTCGTGGCGGCGGGCATCCTGTTCCCGCTATGGATACGTATCCTGCGATTTCGCAACATCGGTCAGCAGGTCAGGGCCGATGGGCCGCAAGGCCACCTCGTCAAGCAGGGCACGCCCACGATGGGCGGGGTGCTCATTATCGGTGTGGTCCTGGGCGCGTTCGTCCTCATGGGGAGATTCGACCGCGCGAGCGTGGTCGCTTTGCTCGTCATGGCGGGCTGCGGTCTTCTGGGCTTCATCGATGACTACGCCAAGGTGGCCAACGAGCGCTCGCTGGGCCTGACCCCGCGGGCGAAGATACTGTGGCAGGCCCTCATATCGGTCGCGTTCTGTCTGGCGGCCGTGAACTGGGTCGGCCTCACGCCTCGCGT
Organism: Actinomycetota bacterium; assembly: GCA_037445995.1. GTDB lineage: Bacteria > Actinomycetota > Coriobacteriia > Anaerosomatales > D1FN1-002 > JBBIJK01. The sequence continues at coordinate 55,720 of JBBIJK010000003.1, read as the reverse complement.
CGCCGTGCCGCTCCTGGGGGCGCTGGATCTGGGAGTGCTCTCAAGCGTGATAGACCTTGGGGCCGTGTCCCTGACCGTCCCCTGGCTCTACCTCGCGCTGGTTGTGGTGATGGTCACCGGCACCTCCAACACAGTCAACCTCACCGACGGGCTGGACGGGCTGGCCGCCGGCACCGTCATGATCGTCATGATGGCGTATGCGGGTATCAGCTTCGCTCAGGACCATCTCGAGCTGGCGATCGTGGCTTCCGCGGTGGCCGGCTCGTGCGTGGGATTCCTGTGGTACAACAGCCACCCCGCGGACATCTTCATGGGCGACACGGGCTCGTTGGGTCTCGGGGCGGCGATCGCGGCGCTCGCGGTCCTGACCAAGACCGAGATACTGCTGGTGCTCATAGGCGGCATCTACGTGGTCGAGGGTATGTCCGTGATGCTGCAGGTAGCGTCGTTCAAGCTGACGGGCAGACGGATCTTCCGGATGGCCCCCATCCACCATCACTTCGAGATGCTCGGCTGGTCGGAGACCAAGGTGATGGTGCGGTTCTGGATAGCGACCGGGATACTGGCAGGCGCGGGGTTCGCCCTTCACTTCACGACGGCGCCGCGATGAGCCCGGAATCGCCGACAGGGCACGTGCTCGTCCTCGGACTGGGCTCCTCGGGCGACGCTGTGGCGCGCTACCTTCTGGGTCAGGCACGCGCGGGAGAAGCGGTCAGGGTGTCGGTCGTCGACGAGCATGAGGGTCCCGTGCAGAGCGCTCGCGCCGCCGCTTTGCGCGAGTTGGGTGCCGAGGTGAGCCTCGGCGTCTCGGACGCACCCCGCGCGGACATGGTCGTCGCGAGTCCGGGGATCCCGCCTTCGAGCCCGCTGATGTCATCCGCCCGGCGCACGGGTGCGGAGATCATCTCCGAGATGGAGCTGGCTTATCGGGTGTCCGAGTCCGCTTGGGTGGCGGTGACGGGGACGAACGGGAAGACGACCACCACAAGTCTCATCGGGCACCTCCTGACCGAGGCTGGCAGGCCGGTCGAGGTGGCCGGCAACATCGGGCCCCCGGCGATCGACGTCGCGGTCGCGGCCGGACCCGCGACGATGATGGTCGCCGAAGTCTCCTCCTTCCAGCTGGCCCTCACCTCAACCTTCAGGCCGCGTGTTGCGGTCCTCCTCAACATCACGGAAGACCACATCGACTGGCACGGGTCGTTCGAGGCGTACGCGTCGGACAAGGCGCGCATCTTCGCCAACCTTGGGCCCGAGGATGTCGCAGTGATCGACGTCGACGACGCGGGGTCCGCCCCGTATGCGACACGTGTCGCCGAGAGCGGCGCCCGGGTCTTGCGAGTGAGCCGCCATGCGCTTCCGCGCGACGGCGCCGGCATAGCCGACGGGGCGCTCGCTCTGTGCGCCGGAGGCGTGGCTCGGCGGCTTCTCGAAATCGGGGAGTTGCAGGTCAGGGGCGCCCATAACGTCTCCAACGCTCTGGCCGCCGCCCTGGCGGCCCACGCGGTCGGGGTGCCGGACGCCGAGATCGCCGAGGGCCTGAGGACTTTCGCTCCGATCGAGCACCGGCTTGAGCCGGTCGGGGTGGTGGGCGGCGTGGAGTACTTCAACGACTCCAAGGCGACGAACCCGGACGCGACGTTCAAAGCGATCGAGGCGTTCGAGGGCGCGGGCCTCGTGCTGCTCCTTGGGGGCCGGAACAAGGGCAACGATTTCGGGCCGCTGGCAGCAGTCGCTGCGGACGCCTGCAGCGCGGTCGTCGCTTTCGGTGAGGCGCGCGAGGAGATCCGGGCAGCGTTCCTCGGGACCCGGCTGACTCCTGTGCTCGTCGCAGGTCTGGCCGAAGCAGTGGAGAGGGCCTCGGTGGAAGCGCGCTCCGGTGACGCTGTCGTGCTCTCCCCGGCCTGTGCGTCGTTCGATGAGTTCACGAGTTACGAGCATAGAGGCCGGGTCTTCAAGGAATGCGTGCGGGCGATGCGCGGTGGGGCCTCATGAAGGTCGCGGACCTGGTGGCGGGACCTCGCGCAAGGGTGACCCTGCTGGTGGCCGCTGCGTCGCTGACGGCCCTTGGCCTGGTGATGATCTACTCGGCATCGTCGGTGCCCGACTACGTCAAGCTGGGGGACAGCGCCTTCAGCCTGAAGCGGCAGGCTGTGGGGCTCGCGATCGGAGTGCTCCTCCTGGTGGGGCTGGACTGGTTCGACTACCGCCGTCTCAAGCGGATGGCCTGGGGGCTCTGGGGCCTGTCGGTCGCAGCGCTGGTGTCGGTGCAGATCTGGGGGATCACGGTCAACGGTGCCAAGAGCTGGCTCAGTATCGGAGGTCAGAGGATCCAGCCCTCGGAGTATGCGAAGCTGGCGTGCGTGCTCGTCTTCGCGAGCGTCCTGGCTGACAGACTCGCCGGCAGGCTTTCGGAGCGCAAGACGGTTCGTTCGCTGCTGCTGGCCACCGTTCCGGTCTTGGGCCTCGTGCTGCTGCAGGGTGACATGGGGACCGCCATGACGATCGCGATCCCGCTCTACCTCGTCCTCGTGGTCGCCGGACTGCCCGGCGGGCAGCTAGTCGGCATCGGGGTGTCGGGGGTCGGACTGGCGCTCCTCGGGATGTTCGCGGAACCGTATCGGGCAGCCCGGTTCTTCTCCTTCCTCGACCCGTGGGCCGATCCTCAAAGGAGCGGTTATCAGCTGATCCAGGGCCTGCTTGCGTTCGGGGACGGCGGGGTTACGGGCGTCGGTCTCGGCCTGTCCAGGCAGAAGTTCTTCTACCTCCCTGCGGCGCACACCGACTTCATCTACGCCATCGTCGGCGAGGAACTAGGCCTTCTGGGGACCCTGGGAGTGCTCGCCGGTTTCGCTGCCTTCACCTACGCGGGTTTCCGTATAGCGGCCTCCTCCAAAGACCACTTCGGGCGAATCGCGGCGGCCGGCCTCACCGGCGTGATAGTCGCTCAGGCGCTGGTGAACATGATGGCGGTCACAAAGCTGATGCCCCTCACAGGAGTGCCCCTTCCGTTCGTCAGCTTCGGCGGCTCCTCGCTCACGCTCACTCTGGCCTGCGTCGGGGTCATCGCGTCCGTCGGCCGCGGGACGCGTCTCCGCGGCGTGTCGGCGCGCGGAGCGCTCTTGGCGAAGGGGGGTGGACGCGGTGAAGGTGTTGCTGACGGGCGGGGGGACGGCGGGTCACGTCTACCCCGCGCTGGCGGTGGCGGACGAACTGTCCGCAGCCGGGCATGAGCTGATATTCGCCGGGACGCCCCAGGGCATGGAGGCCCGTCTCGCACGCGAGGCGGGCATCGAGTTCTTGGCGATCCGCTCCTACGGCTGGGACCGTTCCCGCCCGTGGACCATCCTGGTCGCCGCCTGCGTGATGGCCGTTGCGACGGCGGACGCGCTGGCGGCGCTGGCGAGAAGGCGGCCCGACGTCGTGGCGGCGTTCGGCGGATACGTCTCGATACCCTTCGGCGTGGCCGCGGCGCTGACCCGCACCCCGCTGGTGATAGCCGAGCAGAACGCCGTGCCCGGACTGGCGAACAGGGTGCTGTCCCGGTGGGCGACGGCTGTCTCGATCGCCTTCGAGAGCTCAAGGGGCCTCCTCCGACGACCCGAGCGCGCGACGCTCACGGGCAACCCCGTCCGTCCCTCGGTTCTTTCAGCGTCCCGTGATGCGGGCCGGGCCATGTTCGGCGCGCAAGCCGACCAGCCGACGCTGCTGGTGTTCGGGGGCAGCCGCGGCGCTCGGCACATCAATCAGGCCACGGTGCGCGCGCACGACGCGCTCATGGGCGTCGACGGGCTGCGCGTCCTCCACGTGGCCGGCCGGACCGAGGCGGAGAACCTGAGGCAGGAGCTGTCCTCTGTGCCCGGATGGGACCCGGCGCGGTACCATGTCGTTGACTACGTCGATCGGATGGGCGACGCGCTGGCCGGAGCAGACCTCGTGGTCGCGCGCGCCGGCGCCACCTCCATAGCCGAGATCACGGTAGTGGGGCGGGCCGCAGTGCTGGTGCCCTACCCGTTCGCCACCGACGACCATCAGTCACTTAACGCCCGCTCGGTCGCCGATGCGGGCGCGGCGGTGGTCGTGGAGGATGCGGATTTGGACGGAGAGGGATACGTGAGGACTCTGTTGAGTCTGCTCAAGGACGGAGCTGAACGCTCGCGGATGGCCCGCGCATCCGCGACGCTTGGGCGCCCGCATGCCGCCGCCGCTTTCGCGAGGCTGGCCGTAGAATCGGCGCGGTATGCCGGGAGCGCGCGTTGAGCCGGGTCTACGCGCACTTCATCGGTGTGGGCGGCGCGGGCATGAGCGGCATCGCCAGGGTGCTGCACGACCGTGGCGTCTCCGTGACCGGGTCCGACCTCAAGGAGTCGCGGTACTCGAGCGCCCTTTCAGAGGCGGGCGTCCCCGTCGCCATAGGACACTGCGAGGAGAACCTGGGTGACCCGGAGGTAGTCGTCGTCTCCTCCGCGATACCGCGCTCCAACCCTGAGCTGGCCGCCGCTATCAGGCGGGGGATCCCCGTGTGGCAGCGGGCCCGGATGCTCGCGGAGGTGGCGGCGGACGGCCTGACGGTCGCGGTCGCGGGCACCCACGGCAAGACGACGACCAGCTCGATGCTCGCGTGCTCGCTGGCGGGGGCCGGCGCGGATCCCACCTTCCTGATCGGCGGCGAGCTCAACGAGATGAGGGCCAACGCGAGGTGTGGCGCGGGCCCTCACTGCGTCGTCGAGGCCGACGAGTCCGACGGATCCTTCCTGCACCTGGCGCCCCACCTGGCACTGGTGACAAACGTCGAAGAGGATCATCTGGACCACTACTCGGGTCTTGAGGAGATCCAGGAGGTGTTCCGCAGCTTCGTCGGGAGGACCGACCCGCAAGGTTGGGTGGTCCTTTGCGAGGACGATCCGGGAGCGGCGGAACTGGCAGGGTCCGCTACTGCTCGCGTGTTGCGGTACGGGGCATCCGCCTCGGCTGACGTCCGCCTTCACGACGTCCGGGCGGCGGGGCGCGGGCACGCGGCCGCGGTCTCGTTCCCCGACGGTCGCACGGTGCGGCTGAAGCTTGTGGTGCCCGGGCTGCACAACGTCTCGAACGCTGCCGGGGCACTCGCCGCCGTATGGGCGCTGGGCGCTGACGTGGGCAAGGCGGCAGCGGCGCTGGAGGGCTTCACGGGGGTGCGGCGCAGGTTCGAGCGTGTCGGCGAGGCGGCGGGCGTCCTGGTGGTGGACGACTACGCGCATCATCCCACCGAGCTCAAGGCGACACTGGCGGGCGCGAGGTCCGCCGGGCACGAGCGCGTGTGGGCCGTCTTCCAGCCGCATCGCTACTCCCGGACAGCGGCGCTCGCTCGCGGTTTCGGTGAGGCGTTCGGCGATGCGGACAGCGTCGTGCTGATGGACGTCTACAGCGCGGGGGAGACCCCGATCCCTGGCGTCTCTGGCAGGACGGTGCTCGACGCCCTTCTCGACGCGGCGCCCCGCTCGAATGTCGCGTACTTTCCCCACCGGCCGGATGTGGCCCGTTACGTGGCTGACAGGGTACGGCCGGGAGACCTCGTGATGACCATGGGCGCGGGGGACGTGACAACGTTGGGTCCCGAGATCGTGCGCGCCCTGACCGAGGGCATGGAGGGTCGTCGGCGATGTCGGTGAGCGCGGCTGCCGAGAGGATCGAGCGCGGGATCGCCGGCGCGCTCCGGACCGGTGAACCGCTCGCGCGCCACACCTCGTTCCGGATAGGCGGCCCGGCGTCGCTGCATGTGGTCTGCGACACCCTCCGCGACCTCTCGATGGTGGTCGAGACGCTGTCGGAGGAGGAGGTGCCGTGGACCGTCTTCGGCAGGGGCACGAACCTTCTTGTGTCGGATTCGGGGTACGAGGGCGCCGTGATCGTCCTGGGACGCGAGTTCCGCCGCCGGGACGTCCAGCACGACCGTATCGAGGCCGGCGCGGGGTGCAACCTCGCGGGAGTGGTCCGGGAGGCCTACTCGCGCGGTCTGAGCGGGTTGGAGTGCGCTGTCGGCATCCCGGGCACCCTCGGCGGCGCCGTGACGATGAACGCGGGCGCTCGTGACGAGTGGATCGGCGCTTCGGTGGGTTCGGTCACGCTGCTGGTGCCGGGCGAGGGGCTGGTCCGCCTCAGGGGTTCTGAGGTCGCCTGGGGCTACCGATCAAGCGGCCACCTGGGTGACAGGGGAATCGTCGTCGAGGTGGAGATATGCGTCTTTCCCGGCGACAGCGCGGAGATCCGGCGCCGCATGGACGAGTCGTTCCGGCGAAGGAAGACGACCCAGCCGTTGGGCGTGCCCTCCGCGGGCAGCGTGTTCGTGAACCCGGCCGGGGGCTCGGCGGGACGGCTGATAGAGTCGTGCGGGCTGAAGGGCCGACGCGTCGGCGGCGCGGCGATCTCGGAGGTCCACGCGAACTTCATCGTCAACGAGGGTGGAGCCACCGCGCGGGACGTGCTCGAGCTGATGCACGTCGCACGCGACACAGTGAAGGAAGAGTATGGCGTCGAACTCAAGACGGAGATCAGGTTCCTCGGGACGTTCGCCTAGCCGGAGGCAGGTCCAGATCGGCGCGAGGAGCCACGGCGAGCGAGCCAGCGGGAGCGTCCCGCGTCCCGAAGTCGCCTCGGACCGCAAGCGGACTGGCGCGGCCGAGGCGAAGCGGTTGGATCGGGAGCGCAAAGCGCGCGCGGCCCGGCTCCGAGCGAGGGTGCGGGTCGGCGGTGCGGCGCTGCTCGTCGCGGCGGTGGCGACCGGGCTGGTGGCGCTGGGTCGCTCCGATCTGCTTCCTGTAGTGAGGGTCGAGGTGGAGGGTGTGGCCCGCCTGAAGGCCGAGGAGGTCGTCGAGTGGGCTGACGTTCCCGCGGACGCCACGCTGATCCGCTTCCCGGGCCGAGCCGTGGAGGAGCGTGTCGAGTCTCATCCATGGGTGCTCGACGCCAGCGTGAGGCGAGACCTCCCGGACGGCCTCGTGATACGGGTCTCGGAGCGCGTCCCTGCCGCGATTCTCGATGACGGCCACGAGACCCTCTGGGTCATGGATCGCGGCGGCTTTGTGATGGGTGAGAGGACGATCGAGGACACCGCGAATCTCCCTGTTATCAGGGACGTCGAGGGCCTGACCGTGTCGGCGGGGGTGGTGGCCTCCTCGGCTGCGCTGTTCAACGCGTTGGCGGTGATGGAGGGGCTCTCGACCGAGTTGCGCGACCGCGTGAGGGCCGTGTCCGCCCCCACGGTCGAGAAGACCGCCCTGTACACGGTCGACGACGTCGAGGTGTTCGTCGGTGCGGCCGAGGACATCGCTACCAAGGACGTTCTGATACGGCGTATCCTGCAGGAGCAGGCTGGCCGCGTGGTCTACATCAACGTCAGGTCGGTACAGAGGCCCACCTGGCGAGGCCTGGATGACAGATAGAAAGGAGGGTGCGCGGATGGGTGTCAGGCGCTGCGCGGCGACTATCGCGGTCATTGCGCTGACGACGCTCTTCGCCGTCCCGGCCACCGCGTTCGCTCTGACCTTGCAGGCGCCGCTGTCCTCCTTCAAGTCCGTCGACGTCACCGTGACCCTCGAGGCTTCGGACCCGACCGGGACGGTGTGCGTGCTCGCCGGAGGCAGGGTGGTCGCGTCGCGGCTCGCTACCCCTGGCTCCGTCGTCGCGTTCACTGGCGTCGAGGCTGGAGCGGGCGAGATCCCGCTTCACGCGGCGGTGAGGCACGCGGGCGGCATCGTCTACTCGGCCGCGTCGACGGTCACCGTGTGGGGGGTTCCGGGGAAGCCGACCCTCGTTAGGCCCGCCGGCGGCTACGCCGCTGCGAAGACGGCCGTGGAGGTGAAGCCGGGACCCCAGACGACATCGCTCACCCTGATTGTGAACGGGGTGTCGCTGCGGACGGTCGCGGTGACCGACGGCCGGGTGGTCCGCATGGCCCAAGTGAGTCTCCCCAAAGGTACCAGCACTTTCAAGCTGATCGCCGCCAACCCGCTTGCCACGGCGGAGTACACCTTCGCGGTCAAGCGCTTGGACTATCCATGGCCGACGTGCATCATCGTCGACAAGTCCGACTTCCGGCTCTACTGGATCCGCGACGGGGAGTTGGTCAAGGCCTATCCGATCGCCCATGGGAGGGTCGGCGCCTCCACCCCGGAGCGCAACTGGAGGATCCTGGCGAAATACCACACTGACCCATCAAGCGTTTACGGGCCCCGCAAAATGCGGCTGTTCGCACAGACCTCGCGCGGCTTCTCGTACACGGCTTATGCCATCCACGGCACCAGCCAGCCATGGGCGATCGGAACGCGCGTGTCCGCGGGGTGCATCCGCATGTACAACCGGGACGTGCTCGAGCTCTTCCCGCAGGTGCCACTAGGCACGATGGTCCAGACCCGGCAGTAGGGTCCGACGACGGGAGGGGGAGCCGCCAAGATGCATCCACCGATGCGCGCATACGCGCGCGTATTGCATAACGACCACGCGTCGTATAGGGTTTACGGGAAGATTGAGTGTTCGGGTGGGGGATAACCCTAGAGTGCAGGTTGAGACTGCACGCCCGGACCGTCCGAGCGGGAGGACGAGATGCTCGAGACCGGGGCGAACTACCTAGCCGTCATCAAAGTCGTAGGTATCGGCGGCGGCGGCACGAATGCGGTCAATCGCATGGTGGAGGCGAGCGTCAAGGGCGTCGAGTTCATCGCGGTGAACACCGACGCGCAGGCGCTGCTGATGTCAGACGCCGACTACAAGGTCCACATCGGGGTGAATCTCACCAAGGGCCTCGGTGCCGGGGCCGACCCCGACGTCGGGTTCCAGGCCGCGGAGGAGAACCGCGGGGAGATCAAGGAGGCGCTTCAGGGCGCGGACATGGTCTTCATCACAGGCGGTGAGGGCGGCGGCACCGGCACCGGAGCGGCTCCGGTCATCGCGCAGATCGCCAAGGAGGAGATCGGTGCGTTGACGGTGGCGGTGGTCACACGGCCCTTCGCGTTCGAAGGTCGCAAGCGCGCGCAGCAGGCCGAGGAGGGCATCAAGAAACTGCGCGAGTACGTGGACACGCTCATCGTCATCCCCAACGACCGACTGCTGCAGGTGGCCGAGAAGAAGACGTCGATCCTCGACGCGTTCAGGATCGCCGACGACATCCTGCGGCAGGGTGTTCAGGGGATTACCGACCTCATAACGGTCCCGGGTCTGATCAACCTGGACTTCGCCGACGTGCGCACGATCATGCAGGACGCCGGGAGCGCGCTCATGGGGATCGGTCTGGCCGCCGGAGACAACCGCGCTCACGACGCCGCTAAGGCCGCGATATCCAGCCCGCTGCTCGAGTCCTCCATCCAGGGGGCTTCGGGCGTGCTGCTCTCGATAGCTGGCGGATCCGACCTGGGGCTGTTCGAGGTCAACGAGGCGGCTGAGACTGTGGCCGCTGCAGCGTCGCCGGATGCCAATATCATCTTCGGCGCTGTCATCGACGATTCGATGATGGACCAGATCAGGGTCACGGTGATCGCGACCGGCTTCGACGGCTCACGTCGCCGCCAGGAGGCGATACCGTTCGGCGCCGAGCAGGAGGGGCTGGGCAGCCCGACGGCCGTCTTCGAGCCGATCTCGGAGGACGAGCTGGACATCCCGGCGTTTCTGAAGCGGCGCTCGTAGCGATCAGGGTTTCTCTATCGGTCGGGCTGCGACGACGGCGGGGACCTCGTCGCAGCCCGACCGGCATCTCGCACGAGCAGAAGACCCGGCTCACTGTGATGTGAGCCGGGTCTTCGGACGTTCGTGCCACCCGGAGGGCGCTAGTCGGCGTCCTCAGGAGGCGCCATAGGAGCCGGTGGAGCAGGAGGCGCCATAGGAGCCGGTGGAGCAGGAGGCGCCGGCGCGAACCCGCCGCCCTGAGCGCCGGTGGTTCCGGCCTTCGGCCCCTTCCTGTAGATCACGAAGTAGTAGACCGCCGCGACGACCGCGAACAGGCCGAAGATCAGCCCGCCGAGGAGGAGGATCAGCAGCCACATGGTCTTGCTGCTCCCGGTCGATCCGGGGAACTCCCACTCCTGGCGCTTGATGACGTCTATCACCATGAACACCCACCACACGAAAGCCGCCAGCGCGACCACCGCGGCACAACCCCAGCACGCGATGATCCCGATGCCGATCGCCGCTCCGGCGGCGTCCTCTGCGGGCTGGGCGAACGCAGGGCCTGCCGCCGTCCCGGCAGCTACAGCCAGAGCAGTGACGAGCGAATACCGTATCGATCGCTTCATCGTCCCACCCCCTCCCATGCGCGATCGAGCGTGTGCTCACGTGTTAGTTTGTACCAAGGTCGTGCCGGTGTCATCCGAGGAAGGAGCGCGTCACGGTGCGAGGCCCCCGCATTGTCCGCCGCGTCAGGGAGGGTGTGGGCTTCCTGACCGACGAGCGGCTGCTGATCGACTCGGGCATCCTCGTCGCCTTCAGCGAGAGGCAGGGGGGCGTCAGTCATCCTCCGTTCACGTCGCTGAACCTCGCGGCGCACGTCACCGACGACCCGGGGTCGGTCGACGTCAATCGCGACAGGCTGTGCCGCGCGCTTGACATGGACGGGCTCCGCGCGTCGCTCACGACGGCGGAGCAGGTTCACGGCATCCGGGTGGCGCGTGTCAACGAGCGGGATGTGGGCGCGGGAGCGATGGCCGCGTCAGGGCCCCCGCCGATCCCCGGCGCCGACGCGTTGTTCACCACTGTCAGCGGCGCGCCACTCATGCTCCTGTACGCCGACTGCGTGCCGTTGGTGTTGGTGGCGACCGGGCCTACTCGGGCGGTGTGCGTCGTTCACGCTGGCTGGCGGGGTGCGGCCGACGGGATCGTGGCTGCGGGGGTGGCTGCGACCGTCGATGCGTCGGACGGACCTCCGGAAGGGCTTCGAGCCTACATAGGCCCGCACATACGGGCCTGCCACTACGAGGTGGGGCCCGAAGTGGCTGACAGATTCCCCTCGCAACCTGGGTTCCCGCCGAGCGGTCCCGCCGCCCGCCCGCCCCGTTTCACTGTCGACCTGTCATCGGCGGTGCGTGAGTCGCTCCTGGAGTGCGGCCTGAGGCCCGACCGAGTGACGGATGTCGGCGTGTGCACCGCTGAGGCCACCGACAGGTTCTACTCCTACAGGGCGGAGGGAAGGACGGGCCGACACGCTGCCGTGGCGGCCCTTCTCGACAACGACCCCGGTGGTGCCGGTCACAACAGTCAGGTTCACGTATAGGTTTAAGTAGGTGGCTGGCAGACTCGCCAACAACGGCGTTGGGGGCCGCCCGTTGTGCATCGCGGTTCTCCTCGCCGGAGCCCTCAGTCTAAAGTGCAGATCTACATGGCCTCAGGCATCGCCCTTCAGCAGCGAGCCCGTTCCCGATGCCCGCATACCACAACGCCGCCTGCTGTTCCCGCCTCCGTGGCATGAAGGCCAAGCCCGAACCGGACGAGATCGTCTGCAAACCGCTCGACGCAGTTCGCTTCGGTTAGGGGTTGCCGCACCTCGGGGTGTATCATGAGGACGGCGGGTGTACCGGACGGAGGATCCGATGCGTGAGGTTTTCCAGCTTGAGTTGGACGCGCTCAAGCGCGAGGTGATCGCGATCGCGGAGCAGGTTGTGGCGCAGGTTCGCTTGGCCGTGAGCTCGGTGATCGAAGGTGACGCGGAGGCGGCCGCCTCCGTGATCGCCAGTGACGACTCGGTCGATCTCCGCTGCATAGGCGCCGAGGAGCGGATCATCGAGGTCATCGCGACACAGCACCCCGTGGCGCGAGACCTGCGGTTGCTTTGGTCGCTCAACCACATCCTCGTGCACCTCGAACGGATGGGCGACCTCTCTGTCAACATCGCCAAGGTGGTGCGTCGCTCGTCGGGTCGTCGGGCGCCGCAGACCCTGTACGACCTGCTGCAGGCGCAGGGCAACCTGGTCGTCCGCGTGCTCGCGGCCTCGATGGAAGCGCTCGAGTCTGGCGACCTGGAGCTGGCCAGGCGTCTCCCCGAGATGGACGAGCCCATCGACCATCTCCACAAGCAGTTCTTCCGCGAGATGGCGCGCGTCCACGAGGAGGAGGACGTGGAGGTGGCCTCAATGCTGGTGCTTTGCTCGAGGCACCTGGAGCGCATCGCCGACAACTCCGTGGACATCGGAGAGCGCGTCGTCTACCTGATGACGGGTCACATCTCGTCTACGGACGAGGGGTAAACGTGGGGGCCATAGCCGAGCGGTATCGGTCGGTGCTCCGCAGGGTGGCAGACGCCGCCGACGTCGCCGGACGCGACGCTGATGAGATTTGCTTGGTCGCCGTGGCCAAGAACGTCGGCCCGCGCGAAGTGCGTGACGCCGTCGCCTGTGGCTTGACCGACTTTGGCGAGAACCGCGCACAGGAGCTCGCGTCCAAACACGGCCTCTTCCCGGAGCTGCGGTGGCACTTCATCGGGACGCTCCAGACCAACAAGGTCAAGGACGTCGTGGGCAAGGCGGGTCTTATCCACTCCATCGACTCGGAGCGGCTGCTGGCCGCGGTCGACTCGCGCGCGCAGCGCCTGGAGATCGTCCAGGACGTCTTGCTGCAGGTGGATGTGGCGGGCGAGGCGGCCAAGCACGGCTTCCCGCCCGACGAGGTCGAGGACGCTCTTCGCGCCGCGTCGGTCATGCCGGGCATCAGGGTCACCGGATTGATGACGATGGCCCCGTTCGCAAGACCCGAAGAGGTACGCTGGGTGTTCAGCGACTTGGCCGCGCTCTTTGCGCGGCTGGCTTCGTTGCGGTTGAATGGCGTTGAGATGACCGAGTTGTCGATGGGCATGACCAACGACTTCGAGGTCGCTGTCGAGGAGGGCGCGACGATCCTGCGTGTCGGAAGGGCCATCTTCGGCCGGTAGCGGTCGGCGCATCGCTGGAGGTATCGACGTGAGCATGTGGGAGCGCATAAAGGCCGGGCTAGGTCTGTCATCCGAGTACGACGAGTACGAGGACGACGACGAAGAGGGCGGCTCCAGCTACGACGAGACCGAGTCTCGCGAGCGTCTTTACCGCACGCCCTACGCGGAGTCCATGTCGGTTCGCAGGCTGTCCCGCGAGCCGGATCTGGACAGGGCTCGAGACGCCGTGCCGCGGGGCATCCCTTCGGTTGACGAGCCGGCCGGCGCGTCCAGGCAGGTCAACATGCACATCGCCAAGCCGAAGGCTTACGGCGAGGCGCAGACGGTAGGTGATCGGTTCAAGGCCGGGACGCCGGTGATCATGGACCTGACGATGACCGACCCCGACCTGTCCAAGAGGTTGATCGACTTCGCGTCGGGCCTGACGTACGGCCTTAACGGGGGCTTGCAGAAGGTCTCGGACAAGGTGTTCCTGTTGACCCCGCCCAACGTCAGCGTCTCGGCCGAGGATCGCAGAAGGCTTCAGGACACCGGGCTGTTCAAGTTCGACGGGTGATAGGGTCAGTGACTCCGGGAACCCTCGCCATCATCGGCGGCGGCAGGATGGGCGAGGCCATCTGCGCGGGCCTTCTCGACGCCGGCGCCGTCCGCGCGCCGGACGTGGTCGTCGCCGAACCGGACGCGGATCGGCGCGACGCTCTGGCGCGCGCATGGGGCGTCCGTTGCGTCGATGACGGCCGGGACGCGGTCCAGGGGGCCTCGCTCGTGATACTGGCGGTCAAGCCGCAGGTCATAGACGAGATCGTCGCTCACCTTGCCCCCTGCGTCCCGGAGGACTCGGTGGTGGTCTCCATCGCCGCAGGTGTGACGACGTCGAGGCTGGAGGCGGCCCTTGCTCCCGGGGCCCGCGTGGTCAGGGTGATGCCGAACACGCCCTCGATGGTCCGCGCGGGCATGAGCGTGGTCAGCGGCGGGAGCTCGGCCTCCGCTGAACAGTGCGAGGAGGTCCGCGCGCTCTTCGAGGCGGTGGGTCACGCGCTGGTCATCCCGGAGGCGGACCAGAACGCGGCGACGGCGATCTCGGGCTCGGGACCGGCGTACTTCGCGCTGTTCGTCGACGCTCTGGCCGCCGCCGGCGAGCGCGAGGGGTTGGAGCGGGCAGTGGCCCTGGAGCTCGCCGTTCGCACCATGCGAGGGACAGCTGAGCTGCTGGCCTCGGGTGTCAGCCCCGGCGAACTGATAGCCGGGGTGTCCAGCCCCGGCGGCACGACGGTCGCCGCCCTGGGATCGATGCGGGGGGACGACATGGAGGGAGCCATAGGTCGCGCGGTGCGATCGGCCGTGGCCCGAGCTGAGGAGTTGGGTGCTGAGTGAGCTTCTCCGGCGTCCTGAACGGCTTCATCCAGGTGTACAGCACGGTGGTGTTCGTGTACGTGATCATGTCGTGGTTCAGGCCTTCTGGCGTCCTGTGGGAGATCTACCACGGCCTTGGCTTGGTGTGTGAGCCATTCATCGGCGTGTTCCGGCGAGTGATGCCCTCTACGGCCGGTATCGATTTCTCTCCGATGGTGGCGCTCATTGTGCTTAACTTCGTGGGGAACTGGCTCGTGCGGCTGCTCGCCGGTATGGGCTTGTAGGGCCGCGAAAGGATCGTGAGGTCATGAAGCTCACCCCGCTGGACATACACCACAAGGAGTTCCGGCACTCGGTCAAGGGCTATAACGTCCAGGAGGTCGACGACTTCCTTGACGAGGTGGCCGACCAGTTCGAGCGCCTCTTCAAGGAGAACATCGACCTTTCCGAGAAGCTCGAAGAGGCTCGCGAGCGGGTTCGCGGGTATCAGGACATGGAGCAGACGCTGCGAAACGCGATGATCGCCGCGCAGGCCTCCGCCGACCAGATGGTGGAGAAGGCCAAGCAGGAAGCGGCTGACATCCGTCGTGACGCGGACCTCAAATCCAAGGAGATCATCCACAACGCCCTGACCCAGAAGCAGTCCGTGGGCACCGAGCTCGCGCGCATCAAGGAGGCCGAAGGCGAGTTTCGCACTACCTTCCGCAACCTCCTCGAGAAGTACCTCGCCACCCTGGCCGAGGTGCGGATTCCAGAGGACGTTCGCCTGATGACCGGGGAGACGGACGAGGGTGTCGTCGGTTCGGCCGACGTGGTGCCCGAGGAGCCGCCCGCCGGCGCTCCGGACGCGGAGCCGGCTGCCGAGCCGCCCGCATCGGGCTTCGTCACGGGCGTGCAACTGGGCGAGGTGGTCTCGCCTGAGATCGAGCCCGACACCGAGCTGGACGAGCCCAGGGAGTTCGCGCTGCCGGACTTCGGCGCCGCCGGGGAGCGGGACGACGACCTCGACATTGAGGAGATCGACTAGACGCCCGCGGGCTGTGCGGCCTCGGACGGGATCCGTCGGCGAGCGCGCCGGGGGGTACCGTCCCGTGCTGCGTGAGAGGTTCGGACGATGAGCGGCAAACCTGACTTCAAGAGCACGATGAACCTGCCTCGCACGGAGTTCCCGATGAAGGCGGGCCTCGCTCAGCGCGAGCCTGAGTGGCTCGCGTTCTGGGACGAGATCGACGTCTACCGCAGGTCGCTCGAGGCCAACCGCGCAGGGCCGGTGTTCATCCTCCACGACGGCCCGCCCTACGCCAACGGCCACATCCACATGGGCACTGCCTTCAACAAGGTGCTCAAAGACCTCGTGGTCAAGTACAAGTCCATGCGAGGGTACTTCGCGCCCTACGTGCCCGGCTGGGACTGTCACGGCCAGCCGATCGAGCACCAGGTCGAGAAGGAGCTCGGCCCTGAGCGCATGCGCACCATCTCGCAGGCGGAACTGCGTGCTCGGTGCAGGGAGTACGCCATGAGGTTCGTGGGCGTGCAGGCCGAGGAGTTCAAGCGGCTGGGGGTTCGCGGCGAGTTCGACCACCCCTACCTGACCCTTGACCCCTCGTACGAGGCGGGGAACGTCCGCATCTTCAAGGAGATGTACCGCAAGGGCATGGTCTACAAGGGGCGCAAGCCGATCCACTGGTGCGTGAGGTGCCAGACCGCGCTGGCCGAGGCCGAGATCGAGTACGCCGACGAGACGTCCAGCAGCATCTACGTCAGGTTCGAGTTCACGTCGAGGCCACCCGGCCTGGCTTCCCTCGACGGCCCTGTGGGCATCCTCGTGTGGACGACGACGCCATGGACGCTTCCGGCGAACGCCGCGGTCGCGGTCTCGGAGGGCGCGGAGTATGTCGCGTTGCGGACGGACTCGGGCGCTTGGGCGCTCGTGGCCGGTGAGCTCGCTGACCGGGTGGCGGAGGTCGCCGGGTGGACGGGCGAGCGCGCTGATGTTGTCGTCGCCGGCTCAGACCTCGTCGGCTCCCGATACGCCCACCCGGTCCACGACGGCCTCGAAGGCGTTGTCGTCGCTGGAGCCCATGTCGACCTCACCACCGGCACCGGCGCGGTCCACACCGCTCCGGGCCACGGCGAGGAGGACTACCTCGTGGGGCTGGAGCACGGCCTTCCAGCGCCCATGCCGGTGGACTCCCACGGCGTCTTCGACGCCGGCGGCGGTCCGTTCCAGGGGAAGTCCGTCTGGGACGCCAACCCCGAGATCGTGGCGTACCTGCGCGACAGGGGCACGCTCGCGGCCGCCGGCCAGATCTCGCACAGCTATCCGCACTGCTGGCGGTGCAAGCGCCCGGTGATCTTCCGCGCCACGGAGCAGTGGTTCGTGGCGATGGACCGCGCGGCGGACGGTGTGCCGTCGCTTCGCGACGAGGCGCTGGGAGCCATCGGCGAGGTGAGGTGGATACCGGGGTGGTCGGTCAACCGGATATCGGCGATGGTGGGCGACCGGCCGGACTGGTGCATCTCGCGCCAGCGCGCATGGGGCGTGCCGATACCGGTGTTCAGGTGCGCCGTCTGCGGGGAGACGGTAGCTGACGACCGGACGTTCGACGCCGTGATCGCGCTGTTCGAGACCGAAGGGGCGGACGCCTGGTTCACGAAGGCGCCCGCGGAGTACCTTCCCGCCGGGACCTCGTGCGGGGGCTGCGGGTCATCGGAGATACTCCCTGAGGACGACATAGTCGACGTGTGGTTCGAATCGGGCGTCTCGCACACGAGCGTCCTTGAGGCGAGGGAGGGGCTCCACCGTCCCTGCGAGCTGTACCTTGAGGGCTCAGACCAGCACAGGGGCTGGTTCCAGTCGGCCCTGCTGACGTCCGTCGGCGCTTACGGAGCGGCGCCCTACGAGGCGGTCCTTACCCACGGGTTCATCGTGGACGGCGAGGGCCGCAAGATGTCCAAGTCCCTTGGGAACGTGATCTCACCGCTTGACGTGGTGGAGAGGTCGGGGGCCGACATCATCAGGCTGTGGGTCGCCTCGGCCGACTACAGCCAGGACGTCAACGTCTCCGACGAGATACTGGACAGGACCTCCGAGGCCTACCGCCGAATCCGGAACACGTTCCGGTTCTTGCTCTCGAACCTCTACGACTTCGAGCCGGACATGGCCGTCGCCTGGGCCGACATGCCCGAGATCGACCGGTTCGCCCTGGTCAGGCTCTCCGACGTCGTGCGCAAGGCCACCGCGGCATACGACGAGTGGAGGTTCCACGCCGTCCACCACACGGTGTTCAACTACTGCGTGACGGACCTGTCCGCCTTCTACCTCGACGTCCTCAAGGACCGGCTGTACTCCGACGCGGCGGGCTCGCCGTCTCGCAGGAGCGCCCAGACGGTCGTCGCGACCGTCCTCGCGGACCTGGCCCGCCTGCTGGCCCCGGTGCTCACCTTCACGACCGAGGAGGTCTGGCAGTCCGTCCCCGAGGCGCTTCGCGGAGGCGCCCCGAGCGTACAACTCGCCGGCTGGCCCGACTTGGGCGACCCTCCGGGGTGCTCGGCTGCCGAGGCCGACGAGCTGCGGTCGGCGTACGCGGTCGTGCTGGAGGTGCGCGAGTCCGTCACCCGCGCGCTCGAGGAGGCCCGCGCAGCCGGGCGGATAGGGAAGAGCCAGGAGGCCGCCATCCGGATCGACGCGCCCTCCGATGTGGAAGCCGTGCTCAGCCAGCGCGGCGAGGGTCCGCTGGCGGACATGCTGATCGTGTCTTCGGTGAAGGTCGCTGCGTCCGGCGGCGACCAGCTCGCCGTCACCGTCGAGACCGCGGAGGGCGAGAAGTGCCCGCGCTGCTGGAACCACCGCGACCTTGCGGGGGCGGATGTCTGCCCGCGGTGCCTGGCGGTCCTTGGGGCGCTCGACTAGGCGCCCTTTCGGCCCGAGTGCTACAATCGAGGCGATGACGCGAACGCCCGGCCACAAGCCGGGCGTTCGGATTACCGCGAAAGGCGCGCCGGGCCGATGGACGATCGCACCCGCACACAGATCAAGGGATTCCTTGGCGAGGAACGCGCGAGGCTGCTCGAGGAGATCACGGAGTTCGAGCGCGCCGGCCAGGAGACCCTCTCGGACGTCTCTGGCGAGAACAACTACCGGGACCACATGGCGGACCAGGGGTCGGCGACCTTCGCGCGCGAGCTGGACATGACGCTCGAGGGCAACGCCCGCGAGCACCTCGTCCAGGTAGAAAAGGCGCTCGAGAGGATCGACGGGCCCGATTTCGGTGTCTGCCGCCGGTGCCGGGCACCGATTCCGATCGAGCGCTTGAAGGCAGTGCCGACGGCTGACCTGTGCGTGGGATGCAAGGAATGGGAGGAGTCCCAGTAGCCCGCGCGCGCCTCGCGGTCTTCTTGGCCGCCGCGGGCGTACTGGCCGTCGACCTGCTGACCAAGGCGATCATCCGAGCCTTCCTGCAGCCATACGAGTCCGTGCAGGTGATTCCGGGCGCGTTGTGGCTTACCCACATCCAGAACGAGGGTGCGGCTTTCGGCATGCTCCAGGGGGGACGCTGGCTGTTCGTCGGGGTCGCGGCGCTGGTCCTCGTCGGCGTCTTCCTCTACGTCCGGTCGTCGGTGGACCTGTCACCGTGGGCGGTGGCGGCCCTCGGGTCGATCTCGGGAGGGTCGCTGGGTAACATGCACGACCGCGTCGTGCTGGGTAGCGTCACGGACTTCGTCGACCTGGGGTGGTTCCCGGTGTTCAACGTGGCGGACTCGGCCGTCGTCGTCGGGACCGGGATCGTGGTGCTGGCGGTTCTTCTTGGCAGGGCCGAAGCGCCAGGCGAACAGGACGCCCTGCCGTGAGCCGGACCGACGCTTGCTGGCACCTGGTCACCGCCGAGGAGTGCGGTCAGCGGGTCGACCGGTTGCTTGCGGGGCGGGAAGGCGTGCCCAGCAGGACGTTCGCCGCCAATCTGGCCCAGAAGGGTCTTGTGAGGGTCGAGGGGCGCACGGTGGCCAAACATCACCTCGTCCGCGAAGGGGAGCGGGTCGAGTGGGACCTTCCGCTCCCGGAGCGGGTGGGGGATCTCGTCCCGGAGCGCATTCCGCTGGATGTGCGCTATGAGGACGAGCACCTGATGGTCATCAGCAAGCCTGCGGGCCTGGTGGTGCACCCCGCGCGCGGCCACTGGACCGGCACCCTGGTGCATGCGCTGCTCGCTCATAGCGAGGAGCTCGGGACGCTGGCGGGAGAGGACAGGCCCGGGATCGTCCATCGCCTGGACAAGGACACCTCGGGTCTGATGATGGTCGCCAAGAGCGACCAGGCTCAGGCCGTCCTGGGCGACCAGATCAAGGTGCGCTCGGTGGACCGCAGGTACCTCACGCTCGTCCACGGCACCATCGGGCCCGACACCGGCCTGATCGACGCGCCGATCGCGCGGCATCCCAAGGACCGGCTGCGGATGGCTGTCTCGGATGCGCCTTCAGCGCGCCAGGCGGTGACCACGTTCACCGTGCTTGAGCGTTTCGAGGCCGGACGCAACGACGACGGGTACTCCTTGGTGGAGTGCAAGCTCTACACCGGGCGGACGCACCAGATACGCCTTCACATGCACTTCATCGACCACCCTTGCGTCGGCGACCCCGTGTACGGCCGCAGGCGGTCCAAGGCTGAGCTGGGGCTGGAGCGGCAGTTCCTGCACTCGTGGCGCATCGTGCTGGATCACCCGATCAGCGGCGAGGCGATCGAGCTTGTCGACGCGCTGCCAGCCGATCTGGCGGCGGCGCTCAGTTCGATCGAGGGCGACTCGCGGGGGCGTACCGAGGCGGGCGAGGCGGCGCTTTCCCTGCTCGCGCGGGTGCCTCCGGGTGGCCTTCGCCTAGCTTGACCGTTCGTCGCCCGGCGACTCCCATCACTTCCCCGGGGTTCTATGATGGTAGCGTCACGCAGCCGGGGCCGGCCGGAGCGGAGGTGCGCTGTGGGCCGCAGGATCTTGGTCGTGGAGGACGACCCTCAGAACATGTACCTCGCCCGCTTTCTCCTGGAGCGCGCCGGGTATGAGGTCGTTCCGGCGCTCGACGGCGAGGAGGCGGTACGCGCCGCCCGGCTTCAGCTGCCCGACCTGGTGCTGATGGACATGCTGATGCCGAGGATGGACGGGTTCGAGGCGACGGCGGCCCTGGTGGCGGAGCATGGCGACGGCCTGACGGTGGTGGCGCTCACGGCCTACTCGATGAAGGGCGATCGCGAGGCCATCCTGCGCGCGGGATGCCGCGGATACATCGCGAAGCCCATAGACCCTTCCCGTTTCGTGGAGCAGGTCGAGTCGTTCATGCGGGGTGAGACGGCATGAGGGTGCTGGTGGTGGACGACGACGAGTCTTCGCGCTACCTCGCAGCGACGATACTGCGCGCCTCGGACCACGTCGTGGTCGAGGCCCGGGACGGCGTCGAGGCGCTCGAGGTGGCGCGCGCCCAGGCGCCCGACCTGCTGCTCACCGACATCCTGATGCCGAAGATGGACGGGTACATGCTTGTCCGTGAGTGGAAGCGCGACCTGGCGCTCTCCGGGGTCCCCGTGGTCTTCCTCACCGCCTCCTACACAGACGACTCCGACGCGCGGCTCGCGATGGACCTCGGCGCGGCTCGCTTCCTGCTCAAGCCCATCGAGCCCGAACTGCTGTTGGAGGCTGTTGCAGAGGCGGTGGCCCAAGGCGCGGAGGATCGCCCACCTCGCGTGGCTGACGACCGCATCATGGCCGAGTACGGGGAGCGGCTGGTGCGCAAACTCGAGAAGAAGGTCGTCGAGTTGCAGGAGGCCAACCGGATGCTCCGCCGGACCATGGGCACGCTCTCTCAGGAGCTGGAGGTCAAGACAGAACTCATCCGCCAGCTCGACGCGAGGGCCGGGGTGCCCTCCGGAGGCGCGATGACATTGGCGCATGACCGTCTCGCAGGCGCGGTCGCGAGCACCGACGCGGTAGTGGTGGCCGTCGACAGGACGGGGTCGGTCACGTACCTGAGCCCCGGGGCCGTGCGGCTCTTCGGGCGAGAGGCCGACGCGGCCGTCGGCGAGGACTACTTCGCCAGCTTCGTTCCGGAGGAAGACCGCGCTGGCCGCCGGTCGGCGATGGGCCGCATCGTGGCATCGGGGCTCCCCGCGCGGTCGCGTGGCGGTGTGACCGGCGCTGAGGGTCAGACTGTGGAGGTCGAGTGGCTGGACTTCCCCACGCGCGACGCCCGAGGGGAGGTCTCCGGGATCGTCGCGTTCGGGATGACAGGTTTCTGACCCACATCACTTCTCCACAGCGGCGGCCCCTCTCCTGACGTCCCCGCGGGGTAGGATGACCCCAAGGAGGTCGCATGCCACACGATGTCCCCCGCGTGCTTCTCGTCGAGGACGAGGGATCGATCCGCGAGGCCGTCGAGGCGTATCTCGAACGCGACGGTCTGTGGGTGACCGCCGCCGCAGACGGCGAGAGCGCGCTGCTCGCGTTCGGATCAGGCCGGTTCGATCTGGTCGTGCTCGACCTGATGCTGCCGAGGCTTTCGGGCGAGGAGGTCTGCCGGCGGATCCGCGACCGGTCAGACGTGCCCATCATCATGCTGACGGCGAAGGGGTCCGAGGAGGAGCGCGTCGCCGGCCTCGAGATGGGCGCCGACGACTACCTGGTCAAGCCCTTTTCGCCGCGAGAGCTCGTCGCGCGCGTCCGCGCGCTGCTGCGCAGGGCGCACTCCGACACCGAGCCTCAGCGGACCAGGATCGAGTACGGACCCCTCTCGATAGACCTGTCGGGTCACCGGGTCCGTCTGGGAGCCCAGGAGATCGAGCTCACCGCCAGCGAGTACAAGCTCCTCGTGACCCTCTCGCGATACCCAGGCAGGGTCTACTCACGCATGGAGCTGGTCGAGAAGGTGCTGGGATACGACTTCGAGGGCTACGAGCGGGCTATCGACTCGCATGTGAAGAACCTCCGCGCAAAGCTGGGAGACGACCCGCGGGAGCCGCTCTTCATCCACACGGTGTTCGGGGTCGGGTACCGCTTCGACGCCCCGGCGGCCGGGGAGGGCTAGTGCGCCGCGGCTCCCTCGGGCTGCGGCTGGGGATCGCGTTCGCGGTCGTCGCCGCGCTGACCGCCGCTCTCTCGGCCGTCCTGCTCACCGCGGTCTGGGACAGGCAGTTCGAGGACTACGTGCGAAGGAACATACAGGCGCGCGCCGATGAGGTGGCGGTGGTCTTCGCCGGGGTGTACGCCAGGAGCGGAGGGTGGGACGGTGTCCGCTACGCGGACCTCGTCCATCTCGGCGTGACCATGAGCGGCTTCCGGGTGCGCCTCTACGACCAGGGCGGGGCGCTCGTCGGCGATTCCGTCGGCAGCGTCGGGATACCCCCGGACAGCCCGCTGACCGACGAGGGCGAGTCTCCCGTCGCGGCCGCTGCCGTGACCGTGGGCGGCCTGCGGGTCGGAGAGGTCCACGTGACCTCCCTGTATCCGGGGGGGTTCCTGACCGAGCGGGACGTGGCTTTCCGCCGGGGCGCACTGGTGGGGCTTCTTGTCGCGGCGATAGCGGCGGTGATCGGGGCGTCAGTGGCCGGCGCCCTGTTCGCCAGGGGCCTCGTGCGGCCGATAGAGCGCGTGACGGCGGTCGCCGCCAGGTTCCGCGAGGGCGACATGTCTGCACGAGCCGGACTGAGCGGCGAGGGCCCCATCGAGGAGCTCGCGGCGACTCTGGAGTCGATGGCCGTCTCGATCGCCGCCGAGAGGGAGTTCGAGCGCCGCCTCACAGCGGACGTCGCGCACGAGATCCGAACCCCGCTTCAGGCGATCCAGGCCACGGTCGAGGCCATGCAGGACGGAGTCCTGCCCGCCGACCCCGAGCGTCTCGGCGTCGTCAGGGAGGAGACCCTCCGCCTCGCGAGGCTCGCTGATGGCATCCTCGAGCTGTCCAGACTGGAGACCGGCGCTGCGGCTGTCAGGCATGAGAGGGTCGATCTGAGCGGGGTGGTTACCGCTGCGCTAGAGGCCCACGGCGCGCTGATGGAGTCGTCGGGGCTGACGGTCGGCTCAGCGGTGGAGCGGGGTGTGGAGGTCGACGGCGATGGCGATCGTCTCGCTCAGGCCATCGGAAACCTCCTGTCCAACGCCGCGAGGTACACGCCTGCTGGCGGCTCTGTGGAGGTGTCGCTGGCGGCCGGCGCGGGTCAGGCGGTCCTTACCGTGAGGGACTCCGGTATCGGGATCGCTCCTGAGGACCTGGGCAACGTCTTCGTCCGCTTCTGGCGAGCGGACCGGGCTCGAGGCAGGGGTAGCGGCGGGGCGGGGATCGGGTTGGCCGTCGTGAGCGAGATAGTGGAGCGGCACGGCGGCGCGGTGGGAGTCCGGTCTGGGGAGTGGGGGACGGAGTTCGCGATCACCCTGCCCCTCGCGCGCTGAGCATCATGGCGATCGCAGCCTGAGCCGCACGTTGTTCTCGGTCGAGATGGGGATCGCGCTGGTCCCGCCGAACACCCACACGCGCCTGACCGCCGGGCCCGCGGCCCTCAGCCACGAGTCTGTGGTCGCGTTCGGTTGACGAGGGACCAGCAGGACCGGTCCGCTCACGCCAGCCATCCTCACGCCCGCGGCGAGGGCGTCGGGGTAGCTGTCGCCGCGGGAGACCCCGAGCTCCCCGGGGTCCAGAAGCCCCGAGGTCCGCGCCCAATCGACGATGGCCCTCGAGGTGTCGTAGCGCGTGGGCCCGTGCACCCTGTGCGGTGAGGGCAGGCCGTCGAACACCACGTCCGCGACCGCACGGGTACCGCCGAGGACGATCGTGGACGTGATGCCGAGCGAGGACAGCGCCGAGGCTGTCGCGGCTGGCAGAGCCAGCGGCCTTGTCAGCAGAACCGGCTGTCCCGCGACCGCAGCCGCGGCAGCCCCGGACAGCGCGTCGGGGTAGTTCTGGCCCGAGCAAACGAGCGCTCGTCGGCCGGGTATCGCGCCGCCCTTCTCGACGGCCAGCCGCTCGGCGATCCTGGCCGCGGTCTCGTAGCGGTCCGCTCCAGCCAGCCTGACCACCGTGTCCGTGGGGCTCAGGGAGTCCAGCTGCGATCTCACATCGGCGTCCAGCGCGGACGTTCCCCCGACCATGAGGACCCGCGAGGGCCGAAGGCGCCAGATCTCGTTCCGCGTGTCGATCGTGAGCGAGTAGCGGTCGGTCAGCAGCAGCGGACCGCCCACCGCCGCGGCCAACGGGGCCGCCGCGAGGGCGTCCGGCCAGTCGCGCCCCGAGGCGATCACGATCGCGGGCGCGCCGGTGGGGAACTGCGAGCGCGACACATCGACGGCCGTCTGGTAGCGCGTGGCCCCGGCGAGACGACGGGCCGCCAACGCGCCGAGTCCGTCGTGACCGACCGTGACCGTCGCGGTGACGGTCGACTGATGCGACCAGCGGTCCGTCGCGTAGGACCGCACCCAGACCGTCCGGGTCCCCTCGTCTGAGAGGACGAGCTGGGCGCCGGTCGCCTCTGTCCGGTAGATGGGACCGCCGTCCTCCCCGAACTCGTACACGACATTCTTCCCGGCTGCGGGGGTCCAAGACAGACCCACTGCCCGGCCGGCAGGCAACGCCGGGGTCAGGCCGACGGGTCCCTGCTCGGGGACGCCGGCGATCATGGCCTGATAGGCCTTCCAGACGCTCGGGACCCCCCACCCGCTGGTGGTCTCCCTGGACGGCTGGTTGGACGCGCTCTGCGTGAGGAAGGACAGCACCGTGGAGGAGGGGAGGTCTGAGGCCAGCGACCAAAGGAACGCCAGGGAACCGCTCACGAGCGGGGCGGCGAACGAGGTGCCCGACACGGTGCTGGACAGACCCCACTTGTCGACTGACCACACGCCGATGCCGGCGGCGACCAAGTCGACCTCCATGTCGGGCCCGTAGTTGGAGAAGGGTGCGAGCTGCCCGGTGCCGGGGTCGATCGCGCCGACGCAGACGGCCTCGGGGATGGCAGCGGGAGCGAACGCCCACCAAGTAGGCGGCGGATCGGACACGCTGCGCTTGTTCCCGGCCGCCGCGACGACGATCGCGCCCCTCGCCGCCGCGTATCGGACGGCGTCCGAGTACGCGCTGCGAAGACCCGGCACCTCGGCGCCGTAGACGTCGAACAGCGGTTCGCCGAAGGAGCAGTTGATGACCTTGGCCCCACGGTCGGCGGCGTCCATGATCGCGTCGAGCGCGTCATCCGTGTCGCCGTCCCCCGCGCCGTCGAGGATCTTGTAGATCAGGACCTGGTTGCGTGACGAGTGCAGGACGCTGGCCACGTGGAGCCGGTTGGCCGTCTGCGCGCGTATGATCGAGGCCACCCGGGTGCCGTGAGAGTGTCCTCCGCCAGCAGAGTGATCGTCGTCCGGGATGGGGTCGCCCTCCACGTAGTCCCAGACGGGCACGTACTCTCCGGTTCCCTCGAGATACGAGGCGTTCACCCCTGTGTCGATCACCGCGACCGTGACGCCCGGGCGCCACGGGGCCAAGGTGTGCGAAGCGCCGTTGAAGGCGCGGTCCCATGCTGGTTCGAGGTCTATTGAGTGAGGGTTCGCGGTCCGTGCTCCGAGATACGCGGATTGGGACGCGTACCTCGTGTCGTCTGGCGGCACTAGAGCGCCGGCTATGCCGACCGAGCCTTCGGGAGCCGCATAACGCACCCCTGGTTGCGCGGCCAGCCGGGCTGCGGCGGCCATCGCGTCTTCACCGGCGGATGGGACCACCACAGCTCGGTCGCGGGCCCGCATCGACACCTGGTGGCGGCCCACGCCGGCTCGTTCCAGCGCCGACGATCGCACTCCGGGCGACGCTGAGGATTCGAAGCGCATCACCACCCGGCCGGTGGGCCTGTGCGCCTGTCGCGAACGTCGTTCCGCTTCCTCAGCCCTTGGAGCAGCCGCGGCGCTGGCGGTCGCGGCGAGCAAGGCGCAGCCGACAGCCGCGGCGGCGACACGCATCAGGCGCCTCGGGCGCTTCGCTACCGGCATCGGCGACCTCTTCTCAGTGGGCAAGTGACAGTATAAGCGCAAGGACTGACGCAACCCGCCGCGACGAGCGAGCGCGAGAAGTTCACCCCAGTTGCGCGCCCTGACCCTATGTGGGAACATCCGCCCCAATCGGATACCGGATCGGGAGCCGCGATGGGCGGCTGAGAGGCGGCGGTGCCGCGACCGAAGGACCCCCCCGGTAATGCGGGGGCGGCAACCACGGCTGGCCCCTGGCTCGACTCCCGACGGACTCGGAGCCAGGAGGTCTCACATGAGCAGGCATGACCGCACTACCATCCTTGTCGAAGCCGCACTGTCCGTCGCGCTGGCCGCCGTTCTCGGGCAGCTCAAGCTGTGGGAGATGCCTCAGGGCGGCAGCGTCTCGCTGGGGATGCTGCCGCTCTTGGTGTTCGCGCTGCGACGAGGCGCGCCCTGGGGTCTGGCGGCGGGAGCTGTCTACGGCATGCTCAGCCTGCTGCTCGAGCCCTACGTCGTACACCCAGTGCAACTGGTGCTGGACTACCCGGCGCCCTACGCGCTACTGGGGCTGGCCGGCCTGGCGTCCCCGGCGTACCGTCGAGCCGCATCGGCCGGGCGCGCGGCGGTGGCGATGGGCGTGGCGTCGGCCGGGATCGCGCTTGGTGCGACCGGTAGATACGTGTCGCACGTCGTGTCCGGGGTCGTGTTCTTCGGGGAGTACGCGCCCGAGGGCCAGAACGTGTGGATCTACTCGGCCGTCTACAACACCTACGTGCCCCTTGCTGCGCTGGCTTGCGCGGCGGCGGCAGTGGCCCTCCTCCCCGCATTGCAGCGTGTCAGGCCCGTTGGCACGGTCCGATGAGGGCCGTCGTCGTCGGAGCGGTGCCCGAGCCCGGACAGGCCGCGTTCTACTCCGGCCTTCTGGACTCCGCTGACCTTGTGGTGGGCGCTGACGCTGGAGCCGCCTTCTGTCTGTCCCTCGGTCACGTCCCCCACGTCGCGGTGGGCGACTTCGACTCGTGCGGTCCCGAGGCTCGCGCACTCCTGGAGGACGCCGGGGTGCCCCTTGAGGTCCATCCCCGCGACAAGGACGCCTCCGACCTCGATCTCGCTGTGGCCACCGCCACGTCGCGAGGCGCAGACGAGATCGTGGTGACCGCGGCGTTCCGTGGCAGGCCCGACCACACGCTGGCCGCCTTTGGATCGCTGTCGCGGTGCCTGGCGCCGCGCGTGGAGGCGCATGAGCCGGACTGGAGAGCATGGTCCCTCGCCGCCGACGTGCGAGGGTCCTCCTCCATCGAGGTCAGGGTGGGAGCGGTGGTGTCACTGCTCTCGCCCGGCGGGGCTGCGGGGGTGTCCTCGCGGGGTTTGCGCTACCCGTTGCGCGAGACCAGACTGGAGCCGCTGGCGTCGCTGGGGCTGTCCAACGTCGCCACCGAGTCCGCTCCATGGGTCGAGGTGCTGGGCGGCGACCTGATAGTGCTCGCGCCGCGACGGTAGGGGCTCGCGTCTCGCGGAGCGCCCCCCAGGGTCGGGCGGGGGGGATATACTTGGCCCTGGATGGCGAGGTGCGGGGGAGGTGCACGGGTGCGGCGGAGGGCGCTTACGGCGCTGACGGCGGCCGGGACCGGCTTGGTCGCGTACGCCGCGCTGGAGGGTTCTGGCGTGGTGGCGGCGTTCGGAACGGCTCTGGCCGTGTCGAGCACGGTGCTGTTGCTCTTCTCGCCGGTGGCACCTTCCGATGGCGCCGGCCGGCCCGTCGAACCCGCCCCCGAGATGGAGGCTGTCCAGTCCGACGTCGACCAGCCGGACACGGCGCCCTGTCCGGCGGAGGGACCGATCGCCGGCGCCCCGGAGGGTCCGCGTGTCGAGCTGGACACCACCCCCGCGTCCTGGCTCTCGCGGTGGCTCGGGGAGGCCCCGAGCACCTGCAGGGCGGTTTCGGCGCACCTGTGGCTGCGTGACGGTCCCGGCGGCACCATCCGGCTCCTCGCCTCGGCCGGCCCGATGTCTCCGGACCGACGTTCGGAGCCCGGACCGCGTGACGCCCTAGGCGAGGTCTTCAGAACCGGCGTGCGCATGCTTTCTCCGGTGTCGACCGTCGCCTCGCATGGCGAGGCGACCACGCTGTGGCGCTACGCTCTTCCCGTCGCGGCTCCGCCCCACGTTGGTGTGGCGGCCATGGACGTGCTGTGTGACACCGAGCCCGACGTTTCGGACCTCGACGCAGCCGCGGCCGCCGTCGCGCCCATGTTGGCGGCGGCGCTGGCGATAGATGTCGCACGCGAGGAGGGAGAGACCTCACGCACCCTGCTGGAGATGGCACGCGACCTGTCCAGGATGCTCTCGGTCGAAGATGTCATCTCCTCCTGTCTGGACAAGGCGATGCATCTGACGGCGGCGGCCACAGGCAGCGTCATGCTGCTCGACGAGGACACCGGGACGCTGAGGATCGCGGCGGCCCGGGGCCTGCCCTCTGAGGTGGTCGCGAACGTCGCGGTCGGATCGGGTGAGGGCATAGCGGGGTGGGTGCTGGCTTCCGGTCAGCCGGTGCTGGTCGAGGACCTTCCCGCACGGTCAGCGCGAAAGGGGCGACACGGGGTCAGATCGTCGTTGACGGTCCCGATCTCCGACGAGGGCGGGGTCCTTGGTGTCCTTAACGTCGGGAGCCGCAGTCATCCCAACCGATTCGGCGCCAACCACATGGCGGCGTTGGAGACCCTTGCGAGGCAGACGGCCATCGCGGTGAGGAACGCCAGGGCCGTGTCGACGACGCGCGATCTTTACTTCTCATCAGTGCGCGCGTTGGCCCTGGCTTTGGAGACGAAGGACCCTTTCGCGGCTGGGGCGACCGATCGGATCGTGGCTCTGAGCACGGCGCTGGCAGAGCGGCTGCATCTGGCCGAAGACGAGGCCGAGGCGGTCCGGATGGCCGCCCTCCTGCACGACATCTGCATGGACATGGCGACCGACGTCGTGTCCGCGCGCCAGCATCTTTCGACCGTGGAGAGAGGGATGCTCAGCATGCACCCGGTGCTAGCCGCCGAGATACTGAAGCAGGCCCCGGCGCTGAGCGCGGTGGTCCCGATCGTCTACCACCATCACGAGCGCTACGACGGCCGGGGGTACGTGAGCGGGCTGTCGGGTGAGGCTATCCCCATCGGCGCGAGGATCCTCGCGGTGGCCGACGCCTATGTGGCGATGACCTCTGACCGGCCCTACAGGCGAGCCAAGGGGCGCGACGAGGCGCTGCGGGAGATGGCTGACCGATCAGGGTCCCAGTTCGACCCTGCGGTGGTTGACACGTTCGTCGAGATCCTTGCGCACGGAGAGCGGCGCGCCGAGGCCTGAGGCGATCAGGAGCGCTTGACCTTCCCGGCCTTCAGGCACTTCGTGCAGACATCGACCTTCTTCGACGCGCCGTCGACGACAGCGGTGACGCGCTGGATGTTCGGGTAGACGGTGCGGTTCGTCACCCTGTGGCTGTGGCTGACGTTGCGCCCCGCGCTGGGGTGCTTGCCGCACACGCTGCATACCTTGGACATCTCGCGCACTCCCATCGTGCCCATCGCGCCGTCGGGCGCGTGATCCGTTCCTGGTCGGGTCGGATGACCCGGTCGTGAAACCCGGTGATACTAGCATGCCCGAGCCCCATGAACAAGGAACGGGAACAGAGACTCATCAGCTATAATCTGACCCCACCGGGTTACTGCCCGACGTCTTCCGCCGACGGTTGGAGGCGCAGTGTCTTCACACGTGGACGGCACGGTCCATATAGCCAACGACGTTCTCGCCGATCTGGCGGGCTACGCCGCGCTG
Source organism: Actinomycetota bacterium (assembly GCA_037445995.1). Taxonomy (GTDB): domain Bacteria; phylum Actinomycetota; class Coriobacteriia; order Anaerosomatales; family D1FN1-002; genus JBBIJK01. Next base: position 25,684 of record JBBIJK010000003.1, on the reverse strand, counting down.
GAGGTGTACGGCGTGGCCGGCATGGCGAACCCCTCGCTCAAGGACGGCGTGGCGCAGGTCCTCAGCCGAGACCGGCTCCGCCGAGGTGTGATGGTCCGGGGCTCGGGTGATTCGGTCACCATCGACCTGTACGTCGTCGCCGAGCACGGCACCAACATCTCGCAAGTCTCGAAGAACTTGACCGCAAGGGTGGAGTACGTGCTCCGTTCGATGGCGGATGTCACAGTGGAGGCCGTCAACGTGCACGTCCAGGGGATAAGGGTCCGCAAGTGACGCAAGCCGCTGGGGGCGTGCGATGACCGGCGACACGGGCGCTCGAGCCAGGCAATTCGCCGGGGCCGCTGCGTCGGCTCTCAAGGAGCGCGTCGCCGAGGTCGACCGCCTCAACGTCTTCCCGGTGCCCGACGGGGACACGGGGACCAACATGTCGCTGACGATGGACGCGCTGCTCTCGGAGCTCGATGGTCTGGCCGCTAACGCGGGACTGCGGGAGGTGTGCGGCGCGATCGCCCACGGATCCCTCATGGGGGCTCGCGGCAACTCCGGCGTGATCCTGAGTCAGGTCTTGCGAGGCATGTGTGACACGCTCGGCAAGGGGGACGCGATCGACACCGCCGCTCTGGCCGCGGCGCTCGCGAACGCTCAGTCGGTGGCGTACCAGGCTGTGCGAAAGCCCGTGGAGGGCACGATGCTCACGGTTGTGAAGGACTGTGCCGGGGCCGCCAAGGTCGCCCTCGACCTCGGGCTGGCTCTTGACGCGGCGCTCGAGCGCGTCGCGGACGCCGCGTACGACTCGGTTCGCCGAGGCCCCGACCTGCTTCCGGTCCTCAAGGAGAACGGGGTCGTGGATGCCGGCGGCTACGGGCTGGCGATCCTTGTCGAGGGGCTCGTGGCCTCCCTCGAGGGGGAGTCCATGCACCGAGCCGACTCCCTCGCCGTGGACACCTCGTCCATGACGGTCGAGGTCGTCGATGACTGGGACGACGAGGAGTACCTGTACTGCGCGGAATTCCTCATACATGGAGAGTCGCTCGACCGCGACGCCGTCCACGAGGCCGTCGCGGCAAGGGGAGGATCGGAGCTCGTCGTCGGGTCGGGAGACCTGCTCAAGGTACACGTCCACACCGATCAGCCCGGAGCGGTCTTGGAGTTCGCGACATGCTTGGGTGAGGTCTCGGAGGTGCACGTCAACAACATGCGGCGGCAGACAGCCGAGCGGACCGCCGGCATCCAGGCCGAGCGTCCGGCGGCCAAGCCCATCGGCGTGGTCGCCGTCGCCGCAGGGGAGGGCCTCCGCGCGATCCTGGAGAGTCTGGGCGTGGACGTCGTGGTGAGCGGCGGCCAGACGATGAACCCATCTACCAAGGAGCTGGTGGAAGCGTGCTCGAAGGTGGATGCGGACGCCGTCGTCATCCTCCCCAACAACCGCAACATCATCATGGCAGCTCAGCAGGTCGACAGCGTATGCGACAAGCGGGTGGCCGTCGTGCCGACGACCTCGGTCCCCCAGTCGTTCGCGGCGATGCTGGAGTTCGACTCCGAAGGGGATCTCGAGGAGATCGCCCGGTCGATGCAGGAAGCCGCCTCACGTGTGAGGACCGGCGAGGTGACGACCGCCGTCAAGGACGCCTCGGGCAAGGCCGGGCCGATCCGTGAGGGGCAGGTGATAGGCATCTCCGACCGGGAGATCGAGGTGGTGGGGGACGACTTGGTCGAAGTGGCTGTCAGTCTCGCGCTCATCGTCGCCGACGGCGGCGCAGAGACACTGACCCTGCTGGCCGGCGCCGAGATGGTCGATGAAACGCTGGAGGAGATCGCTGAGCGCGTCAGGGAGGCGCGCGGCGACCTCGAGGTGGAGACCGGCCGCGGTGAGCAGCCGCTGTATCCACTTCTTCTGTCCGCTGAGTAACGGGGCTTCTGAGGGGAGCACAAGGGATGAGCAAGGTAGCGATCGTTTGTGACAGCACCGCAGACCTGTCGCTGGACTGGTACGACGCCAACGACGTCGTCATGGTCCCGCTGAAGGTCTTGTTCGGCGAGGAGACCGTACTGGACTGGCGCGAGATGGCGCCGCAGGACTTCTACGCGCGGCTCGTTGGCTCGCCGGTCTTGCCCAAGACCTCTCAGCCCTCGCCAGCCGAGTTCTCGGCCGTGTACGAGGCGCTCGCGGCCGACGGCGCCGAGGCGATCGTCTCGATTCATCTGACCTCGGCCCTTTCGGGCACGTTCCAGTCCGCGACCATCGCCGCGGAGACCTCGCCGGTACCCGTTCACGTGGTCGACACCAAGCTTGTGACCCAGGCCACCGCCCTCGTGGTCAAGGCGGCGGTCGCCGCCCGCGACGCCGGGCTCGACGCCGCGGCGGTGGCTCGCCGCGCCGAGGAAGTAGCTGCGTCCACGAGGTTCTACTTCGTGTTGGACACACTCGACTACCTGGTCAAAGGCGGGCGCGCAGGCAAGGCTCAGGGCCTGGCTGCGTCGCTGCTGGACATCAAGCCCGTGCTGACCTTCAACGCCGAGGGCACCATCGAGCCCTTCAAGAAGGCCAAGGGCCGCAAGCGCGCCTTCCATGAGTTGGCCGTGAAGGTGGCCGACGACAGCGCCGCCGGCCGCGTGAGGCTCGCGATCCTGCATGCGGCATCTCCGGAGGTGGCCGAGGACTTGCGGGCCGCCCTAGACGCCTCAGGAGCCGACTACGAGCTCGACTCTGTCGGGCTGGTCGGGTCGGTCATCGGGACGTATGGCGGCCCGCGAGCCGCAGGGGTCGCGTACTACCCCGTCGGCTGAGGGTCAGACATCGCAGGACCGCCGTGACCGATCGATACACCGCGCTCTCAGGCTGGGGTGACCCCGTCACATCGGTGCGACTCGTCGATTCGGCGCGTGCGGCCGCGCTGGGGCGTATCGGTGTCGAGACGGTTGAGGACCTCCTTCGCCACTATCCGTTCCGATACCTGGATCTGAGCTCCATCACTCCGATCGCGGGGCTTCGCCAAGGCGACGAGTCGACAGCCGTGGGAACCGTGTTCGAGGTCAAGACCAAGAGACCGCGACCGCGGCTGACCATCACCGAGGTCGCCATCATCGACGGGACGGGCACTCTTCTGGGGGTCTGGTTCAACCAGCCGCACATAGAGCAGATCTTCCGAGCCGGAGACCAGTACGCTCTCGCGGGACGGGTTTCGCTGGAGTACGGGATCAGGCAGATGAAAAGCCCCTTCGTCGAGCGCCTTGGGGATTCGGGCTCGCCGCAGGCGCTGGGCCGCATCCTCCCGGTGCATCCGGCGACCGCCGGACTGAGCGCCAACTGGATGCGCCGTCTGGTGAGGGAGGCGCTCGACGGGTTCGGTGACGTCCCGGACCCGTTGCCAGCCGCCCTGAGGGTCGAGCGGGGTCTGATGCCCCTGTCGGCCGCGTTGCGCGCCATACACTTCCCCGCGTCGATGGGAGAGCTGGCCGGGGCCCGACAGAGGTTGGCGTACGAGGAGCTGCTGACGGTGCGTCTCGGGATGCTGACGCGGCGCAGGTCGGTGACCGAGGGCGTGACCGGTGTCTCGCATGTGATCGATGGTCCGCATGCCAGGGCCTTGAGGGAGGCGCTCCCGTTCGCTCTCTCCGCCGAGCAGGAGACGGCCCTCGCCGAGATCCTGCGCGACATGGCCGACGAGCGGCCGATGAACCGGATGCTCCTTGGCGACGTCGGGACCGGCAAGACCGCGGTCGCGGCCTTCGCGCTGGCGGCCGCCGTCGACAGCGGCCGACAGGCCGCGATGCTGGCCCCCACCGAGGTGCTCGCAAGGCAGTACGAGAGGCGGCTGGGCCCGGTGCTGGAGGCGGCCGGGATGAGGTGGGGCACCCTGACCGGCTCGACGACCGGCGCCGAGCGAAAGGGGCTTCTCGAGGAGCTGGAGAGCGGGGTTACACAGGTGGCCTTCGGCACGCATGCCCTCCTGGAGAAGGGCGTGCGCTTCGCGGACCTCAGTGTCGCCGTCGTCGACGAGCAGCACCGGTTCGGGGTCAACCAGCGGCTGGGATTGCGCGCCAAAGGTCGCTTCGCGGACCTCCTCGTCATGACGGCGACACCGATTCCGAGGAGCCTGGCGCTCACCGCGTACGGCGACCTTGACGCCTCGTACCTCCGCGAGCGGCCGACCGGCGCCTCGGGACCGGAGCGCGTCGTCACGCGCATGGTTCCCCGGAAGGGTCGAGACGCCGCATACCGCCGGGTAGCCGCCGCCGTGAAGAAGGGCCGTCAGGCGTACGTCGTCTGCGCGTTGGTGGACGAATCGGGGCACATCGACGCCCGAGCGGCGACGGCGGAAGCCCAACGTCTCGCGACGAGGGTGTTCTCCGGGCACCGGGTAGGCCTCCTCACCGGCCGCATGAGGCCTGCGGAGAAGGGGGAGGTGATGGAACGCTTCGCGAAGGGCGAGATCGACATCCTGGTCTCGACGACGGTGGTGGAGGTGGGTGTTGATGTGCCCAACGCCACGGTGATGATCGTGGAGGATGCCGAGCGCTTCGGCCTGGCGCAGCTGCACCAGCTCAGGGGAAGGGTCGGGAGGGGCGAGCATCCGGGCGAGTTCCTGCTGTTCTTCGGCTCGGGCACCGCAGAGGCCACAGCCAGGCTGGAGGCGGTGGCCTCGACGCACGACGGTTTCATGCTCGCGGAGCTCGACCTGAGGTTGCGTGGCGAGGGTCAGGTCCTGGGCGAGCGGCAACATGGTCTTCCGCAGATGCGGCTCGCCAGCATCGCGGGCGACGCCGAACTGCTGGAGCAGGCCCGTGCCGACAGCGACGCGATCGTCGACGCCGACCCGGGAATGACCTCGCCGGTTCATGCTCCGCTGGCTGAGTCAGTCAGAAGAGCGTTCGGGAAGGCGTGGGACAAGGTGAACGCCGGATGAGGATCGTCGCCGGCGAATGGCGGGGCCGCAGGCTGAGTGCTCCGAAGGGCACCGTCACGCGCCCCACGTCCGACCGGGTTCGGGAAGCTGTCTTCTCGCGGGTGGACGCCTCCGGAGGCGAGCGGCTGCGCGACGGCGTGGTCCTGGACGCCTTCGCCGGCACCGGCGCCCTTGGGCTTGAGGCCCTGTCGCGCGGGTTTGCCGCCGCGACCTTCGTCGAGACGTCACGCCGGGCACTCGACGCGCTGCGGGACAACATCGAGCGGTGCGATGCTGGCCCGCTCTGCACCGTAGCGGTGGGTGACGCGTTCCGGATGGCTCGCGAGGGCGCCATCCCGGGGTCGCCGTTCGCGTTGCTCTTGCTCGACCCTCCCTATAGGATAGACCCGGCTGCGGTGACATCGCTCCTCGCGGACTTGGCCGGGTACGGGGCCGTGGGGTCCGGCGCGTTGGCGGTGTGGGAGAGTGACGCCGCCACCGCGGTCGAGTGGCCGGACGGGTACGACCCGATGCCCAGCAGGTCCTACGGTTCGACCGCGGTTCACATGGCGACGTTTTGCGGAGGGGCGCATCGATGAGGCGGGCGATCTGCCCAGGGACGTTCGATCCGGTGACGGCCGGGCATCTCGACGTCATCGAGCGAGCGGCCTCGATGGTGGACGAGGTCGTCGTGGCCGTGGCGCTCAGCCCCGACAAGGGCGGCGGCCCGCTGTTCACGACCGACGAGCGCGTCGGCTTCATCCGGGACGCGTGCTCGCATCTCCCTAACGTTTCCGTGCAGCCTTTTGATACCCTCTTGGTCGAGCTCGCGCACGAGGTCGGAGCGACCGTGATCATCAAGGGGCTCCGAGCGATCACCGACTTCGAGCGGGAGTTCCAGATGGCGCAACTGAACTATCAGCTCGACAAGAGGGTGGAGACCGTCTTCATAATGGCGGTGCCGGACTACATGTACCTGAGCTCTTCGGCGGTCAAGGAGATCGCGGCGCACGGCGGCAGCGTAAGGGGCCTTGTCCCTGATGCCGTGGCGGACGCCTTGTCCCAACGGCTTGGACACGCCTGAACACGGAGGTCTGACGGATGGACATCATGGCGCTCATCGACCGCATCGAGGAGATCGTGGACGGCGGACGCACCGTCCCGTTCTCCTCGTCCAAGATGGTCGACCCTGAGAAGGTCTTCGAGATCATCGATGAGATCCGGGCGCAGTTCCCGGACGAGATCAAGCAGGCCCGTTGGGTCCTCAAGGAGCGCCAGGAGATGCTCGAGGAGGCCGAGAAGGAGGCCAACCGGGTGCTGGAGGAGGCGCGCGAGCGCGCCCACGCCATCGCCGCCGAACAGGAGGTCGTCAAGCTGGCCGAACAGCAGGCGGCTGACATCCTCGAGGACGCCAAGGCCCGGGAGCGCGAGGTGAGGCTGGGGGCGGAGGATTACGCCGACGAGATGCTCGCCAACCTCGAGGTGAACCTAGGTAAGCTCCTGACAGCCGTGCAGCGCGGCCGGGACCGTCTGCAGGGCAAGGTCGGTCAGCGGCCTTAGGCCGTCTGGAGCGCTGTCGTGCCCGACCGCCGTATCGACGTCTCCAGCGTTCTGTCCGAGCACGGGGCGTCGCTCGAGGTCACCGGGCGCTTCGACCTCCGTTGCCTGTCCGTGGGAGGGTCGGACCTCGAGCTCGAGGCCCCGGCCGTCTTCGAGCTGAGCCTCGTGAACGCCGGCGAGGGCCTATTGGTGTCCGGCCGTGTCACCGCCACCGTCGCGGCCGAGTGCTCGCGTTGCCTTCGCGGCTTCGACCTCGAGCTTGAAGGCGAGGTCGACGGCCTGTTCGTGCAGCCGGGCCAGGAGGACGGCCTTCCCCAGGAGCAGGACTACCAGCTGCTGAAGGGGAACATCGCCGACGTCGGTCCGCTTCTCGAGGCGGCGCTCGCAATCGAGGTGCCCTTCTCGGCCATCCACGATCCCGCCTGCCAAGGGCTGTGCCCTCAGTGCGGCGCGGACCTGAACGAGGTGGACTGCGAGTGCCGCTCGAAACCGGCGCCCGATCACCCGTTCGCGTCCCTCGGGGAACTGCTCGAGGACGGAAACGGTAGCGGAAACGGCGGGAACGGCAGCGACTGACCCGCCTACACCGCGGCGGTCGGGCTGTGCTATCATGCGCAACCGCGCTCGTGCTGGAGCGCAGAGAAGGTGAATGGCGGTCCCGACAGGACCGATCGGACGGAAGGCTCACCATGCCGGTACCGAAGAGGAAGACCACCGCAGCGAGCCGGGACTCCCGCCGCGCGAACCACAAGGTCGGTGCGCCCGCGCGCTCGCTTTGCCCGCAGTGCCACCAGGTGAAGCTCCCGCACAGGGTCTGCGCCGAGTGCGGTCACTACGACGGCAAGGAGATCGTGGACACCGAGTAGCCCCCCGACCCGGTGCCCGCCTTGCCGACTGTGGACGGCCTCTCGCCCGTGACCATCGCGGTCGACGCGATGGGCGGGGACCACGCGCCCGGTGCCGTGCTCGAGGGTGTCGCCTCGGCGCTCGCCGCGGACCCCGGTCTTCACGTGCTCCTCTCGGGCCCGCCTGAAGTCGTGGACCCCTTCGCAGCCGCTCACGACAGGGTGGAGCCGCTCCACGCGTCCCAGGTGATCGGGATGGGCGAGCATCCCGCGCAAGCCGTCCGTTCGAAGCGTGATTCATCGATGGTCGTCGGCTGCCGTGCTGTGCGCGAGGGCAGGGCTGACGGCTTCTTCTCGGCGGGCAACACCGGGGCGTGCATGGCAGCGGGCACTCTCGTGATCGGGAGGATCGAGGGCGTGTCGAGGCCGGCCATAGCCACGGTGATGCCCTCAAGGCGGGAGCCGTTCGTTCTTCTCGACGCAGGCGCAAACGCGGACTGCAAGCCGGAGAACCTGCTTCAGTTCGCGCAGATGGGAGCGGCCTACTCACGCGTGGTTGCGGGTGTCGAGGCCCCGAAGGTCAAGCTGCTCAACATCGGGTCGGAGGAGACGAAGGGCTCCCAGTTGGCCGTCGAAGCCCACGAGCTTCTCCGCCGACACCAGCCCGGGTTCGCCGGCAATATCGAGGCCGGTGCGGTGGCGTTCGGCGAGGCCGACGTCGTCGTCACGGACGGCTTCACCGGCAACGTCGTCCTCAAGCTCATGGAGGGCCTGTCGTCGGCCCTGTTCGGGAGGATCCGCGAGGAGGTCACCGCAACGCCGCTGGCTCGCCTCGCGGCGGCGGCGCTTCGCCCACGTTTCGCGGCCATTAAGCGGGATCTCGATCCCGAGGCGGTAGGCGGCGCACCCCTGCTCGGCCTCGACGGCGTCCTGATCAAGGGCCACGGCAGCTCCAGCGGCAAGGCTGTCGCGGCGGGTCTTGCGGTGGCGGCGCGAGCGGTGCGCGGCGGGCTGGTCGAGGCGATCCGCGCGTCGGTGAACGACCTCCCGTCAGCCTGACTGACTCACCCCGCGGCACGCCGGACCATCGCTGCTCCAGCCAGGATCGCCCGGCGAGGGGTCGGCGGCGGCGATCCCGCCCGCGATCACGGTGCCATCGAGGTACAGCACGACGGACTGCCCGGGGGCGACGCGCTCGACAGGCGCGTCGAACGTGACCGACACTCCATCGCCGTGCAGGGTCGCCTCGCATGCGTGGTCCATCCCTCTGTACCGGCACCGCGCGACGGCTCTGAGGGTGCGTAGCCGGCTTCGCCAGACGTGGTCGCGCAGGCGCACGCCGGTGATCGCGAGGTCCTCGCGTCCGCCGACGACGACCTCGTTGGCCTTTGCGCGGATCCCGACGACATGCAGCGCTTCCCCCGAGCCCCCGATCCCGAGGCCTCGCCGCTGCCCTACGGTGAACCCCGCGATGCCGACGTGCGTACCGAGCACCTCGCCGGTCACCGACACGATCGGCCCCGGGATCCCGGCATCGGGCCGCATCCGGGTCACGAGGGCGACGTGGTCGTCCGTGAAGCAGACCTCCTGGCTGTCGGCCCGCCCGGCGGTGGGCAGACCGTTCGCCTCCGCCTTGGCCCGGACATCCGGCTTCAGCATCTCGCCCAACGGGAACAGGGTGCGTTCCAGGACGTGCGGCGGGACGCGGTACAGGAAGTAGGACTGGTCCTTCTCGGGGTCTCGGGCCCGCGCCACCGTCAGGACGCCATCGGAGATACGCGCCACGCGGGCGTAGTGCCCGGTCGAGATGTGTTCGCACCCGAGAGCCGTCGCGCGCTCGTGCAGGCTGGCGAACTTGAGGACCTCATTGCATGTCACGCACGGGTTCGGCGTCTCGCCGCGCGCGTAAGCGTCGGCGAAGGGCGCGACGACCTCGGCCGCGAAGCGCTCCGACACGTCCGCGACCGTGTGCGGGATGCCAAGTAGCGAGCAGACATGCCTGGCGAGGAGCGCCTCCTCCTCGCCGCAGCATGAGCGTCCGTGCAGCGCGTCAAGGCCGAGCCGCAACGTCACCCCCACGACGTCGTGGCCGGCCTCCAGGAGGGTCACGGCTGCGACCGACGAGTCGACGCCCCCGCTCATGCCCAGTGCGACGCGAGCCATGTGATCCCCTCCCGTCCGGCAATGGGGGTCGCGGGCGCGCGGAGCGTACGCGGGTGGCGCGAGAGGTGTCAAGCAGCCGCGCGACGGCAGAGCGGGCTTGCGTCGCGTCCCCTATTCTGTAGACTTACGCGAACCATGCACCCGGCCGGCGTGGAGGTACATCGGCGTGTTCCGAGCAACCATAGTCGGGGTCGGCTCTTACCTGCCCTCCGACGTCCTCGCGAACGAGGACCTTGAGGGCATGGTCGAGACCACCGACGAGTGGATATTCTCCCGGACCGGAATCCGCGAGCGGCGCAGGGTAGCGGAGGGGGAGGCCACCTCGGATATGGCCGCGGCCGCCGGCGCGGCGGCCCTGGGCGACGCGGGTGTCACCCCCGACGACGTCGACCTGCTGATCGTGGCGACGTCCACCCCGGACATGCTGTTCCCCTCCGCGGCCTGTCTCGCGCAGGCCAAGCTGGGGCTGACCTGCCCGGCTTACGACGTCAACGCCGCGTGCACCGGCTTCGTCTACGCGCTGCAGGCCGCCACGGCCATGATCGAGAGCGGCCGCGCGAGGACGATACTCGTCGTCGGGGCCGACACATTGACGAGGTTCGTCGACTTCACAGACCGGACGACGTGCGTGCTGTTCGGCGACGGGGCCGGCGCCGTCGTGCTCGAGGCCTCGGACGAGCCCGGGGTGCTGGCGATTGAGCTAGGTGCCGACGGCACCGTGGCCGACATGCTTTCGATCCCCGCCGGCGGGTCCGCTGCCCCATGCACCGCTGCCAACGTCGGCGACAGGCGCAACACCATCACCATGAACGGCCCGGAGGTCTTCAAGTTCGCCGTGAGGGCCACCCCTGACATCATCGTCAGCGCGGCGGCAGCGGCGGGCATCGAGCCAGCCGACATCGACTGGATCGTGCCGCATCAGGCGAACCAGCGGATCATCGACGCGGTCTCGGAGCGTCTGTCCATCCCGGCCGAGAGGGTCTTCTCGCACGTGGTCCGGGTGGGTAACACGTCCGCGGCCTCGATACCCCTGGCGTTGGACGAACTGTATACTAGCGGGCGATTGTCGCCCGGAGATGCCCTTGCGCTGGTCGGCTTCGGCGCTGGCATGACGTGGGGCGCGGCCATCGTGCGATGGACAGCGACCCGTCGACAGCAGGGAGGATGATCCACCGGATGGCGCTTTCTACTCGGCTCACGACCATGCTCGGTATCACGCACCCCGTCATCCAGGGCGGCATGGCTTGGACGGCCACGGCGGAGCTCGCCGCCGCCGTCAGCGAGGCGGGCGGCCTGGGCGTCATCGGCGCCGGCCACATGCCCACCGACGTGCTCCGCGAGGAGATCCGCAAGACCAAGGCGCTCACCGACCGCCCCTACGGCGTCAACCTGATGCTGCTGACCCCACACATCGACGACCTCGTCGAGCTTTGCATGGCGCAGGGCGTGCCGGTGGTCACGACGGGTGCGGGGAATCCAGGGAAGTACATGACCGGGCTCAAGGAGCGTGGCATGCGGGTCCTGACCGTGGTGCCGACTGTCGCGCTCGCCAAGCGGATGGAGTCCATCGGCGCTGACGCTGTGATCGGCGAGGGCATGGAGGCGGGCGGCCACATCGGCGAGCTGACCACGATGGCGCTCGTCCCACAGCTCGCTGACGCGGTCGACATCCCCGTGGTGGCGGCCGGGGGTATCGCCGACGGGCGCGGGATCGCGGCCGCGTTCGCGCTCGGGGCCGAGGGGGTCCAGGTCGGGACCCGATTCATGTGCGCCGAGGAGTGCACGATCCACCCGGCCGTGAAGGAGCGGATCGTCAGGGCCAAGGACCGTGACACCGTCGTCACCGGCTACTCCACCGGGCACCCTGTGCGCGTCATCAAGAACAAACTCTCCCGGATGCTCCAGGAGCTGGACCGCGCGAACAAGCCCGAGGAGCTTGAGGCGCTGGGCGCCGGGAAGCTCTCGCTGTGCATGCGCCAGGGTGACTTGGAGATGGGCAGCATAATGGCGGGCCAGGTGGCTTCGATGGTCACCTCGGTCCAACCCGCGGCCACGATACTGCAAGAGATGGTCGGCCAGGCGGAGACCGCGATGCGCGACCTGTGCGCGGTGCCGGCGGGATAGGGCGGCGAAGTGACCGACTCGCACGCAGCCTTCGCGTTCCCCGGGCAGGGGTCCCAGCGGACGGGCATGCTCGAGGAGCTGCCCGACGTCGAGGACCTCGGTCGTCTTCTGGATGCCGCGGAGGCCCTGTCCGGGCTGGACCTGCGTTCGCTGACGATGCTCGGACCCGACTCCGAGCTGGCCGACACCCGGGCGGCACAGCCCGCGCTGTATCTCGCCGATTGGGCCTGGGGCGTCACGCTACTGGATTGCGGCGTCACCCCTGCGGTCGTCGCGGGGCACAGCCTTGGCGAGTTCGCGGCCCTGGCGGTAGCGGGCGTGTTCTCCGTGGAGGCGGGGCTTGAGCTGGTCGTGGAGCGCTCCAAGCTGATGGCGGCGAGTGCGCAGCAGGCCCCGGGCGGCATGGCCGCCGTGATTGGTCTGGACGCGGGAGCCGTGGCCGACGCGATCGCGGACGTCGCCGACGTATGGGTCGCAAACGACAACTGCCCTGGCCAGCTCGTCATCTCGGGCACCTCCGACGGGATCGCCGCCGCGACAGGCCGCCTGACCGAAGCGGGCGCGCGCAGGGTCATCCCCCTGGCCGTGTCCGGCGCCTTCCACTCGCCGCTGATGCAACCGGCCGCCGACGCTTTCTCCGAGCTGCTGGAGGGCACCGAGTTCGCTGACGCGCGGGTGCCCGTCATACAGAACTCCCATCCCGCGCCGGCGACCGAGGCCGGGGTGATCCGCCGCCGGCTCGGCGAGCAGATGGTCGCTCCTGTACGGTGGACGGAGACGATGGCCGCCATGCTGGAGGGCGGAGTCACGGTCATGATCGAGTGTGGCCCCGGCGAGGTCCTGGCAGGGTTGGCTCGAAGGGCCGACGGCTTGTCGGCCTACGCGGTGAGCACCGCCGGGCTGGAGAAGATATGCGAGGAGGTACTCTAGATGATCGGTCTGCAGGGTAAGAGCGCCCTTGTCACCGGCGGGTCGAGCGGTATCGGGGCGGCGATAACCCGCAGGCTCGCCGCCGCTGGCGCGTCGGTCGCGATCAACTACTACCCGGGGGCTGACGAGCAGGCCACGGCGCTTGTCGCTGAGGTCGTGGCCGCCGGGGGTCACGCCGTCGCGCTCGAGGGCGACGTGACCGACCCGGGAGCCTGCGAGGCCAACGTGACGGCGGCCGTCTCGGAGTTGGGCGGCTTGGACATACTGGTCAACAACGCCGGGATCACGCGTGACGGCCTGCTGGTCCGGATGTCCGACGAGGACTGGGACGCCGTCATCCGCACGAACCTCTCCGGGGTGTTCCTGATGACCAGGGCCACCGCGAAGGTGATGATGAAGGCTCGGACGGGAAGCATCGTCAACATCGCTTCTGTCGTCGGGATCGCCGGCAACGCGGGGCAGATGAACTACTCGGCCGCCAAAGCCGGAGTCATCGGCATGACGAAGACGACGGCTCGAGAGCTCGCCTCGCGCGGAGTGCGCTGCAACGCGGTGGCTCCGGGCTTCATCGAGACGGCTATGACGGCGAAGCTCCCCGAGCAGGTCCGGGAGCAGGTCAAGGGTCAGATCGGTCTCGGGAGGCTTGGTTCACCCGAGGACGTCGCGGCCGCTGTGGCGTTTCTGGCCTCGGACGAGGCCGCCTACATCACCGGTCACATCCTGACCGTGGACGGCGGGATGACCTACTACTGAGCGGGGGCTCCCGCGGGAAGGAGGTGTCGCGGAATGGCAAACGAGGAGCTTTTCGAGAAGGTACGCGAGGTGATCTCCGAGCAGCTCAACGTCGAGGAGGACGAGATCGTCGAGGAGGCTTCGTTCGTTGACGACCTTAACGCCGACTCGCTCGACATCGTCGAGCTCGTCATGGCGCTGGAGGAGCAGTTCGGGATCTCTATCCCGGACGAGGACGCCGAGAAGATCAAGACCGTTGGCGACGCTGTGAGCTACATCGAACAGAACTCATGAGTCACGAACGCCGCGCGCCGGGCGCCCAGCCACAAGCCGGGTGCCCGGCCGAGGACGACCTGCGAGGAGATGCGCGTGGACATGCCCACGCTCAAGATCGGTGACGTCGAAGCTCGGCTGCCCATAATCCAGGGTGGCATGGCCGTCCGCATCTCGATGGGTCGGCTGGCGGCGGCGGTCGCTCAGGCGGGCGGCGTCGGGGTCATCGCCGGGTCGGGCCTCGATCCCGACGAGCTGGCCGAGGAGGTGCGCGCCGCCAAGGCCGCCACCGACGGAGTGGTGGGCGTGAACGTCATGGTCGCGATCCGCCGCTTCCGCGAGCTGGTGCAGGCCGCCATCGGCGCGGGGGCCGACCTGGTCATCGCGGGCGCGGGCTTCTCGCGAGATGTGTTCTCGTGGTGCCAGGAGGCGGGGGTGCCCATGGTGCCGATAGTCGGCTCGGAGCGCGTGGCCAAGCTGTCGCAGAAGTTCGGGGCGTCGGCCGTCATCGTGGAGGGTGTGGAGGCCGGCGGCCATCTGGGGACGTCGGAGTCCGTCCATGACCTGCTGCCGCGCATAATCGACGCCGTCGACCTGCCCGTCATAGCCGCCGGCGGGATAGCCACGGGAGCGGACATCAAGCGGGTGCTGGACGCAGGCGCCGCGGGGGTCCAGATGGGGTCGATGTTCGTCGCGACGGTCGAGTCCTCGGCGTCCGACGAGTTCAAGCGGATGTACGTGGACGCCACCGACGAGGACATCGTCCTGATGAAGAGCCCGGTGGGTCTTCCGGGCAGGGCCATCCGCAACCCCTTCGTCGAGCGGATCAGCACAGGCGACTACCCGCACATAGAGAAGTGCGTGGCCTGCCTCAAGGAGTGCGGCAAGGAGTACTGCATCATCGACAAGCTGGTCCGAGCCCAGCAGGGCGACGTGGTCGAGGGGCTCGTGTTCGCCGGCGAGAGCGCCGCGAAGGTGTCGGGGATCCCGACCGCGGCAGAGCTGATCGACAGGCTCCGTCGCGAGTGGATGGTCGCGAGCGCCGAGACGGGGGAGGGTCTCGCATGAGGCGGGTGGCTGTCACCGGACTGGGCGTGGTGTCGCCCCTGGGTGTCGGCACCGAAGCGACGTGGTCCGCCGCGGTCGCAGGCAGGAGCGGGGTCCGGCCGATAGACTCGTTCGACGTCTCCGAGTATCCGGCGCGCTTCGCCGCGCTGGTCGACGGCTTCGACCCGGCAGCGGTGCTCGACCCCAAGGAGGCCCGCCGCCTCTCGCGCTTCCAGCAGTTCGCGATGGTCGCGGCCGAAGAGGCCGTGCGCGACTCGGCGCTCGTGATCGACGAGGGGAACGCCGATCGCGTGGGGGTGATCGTGGGGTCGGGTATCGGCGGACTTGGGACCATGGAGGAGCAGTCGGCCCTGCTGGCCGAGCGCGGGCCCTCCCGGGTCAGCCCCTTCCTCGTCCCGATGATGATTGTCGACCTCGCGGCAGGGCACATCTCGATCCGCCATGGGGCGAGGGGGATTAACTACGCGCCGGTCTCGGCCTGCGCCACCGGCAACAACGCCATCGGCGAGGCTTTCGAGGCTATCCGGCGGGGCAGCGCCGACGCCGTGCTGACCGGAAGCTTCGACGCGGGCGTCACCCCCTTGGGTCTGGCGGGATTCTGCGCCGCGCGCGCTCTGTCGACCCGCAACGACGAGCCGCAACGCGCCTCGAGGCCCTTCGACGTGGCCCGTGACGGCTTCGTGATGGGGGAGGGCGGCGCCATCCTCGTGCTCGAGGAGTGGGATATCGCCCTCGCCCGCGGGGCGCGGATCCGCGCCGAGGTGGTCGGATACGGAGCCAGCGCGGACGCCTTCCACGTCACGGCTCCCGCGCCGGACGGCCGTGGCGCCGCCCGGGCGATGCGCGAGGCCCTGGAGCAGGCGGGGGTCTCGCCGGGAGACGTCGGCTACGTGAACGCGCACGGGACGTCGACGCCTGTCGGCGACGCCGCCGAGGCCGGGGCGATCCGTTCGGTGTTCGGCGCTTCGGGACCCGCCGTGTCGTCCACGAAGTCTGTCCACGGCCACCTGCTCGGCGGGGCGGCATCACTGGAAGCCGCGATCACCATCAGGTCCCTCGAAGAGGGTGTCCTGCCGCCTACGATGAACCTCGAGGACGTCGACCCCGCGTGCGACCTCGATCACGTCGCCGGAACGGCTCGCACCGCGCGCGTCGACCTAGCGCTGTCCAACTCCTTTGGCTTCGGCGGGCACAACACCTCGGTGGTCTTCGCCCGCGCTGACAGATGACGGGCGTCGAGGAACGGCTCGCGGCAGCCGAACGGGCGCTCGGGCGCGAATTCGCCGATCGAGGGCTGCTGGAGCGCGCCATCACGCATCCCAGCCACGCCGGCGATCCGGCTCGCAGCTGGCAGCGGCTGGAGTTCCTCGGGGACGCCGTCCTGGACCTCCTGGTCGCGGAGCACCTGTTCGCGCAGAGGCCTGACAGCGCCGAGGGGGACCTGACGAAGCTCCGGGCTTCCCTGGTGTCCACGCGCGCCCTCTCGGCGGTCGGCGCCGATCTCGGGCTGGCCGAGATCATACTGTTCGGACCCAGCGAGATCGCGGAGGGCGACCGCGGCCTCCGCTCCGCGCTGGAGGCGTGCGTGGAGGCGCTGATCGCGGCGATCTACCTGGACGCGGGGATGGACGCGGCAAGGACTTTCGTCGAGGACCGCGTTCTTTCGCGCCCCCAGGTCAAGGCGCCGGATGTGAGCGAGCATCCGCGCTCGGCCCTGCAGGAGCTGCTCCAGTCCAGAGGGCTGGTGCCTGTCTTCGAGACCGTCTTGGAGGAGGGGGAGCCTCACTCGCGTACGTTCACAGTGGAGGTCTCCGCCGGAGACAAGGTGCTCGGTCAGGGCGTGGGCCGCTCGAAGAAGGAGGCGGGCGCCGCAGCCGCCGAGGCCGCCTTGGAGGCGCTGTCGGGGGGCGGTCGGAGCTAGGCTAGTGTGGTAGCATACTGACCGCTCGCAGGCCCTCTCGCCTGCGGAGTCCTGCATCAACTACCTCGGCGAAAGGCGCTCTTGCACCTCAAGTCGCTCACACTCAAGGGCTTCAAGTCCTTCGCCGACCGAACGCACATCACGCTCGAGCCCGGGGTGAGCGTCCTCGTCGGCCCTAACGGCAGCGGCAAGTCCAACGTTTCCGACGCCGTCCTGTGGGTGCTGGGCGAGCAGTCCGCGAAGGCGCTCCGCGGCAACGCGATGGAGGACGTGATCTTCGCCGGCTCGTCCGCGCGCTCGGCCGTGGGCGTGGCCGAGGTCGACATCGTGCTGGACAACTCGGACGGGACCGTCCCGCTCGAGTTCACCGAGGTGACCATTACCCGCCGGATGTACCGGAGCGGTGAGAGCGAGTATCTGATCAACCAGACGCCGTCGAGGCTGATGGATGTCCACGACCTCCTGCACGATTCCGGTCTTGGCCGCGACACCCACTCGATCATCGGCCAGGGCAAGCTCGACGAGCTGCTCAACTCCAGGCCCGAGGACCGCCGGTCGCTCATCGAGGAGGCCGCCGGGGTCCTCAAGCACAAGAAGCGAAAGGAACGCGCGCTTCGAAAGCTGGCGTCCATGGATGCCCATGTGACCAGGGCCAAGGACGTCTTGCGCGAGATCGACCGCCAGCTCAGGCCCCTCGAGAAGCAGGCGGGGCGTGCTGTCGAGCACTCCAGACTGGTCGGGGAGGCGCGCGACCTCGACGTCCGGATCGCCGTGGCCAACCTCCGTGAGCTCGAGGCCGAGTGGGACAAGGCCGTCCTTCGCGAGAAGGAGCACGAGGCCGAGATCGAGCTGTCCCGCTACAGGCTCGCCGAGCGCGAGCGCGACCTCGCGAAGTTCCAGACCCTGCTGCAGGAGAAAGGCCTGTTCGTAGGCGACCTGTCTGAGCAGAGGAGACGTCTGCAGGCCGTTCACGAGAAGCTCAACTCGGGCCTGCTGCTGCTGGAGGAGAAGGGCAAGAACCTCATCGAGCGTCTTTCCGAGCTTCGCCAGAAGCTCCATTACTCGGAGAAGCGCCTGGTCGAGCGCCGCGCTGAACTGGAGAGGTTCGCGGGCGACCGCGGCGATTCCGACGCCAAGCTCAAGGGGCTCTATCAGCGGCTCTCCGAGTTGCGCCGCGAGTCCGAGGCGGCCAAGAAGCAGCGCCTGGCCGCGGACGAGGACCTGACGCGGACATCCGCAGAGGCGCGAAAGGTGCGCAAGGACCTCGACGATGCCCGGATGGAGCTCTCGAAACTCGATCACGCGCTCTCGGCCTTCGCGCTCGAGGAGCAGCTGCTCTCCGAGCAGGAGGCTGTCCTACGGTCTCGTCGCTCCTCCCTGCAGGCCACGCTCGCGGCCCGCAGGACCAGGCTCGACCAGGTCGCTAAGGAGCACGAGCGCGTTCGCAAGGAGCTGCGACTGGCGCAGGGGGACGTGGACAAGCGCGTGAGGGTCCTTGACGCCCGGCGAAGAGACCTCGCCGACGCCCGCGAGGCCCTCGCCGCGACCCGCGCGGAGATCCGCGGAATCGAGGAGATCGACCGCGCCTTCGCGTCGGCCTCACCGGCCGTGGCATGGGCGCTGACCAAGGAAAGGGAGATCCCGGGCCTGGTCGCCCCCCTGACCGAGGGGCTGACCCCCCAGCCCGAATACGAGTACCTGCTCGAGACGGTGCTGGGGATGGACCTGTTCGGCATAGTGGTCAGGGACGGCGCCTCCGCCGTCAAGGCGGCGAGGATGCTGCGAGAGCTCGATGCCGGCGACGTCACGCTCATGCCGCTGGACCGCATGCGCGGCGCGCCGGAGGTGGCTGGCGACAGGCTTCTCGACCATGTGGCGTGCGAGGACCCCGTGCGTCCGGCCCTGGAGGCGCTCCTGGGCGACGTCGTCGTCGTCCCCGACCTCGAGACGGCGATGGACGGCCCGTCGGGCGCCCGTCGCGTGACGCTCGCCGGTGAGACGGTCTTCGCGGACGGCCGCGTGTCCCTGGGCCGGGCCGCCGACAGCGGCGCCGGGGTGCTGTCCCGGAAGCGCCGCGCCAACGAGCTGGCTGACGAGACGGCTTCGCTCGAGGCGCGCGTCGGCGAGGCCGAGGCCGAGACTGCCGAGGCGGAAGCGGCGCTCAACGCCGCCCAGCAGGACGCCCTCGAGCTCGGTCAGCGCGTCGCCGCCGCGGCCGGGGACCTTGAGGCTGCCCGGGAGGAGGTCGGACGCCTGGAGGAGGGGCTCACAGAACTGGACTCCGAGGCGGCCGGAATAGAGAACAGGGTGGCCGGTCTCGCCGAGCGGACCGAGAAGGATCGCCCGGCGCGGGCCGAGGCGGCGTCGAGGATCGAGCAGTGCAGCGCTCGTGTCGACGAGTTGGAGGAGCTGGCCGTCGTCCAGCGGGATGCCCGGGAGGGGCTCTATCGCGAGGAGTCAGCCATCGGTGACCGGCTGTCCGCGTGCCAGGTGGACATCGCGGCCGTGTCCGAGCGAGAGGTCCACCTCAAGCGCCAGACCGCGGCCATCCAGGCCGACATCGACGAGCTGCAGGCGACGTTGGACTCCGCCAGCCTGACCGAGCAGGGGCTCGAGGCCCTCCGCGAGCGCATCCAGCCGGTCCACGACCTGTACACGGTCCTCATCGCCCGCGCCGAGCACTGGAACGAGCGGCTGCGCGACCGTGCAAGGTTCGAGCAGGCCGACTCGGAGTCCCTGCGAGACACGATCGGGCAGGCCCAGGACGCGGTTCGCGCCGCGCAGGCGGAGATCGACGAGAAGAACTCGCTCATGTCCGACGTGCGCGTCGAGAAGGGTCGCGTGGAGGTCCTGGTCCGCGGCGCAGCCTCGCGTATCGTAGAGGACCTGGGTGTTCCGCTCGAGCGCGCCTTGGAGTCGCAGCCCTTGGAGGATGTCGAGGCCGCGCAGGACCGCCTGCACGCTATCCGGAAGTCCTTGGAGAACATCGGTCCTGTGAACGCCGTGGCGGTGCAGGAGTTCGAAGCCGTCAAGGAACGCCGCGCCTCGCTCGCATCCCAGATGGACGACCTGGTGGCCGGTCGGGCGGCCCTGCACAAAGTGGTCAAGGCCATCGACAGGAAGGTGCGCGACCGGTTCCTGTCCACCTTCGAGGAGGTCGACGCCCACTTCCAGGACGTCTTCGCGGTCCTGTTCCCGGGCGGCAGGGCGTCGCTGTCCCTGACGGATCCTGACGATCCCGAGACGACAGGCGTCGAGGTGGTGGCCCAGCCGGCCGGGAAGCGTCTCCAGAAGATGTCGCTGCTCTCGGGCGGCGAGAAGGCCCTTACGGCGCTGGCGCTCCTGTTCGCGGTCTACCTGGCGCGTCCGTGCCCCTTCTACATCCTCGACGAGGTCGACGCCGCGCTGGACGACGCGAACCTCACGCGCTTCGTGGCCTTCGTGGACGGGATGCGCGACAGGGCCCAGTTCGTCGTCGTGACGCACCAGCGCAGGACGATGGAGGCCGCGGACGTCCTGTACGGCGTGTCGATGCAGGCCGACGGGGTGACCAAGGTCGTCAGCCAGCGTCTCGACAGGACCGCCCTGGGCCCCGCTGACGAATGAGAGACTGGTACCAGCGCCTCTCCGGAGGATTGCAGCGCACTCGTGAAGCGCTCACGGGGCAGATCAACACGGTCCTTGGCCGGGGCCCCGAGGTCGACGAGGACTTCTGGGAGGACGTCGAGGACGCGCTGATCTGCGCGGACATGGGTGCGCGAGCCTCAGCCGAGATCGTCGGACGGCTTCGCTCCGACGCCGCTAGGCTTGCGTTGCCCGACGCTGACGCGGTCGTCTCGCATCTTGTGAGCGCCGTAGCGGCCGAGATGCGCCTGGATGGTGAGGATTTCCTGGACTCGGGCCCGCGCACCGTCCTTGTGGTCGGCGTGAACGGCGCCGGCAAGACCACGACCGTCGGGAAGCTGGCCAAGGCGGCCGCTGACTCCGGTCGCGGTGTGCTCCTGGGCTCGGCTGACACCTTCAGGGCCGCGGCGGACGAACAGCTCGCCATCTGGTCGCGACGAGCGGGCGTGGAGGTGGTCCGCGGCGAGCGGGGCGCCGACCCCGCCTCGGTCGTGTTCGAGACCGCGCGACGCGCGAGGGAGTCTGGCGCGGACCTCGTGCTGATCGACACGGCCGGTCGGCTCCACACCAAGACCGACCTCATGGCTGAGCTGGCCAAGATCCGGCGCGTCGCCGAGCGCGAGAGCCCGCATCCGGTGAGCGTCCTGCTGGTGATGGACGCCACGACGGGGCAGAACGGTCTGGCGCAGGGAAGGGCGTTCCACGAGGCGCTGGGTCTCGACGGCATCGCGATCACCAAGCTGGACGGTACCGCGAAAGCCGGGGTGGTGGTCGCCGTCGTGCGCGAGATCGGCGTGCCGGTGTTGCGGGTCGGCGTCGGCGAGTCGGCCGAGGACCTGCGGCCCTTCGACGCCGAAGACTTCGCCTCGGCGCTGGTCAGGGGGGGCTGAGGCGATGCCCCCGTCGCTCAATGCGGTATCGGCCCGTCCGGGCGACCGGCTCGCGGCGATCCTGGTCATCCCCCTCGTGCTGCTGCTCGCAGTGGTACTCGCCGTCTTCTTCGTGCTGTACACGCCAGTGGCGGTCGACGGCGACTCCATGTGGCCGGGGTTCGAGCACGGCGACCGGATCCTGGTCACACGGGGATACGGCGCTCCCGAGCGCGGAGACGTGGTGCACGCGTCGATAGCCGTAGTCGGCGAAGTCCCTGTGATCAAGAGGGTGGCCGCGATCCCCGGCGACGTCGTCGAGCTGCGCCAGGGCACGCTCTACGTCAACGGGAACGCTGAGTCCTACGGGTCGGCCGTCGTCATCACTCCCGCCGATCCGTCCGAGACGCTGGGACCGCGCACCGTGCCGCCCGGCGAGGTCCTGCTGATGAGCGACAACCGTCCGGGCTCGGTCGACGGCCGCTACTTCGGTCTGACACCGAGAGTCGACGTCATCGGTCGGGTGGTGGCCGTGTACTCGCCGCTGAACCGCGCGAGGCTCGTTGAAAGGCCCGGGGATAGCGGATGAGCATGTTCCAGAACCTGTCTGACCGGCTCAACGACGTCCTGGGGCGCCTCACTGGTCGCGGGAGGCTGTCCGAGGCCGACGTCGACGCTGCCATGCGCGAGATCCGGATCGCGCTGCTGGAGGCGGATGTCGACTACAAGGTCGTCAAGCGGTTCGTCTCGGCGGTGCGCGAGCGGTCGGTCGGCGCGGAGGTAGGGAAGAGCCTGACCCCCGGCCAGGCCGTCGTCCGCATCGTGCTCGAGGAGCTCACCTCGCTGATGGGGTCGACCGAGTCCAAGCTTGTGCTCTCGCAGCGCATCCCGGCGGTGATCATGCTCGTCGGGCTTCAGGGGTCAGGCAAGACGACCGCCGCCGCGAAGCTGGCTAACCACCTGCGCAAGCAGGGGCGCTCACCGCTGCTCGTGGCAGCGGACCTCAGGCGCCCTGCCGCCGTGGAGCAGCTGCTCACGCTCGGCCGCGAGCTTGACATCCCCGTCCACCCCGGCGCTCCGGGCGACGATCCGGTCGAGGTGGCGTCGGCAGGGATCAGGGAGGCCGTCGCCAGGATGCGCGACACCGTGATCGTCGACACGGCGGGCCGGCTGCACGTGGACGCCGAGATGATGGAGGAGGCTGCAAGGATCAAGGCCGCCGTCCGGCCCGACCAGGTGCTGATGGTCGTGGACGCGATGACGGGCCAGGATGCGGTGAGGGTCGCGGCCGCCTTCGCCGAGAAGGTCGACTTCGACGGGGTCGTCATCACGAAGCTTGACGGGGACGCCCGGGGCGGCGCCGCGCTGTCGGTCCGCGAGGTCACCGGCAAGCCCGTGAAGTTCGCCTCGCTCGGGGAGAAGCCCGACTCGCTCGAGCCGTTCCACCCTGGCAGGATGGCCAAGCGCATCTTGGGCATGGGCGATGTCGTAGGGCTGATCGAGAAGGCGCAGGAGGCCGCCGACGAGCAGAGCGCGGCCGCGGCGGAGGCGGCCCTCAGGGGCGGCGAGTTGACGCTCGAGGACTTCCTTGCGCAGCTCAAGCAGTTGCGGAAGATGGGGTCGCTCTCCGACGTTCTGTCGATGCTGCCTGGCGCCGGGAAGATGCGTGCGATCAGGGACGCCGACATCGACGAGAGGGCGCTGGACCGGACCGCGGCGATCATCCACTCCATGACGCCTGCGGAGCGCCGCAAGCCCGCGATCATCGACGGCAGCCGGCGCGAGAGGATCGCGGCGGGGGCGGGTGTGGCGGTCTTCGAGGTCAACCGCCTGCTGAAGCAGTTCGCCGAGGCCAAGAAGATGCTCAAGCAGATGCAGAAGATGCAGGGAAAGCGCGGTGGCGGGATGCGCTTCCCGGGGTTGCCGAGATGAGCCTCGTGCGTCGTTTTGACCGCTACCCGAGGCTCGCGTATCATACACACTCGCTTTGCGTGCCCTCGGCCCCTGGCGGGGCCGTCTGACCCGGAGGTGTGACCCAGTGGGAGTCCGTATCCGACTCGCCCGTGCCGGCGCCAAGAAGGCGCCGTTCTACCGCGTCGTCGCCGCTGACTCGCGTTCGCCGCGCGACGGCCGCTTCATCGAGATCCTCGGCCGCTACAATCCGCGGACCCAGCCCTCGACGGTCGAGCTCGACCTGGAGAAGGTCGACGCTTGGCTCGCGAAAGGGGCGCAGCCCAGCGAGGCGGTGGAGAAGATCATCGCCATCGCCAAGGGCGACAAGGCCGCTCCGGTCGTGGAGGCCAAGTCATCGAAGAAGGCTCAGGCGAAGGCCGCAGAAGAGGCGAAGGCCGCAGCTGAGCCCGTCTTCGCTGAGGAGCCCGTCGTCGCTGAGCCCGCCGCCGCGGAGGAGCCCGTCGCCGCGGAGGAGCCCGTAGCCGCCGAAGAGCCCGTCGTCGCTGAGGCCGAAGTCGCCTCCGACGACGCCTAGCCGGCGATGGGGTCAAGGGCCGACACCGAGGCGCTCGTGCGCCTGGTCGTCACCTCACTGGTCGACGAGCCGGAGAAGGTCGTCATCTCGCGGCAGGACACCGACGGCGGGGTACTGTTCGAGATAGAGGTCGCTCCTGACGACACCGGCAAGGTGATCGGCAGGCAGGGTCGCATCATCAAGGCGTTGCGAACCATCTGCCGGGCTTCGGGCTCTGTCGACGGCGTCGGCGTCGACGTGGAGGTCGTCGGCTGACGCCATGGACGCTTCGCCCTTCGTGCCGGTCGGGCGGGTCAGGAAGGCGCGTCCCGCGCCCGGGTCCGTGTACGTCAAGCCCAGTGGTCGTACGATCGGGCCCCCGCCCGCAGGCGCCACGGTGTGGTTCGTCCCTCCCACCGAAGGGCTTCGCTCGGGCCGGGTGCTGGCTGCCGAGCCCGCCGCTGTCGGTTGGATGTTGTCTGTCGAGGGTCTTGGTTCGCCCGAGGAGTCGATGGCTCTGTCCGGCAGCAAGGTGCTGGTGCACAGGGATCAGCTCGAGGGTCTGGTCGTCGAGCCTGCGGCCGGCGTCGTGGGCATCGAGGTGACGGACGCCCTGCACGGCCATCTTGGCGCCGTCGAGGACATCATCGTGACAGGGGCCAACGACGTCTGGGTGGTTCGAGGACCCCACGGCGAGGTGCTGATCCCCGTGATCGATGACGTGGTCCTCGCCGTGGACGAGGCGCGCGGTACGGCGCAGGTCAGGCTGCCTAGAGGCCTCATGCCCGGCGAAGGCGAGGCGGTGCTCTGATGCGCATCGACATCGTCACGGTGCTCCCCGACATCTTCGACTCCCCGCTGTCGGCGTCCGTTCTTGGGGTCGCGCGGGGGAGCGGACGCCTGGATCTGCGGGTCCACGATCTTCGCTCATGGGCGTTGCCGGGCGTCCACAAGCAGGTCGACGACGCGCCGTACGGCGGCGGGCCCGGCATGGTGATGAGGCCCGAGCCGTTCTTCGACGCCGTATCCACCCTCATGGCCGAGGGCGCCGCGGCGCGTGTGATTCTTCTGTCGCCCCGCGGGATACCGTTGCGCCAGTCGCTGGTGGAGGAACTGGCGGGGGAGGCGCGTCTCGTGCTCCTGTGCGGGCGATATGAGGGCGTCGACGAGCGAGTGCGCACGATCGCGGATCTCGAGGTATCCGTGGGCGACTACGTGGTCACCGGGGGAGAGCTCCCTGCGATGATCCTAGTCGACGCGGTGACGCGTCTCCTTCCCGGAGTGCTCGGTCACGAGAATTCCACAACTGAGGAGTCGTTCTCCTGGGGTTTGCTGGAGTACCCTCAGTACACCAGACCCGCTTCCCACGCCGGTCTCGAGGTGCCGGAGGTGTTGCGCTCCGGGGACCACGCGAAGATACGGCTCTGGCGCCGGCTGGAAGCTATACGACGAACCGCTCTTGTGAGGCCCGACCTGCTCGTGAGCGCCGAGCTGACCGAAGAGGAACGCGAATACGCCGACCGCTGCCTTGAGGAAGGCGCGGGGGACCGAGACCCGGAGGGCCGATGACTGCGCAGACTCCGCACGATGGCACGACGCCGGACGACGAGACGATCCTCGGCGCCGGGCACTCCGACCTCGCAGACGACCGGAAGGTTTCGGGTGGCGCGCTGCGCTGGATACTCGAGACGGTGCTGCTGCTGGCCGCCGCCTTCGTGCTGGCTCAGCTGGTCAGGACCTACGTCGTGCAGCCGTTCGTCATCCCGACGGGGTCGATGGAGCCCACCATCGCCATCTCGGACAGGGTGCTGGTGAACAAGTTCGCCTACAGGTTCAGGGAGCCCGAACCCGGTGACATCGTGGTCTTCGACGACCCCACTGGAGAGACGCCCGCTTTGATCAAGAGGGTCGTCGCGGTTCCCGGGCAGACCATCGACATCCGCGACGGCATCGTCACAGTAGACGGTGTCGCCTTCGACGAGCCCTACGTCCACGGCAAGGAGACCGATCCGGGTGGAGTGGGGCTGCCCTACACCGTGGGCCCCGGCGAGGTGTGGCTCATGGGAGACAACAGGCCGAACAGCAAGGACAGCCGGTGGCTCGGAGCGCAGCCCTTCGCGGCGCTGCGAGGGGTCGCCTTCGCCACGTACTGGCCGCTGGACAGGCTGGGTGGTCTCTAGGGCGCTACCCGCCCGCGCGCGGAAGCGGAAGCCCGCCCGCTG
>JBBIJK010000002.1:0-2723 GCA_037445995.1 Actinomycetota bacterium | reverse complement strand
GCTGCTTGGTGACCTGCTCCAGCGGGGTGTCCGCCGCCGAGACGACGATCGTCATGCGCGAGAGCGTGGAGTCCTCGGTCGGGCCGACCGCCAGTGAATCGATGTTGAAGCCGCGCCGCGCGAAAAGGCCAGCGACCCGCGTGAGGACGCCCGGCTTGTTCTCGACGAGCACCGAGATCGTGTGCTGCATCTACTCCCACACCTCCTCGAGCAACTCGTCGTCCAGCATCTCCGAGACGGGTCCGCCCGGCACTCCGCCGAGCATCTCGTCGATCGAGCCGCCCGGCGCGACCATCGGGTAGACCATCTCCTCGCGCTCGACGCGGCAGTCCACGAGCGCAGGGCCGTCATGCCCGAACGCCTTCGACAGGGCCGCGTCTACACCTTCCCGCTCAGTGACCCTCAGGCCCAGCCAACCGTAAGCCTCGGCGAGCCTGACAAGGTCGGGGCACTCCTGCGAGAGGACGGAGGCCGAGTAGCGCTTTCCGTAGAAGAGCTCCTGCCACTGGCGGACCATTCCGAGATAGCCGTTGTTGAGGACGAC
Source organism: Actinomycetota bacterium (assembly GCA_037445995.1). GTDB lineage: Bacteria > Actinomycetota > Coriobacteriia > Anaerosomatales > D1FN1-002 > JBBIJK01. The sequence continues at coordinate 2,179 of JBBIJK010000002.1, read as the reverse complement.
CACCTTGACCGGGAGCCCGTTGAGCGCGGCGGTGGCCATCTCCTGGCTGTTCATCTGGATCGAACCGTCCCCGGCGATATCGACGACCAGCGCGTCGGGACGCCCCACCTGAGCGCCGATGGCCGCGGGCAGCCCGAAGCCCATCGTCCCGAGGCCGCCGCTCGAGACCCAGGTCCGTGGCGAGCGGACGGTGTAGTACTGGCACGCCCACATCTGGTTCTGGCCGACCTCGGTGGCCACGACGGTCTCGCGGTCCTTGGTCAGCTCCCTCACGCGCTCCACGACATACTGCGGGTGCAGCACCTCGCCCTCGCCGTCGTGACCGTAGTGGAGCGGGAAGCGCTTGCGCCAGTCGTCTATGACCCGCATCCATGCTTCGGTCCGCGGTTGCGCGTCGCCCCTGCGAAGCTCCTCCACGATAGCCCCGAGCACCACCTTGGCGTCTCCGACGATCGGGACGTCGACGGCCTTGTTCTTGCCGATCTCGGCGGGGTCGACATCCGCGTGGATGATCTTGGCCTTGGTGGCGAAAGCGGCCAGCTTGCCGGTGACGCGGTCGTCGAAGCGCACGCCCACCGCCACGAGGAGGTCGGTCTCTGTCATCGCGTAATTGGTGTACTTCGCGCCGTGCATCCCCGGCATGCCGACCCACAGGTGATGGTCCTCGGGGAACGCGCCCTTCCCCATCATCGTGGTCACGACGGGGAGCTGCATCAGCTCCGCCAGATCCTTGAGCTCCCGGTGCGCGTCTGCGGCGATCACGCCGCCGCCGATGTAGAGAAGCGGCTTGCGGGCTCGCTTGATCAGCTCCACGGCCTGCTTTATCTGCTTGCCGTGCCCCTTGACGGTCGGCCTGTACCCGGGAAGGTTCACTGAGGAGGGGTAGCGGAATGCCAGCTCGCCCTTGCTCACGTCGACAGGCACGTCGATCAGAACCGGGCCGGGTCTGCCGGTAGTCGCGATGTGGAACGCCTCCTTGATGACCTCGGGCAGCTCGGAGGGGTTCTTCACGAGGTAGTTGTGCTTGGTTATCGGCAGCGTGATGCCGGTGATGTCGGACTCCTGGAAGGCGTCGGTCCCGATCACGGCGGTCGACACCTGGGCCGTGAAGACCACGAGCGGTATCGAGTCCATGTACGCGTTCGCGATGCCGGTCACCGTGTTGGTGGCCCCAGGACCGCTCGTGACGAGCGCGGGCGCCACGCGGCCGGTCGCCCGGGCGTAGCCGTCCGCCATGTGCACCAGGCCCTGCTCGTGCCTCGGCAGGATGGTACGTATCGACTTCGAGTCGTACAGCGCGTCGAATATGGGCAACGCCACGCCGCCCGGGTAGCCAAAGACGGTGTCCACGCCTTCGGCCTCGAGTGCCCGGACCAGAGCCTCGGCCCCGGTCATCCTGTCGGTCACGTCACCACCGCCCCTCTGTCGGCGCTCGAGACGGTGCGGGCGTACCGCGCGAGATACCCGGAGGTCGCCTTGATCTCGGGGGCCGTCCATCCGGCCCGCCTCCGGGCGAGCACGTCTTCGGCGACGTCCAGCGAGATCGTGCCCGCGTCGATGTCCAGCGTGATCGGGTCCCCCTCCTCGACAAACGCGATGGGCCCGCCAGCCGCCGCCTCCGGCGAGACGTGACCCACTGCGGGCCCCTTGGTCGCGCCGCTGAATCGGCCGTCAGTCACGAGGGCGACACTGGTTGCCAGCCCCATGCCGCTCACCGCGGACGTCGGGGTCAGCATCTCGCGCATGCCAGGCCCGCCTCGCGGGCCCTCGTGGCGGATGACAATCACGTCACCTGCCCTGATGCCACCGCCGAAGATGGCCTCCACGGCGGATTCCTCGGACTCGAACACCCGCGCGGGGCCGGTGTGACGGCGCATCTCGGCGGGGACGGCGGACTGCTTGACCACGGACCCGTCAGGCGCGAGGGAGCCGCGCAGGACCTTCAGCCCGCCCTCCGGGTAGTAGGGGTCGTCGATGCGGCGCACGACCACGCCGTCAGCGTCGGGCGCGGCGTCCGCGATCTGGCCGATGGTGCGCCCGGCGACCGTGCGCGCTTCACCGAAGATCAGCCCCTTCTTCCCGAGCTCCCGCATGATCGTCGGGACGCCGCCCACCGCGTGGAGATCCTCCATGTGCATGTCGCTGGCCGGGGAGATGCGGCAGAGGTTGGGCGTCCTCG
>JBBIJK010000001.1:0-2836 GCA_037445995.1 Actinomycetota bacterium | reverse complement strand
CGTTAACCCGTCGAGGCTCACCAGGGCGGCGGCCTGGATGTCGGGCGACCCGTCAAGCAGGTGGTCGAGGGTGGCAGCCAGGCGCTCCTAGCGGGTCGCCTGTCGCGCCTGCGCCACCGGACGGACCGCTGCCTGCGCGGGCTGGGGCGCCGCGGGCGCCGGAGCGACCGCCGGGCCGGGAGCCGCCTTGGGTTTGACGACCACGGGCGCGGCTACGGCGACATCGTCGTCGTCCGCGGCGTCGTCGTCCATGTCTATGAAGTAATCGCCGATCCCGCTTTCCGGCATCGTCCTGACACCTCCGTGGCACTCATCGGAGACCGAGTGATGTCGTGCTCATCTAGGCCCCGAAGGGCCCAGCGGTCCTAGCATCGCATGAAGGTCGGGGCGTTACAACAGGGTCACACGAGGTTGCGGGCTGTGTCAGACCACGACTCGCATGATCTCCTCGATCGAAGTGAGTCCCGAACGGACCTTGGCGAACCCGTCCTCTCGCAGGGTCATCATGCCCTCGTGCACCGCCGTGCGCTTTATCTCGTCCGCCGTAGCGTTCTCGACGCACAACCGCTCGATCGACTCGGACATCGTCATGACCTCGTGCACGCCCATCCGGCCGCGGTAGCCGATGTTGTTGCACTTCTTGCAGCCGACCGCCCTGTACAGCTTGGGAGGGTTCCCCGGTTCGAACGAGAACCCCACCCGCCGCAGCGATTCCTCGGAGGGGACGTACTCCTCCTTGCAGTCGGCGCAGAGGCGCCTCGCGAGCCGCTGGGCCAGAACGCAGGTGACAGCCGAGGCGGTCAGGAACGGCTCGATGCCCATCTCGGTGAGGCGCGTGACGGCCGAGGGGGCGTCGTTGGTGTGCAGGGTCGACAGCACCAGGTGTCCGGTGAGAGCGGCCTCGATGGCGATGGTGCCGGTCTCCTTGTCGCGGATCTCTCCGATCATGACCTTGTCGGGGTCCTGGCGAAGGATGGACCGCAGGGCGGCCGCGAAGGTAAGTCCGGCCCTCTCGTGGACCTGCACCTGTGAGAGCCCCGCGAGACGGTACTCGACCGGGTCCTCCACCGTGATCAGATTGGATGACGGGTCGTTGGTCTTGTTGATGGCGGCGTACAGCGTGGTCGACTTCCCTGAGCCGGTCGGACCGGTGACCAGCAGCGCGCCGTACGGCAGTGACAGGGCGTGCATCATCCGCTCCATGGGCTGGTCTAGGAAGCCCAGGTCCTCAAGGGACATCATGATGGAGTCACGGCGCAGGAGCCTTATGACCGACAGCTCCCCATGGACGCACGGGAGCACAGCGACACGGAAGTCGACCGCCTTGCCGTCGAGGACGACGCCGAAGCGTCCGTCCTGAGGGACGCGACGCTCCGCGATGTCCATGCCCGAGCTGATCTTGATCCTGCTGATCAGCTGTCGATGCAGACGCTTGGGACTCTTGAGGATCTCCTGGCAGACACCGTCGACGCGGTAGCGGACGCGCATCTCGCGCTCGAGCGGTTCGATGTAGATGTCTCCGGCGCCCTGACGGATAGCCTCGGTGATGATCATGTTCATCAGCTTGACGACCGGGGCGCTCTCGTCGGCCGCGTCCTCCTCGGCCTCGTCGACCGAGACCGTGCCCATGGCCTCCTCGAGGTCGTCAATCATCCCCGAGACGTCCGTGCTTGACGAGGCGAACCGGTCGATGGCGCTCGCGAGGTCGGATTCCGAAGCCACCACCGGGCGGATCTCGTAACCGCTGACGATCCGGAGGTCGTCGATGGCGAAGATGTTGGCGGGGTCGGCCATCGCCACGACAAGCTCGCCGTCCTGGACCTTGACCGGCAGGACGCGGTACCGCTGGCAGACCTCGACGCCGACCATCGTCGAGGCGTTCGGGTCGATCTCGAACGAGCCGAGGTCGACGTAGGTCAGGCCCATCTGCTCGGCGACGGCCTTGGCGATGGCGTCGTCTTGGGCGTAGCCCAGGTCGGCCAGCGTGCGAGCCAGCGTGCGCTCGCCCGCCTGGCTCATGGCGTCATCGAGCTGCTCGGCCGTGATCACGCCCGCCTGGACCAGCACGCGGCCCAGCCGCTTGCCGCTCGCCGCCGCGCTCACGAGCCCTCGCCCGCCCGCTCGCGGAGGACCGCCTCCGCGGCGGCCCGCATGACGTCACGGGGCGCGCGGACCGTGTCGCCCTCACCCCAGATGTCGATGGCTGTGGCGCCCTGGGCCACCAGCATGCCGAGCCCGTCCAGAGCGGTGACGCCCGCTGCGCGCGCCCGCTCCACGAGGGAGGTCGGACCGGAACGGTAGACCATGTCGCAGAGCAGGGCGTCAGGGCGCAGCCACTCCACCGGGAAGAGCGGCGGGTCCTCGGGCGACATGCCCACGGAGGTCGCGTTGACCACGAGGTCCGCCGCCCTGACCGCCTTTTCCGCGCATTCCTCGTCGGAGCACACGCCGAGGACCTCTGTGGTCCCCGCGCACATGGCCACTCGACCGACCAGCGCCTCGGCCTTCTCGCGCGTCCGGTTGACCACCACGACCGACTCGGCCTTGCCCAGCACGAACGCCACGGCGGCCGCCCCCGCGGCGCCGCCCGCGCCGTAGACGACCACGCGGCGGCCCCCGGGAACGAAGCCGGCCTCAGACTCGAGCGACTCGAGCAGCCCGCGACCGTCGGTGTTGTAGCCGATGAGGCGACCGTCGCTGACGTGGATCGTGTTCACGGCCCCTGCCATCTGCGCGAAGGTCGCCACCTCGTCGCACAGCTGCAAAGCGGCCTGCTTGTAAGGCATGGTGACGTTGACCCCGACGAAGGGGAGCGCCTTGAGAGCGCCGACGAAGC